>NZ_BMBX01000001.1:0-722469 GCF_014634905.1 Sporomusa sp. GT1 | reverse complement strand
ACAAGTCGAGCAGGGACGAAAGTCGGGCTTAGTGATCCGGTGGTACCGAGTGGAAGGGCCATCGCTCAACGGATAAAAGCTACCCTGGGGATAACAGGCTAATCTCTCCCAAGAGTCCATATCGACGGGGAGGTTTGGCACCTCGATGTCGGCTCATCACATCCTGGGGCTGAAGTAGGTCCCAAGGGTTGGGCTGTTCGCCCATTAAAGTGGTACGTGAGCTGGGTTCAGAACGTCGTGAGACAGTTCGGTCCCTATCCATCGCGGGCGTAAGAGACTTGAAGGGAACTGCTCCTAGTACGAGAGGACCGGAGTGGACGAACCAATGGTGTACCAGTTATTCCGCCAGGAGTACAGCTGGGTAGCTACGTTCGGAAAGGATAAACGCTGAAAGCATCTAAGCGTGAAACCAGCCTTAAGATGAGGTCTGTCATTCGAAAGAAGTAAGGCCCCTTGTAGACGACAAGGTAGATAGGCCAGATGTGGAAGTGGAGCAATCCATGCAGCTGACTGGTACTAATAGGCCGAGGACTTGACTTAAATTTCGTTCGCACAAGTGCAAACATCAATAAACCTAATGCGCAACTGCTTATCTTCTGTGAAGTTTTTAGGGAACATACTCTCACGAGATGTTCACCTATTAATAGGGGCGTAGCCAAGTCGGTAAGGCAACGGACTTTGACTCCGTCATGCGTTGGTTCGAGTCCAGCCGCCCCTGCCATTTGACCCACTAGCTCAGTCGGTAGAGCACCTGACTTTTAATCAGGGTGTCCCGCGTTCGAGTCGCGGGTGGGTCACCATTCATGGCCCGTTGGTCAAGCGGTTAAGACACCGCCCTTTCACGGCGGTATCAAGGGTTCGATTCCCTTACGGGTCACCATCTAATTTGGGCGATTAGCTCAGCCGGGAGAGCGCCTGCCTTACAAGCAGGATGTCGGCAGTTCGATCCTGTCATCGCCCACCATAAGCAGATAAGCAGCGAACCAAGTTATTAGGAGCGTTAGCGACGCTAGAACTTGAGTGAGTCGCTTAGTTCTGAGCGAAAGCGAAGAACATCATCTAATACGCGGCCCTGTGGTGTAGCGGTCTAACATGCCGCCCTGTCACGGCGGAGATCGACGGTTCAAATCCGTTCAGGGTCGCCATTTTGCCTCGGTAGCTCAGTCGGTAGAGCAGAGGACTGAAAATCCTCGTGTCGGCAGTTCGATTCTGCCCTGAGGCACCATTTAAGCGGAAGTAGCTCAGCGGTAGAGCATCGCCTTGCCAAGGCGAGGGTCGCGAGTTCGAATCTCGTTTTCCGCTCCAATTCCTGTTCCATACGTAGAGGAAGTTCCGCGCTACGCTTGGGAACTAAGCAACTCACACATGTTCTTGCTTCGCCTGCGGCTTGCAAAAACAGGGTTCGCTGCTTATGGCGACATAGCCAAGTGGTAAGGCAGAGGTCTGCAAAACCTCTATTCCCCAGTTCAAATCTGGGTGTCGCCTCCAATTTCTTAATCATTGTTTGCAATATTGCAAATTCAAGCTAACTTGGTTTAGATGGTTTTATGGAAATTCATCAAACCAAGGGTTATTTATGCCGGGGTGGCGGAACTGGCAGACGCAACGGACTTAAAATCCGTCGGAAAGAAATTTCCGTACCGGTTCGATTCCGGTCCTCGGCACCAATTCTATGTAAATCGTCTTATGAGACTTCGCATTTTTGCGGAGTCTTTTTTTGTTTTTGATTTTGCCTGGAAAATAACGACATATAGGAGAATAAGTGCTACAATGACCATAGAGTTGTTTCTCCAATGACTAACCCGCTCTGCGCCTCCAATCTTTTATAAGAGGAGCTATACCCACCAGGTGTAAGCGAGTGACAAGTTTTTGGCAAACCAGTCTATATCTTATTTGCCAGACTATAGGGATGGTAGGTGAGTGTATGGTTATAGATAATATCATGTGGTGGTTTGGTTTAATCGTGCTTGGCTTTGGGATTGGGATTATAACCGGCTTGTTTGGTATCGGTGGCGGATTTTTGCTGACACCTGTGCTACGGATTATTTTTGATCTATCCTATCCGGTTGCCATCGGCAGCAGTTTGCTGCAAATAACGGCGACGTCAATGCTTTCGGTTTATAACCATTGGCGGCAGCAAAATCTTGATTTGAAACTAGGCTCGGTTACAATAGTAGGCAGCTTAGCCGGGACTGAGTGTGGTGTTCGCTTACTGCACGTTATCAGCATGAGAGGAACCATTGAGTTTGCCGGATATTCGATGGAGTTTATGGATCTGTTAATTAATACCTGTTTTTTTCTACTGATGGCTTGTGTTGCCGGTTTTATGCTCAGGGAGGTTTACCAAAGTAATAAAAGCGGAATTGATGAACCGGATACCGGTTGTTGCAAGCTGCTTCATCAATGCTCACTTCCGCCGTTTATGTGCTTTGAACAAGCAGCGATACCACGTCTAAGTTTTTGGGTACCTACCGGCTTAAGTTTTGTTGTTGGCTGTCTAACAGGACTGTTGGGTATCGGCGGCGGTTTTGTCAGTCTGCCGCTGATGATTTATCTTTTGGGAGTGCCTACCCGCATTGCTGTAGGGACAAGTACGTTACAGGTATTGTTAGCGAGCGCCTATGGAATGTTTCGGCACCTCCAGGCTGGTCATGTCAATGTATTGTTGGTAATTTTTATGTTTTTTGGCTCAATAGCCGGGGTGAATGCCGGAGTTAGACTTGCTAAACGGGTTAATGTGCGCGATACAAGGAAATATTTTGCCGGAGTATTAATAGGTGGTCTGTTATTAATTGTCTACGATGTAGTCAGGAAGCTTAATGGCTGATTTTAGATTCAGCTTGTTTACTTTATTTACAAAAATAGAAAATAATTGCCTGTCATTATATAATAGGGGTAACGAAGATAAAGGGGGATACAGGCGATGACAAAGCTAGAAAAGGGTATGATGGTTCTAGAAGCGGTTAAAGCTCCAACAGGCTCCCTGGCAAAAATTATTTATGAGGGCCAAGGGCAAGGAACTCAATACGGAACAACTCTGTTTCATGTATTTCTGGATGGCATGTCCTATGGTACTTTTGCTATGCGTGGCAATATTACTACCCTCGAGGAAGCACAGACTAAGTTGAGTTCACCCAGGCAGGCCGATGAGCAGGAAAGTTTAGCTGAATATGCTGTTTATTATCAGTGGATGAATATGGATGTTAATGAGTTTTATGATTCAGGATCATAAAATAAATATAAAAGACTTCGCAGAATTTTTGTGAAGTCTTTTATAATGGTAATTAGGACCCGTTGAAATCATTACTACCGACTATATCGAAATCAACGCTGCCTGTATGCAGATCTTTGATGGCACCAATGATGTGCAGCCCCTTTTTAGTAAGGGCTCTTTGCAGTATTGGGCTGGATGTTTTCAATTTCCACACCCCAAATTCAACATTTGCTTTAATCGTGTTTGTCAATAGTTCGCCAGATTGTGTACTGGCTTTTTGCACGGCAGGCTGGATAGCTTGTTTGATGGTTTCAATATGGTTTAGGCAAAGACTATTGTTTATTGCAGCTTTAACTGCTCCGCAGTCTCCGTGTCCTAAAACTACTACCAGCCGGACGTTGAGATGTTCTACGGCGTACTCAATACTGCCTAATACAACATCGGCTACTACCTGACCTGCGGTTCGCACCACAAACAAATCGCCGAGCCCTTGGTCAAAAATTATTTCCGGGGGAATACGGGAATCAGAGCAACCGAGGATGACAGCAAAAGGGTCCTGATAGGTTACCAGTTGAGAGCGGCGCTGCAAGCCCACATCGGTTTTGGCATAACGCTCTGTAACATATCTCCTGTTCCCGTGGAGGAGCTTTTCCAGAGCATGAAATGCATCCATAAACATCTTCTCCTCTCTCTTTGTGACATTTAACCCGCGCAGAGACTTCAGCTTCTGCAAGTAGGATTTTAGGAGGTTTCCGGAATACGTAAAATAACGCTATCAGTATTTTTAGCAGTGAAGCAAAATACTGATAGCGGACTGGATCTTGTTGTTTAGACAATGGCATATATGGAGTTGGCCCTTAGCCTGACTAGAGTTCCACTTTCTTTGCGTATTCAATAAAACTCTGCACCAAAGCTCGTAACTCTTTAATAATTCTCTGTTTTACTGACAGGCTGGAGCGATTGGTGGCCGCATGAGCAGGATCGACACCGGACAATGGGGTATTGGCAGGAGAATTCGGCATAGTAGGCTTGTCTTTTAACATAAATCTTATCCTCCTACGGCTTTTATTTACAAAAAACATATGGTAAATACTGTATTTTGATTATATAATAAGTAATGGTAGGTTATCAGTCAATCAAACAATAAGAAAGATTAATAAGTAAAGTAAAGTAAATGCAGGGTGATTTGTTATGAACTCACTGGCACTTGTACTTGAAAGTCTTAAATATGAAATTAATATAGGCACTTTAAGTGAGCTGGAAAGCGAAGGACAGCCGCTTTCCTATCTCAAGCTTCCGACCAAGCGGCTGGCACAGGATATTGCCAAACTAACGGCCGCTATGATCCAGTCGTTGCAGGATGACACATTTGCGCCGCTTAAGGTTCATGTCACTTGGATAAGCAAAATTAGGCTGGAGCAAGGTTTTCGCTTGCCGGAGCTAATGGCTTTCCTTGAGCACTATGAAAAAACGGTTAAAGACACCATGTCATTATGTTTAAAGAACGATTTACCCAGACTCAATATATTCCGGCGTGAGTTTGACTCTTTGCTGGACAGGGTTAGGGTGTACTTAACCGAATACTTTTTTGTTCTTTATGAAGATACTGTTTTTAGGCAATTTGAGCAACTTAGGACGATTAACGAAATTACTGCCTGTATGACATCCTCGATGCATCTTAATGATGTACTGGATTTCATTGTCTCCAGTGCCATGCGTTTATTTAAAGCCGATTGCGGCAGTATTCTCCTGACAGGAAAAGGAAGCAAATGGAACGCACCTATTGCTACCGCCTGGTATCAGCCTAATTCACCAATTCTTATTTCTGAAACTGTATTGGACACGGACACCCCGAAAGTTATAGAAATAAAACCAGGTGAAGCGTTGTCGGAACGCCTGATTACTGTGCTGCAAAATGAGCAGCTTTGCAGCGTAAAAGCCGTCAGGCTGTATTTTCAGGATTCTTTAATCGGCATAGTGGTAATCGGCTTTCGCACAGATCATAAATTTACTCCGATTGAGCATACTTTGTTTGCGACTTTTGCCAATCATGCCTCTATTGCTGTGTACAATGCCCGGTTGTATGGCGATGCTGACACAAAACTAAAGCAGCAAGTCCATGAAGTAACTGTGCTCTTAGAGCAAAAACGTGCCATTATGCAGTGTATGCGGGAAGGCGTTATTGCAATAAATACTGACGGCTACATCAATATCGTAAATAATGAAGCCGAACGGCTGCTAAACATAAACACCGATCTTATTGGCAAACACATTATAGATGTTCTGCCTAATTCAAGGCTGCCGACTGTGATTAAAACCATGCAGGCAGAGTATGATCAGGAGCAGGAGGTTGGGGATAAGGTTATCATCACCAACAGGATTCCGATAATTGTCGCAGGTGAAGTAATAGGGGCTTTGGCTACCTTTCGTGATAAAGAAGAAGTTAAGGTGTTGGCGGAAGAAATCATCGGACTGAAAAGCCTGCTTGATTCGATGCGAGCCCAATCTCATGAGTTTGCCAATAAATTGCATGCAATCTCCGGGCTTGTCCAAATGAAACAATATGAGAAAGTGTCAGAGCTTATTACTTTAATGTATAAAAACCAGCAAGAGTTTGTTAGCTTTATTGTCAAACGTATTAAGGATCAGGCTACTGCCGGTTTAATTATCGGAAAAATCAGTCAATCGACCGAACAGGGGATTTCCCTGCGCCTGCATGCACGCAGTAAGCTTGAAGCTTTGCCGCCAACCTTCAGCAGTCTGGCTATGGTAACTGTATTAGGCAATCTGATTAGTAATGCCATTGATGCGGTGGATGGAGTGCCGAGTGAACGTAAAGTAATTGATGTATATGTTTACCAGGGAAAGCGGCATTTAAACATAAAAGTGAGTGATCGTGGCTGCGGCATTCCTGAACTGTATAAAAGAAAGATATATCAGCGGGGCTTTTCGACTAAACGGGGAAGCCGTGGTGTCGGTTTATACCTTGTCAAGAAGGAAGTAGCTATGAGTGGAGGCAAAATAGCTATTCAATCTCAAGAAAACCAGGGGAGCATCTTCAGTGTGAAAATACCAATTCGAGAAAGATGAACCTTGAAGTTAAAGGGAGGCAGAATGATGGCCATTGATGTTGTTATTTTGGAAGACGACCCAATGGTACTGGAACTTCACCGACAGTATATCAATCAAATAAAGGGATTTAAGTTAGTAGGCCAGGCCTGTGACGGGAAAACCGGGTTTGACCTTATTGCCCGGGTAAAACCGCAAATAGTCATTCTTGATGTCTACATGCCCGGTTTGAATGGGCTGGATTTACTGCGGCGGGTTAGAGCAACCGGTATCAATACCGATGTTATTCTGGTAACAGCTGCCCATAACTCAGAAACCATTCAGCAAGGGATACAGTATGGTGCTATTGATTATATCATCAAGCCCTTTACTTTCCAGCGTTTTAAAAAAGCGTTAAAAAACTATCAGGAATATATTCGCAAAATAAATAATATCCAGAACATGTCGCAAAGAGATGTTGATATCTTAAAGGGCAATACGTCTAAAGAAAGAGGTGTAAACGATTTAGAAGATGTAAAAGAGAATATTCCCAAAGGGTTGGACAAAGCTACGTTAGATTTAGTTTTAGCAATTATTGAAAAGCAGACCGGATATTTCAGTGTTGCCGATATTTCCAAACTTGCCGGCATTTCCAGAGTCACGGTACGGCGTTATTTAAATTATCTGTGTGAAAGTCGATGTTTGAAGGGGATTTTATCTTATGGGCCTGTAGGCAGGCCGCTGCATAAGTACATGAAAGATGATGCATTTTCTGTTAACGATTAACTGAACCCATACCAGAATTTATATAAAAGAGTCAGTGCAGCAACAGGTAAAAGCTTGCTGCACTGACTCTTTTATATATTTAACAGAAGGCGCCGACACAGGGTCCGGCGCGGATGCCCATCACACAACGCTGAGCCGCTTGTATGATGAATTTTAGTTACAAAAGTATCATTATTTACCATATAGTGGTAAAAAGACAAACAGGTCATTATAATAAGAACTGTAAGAAGCTTCCACTGACAACTATCTAGAGGAGGATAAGCAGACATGGCCATTACCCTATCCTTTAGAGTAGCAGATGCTATGCCGGAAGATGTTGGTCAGGGATATGTCCGTATCGACAATGACGAAATGGATAAACTTGAAGTTATTATTGGTGACATAGTAGAAATTCAGGGCAGAAAAACAACGGTAGCAAAAGTAGTTCCCTGTTTCACCCAGTTTCGGAATAAAAACCTGGCACAGCTGGAATCCATCATTCGTGAAAATGCCGGAGTCGGCATTGATGAGCGGGTTACCCTGAAAAAGGCAGTGCGGCAACCGGCCCAAACCGTAGTCTTAAGTCCGCTTGATGTCAGCGTAGATTTTAGCGATGCTCAGGACATTCAGCATTTGGAGCGCATGTTAAACGGGTTGCCGGTGCTTATCGGCGACAAAGTGAAAGTGCGTTTGGCGGGGGCACAAAATCAGTTTTTTACCGTTCTCGGAACAAATCCCCAAGGCCCGGTAATCATTAATACCGGTACAAAGCTTAAAGTTACCCGGGAGGATGCAACAGAAGACCGGAAGTTCCGGGCGTCATACGAAGATGTAGGCGGTTTGGACAAAGAACTGCAGCGTGTGCGGGAAATGATCGAACTGCCGCTTAAATACCCGGAAATCTTTCGCCACCTTGGTGTTGATGCTCCTAAAGGAGTGTTGCTTTACGGTCCGCCGGGCACGGGTAAGACACTGATGGCCCGGGCGGTAGCCAGCGAAACCAATGCCGCATTCCTGCATGTTAACGGCCCGGAAATTATTAATAAGTTTTACGGGGAAAGTGAAGCCCGCCTGCGGGAAATGTTTGAAACAGCACAACGCCGGGCACCGGCCATCATTTTTATCGATGAGATTGATGCCATTGCTCCCAAACGTACCGATGTGATCGGCGATGTTGAAAAGCGGGTGGTAGCTCAGCTCCTGGCGCTAATGGATGGTTTAAAAAACCGGGGCCAGGTCATCGTAATCGGAGCCACTAATGTTCCCGACATGGTAGATCCGGCGCTCAGGCGGCCAGGACGCTTTGATCGTGAACTGTCAATCAATCCGCCAGATAGGCCTGGAAGATTACGAATATTGAAAATTCATACACGGGATATGACAACCGATTCAAATATTGACCTGGAAAAACTTGCTCAGATAACGCATGGTTTTGTCGGCGCCGATTTAGCTATTTTGTGTAAAGAAGCCGGGATGAATGCCGTAAGGCGCCTGTTGCCGCAAATCGACTTTATGTCCGGTATATCTGAAGAGGACTTGGCTGGTTTAAAGATTAGCATGGATGATTTCTATAACGCATTTCGGGAAGTTGAGCCAACGGCCACCAGAGAATTTTTTTCCGACCGGCCTAATACCAAGTGGGAACAGGTCGGTGGTTTGGAAGATATCAAAGATAAATTACGGTCACTGGTGGAGCTGCCTATGCAAAATCCGGAATTGTTCAAAGAAGCGCGGTATGCCATGGCAAGAGGCATATTGCTTACCGGCAAACCGGGAACAGGCAAGACGCTCTTAGTCAGAGCGCTGGCCGGCTCAAGTGAGGCACATTTCATCGCGGTGGATGCCGCTACCCTTAATTCACGGTGGTTCGGGGAAGCGGAAAAGGGACTCAGGCTGATCTTTAAACGGGCAAAGCAAATTGCTCCCTGCTTACTTTTCTTTGATGAAATTGATGCCTTAGCACCTGTGCGGGCCGTTTCGGACAGAAGCGGTGCCGACCGCTTGGTAAGCCAATTATTATTGGAAATGGACAGTCTGATGGATAATGCCAATGTTATCGTGATAGCGGCTACCAACCGGCCTGATATGGTAGATCCCGCGCTTATGCGGCCAGGCAGATTTGATTTTATTTTGGAACTGCCGCTGCCGGAAAAACAGGAGCGCTGTGATATATTCAAAATTCATGCAAGCAAGCTGCCCTTAGCCGGCGATGTTGATATAGCCGTTTTAGCGGCAGCGACCGAGGGAGCCACAGGCTCCGATATTGAGGCTGTTTGCAAACACGCTTCGATGCTGGCTTTAAAAAGAGCAGTTAGTAGCATGCAGAACCAAGCCAAGCTATCTGGCAATTACCTGGTAACAAGTCAGGATTTTGGCAATGGTCTGCGACAAATAATTAAATAATGGCATGGATTGCTTATGGGGGTGATGATCAAAGAACGGTATCCCGGTCCTGACGGTCACCTATTAAGTTCAAAGAGTAAAAGGGGGAGAGACAATGACACTGGCAGTTGCTGTTGACGCCAAGATGCAGGAAGTTACTGTGTGGACGAGGGGTGTAACCTTGGCCAAGGAAGCCCGTGACACTGCTACTTTGCTTGCTAAAGCAGGTAGCCTGGAAGGTAAGTATCACCAGTTCTTTGACAATTATGTCGACCTGCCTGACCGGATTGGTGTTCCGGTTAAGAGTTATGCACGCCTTAGTCCTGAGCCTATTGAGACCTTTTATGAGTATGAGAATTACCGTCCCGATATTGTTGTGCTGGCCGAAGAAACTTTGGTTAAAGGCAACGATGTATTAAAAGGCTGTAAAGAGGGCTGTGTTGTTGTAATTAATACCAAACGCGACATTAACAATTTAATTAAATGGTTGTCGCCAAAAGAAAATGTCAGCAGGGTAAAAGCTGTTGCCGCCATTGACGCTGATGCTCTGGGCGCTGGCGTATTCCATACCTTCGATGGTACCGAAGGCTGTATTGATGATACCAAGATTGGCGCCGGCGTTGGTGCTGCTATGGCAGCTGCTGTTGCTAAAGCCAGCGGTATCGTTAAATTAGAAACCCTGCTTAAAATTGCTGAAAACAAAAAGGCGGTACAGCAAGGCTGGGACGCTGTTCAAGTAGTTGCCTTGTAAGACTGGTAAATTTTTAAGGAGGTGTAAACATGGCAAAAGTTTATAAACAAGTGCCCTTTGCGGCTATTGTTCCTTCCCCTCAGACAGAAAACGAGGGTATGATCACCGGTAACTGGCGGTTTCTCCGCCCGGTAGTTGATAAAGGTCAATGTACCGAATGCAAAACCTGTTATATTTACTGTCCTGATGCCTGTGTTAATTTTGCCGAAGACGACGGGGTTAGCTTTAATCTCAAGTATTGCAAGGGCTGCGGTATTTGCAGCAATGTTTGCCCGGTAGGGGCTATTAGCCGGGTGCCTGAACTTGATTTTGACGAATAAGGAGTGAATAAGATGCCGATTAAGAAAAGAGGTACAGGTTTAACTGCGGTTGCAGATGCTTGGCAGCTTGCTGATATTGATGTTTCAGCATCCTATCCTATCCGTCCGTATACAGCCGTTATGGCCGAATTGGCAAAACGGATTGCCGCCGGCACTATGCAGTGTGAAATGGTCCACGGCGAAGGTGAACACGCCCAGTTCAGTATTGCTCACGGCGCATCCATGGCCGGTGCCCGTGCTACTACCGGAAGCTCCGGTGTGGGTGTTACCTATGCTTTTGAAACCTATTCCCCCATTGCCGGCAGCCGCTGTCCGATTCAGGCGCTGGTCGGCGACCGCACCCTGGATCCTCCCGGTGACTTCGGTTCCGAGCATACAGACTGCTTAACCCTCCGGGATAACGGCTGGATTTATGGCTGGGCTGAGGACGCTCAGGAATCCTTAGACAATAGCTTAATGTATTTCCGGATTGGTGAAGATCCTGATGTTATGCTGCCGCAAATCGTAGCTATGGATGGCTACTTCGTAACTCACATTGCTCAGGATTATGAAATGCCTGATCAAGCGCAAGTGGATAAATTCCTGCCTAAATTTAATCCCAAATTCCGTCTTGATGTTAAGAATCCTGTAATTATGGGGCCGCAAATTGAGCCGGAAATGGGACCTCCCCTTGAATGGGACCGCCATATCGTCATGACCAAAGTAAAAGAGAAAATCGTGGAAGTAACCGAAGAATTCGCTAAAGTATTTGGCCGTACCTATGCTCCGTTTGTTGAAGAATATATGACAGACGATGCTGACATGGTATTTGTGCTGCAAGGTGCTCATGCTATAACCTGTCGCAGTGCCATCAAATATCTCCGTGAAGCCGGCTATAAAGTTGGTTTGTGCAGACTTCGCTGGTTCCGTCCGTTCCCGGATGAGGCTCTTGCGCAAATTCTTCCTAAATTCAAGGTGGCTGGTGTTGTTGATACCGGTACTTCCTATGGTGCACCTTGCGCCGGTGGCGTTCTCTCAACAGAAGTAAAAGCAGCTATGTCCGAAGTTCCGGGCAAACCGCTTATTCAAAGCTTTACCTCCGGTTTGGGCGGCGAGACCATTACCCATGAAGAATTCTTTGCTATGGCTGAAATGATGAAGCAGACGCTGGCAGCCGGCAAAATTATTCAGGGCGGTACTTGGGTTAACTTCAATGATTATCATGAAGGCGCTTCCCAGATTAATGCTGCTAAAACTGAAGCTGCCCCCAGTAAATAATAAGGAGGAGTAAACGATGGCAGTTGCTGAATTAGTAAAATCAATTGCACGTACTACTGACCTAGTGGACACGTATGTTCCTGGTCACCGTACATGTGCTGGTTGCGGTCCGGCTCTTGGTTATCGTCTGGTAGCCAAAGCTGCCGGAAAAAATACAATCTTCATTGGCCCAACTGGTTGTATGTATGTGGCAAACACCAGTTATGCCTGTGGTCCCTGGGCTGTGCCCTGGACTCATGCGCAAATCACTAACGGTGGCGCGGTTGCCTCCGGTATTGCCGAAGCTTTCCGGATGATGATTAAAAAGGGGAAGATTCAGGACGAATATCCTAACATCATCGTCATGGCCGGTGACGGCGGTTGTTCCGACATTGGTCTTCAGGCCATGTCTGCTATGTTCTATCGCGGGCATAAAGTTCTCTGCGTAATGTATGATAATGAGTCTTATGCCAACACTGGCATTCAGGTTTCGCCGTCCACTCCTTATGGTGCTACCACCATGTTCACTCCGGCTGGCCCGGCAATACCTGAAGCGAAAAAGCATCACATGAAAGACCCGATGCCGATATTCTGCGCCGGTGGCCATCCATACCTTAAGTATGGTGCAACGGCTTCCATTGCCCATCCGATTGACCTCATGAACAAGGTGCGCAAAGGTCTTGCTCAAGATGGTCCGGCGTTTATTCATTTGCATGTTCCCTGTCCTAAAGGCTGGAGCTTCCCGGCTGAGCGCACTATTGAAATTGCCAAATTGGCTATTGAGACTGGCATGTGGAACCTGTATGAAGTTGAAAATGGCGATTGGGCAAATAAGAAGTTTGGCGCTATGCCGAAGAAACTCCGGCCGGTTGACGAGTATCTCCAAACCCAAAAACGTTTCGCCCATCTGCAGCCTGAGCATGTGGCCGAAATTCAAAACTTCGTCAATAACCGCGCAAAAATGCTTGGCATGGAAGTTCCGCTTCCGCCTGCTAAGTAAGCTAGCTTAATAAATATATGATAGCAATGGCATGAACATGCTAGTCCCTGGTTCCTTCATGAACAAAAGGAACCAGGGACTTAGTAATGTATGTTGCCGTGGCTCACATAATTGGCGAAGGATTCTGGAAGGAGGCTCGGTTGTATGGATAAGGGGGTTGCCTTAACCTTTACGAACTGGATACTAGCTTTCCTACCGATTTTAGTCTTGCTTTCCACCATTTTACTATTTAACTGGGGTGCGCCAAAATCAGGAGCCGTCTCCTGGTTCACGGCAGTTGCCATTGGCCTCTTAGCCTTTGGCGGCGACCTGCGTCTGCTGGCTTTGGCCAATAGTAAAGGGATGGCGATGTCGCTGTATGTGCTCTTAATCATCTGGGGGGCGGTTTTTCTCTATAACTTTGTGGAGAAGAATGGTGCCATCAAAGTAATTGGCGACACTATGATCAAAGTAACGGAAGAAAAATTATTGCAATGTTTACTGATGTCATGGTGTTTTGCCAGCTTTATGCAGGGTATTGCCGGCTTTGGCGTACCGGTTGCAGTTGTTGCTCCCATTATGCTGGTTATGGGTTTTAAGCCGGCTGTTGCGGCTGCTACCTGTCTGGTCGGACACTCGTGGTCAATTAGCTTTGGCTCCATGGGTTCGTCCTATTATACCATCCAGCTGGCAACTAAGATTCCCGGGGAGGTTATCGGTCCCTGGATGGCCATTTTGTTTGCTGTGCCTATTTATGCCACAGGGCTTGCTGTTTGCCATATTTACGGCGGTTTCCCCGCTGTGAAAAGAGGCATGCCGGCGGTGCTGATAACAGGTACGGTAATGGCTTTCATGTGCTGGGTCATGAACAAGCTGGGGGCAGCCCAGCTGGCTACTTTAATTCCGGCACTGTTGGGTTGTGGAACGATGGCTATATTGGCAAAAACCATCTATCGTCACGAAGCTGACGGTACTCAGCAGGAGGACGCAGCACCGTATATGGGATTTAACCTGGCGTTCTCCCCCTATTATATTTTAATTGCCTTATGTATCATGACGCAGATTAAATCAATTGCGCAAATTTTCTCTTCCTTTACCTGGGGTCTCAACTATCCGGCAATGACGACCGCTGCCGGTTACGCTATAAAAGCCGAAAAAATGTATTCAAAAATTAACATTTTTTCTCATCCGGCACCGCTCTTGCTATTTGCCGCCTTTTGTGCCTTCCTGATTTTCAAGGCGGCAGGCAAGTGGAAACCGGGTGCCTTTGGCGGAGCTCTTCAGGCTACTATTTCCCAATGTGTTCCCACCAGTATTGGCATAACTACCATGGTTATGATGGCTTTAATCATGAACGATACCGGAATGACCAGCCTGCTGGCACAAGGGATAGCTAACTCGACAGGCGCTCTGTTCCCCATATTCTCGCCGTTTATCGGGGTGCTGGGAGCATTTCTTACCGGCAGCAACACCAACTCTAATGTTATGTTTGGCGCTTTGCAATATGAGACTGCCAAGGTGCTGGGGATCAGCTCGGTTATCACATGTGCCGTGCAGTCTGTCGGCGGTTCGGTAGGCTGCTCTATTGCTCCTTCAAAAGTACTGATCGGTTCAGCAACTGTTGGTCTGGACGGTCGCGAAAGCGAAGTAATGAACCGGACAATACCTTATTGCATACTCATTTCGCTGCTTGTGGGCATCAATGCCTGGATATTTGCCTACATGCTATTTAAAGATCTTCCCTAGGTCAATAAATTTGCGAAATACAAAGGAGGTATTGTAATGAGTACAACAAATCCTGCGCCGAATACCAACCCTAATATCGCCATTCCGCCGGTATCATGGCGGAAAAAATATCGTGCTCCGCTGATGAATGCAGCCTTCTGGGGCTTTTGGCTGGGCTTTTATCTATCCTACGAAGGCGGCATCAGCAGTAACAGCGCACTGGTTGGTTTGTCGTATGTGATATTCACTTTGGCCTGTCTGGTTCCCCTGGTCACCAAAAAGTAGATAGCAGGAAAATGCCGTTTTTTGCGGCATTTTCCCATTTTAAACCTATAAGGAGGAGCGTATATGCCAAACAGTCTGCCGGAAAAAGAAAGTTGTGAAAAAACAGCAGCACCCAGTGAGCATCTGGTTTCGTCCTGTGAAGCCTATTGGCATAAAATGAACTCGGCCGGAAGATGTGGGGTGCCAGTCCCCGCTGTGTCAGAGTGCTTTTGGGCGCTGGTTGGTTCATTTGCCGGTATCGGTATTGTTACCTACCTTGCTTTTATACAGGAAATTCCTGTTTTAGTAGCATCCTTAGGTGCATCAGCCTGTCTCATTTACGGTGCGCCGGCGGCTCCGTTTGCGCAGCCGCGCAATGCCATTGCCGGACATATACTTTCAGCCATTATCGGGGTTACTGTTTACCAGGTGGCAGGTTGTTACTGGTATACGGCAGCTCTTAGTGTCGGCATTGCGGTAGCGGCAATGGTAGGGACAAGGACCGTCCACCCGCCGGCCGGCGCTACGGCCTTAATTGCTGTAATTACCCGGCAGGATTGGCTATTTCCGCTAATGCCTGTAGGTGTAGGTATCGGTATTTTGGTAGTTGTCGGGCTACTGGTGAATAATTTGGCCGCCAAACGGCAGTATCCGAATTATTGGTGGTAGGTATGGAGCCGGTATTGTTCGGCTGCCGGTTGCTTACTCAGTACTATAAGCAGCTGCCATTACTGAGGCATATTATTAAATGGACATATTTTGGCGTTACCACAGGCGTGATTGCCGGCCTGGGGGTAACTTTATTTTTGCAGCTATTAGCCTGGGCTATTGCTGTTTGGACCCAAGTGCCCTATTACTATTTTTTTATTCCGCCGGTTTTATTTTTAAACAGTTTGCTGGTGCGGTGGCTGGCACCGGGAATTTCAGGCGGGAGCGATAAAATGGTTGAAGCCATTCACCAAAAGGCTGGTTATCTGCCCCTGGCCGAAGTGCCGGTAAAGATAATAGCCACCGTCATGACAATCACTGCCGGTGGCTCGGCAGGCAAAGAGGGTCCGGCGGCGCAGCTTGGCG
Organism: Sporomusa sp. GT1; assembly: GCF_014634905.1. Taxonomy (NCBI): domain Bacteria; kingdom Bacillati; phylum Bacillota; class Negativicutes; order Selenomonadales; family Sporomusaceae; genus Sporomusa; species Sporomusa sp. GT1. The sequence goes on along the minus strand of NZ_BMBX01000001.1, from coordinate 706,711 downwards.
CCACCCTTGCCTCGGCCTGGGGACGGTTTTTGCAAGCGGCAGACGCAGATTGCAAGCAAATTGTTATTTGTGGCATAAGCGCAGGTTTTGCCGTTGTTTTCGGTACGCCTGTTGCCGGTGCCATCTTTGCCGTAGAAGTATTATTTGTTGGTAAAATTCTTTATGATACACTCTATCCTGCCTGCATTGCCGGTGCGGCCGGTTATTATGTTGCTTATTTTACCGGGATATCTTATGTGTACCGGGATATTATAATAGAATCCAGCTGCTATCTGACCATGGGGGCAATCGTATTAGGGCTGCTTTGCGGGGCAGTCTCGGTATTCTTTATTAAGACAATTCAGCAGTGTGGCCGGTATTTTGACAGGCTGCAGCTGACTAAACCGGTAAAAGCGTTTATTGGCGGCGTGATGCTTACTTGTATTGCCCACTTTATCAGCCCGCTGTATCTGGGGCTAAGTACCGAATTGCTGGAAACCGGGGTGCGCGGCGACAGTATTCCGGCGGCGGCATTTTTTTGGAAAACCCTTGCCACGGCTGTTACCCTGGGCTGTGGCGGGACAGGCGGGATTATTATGCCGGTTATTGTGGTGGGAACCGCTGCAGGAAACTTATTTGGCCAGCTCATCGGCAGTGTGGACATCCAGGCCTATGCTGTAATCGGTATGGCGGCCTTGCTGGCAGGTGCCGTCAACACGCCGATAGCGGCAGTTATTATGGCCGCAGAATTATATGGGAGTGACGTTATTCCCTATGCCGCCATAAGCTGCCTGATTAGCTACATCATTTCCGGCCATCGCAGCATATATCCCAGTCAAATGATAGCTACCGGTAAATGTCCGGCCTTTTTAACAGATACCGGCAATACTGTCAGGGGTGCAGGCAAAACACAAGCCGGTGCCAGCAAAAATCCGCTGCAGGTATCCAGGGATTAACCTGTGCTGTGACTTGCCGGAGCGGCAGCCGGAGTTGGGCGGCTTTTGCCGGCAGCAGGAATTTGCCTGTTTCTATGGAAAGTGATAGCATAGTAATGTACAATAATACTTATAGCAAATGTGGTATTATTGGATTGGTTTACTGGAGGGATTTTGTGTACATTGCCGTTGTCGATGGGCAGGGAGGCGGAATTGGCCGGGTCATAATTAACCGGGTTCGCAGCGAATTTGGGAATGCTGTGGATATTCTGGCTATTGGGACCAATGCCCAGGCTACCGCTGTGATGCTGCGGGCCGGGGCCAATGAAGGCGCCACCGGCGAAAATGCGCTTATTTGCAATATTAATGAAGTGACTTTGATTTTAGGACCGCTCAGTATCATTCTGCCTAACTCCATGAAGGGTGAATTAACGCCTAAAATGGCCAAACGAGTGGTTGCCAGCAAGGCAAGAAAGATTCTTTTACCCATTCATCAAAACAATATTGATCTGGTGGGTATTCATTCAGAGCCGCTGCCACACATGGTTGAGGCTTTGGTTATGCAAATGAAGCAATACATAGACGATGGAGGGAGGGAATAGTCACATGTGCGAGGCTAATGCTTATCTTTTTAAGGGTGATAAAGAAGAGCTGCTGATGGAACGCGTCGACAAGGTTGTGCCGCAGAATGGTGAAGTGTATCTGGAAAGCATCTTCGGACAGAGAAAGACTCTTGCCGCTAGGATTAAAGAACTGAATCTGGTTGACCACCGTATCATTTTAGAGCCGATTCAGACCGAAACGGCCGACTAAAGTAAACAACACGGCATGCACTTTTGTTCTGGTGCATGCCGTGTTGCTCTATTGGCATTAAGCCGGTTTATATTTCGTAGTGTTATGCCTCTGATACCTTCAGGAGTTCTAAGAGTAAATCGCCTGTATCGATGGAGTCCTGGGGTTTCACATAGAGTTCATCAACTACGCCGTCAAAAGGAGCCTGGATGGTGGTTTCCATCTTCATGGCTTCAGTAACGATTAACGGTTCTCCCTTCTTAACGCGAGCACCTCTTTCGACCATAACTTTTACAACCTTGCCGGTCATGGAAGCGCCAAGATGGGCGGGATTGTCTTTTTCGGCTTTTGCCCTGGCAATAGTTACCGCTTTGATGCTCTTATCCTTAACAACAACCTCACGGGGCATGCCGTTGAGCTCGAACTGAACAATCCGTGTGCCGTCAGGACGCGGATCTTCGATTGAGATAAGTTTAATGACAAGCATTTTTCCTTCCTCAATATCCACTCTGATTTCTTCTCTGAGCTGTAAGCCATGGAAGAAGGTAGGAGTGTCTAGCACCGATACGTCACCATAAGAATTGACAAAGCTGTTCCAGGCGGAAAACACCTGGGGATACAGGGCATAGGCCAGTGCATCCTTCATTGTCACCGGACGCTGCATTGTGTTTGCCAGCGTCTCCTGGATCTGCGTAAAATTGGCGTCAGGCAGCAGTTCGCCGGGACGTTTGGTTAACGGTTCTTTCCCCTTGAGAACAATGCGCTGCAGCTTCTGCGGGAACCCCTGGTAAGGCTGGCCGATTTGGCCGGAGAAGAATTCCACGACAGAGTTGGGAAAGTCCAAGCTGCTGCCGGAAGCATAAATATCTTCTTCTGTAAGGTTGTTTTCCACCATAAACAAGGCCATGTCGCCGACGATTTTGGAGGAAGGGGTTACTTTGGTAATATCGCCAAACATGTCATTGACCTGGCGGTATACTTCCTTGACTTTGTCCCACTGGCTTTCCAGTCCCAGGGCTTTAGCCTGCTGCCTGAGGTTGCTGTATTGCCCGCCAGGCATTTCGTGGAGATATACCTCTGGATTAGGGAAAAAGAGGCTGCTTTCAAAATCCCGGTAATAGGCCCGGACATCTTCCCAGTAATGGGATAATCCATGTAAAGTGCGGATATCGGTCTTAGGCTGGCGGGGATGGCCCTGTAGGGCGTAATATAAGCTGTTGCCGCTGGGCTGCGAAGACATGCCGGACAAAGAAGAGATGGCTGTGTCAACAATATCCACACCGGCATCAATGGCCCGGGCGTAAGCATAAATGCCATTGCCGCTGGTGTCATGCATATGCAGGTGAATAGGGAGCTCGACAGCTTCCTTGAGGGCACAAACCAATTGATAGGCGGCTTCCGGCTTAAGCAGGCCTGCCATATCCTTGATGGCCAGAATATGAGCACCGGCCTGTTCGACCTCTTTGGCCAGCTTAATATAATAGTTCAAGTCATACTTGCTGCGGGCGGGGTCCAGTATATCGCCGGTATAGCACAAGGCAACCTCGGCAACCTTGCCGGACTTGCGTACCGCATCAATGGCAACCGTCATGCCTTCCAGCCAGTTTAAGCTGTCAAAAATGCGGAAAACATCGATGCCGGCTTCGGCGGCCTGGTCAACAAAGGCACGAATGACATTGTCCGGGTAATTGGTGTACCCAACCGCGTTAGAAGCGCGCAGCAGCATCTGGAACAAAACGTTCGGGGCCTGTGCCCGAAGCGCTTCAAGACGCTTCCAGGGATCTTCCTTTAAGAACCGGTAAGCAACATCGAAGGTAGCACCGCCCCACATCTCCAGGGAAAATAAGTTAGGCATCCCATGAGCCATAGGCCGAGTGGCATTGAGCATATCGTATGACCGCATCCGGGTAGCCAGCAGGGATTGGTGGGCGTCACGCAGGGTAGTGTCGGTCAGTAATACTTCCTTTTGTTCTTTAATCCAGGCTGCCAAACCCTCAGGGCCGCGGCTGTCAAGAATTTGCTTAGTGCCGCTCGGCAGTGGCGTCTGCGGTGCTTGCGGGAGGCGGAGCGGCGGAAAACCGGGTTTAGGCCGCTTAGTTACCCCTTCAGCGCCATTGACGGTAATCTCGGCCAGGTAGTTTAAGAGTTTTGTGCCTCTGTCCTGCGGCGGTGAGAATACAAATAATTCCGGCGAGGTGTCGATAAAGGAGGTATAATAATTGCCGCTTAAAAAATCCGGGTGCTCAACCACATTGTGCAGAAACGGGATATTGGATTTTATGCCGCGAATCCGGAATTCATTGAGGCAGCGTTTCATTTTGGCAATAGCGCTCTTGTGTGTCAGGCCCCAGGTAGAGAGTTTTACCAGCAGCGAGTCATAATAGGGCGTGATAACCGAGCCTGTATAGGCATTGCCGGCGTCCAGGCGTACGCCGAAACCGCCGCCGCTGCGGTAGGCCGTTATTTTTCCGGTGTCAGGCAGGAATTGATTAGCCGGGTCTTCGGTGGTAATCCGGCATTGGATGGCATGGCCATTGCACGTAATGCTGTTTTGATCTGCAATGCCGATACTTTCGTCGCGCAGACTTGTGCCGTCGGCAATGTGCAGCTGGGCTTGCACAATATCAATACCTGTAATCATTTCGGTGATAGTATGTTCTACCTGGATGCGCGGGTTTACTTCAATAAAATAAAACTGCTGGTCGGGGGTTACTAAAAATTCCACAGTGCCGGCATTGACATAACCGACCTTTTTCATGAGTTTTACGGCAGCGTTGCAGATTGCGTGGCGCAATTCCTGCGTGATGGAGATGCTGGGAGCGATTTCAATAACCTTTTGGTGGCGACGCTGGACAGAACAGTCTCTTTCATACAAATGAATAATATTGCCATGCTGGTCGCCCAGGATTTGAACTTCAATATGCTTAGGGTTTTCCAGGAGACGCTCAAGATAGATTTGGTCATCACCAAAAGAGGCCTTGGCTTCCGATTTGGTGAGCAGGTAGGCTTGTTCAACCTCGGCCGCTGTCCGCACGACCCGCATGCCGCGGCCGCCGCCGCCTAAGATGGCTTTGATGATCAGCGGATACCCGTAGCGTTCGCCAAACGCTTTGACCTCTTCCAGACAGCTCACAGGACCGTCGCTGCCGGGGATGACCGGTAATCCTGCCGCTACTGCCTGGGCGCGGGCGTTGATTTTGTCGCCAAACATAGCCAGATGCCGGATCTCCGGTCCGATAAACAGGATACCTTCTTCTTGGCAGCGTTTAGCAAAATTAATGTTTTCTGCTAAAAAGCCATAGCCGGGATGGATAGCGTCCACACCGCGATTTTTAGCGATGCGCAGGATATCTTCAATGTCCAGATAAGCATCGACAGGGCCTTTGGCTTCGCCGATTAGATAGGCCTCATCGGCTCTATAGCGATGCAAGGAAAAGATATCTTCTTTAGAATAAATGGCAATAGTGCGTATTGCCAATTCATTACAAGCACGCATGACCCGGATGGCAATTTCGCCACGATTGGCTACCAATACGGTTTGAATTTTTTTCATGTAAATTCCCTCCAAAACCAACGAAGTAGATGGATGTAAAGTTATAATTGCTAATTTATCACTGAATTACCGAAAATACAAGGCATACGCCGAAAATATACAGTATTATAATTTTGGGGGCAGACAATTGTTTGACAAATAAAAGTTTTACCTTCCTGTTTGGCAGGAGGCAGGTTTGCTGTGACGAATTTTTTTATCCTAACAGCAAGTATAACTTTCATAAAGACAGAATCACGGAGAAAGGAAGATAAATACTTATGCAAATTCGTAAACTGGCTTATACCGCTATTTTTATGGCTGTGGGTGTACTCACGTCCCATTTGGTATATATCCCGATCGGTATCGCCAAGTGTTTTCCCTTACAGCATGTTATCAATATATTGCTGGCCGTCCTTTTGGGAACACGTTACTCGGTTAGTGCCGCGTTTGGGATTTCGCTCTTACGCAATCTGTTAGGCACAGGTTCGCTGTTAGCCTTTCCGGGAAGCATGGTTGGCGCAGCGTTGTCCGGTTTTTTATATAAGCGAACCAATAGCATTTGGGGAGCTATTGCCGGGGAAATAATCGGAACAGGTATTTTCGGTGCGTTACTGGCTTATCCTGTTGCCAAATATTTTATCGGTTCGGCGGCCGGCGCGTTTTTCTTTGTCATTCCTTTTATGGTCAGCACAACCGGCGGCAGTATTATTGCTTATCTATTGTACAAAACGGTTATTCCCGCCGTGCTGACTGAGAAGCTGAAAGGCTGAGCCATTATGCCGGCATTCTGCCACGCCAGGACTAACGCTGACGGCAGTGGCGGGAAGCTTGCCGCACTACCAGTGGATAAGTTTGCTGCTAGTTTTTGGGAATATATTTTAACATTGCAGGAATTTTTTATTATTTACCGAATAGTGGAAATAAAGAAAAATATTAGTACCTCCAAATCTGACGGTCTAATGCAACTGATGATCGCTAGAACGATGGTTTACCGGGAAGCCGGTAGGTCTCCCGCGCTACGGGAAGGAGTCAGTGCTAAGTGTGACCGGGCGCTCATCCTTTTGGGGAGGCTCTGTTTTTTTTCCTGACAGAAAGTATGACTTTAAGAGCACGGCACGGGCGTCCGTCATACAACGCCGCACCGTCGGCGCTTATCCTCTCTTATGCATAATGGCCGCCTGCGCCTCAGTAATATTGACGGCTGCAAGGAACGCGCCAGTAATTTTCCTATTGTTGATAAGCTTCTGGATGTTAGCTTACCTTCTTGTGTTGAGTCAAAATCGAAAATAGGCAGGTGACTTATGGTTGTGTATGCCGAAAACACTTGTGATGGTACTTTGGCCGGGTGGCTAAGCTTTACCGCAACGTTAAAGAGTATCGACAAAAGCTACAAGCACTCTATCAGACAGGAGATTCTCGACTCGTGGGTGCGGTGTCGCCAAGCCAGGGTTAATCCTAACGATGATGGCGTTCATCACCAGCTGGACCAATACAGTCTTAGGGCGGTATTGCGGGAAAACCAGGAACTTATTACCATTGCTAAACCGTTTATGGATAACTTATACCAGATTGTTGCCGGTTCCGGCTTTGTGGTTGTTCTGACAGATATACGCGGTTACATTATGGAAATACTTGGCGATAAAGATACATTAAAGAACCCCATGACGGTGAGTTTTTTTCAAGGGGCAAACTGGAGTGAAAAGGAAGCAGGCACGAATGCCATCGGTACGGCTCTGGTTACCAGAAAGCCGATTCAGGTATCCGGTTCGGAGCATTACTGCCGGAAGCATCATTGTCTGACCTGCTCGGCAGCACCTATTCTTGATGAAAAGGGGAAAGTATTAGGAATCCTGGACGTTTCCGGGAAATCAACTGCGGCTCATCTCCATACCTTGGGGATGGTGGTGGCGGCAGCTGAGGCTATTATGGCCCAGCTTGCCATCAGGAGAAAAAATAACGAATTACGTGTAATGAACAGTCGCCTGACAAATATTTTTAATACAATGTCTGACGGCGTAATTATGATTGATAATAATGGCGTTATCAGCGAACTGAATCCTGTTGCCAAAAAAATACTCGGTTTTGGGCCAGCCAAGTTTGAGACCAAGCAGCCGCTGCAAGTAGAAAGTATCTTTGGCGCCCAAAGCACAATTATCAGAAGAATAATAACCTGCAAGGAATCCTGTGCAGACATTGAAATCATGCTGGATACCAACTGTGGGCTGAGTCATTATCTGGCAACCGGTGAACCTGTTGCTGATGAGCAGGGCGTGGTGACAGGCGGGGTTATTATTCTGCGGCCGATGAAACAAATTCAGAATTTAGTAAACCGGTTTAGCGGACACTATGGAACCTTGAAATTTAGTGATATTATCGGTGAGAGCAAAGCCATCCTGGAAGCTGTCCGGATAGCCTCTCTTGCCGCGACCTGTATATCCAGTGTGCTGCTCCAGGGTGAAAGCGGTACCGGTAAAGAAATATTTGCACAGGCTATCCATAATCGCAGTGACCGTTCTGCCGGACCCTTCATTGCGGTAAATTGCGGGGCAATCCCACGGGAACTGATTGGCAGTGAACTATTCGGTTATGAAGACGGAGCCTTTACCGGGGCCAAACGCGGGGGGAAACCGGGCAAATTTGAACTGGCCTGCGGCGGAACACTGTTTTTGGATGAAATTGGTGACATGCCGTTAGAGCAGCAGGTAGCGCTCTTGCGGGTATTGCAGGAACGCAAAGTAAACCGGATTGGTTCGGATAAGGTAATACCTGTTGATGTCAGGGTGATTTGTGCCACCAACAAAAGCCTATTAAAAGAAGTGGAGAAAGGCACTTTCCGCAAAGACCTGTATTATCGATTGAATGTAATCGCCATCACAATACCGCCGCTCAGAGAACGCTCGGAGGATATTGTGCCGCTCTTTAATTATTTCCTCGACAGGCTGGATAAGCATGGGCGGAACTTCCGGGTGAGTCCGGCGGTAATTGAGCGGATTGTGAAATACGATTGGCCGGGAAATGTGCGCGAGCTTCAAAATGTGGTGGAGCGGATCGTCAGTCTGACAGAAGGAGAAATGGTAAATTTAATTAATTTGCCCAAAGAAATCTGTACCTGGCAACCGGCTAACCCGGCTAGCCCAAATCCGGATAATGGCAATGGATTTTATCCTGCCCGGCATGTGGTGGAAGTATGCCGCGGCCGGGAGGGGCGGCGTTTCCTGCTGGAGGAGAATGAAAGGCAGGAAATTCTTTCCCTGCTGTCCGCCCATAGAGGAAATGTGAGTTTGACGGCGCGTACGATGGGAGTTTCGCGCAATACCCTGTACAGGAAAATGAAACAATATGCGATATACAATTAAATATAAAAAGTGTCACTTTGGTGTGACACTTTTGTGTGACACTTGTGAACATATTTAGGTACATGTAACAAAATCGTAAAGAACCAGCTGCCCGAAAAGCAGCTGGTTCTTTACTTTTATGGGACATTTTCCCATTGGTATAAATCTTGCAATGAATAATAGTACATACATAGTCAGGCAGCAAAGACGGCTACTTATCCAGATTGTATTAGCTAAGGAGGATGGACGATGAAAGTAGTTCCCGTATACCAGGCAGAAGGCATGGTCCTTTGCCATGATGTTACTGAAATTATTCCGGGAAAACGCAAGGGAAAGGCCTTCAAGAAAGGACATGTAATTCGACGGGACGATATACCCAGATTGCTGACTATTGGCAAAGAAAATATTTATGTCTGGGAAGTAAATGAGCAAACCCTGCACGAAAATGATGCCGCGCTCAGATTTGCGCAGGCAATAGCCGGTCCGGGTTTGTCACTGGCCGAGGCTTCTGAGGGGAAAGTTGAAATAACAGCCAGTATTCGCGGCTTGCTAAAAATAAATGGCGAAGCACTGGAACGGATTAATGATATTGATCAAGTGGCAGCAGCTACCTTACATTCAAATCAAATAGTAGATGCCGGGAAAAAGGTGGCAGGCTGCAAAATTATTCCTTTGGTGATTGGCCATGAGAAGCTTAAGCAAATTGAGCAGATCGGTATTGACTGTTATCCGGTAGTGGAAGTCAAACCCTTACAGGCTTGCAAGGTGGGGGTGGTGACTACCGGCAGTGAAGTTTATCATGGCCGGATTACAGATTGTTTTGGTCCGGTGCTGACAGATAAGTTTGAACGGTTGGGAAGTTCTGTTTTGCGTCAAGTGTTTGTACCTGATGATATTTCGATGATATCCAAGGCCATTCACCGTTTGCTGGCAGAGGGGGCGGAGATGATTGTCACTACAGGCGGCATGTCTGTTGACCCTGATGATGTAACCCCATCCGGTATCCGGGCGGCAGGAGGCCAGATTGTTGCGTACGGTGCACCTACTTTACCTGGTGCCATGTTTATGCTGGCTTATTTCGGAACCGTGCCGGTTTTGGGTTTGCCTGGCTGTGTGATGTATCACAAAAGCACAATATTTGACTTGGTGGTTCCCCGCCTGTTAGCAGGTGAAGTACTGTCCCGAAAGGATATCGTAAGGCTCGGGCATGGCGGGTTGTGCCTGGTGTGTGAAGAATGCCGTTATCCTGAATGCGGCTTTGGCAAGGGAAGCTAATTTTATTTTGGGCGTATTTCGGGGAGGAGCAAATCCCCTGAAATATAGATTATTCAATAAGAAGGAGACGAGAAAAGCAAATGCAAAAAAAAGTGCTGAATATCAATGGTTTGCCAAGAACCCTGATCGTTGACCTTGAAGCCAGTCTGGCCAGTGTGCTCAGGGAACAACTACTGCTGACAGGTTGTAAAGTCGGCTGTAATCAAGGTCAATGCGGAACTTGCTCGATCATCATGGATGGCAGAGTGGTACGGTCCTGTGTTATGAAAATGAAGAGAGTTCCTGACGAAGCCAATATCACCACAATTGAAGGTTTGGCTACACCTGCCAATCTTCATCCGCTGCAGGTTGCCTGGATGGCTTACGGGTGCGCCCAATGCGGGTTCTGCAGCCCTGGCTTTATTTTGTCGGCCAAGGTTTTACTTGACGAAAACCAGAACCCATCAAGAGAAGAGATTCGCGACTGGTTCCAGAAGCACCGCAACGCTTGCCGCTGCACCGGTTATAAGCCGCTGGTCGATGCCGTTATGGCAGCCGCTAAGGTTATTCGTGGTGAAATGCGGAAAGAAGATCTGTTGTACCAGCCTGTAGGCAACAAGATTTATGGCACTACCTATCATCGTCCGTCTGCCCTGCAGAAAGTCACCGGAACCTGGGATTTTGGTGCCGATGTTGCCCTGCAGATGCCTGCCGGAACGCTGCGATTAGCGCTTGTTCAGGCAGAAGTATCTCATGCAAATATTAAAGGCATTGATACTACGGAAGCCGAAAAAATGCCTGGTGTTTACAAGGTTGTTACCCACAAGGATGTCAAAGGCAAAAACCGTATCACCGGCCTGATTACCTTCCCGACCAATAAAGGTGACGGCTGGGATCGCCCCATTTTGTGCGACGAGAAAGTATTCCAATATGGTGATGCAATTGCCATAGTTTGTGCCGATACTGAAGAACATGCCAGAGAAGCCGTCAAAAAGGTCAAGGTTGATCTGGAAGTATTGCCGGCCTATATGAGTGCGCCGGCAGCCATGGCACCTGATGCTATCGATATTCATCCCGGCGTGCCCAATACTTACTTTGAGCAAGGGGTTGTCAAAGGTGAGGACACCAAACCCATTATGCAGGACCCTGAGGTTGTGACAGTAGAAGTTGATACTTACTGCAGCCGTCAGCCTCATCTGGTGCTGGAACCTGACTGCGGCTGCGCCTATTATGATGAAGAAGGGCGCCTGACCGTTCATTCCAAGAGTATCGCGCTGCATTTGCACCATGCGATGATTTGCCCCGGTATTGGTATTGAGCCGGAAAAACTCCGTCTGGTCGCCAACCCCACAGGCGCAACTTTTGGCTATAAGTTCAGCCCGACAAATGAAGCGTTGCTGGCTGTTGCTTGTATGGCTACAGGCAAACCGGTATCCCTGAACTTCAATATGTACCAAATGATTACTTATACCGGTAAACGCTCACCTGTCTTTATGAAATGCAAGCTGGCTGCCGACAAAACAGGCAAACTGCTGGCTATGGAAACAGACTGGGCAATGGATCATGGTCCCTACAGCGAGTTCGGTGATCTGGCAACTCTGCGTCAAGCCCAGTTTACCGGTGCCGGCTACGAGATTCCCAATATTCGCGGCAAAGGACGCACCGTATGCACTAACCATGCATGGGGTTCTGCTTTCCGCGCTTACGGTTCCCCGCAGGCCTTCCTGGCTTCGGAAATTGCCATGGACGAATTGGCAGAGAAACTCGGCATGGATCCGCTGGAATTGCGCTTTAAGAATATTTATCGTCCTGGTGCCACTACGCCGACACAGCAGGTACCGGAAGTATTCTGCTTTGAGAGTATGTTCAACACCCTCCGGCCGCTTTGGGAAGAAGCCAAAAAGCGTTGCCAGGAGCTCTCCACACCTGAGAAAAAACGCGGTGTAGGCCTGTCACTGGGTATCTACGGTTGCGGGCTTGACGGTCCTGACGGTTCGGTGGCCTGGATAGAACTGAACAAAGATGGCACCATTAGTGTCGGTTCCTCCTGGCAAGACCATGGCCAGGGCGCAGACCTTGCCGCTTTAACCCATGCTCATGAAACCCTGCGGCAAATGGGTATCACCCCGGAACAAATCAAACTTGTGATGAATGATATGGCCTTTACTCCGGCCAGCGGCCCGTCTGGCGGCAGCCGGCAAAATGTAATGACAGGCAATGCCATTCGTGTTGGCTGCGAAATGCTGGTCAATGCCATGCGTAAGCCTGACGGCACCTATCGCACTTATGACGAAATGGTTGCCGAAAATATTCCGCTTCGCTATGACGGCAAATGGGCGGCCTCAATGTGTACTGACTGCAATCCTGATACTGCCAAAGGTGATCCGTTTGCAGTATACATGTATGAAGTATTTATGCCAGAGGTCGAAGTGGACATGAAGACAGGTAAAGCCAGAGTGGTCAAGTTTACGACTGTTGCCGATATTGGCACACTTACCAATAAGGCGACTACCGACGGACAAATTTATGGTGGTTTGGCACAAGGCATCGGTCTGGCTTTGACCGAGGACTTCGAAGATCTGCAAAAGCATACTAATTTGGTGGCTTGTGGCTTCCCCTTCATCCAGGATATTCCTGATGACATAGACATCATCTATAATATCTCACCGCGTAAGCATGGCCCGTATGGTGCCGCCGGGGTGGGCGAAGGCCCGCTTACTGCTCCGCATCCTGCTGTTCTTAACGCCATTTATAATGCTTGCGGCGTACGGGTTTATGCAGTACCGGCACTGCCCGAAAAAATTAAAGCAGGTCTGGAAGCATTGGCTGCCAAGGAACAAGCGGCCGGCAGCAAATAAACGACCAAGCAATAGTGTTTTTCTAAAACGGACTGGAAAGCCGCGAGGTACTAGGCTTTCCGTTCGTTTTAGAATTTCTCCATACCTGGGAGAGGATGGTTCAATATGGATCAAAAAGTATTGCGTCAACGGGAAGCGAAGTGTGTACAGGAAAGTCCGCCCGGCTGTACTGCCAGATGTCCTGTTCATGTCGATGTCCGGGGTGTGGCTAAGGCTGTACGCCAGGAAGATTACACGGCAGGCTTCGCTTTGTTTCACAGAATGATTCCTTTTCCCGGAATTATCAGCAGGATTTGCGATCAGCCCTGTCGGCAGGGGTGCAAGCGTAACGAACTTGACGAGCCAATTTTTATCAGAGCGTTAGAACAGGTTTGTGTGGACAATAACAGCACAATACCCAAGGTTTTATTGCCACCGGCCAAAAAACAGAAAGTGGCCATTGTGGGTGCCGGTCTGAGTGGTTTGACGGTGGCTGTTGAGCTTGGACGCAAGGGCTACCAGGTGGTCATTTTTGAAGCGACAGATCGCCTGGGAGGAAGTATCTGGGATATCCCCGCCGAACGGCTGCCCCGGGAAGTGATTCATGCTGATTTTTGCATCCTCGGGAAATTTCCCTTTACGCTTCACTATACTACGCGTATTGTAGCTTTACATAGTATCTATGACGATTTTGATGCCATCTATTTGGGCGCAGGGGCAGGGCAAATACCTGCTGCAGACTTCGGTCTTGCTTTGGACGGGGACGGCAGAATTGAAGTTGATGCGGTCTCTTTGGCAACAAGTGACAGCAAGGTATTTGCCGGTGGTAGTCTGCGCCGTGCATGCGGGGATTCATCACCCATTGCCTCGGTTGCCGATGGTAAGATTGCCGCCATTTCAATTGACAGACTGTTTCAAAAGGCATCCCTTACGGCTAACCGGGAGAATGAGGGACCCTTTGATACTTTGCTTTATACCAATATTAAAGGAATAGAGCCTGAACCGATGGTGCTGCCAGCCCATTCTGCCGGCGGTTATACCAGGGAGGAAGCCGGCCGGGAAGCCAATCGCTGTTTGTTATGCGAATGCCTGGAATGTGTAAAGGCGTGTGAGTATCTGGCTCACTACCGGGGGTATCCCAAACGGTATGTGCGTGAAGTATACAATAATTTATCCATTGTTATGGGAATCCATCATGCCAATAAAATGATTAACTCCTGCAGTCTGTGCGGTCTTTGTGAAGAAATTTGCCCGGGTAATTTGAACATGGGTGAAGTTTGCCAGCAAGCGCGGCAAATGATGGTGGAGAAAGGGAAGATGCCCCCGTCAGCTCATGATTTTGCCTTACGGGATATGCGGTTTAGCAGTAGTGAAAAATTTGCGCTTACCAGGCATCAGCCAGGGTATGCGGCAAGTGAACTGGTGTTTTATCCCGGCTGCCAGTTAGCGGCCTCATCACCGCAGTATGTACAGCAGATGTATAAGTTTTTATGCGAAAGGCTGGACGGCGGCGTCGGGTTAATGTTGGGTTGTTGCGGGGCACCGGCCAGTTGGGCCGGCCAAGAAGGGCTATTTGAGGAAACTATGCAAAGCCTGGAAAATAACTGGCGTGTCTTGGGAAGTCCCAGGATCATAGCCGGTTGTCCGACCTGTTATAGCTTATTTAACCAGCATTTGCCGGATAGGCCGGCAGAAAGTCTGTGGACTTTATTAGAGCGCATTGGTTTGCCTGAGCCAGTCCGGCTGCAGGATACTCCGCAAACCTTGGCCATCCATGACAGCTGTACCACCAGATATGATACAGCACTTCAGGGCAGTGTGCGAACACTTTTGGGCCGGTTAGGATATTCATGGGAAGAATTGCCTTTTAGCCGTGAACAGACTAACTGCTGCGGCTATGGGGGTCTGATGCTTTATGCCAATAAGGAGGTTGCGCATAAGGTGATAGACAGGCGGATTAAAGAAAGTGAACTGGATTATCTCGCCTACTGTGCCATGTGCCGGGATAATTTTGCCGGTCAGGGAAAACGTACCTACCATCTTCTGGATCTCATTTTGGGAAATGGTCAGGAAGACCTGGCCGCACAAACGGGTCCCGGCTATTCAGAACGTCAGGACAACCGGGCTAAATTAAAACAAACCCTGCTGCGGGAGGTTTGGGGGGAAAAGGTGGAGGCAACACCGGCAATGGTTAAGGTTATTATTCCGCAAGCTGTGCTTGCGGTTATGGAAGAACGGAGGATTCTTGTCGAGGACGTGACTAGGGTGATTGAGCATGCAGAAGGTACCGGCAGTAAACTCCAGCATGGCGGAAACGGCCATTATATAGCGTATTTTCAACCGGCCAGTGTGACCTATTGGGTAGAATATTCACCGCAAGGGGACAGCTTTGTTGTCCATAATGCTTATTGCCACCGATTGGAAATTACGGGATAGTGGAGGAACTATGAGTAAACCGACAGAACAGCAGCCGGTCAATATTATTTGTGTTACCTGCGGCATCAGCCTGACCCTGGGGAAAGTAACCCTGTCATATCTTGGCAGCAGTTTTCCGGTTGAATTATACAAGTGTTCTCAATGTGGCCTGGTGTACATTCCGGAGGATCTGGCCAATGGCAAGATGCAGCAGGTGGAAGCGGCACTGGAGGATAAATGATGCTGCATCCGGGCGGGATTACGTTGACAAAACAGGTTGTTGGCTATTGTGCCTTTGCTCCCGGCGCCAAGGTGCTTGATGTTGGCTGCGGCACCGGTATGACTGTGGAATATTTACATACTGCCTGTCGGTTGGCGGCCGTCGGGGTGGATGTATCACTAGTCCGGCTGGCGCAGGGGAGAAAGCGGGCGCCGGATTTGCCGCTCATCCAGGCCGCAGGTGAAAGTTTGCCTTTTGCCGACGCTTCCTTTGCGGGAGTGATCGCCGAGTGCAGTTTGTCAGTTATGCAGGACGCCGCCGCAGTGCTGGTTGAAATTAGCCGGATTTTGGTGCCTGGAGGAAAACTGGCGATAACCGATGTGTACTTACCGGCTTCCACTGCGACAGCCGGGTATATGAATGATAAACAATTAAAAAAGATGCTGGCGGAAAACGGATTCCGTATTATTATCTGGGAGGACTGTTCTGCCTTTTTGCGGGAGTTTGTTGCCGGCTACATTATGGAACATGGCTCGGCGGCAGAGCTTTGGCCGTGCACGATAACCCCAAAAACGAAAGTAGGATATTTTTTACTGGTGGCTGAAAAATGGAAAGCGAAAGGATGAATTGCTTTGGAGAACAAAACCTGTCCACGCTGTAGTAAAGAAATAACTGAAAATGATCCCTTGTACCAGTGCTGCCGGTGTTTTAGCATTTATTGCAAGAACTGTGAGGATACCAATGAGGGGCGGAGCTGTCCGCAATGCAGGATGGGGTCCCGTTTGATACTTTCAGGAGTTAAATAAGAAGCTTTTGGAGGCTCGGGAATGGAAAAAGAAATTTTGCTGGAAAAAATTGAGGCCGACTGGATTACTATCGAAGTGATTGATAAAACCACAGGAAAAACATTTCGACGCAATTTACCGGTGAGATATCTGGAAACCGATAATGGCGTTGCCTTATTTGGCGAAACACTGGAAGGAAAGCCGGCGCAAATACATTTTTTGTCTGAGGCCGCCCTTGCTAAAATTAATGATTTGACCGGTAAAGGACCTGACTGTGCCCGCTGTGACTAAAAGGAGGAGTTGGATGAGCTTTCATGAGCTGCAGGCGGCGATGGATAACGGGAATGCAGCAGATATCCTTACAGTTATTGACAGTACCTCAGGCTCCCCCAGCCCAATCGGGCAAATGATCATTATTCAGGCCGACGGAACGGTGTCAGGGCAGCTAGAGACATTGGTTATGGAAAATATATTACATATAGTGCAAACAACGGTGTGGACTAAGCCGGTAACCATTTCTGTTGAGGATGGGCTTGGCAATACCTACCGGCTGTTTTGGGATAGAATGGTAAAGAAGTTTAGTGCCATCGTATTTGGCGGCGGGCATATCAGCCAACCATTGGTTCAAATTCTTTCACTAATGGGTTTTGAAGTAACAGTTATTGATGACCGTCCGGAATTTGCCAATACCGCCAGATTTCCCGGAGCGTACCGGGTAATTTGTCAGAAGTTTCAACTTGTCGTGAAAGAATTGACTGTGGACAATGAAACGGCTGTTATCATTGTAACTCGCGGCCACCGCTATGACATGGACTGCCTGCGCGCTGTTATGGGCAGCGATGCCCGGTATTTGGGCATGATTGGCAGTCGGAAACGCATAAGGGAAATTATTACGCTCATAAAGGAGGAAGGAGCGCCGGCAGATCTGGAAACACGGCTGCGTGCGCCCATTGGTCTTGACCTTAAAGCCGAAACTCCTGCGGAAATAGCACTGAGTATTGCGGCCGAAGTAGTGTCCGTTTTTCGCAATGGGTCTGGTCGCCCGCTGAGTGAGTATAAGGAGGCGTTCTAATGGATCGGTCATTGCTCAAGTATATTTGTGAATGCCGGCAGCGGGGGGAGAAAGCCGCTTTGGTAACCATTGTGGAAACGCGTGGCTCGACTCCGCGTAAAGCAGGCAGTAGCATGCTGGTTTTTCCTGATGGCAGGTCTTTGGGCACAATTGGCGGTGGCTGCGGGGAAGCGGAGGTTAGGCGTCAGGCGCTAACCGCACTTGACGACAGCCGGTCTCAATTGCATACGGTGAGGATGTTAAATGATGCAGCAGCCGATGAAGGGATGGTTTGCGGGGGAATTATGGAGGTGTTTATTCAGGTTTTATAGCTGTGCGGCAAGCACGGACGGGAGGAAGGTGGAGAATATGACAGATGCTTTCATAAAGTTGGTTGAGTTGTCACAGGCGGGTTTTTACTGCAGCCAGATCTTGCTGATTATCGGGCTGGAAGCGCAGGGCAAGGAAAATCCCGATATTGTGCGGGCTATGTCAGGATTAAACGGCGGCATTGGCTTTTGTGGAAAAACCTGCGGCGTTTTGACTGGCGGGGCCTGTCTGATCGGTCTCTATGCCGGCAAGGGAGTAGCCGAAGAAATGGAAGACAGCCGTCTCAATGATATGATCAGAGAGTTTGCCGGGTGGTTTGAAGAAAAGGTATACTCCCAGTATGGCGGAATCGACTGCCATACCATCCTGGAGAATGATCCCATGAACCGGATGACGCGATGTCCGCAGCTTGTTTTAGATGCTCTTGCCAAAGTCGAAGAGATTCTGGCCGCCAATGGCTATAGCCTTTCAGGCCGTTTGGAGTATTAGTAGTCTGCCAAGTCTAAAGCCGTAGGATTTAGGGCTTGGTGGACTACTAGGTAACCAGGTGCAGCGTTAGGAGGAGGGTGGCATGAAAAAACTCTACAAGAATTTAATTCAATTGCTTTCGTCCGGTGAAAATGTTGTTTTGGCTACAATTTTCCATAGCGCCGGGTCGGCTCCGCGTTCGGCAGGAGCCAAGATGATTATCCGCGCAGATGGTTCCATTATCGGTACGGTTGGCGGCGGACGGCTGGAAGCCGAGACCATCGAACTGGCAAAACAAGTTCGGGACAACCGGCGCTCGCTGATCCAGCCCTTTGATTTAACAGGCTCAGATGCTGCCGGAGCGGGGATGATCTGCGGCGGGTCAGGGGAAATTCTGCTTGAGTATATTGCGGCGGCGAATGGCGACAATCAGCAGATTTATGAAGCTGTCCTTTCCACCATGGATAAAGCGCAAAAAGCGTGGCTGATAACAGAATTAACCGAGCAGCCGGCGACCGGACCTGAACGGCAGCAGTGCCTTGTGAGACAGGATGGCAGTGTTGTCGGCAATTTCCAATGCGAGCCGGAATTTATGGAAAAGCTTTCTGGCGGACCGGCCAAAATTTCTATTCATGCCGATGCCAGAGATGGGCGGAGTTTTATGGTCGAGCCTATCCGGACTACCGGAGTGGTGTATCTTTTCGGGGCAGGTCATGTTTCACAGCAGATTGCCAGGTTAACCGATATGGTGGGCTTTGCTACTGTAGTTATTGATGACCGGCCGGATTTTGCCAACAGGGAACGGTTCCCCCTGTGCGAAATTGTTGTTGTTGATAATTTTGCCTGTGTGTCAGACTTTCCCATAAACCAGGACAGCTATCTGGTTATTGTGACCAGAGGCCATCTGCATGACAGTGTTGTGCTGGAACAAGCTTTGCAGACTGAGGCTGTGTACATTGGCATGATTGGCAGCAAAAAGAAGCGGGCGGATTTATTTGCTTTGCTGCAAACAAAAGGTTTCAGTCCGGCAAAGCTGGCGCAGGTCCATTCACCGATTGGCATTGAGATTTATGCCGAAACGCCGGCAGAGATAGCTGTAAGCATTGTGGCCGAATTAATTAAAGTTAGAGCGGAGCGGGAAAAATGTGCCGCCCAGGGTTAGTAGGCTTAATCGTAGCAGCCGGTTATTCCTCACGGATGGGGGCGTTCAAGCCGCTGCTGCCCTTAGGGGACAAAACCGTAATTGAAGCGGCTGTAGACAGTTTGCGGCTGGGGGGAGTTACCGATATCCGGGTAATTGTCGGGCACCGGGCGGAGGAATTATATCCCGTATTGGCAGGGTTACAGGTTGGTATTATCGAAAATCCACGGTATGCCGAGGGCATGTTTTCTTCCATTGTTACAGGGCTGAGCACTTTTGCCCGGGAAGCAGAGGCCTTTTTCCTGCTGCCTGGCGATACGCCGCTGATACGAAGACGCAGCATTAAAGACATGGTTCGGCTGTACCATAAGACAGGGGCAGCCGTGGTATATCCGGTTTTTAACGGCGAGAGAGGTCATCCGCCGCTTATCAGTTCCAGATGTTTTGCCAGTATCCTTAGTGGGGAAGGGACTGGCGGGCTTCGCCGTATTTTGGCTTACTTTGACGCCGACAGCGTGGAAGTTGAACTGGCGGATCAGGGTGTATTGCTTGATATTGATACCCTGGAGGACTATAAAGAGCTGACTCAGTTTTATGTTCGCCGGCATATACCGACATATAGTGAATGTCTCAGCATATTATATAAATATCAGGTTAGTGATAAAGTGGCGTGTCATGGGCGCGCCGTTGCCGCTGTTGCCCGCCGGCTGGCCGAGCTGCTGAACGGGGCCGGACTGAATCTGAATATTGAACTGGTGGTTGCCGGAGGCTTGCTGCATGACCTGGCTAAAAGTAAACCCAATCACTCCAAACGGGGAGAGCGGGTTGTCAGGAGTATGGGTTTTTCCCGTGTTGGCGGCATTATCGCATCTCACATGGATTTGGAACTGGCGGCAGATTATGTCATTGATGAGGCGGCAGTCGTGTTTCTTGCCGACAAGTTAGTCCAGGGCGACAAACTGGTATCTCTGACCGAGCGGTTTAGGCTGGCACTAGACAAGTTTGCCGCCAGTCCTGAAATAGTCGATTCCGTGTTGCGCAGAAGGCGGACGGCGGAAGCTATCTGGGACCGGGCCGCCAGTCTGGTGGGAACAGGCAGCCTGGAGGAGATAATGGTATTATAATGGGGGGCGAAGTTTATGATGCCAGTATACTTAAATAATGCTGCGACTTCCTGGCCTAAGGCACCACAAGTAGGGGGAACGGTGGCAGCCTATATCAGTGGCTTGCCCCACCATGCAGGGCGTTCCGGCTTTGCCGGGCCGGATGTTCCCGGAGCATGCCGCAATTTGCTGGCCGGTTTGCTCCAAGTGAAAGATTCAAACCGGATTGTATTCAGCCCTAATGCCACTCATGCTTTAAATATCGCTTTGCATGGCATACGCTGGCGGACAGGTGCCGTGGTGGTGACCACGGTGGCGGAACATAATTCGGTATTGCGTCCGCTGTATTATCTGTCTAAGTCCAGGGGAATAGCCGTCCAACTGGTACCGGTTGATAAGATGGGGCGGGTGAACCCGGAGGAGTGGGAAGCCGCCTTACAAAAGCACAAACCGCAGGCAGTTGTTTTTACCCATGCTTCCAATGTTACCGGCGCGGTAAATGATGCGGCTTTGCTTACCCGGATGGCCAAACAGGCGGGGGCGATTACGCTTATGGACGCATCGCAAAGTCTGGGGATTGTACCTGTTTTGCCCGAAGCCTGGGGTATTGATCTGGTAGCCTTTACCGGGCATAAGTATTTATTAGGTCCGACCGGTACGGGAGGATTATATATAGCCCCGGATGTAGACCTTGAGCCTGTGTGGGTGGGCGGAACGGGAATCCAAAGCGACCTTGAGGAAATGCCGGTAAGCATGCCTATCCGTTTCGAAGCCGGCACCCCGAATGACCCGGCATTTGCCGGACTGTCCACCGCTCTGGCCTGGGGCCTTGAGCATGTGCTTGAGGACAACAATATTTTACACAAGACGGAGCGGCTGGCTGCAGGACTTGCCGAACTGGGAGCCGACGTTATTTTGGTGGAGCCGCCGAGAACTCCTGTTATTTCTTTTACTTTGAAGGATTGGCCGGTAGAGGATGTCGGCGAATTATTATATCAGGGTTTTAAAATCGTCTGCCGTACCGGCCTTCACTGTGCGCCCAAAATTCATGCCTATTTGGGTACTGCCCCGGCGGGAACGGTGCGATTCAGTTTATCCCGTTTTACTACAGACCGGGAAATTGAATACTGCCTTACGGCTATAGGTGAATTGATGCATGAAACAGTATGAATGCAGGAAGGTAGAAAACTGTTTCAGTGGTGCCAATATTTATGAATATCGCCTGAGGATTAAAGCAGATGAAGGGTTTCTTGAGAACTTTACCAGTGTTGCTTCCCTCAAATATTACAAGAATTTTCCCCGGCCCTGTTTTCAAGCCACCCTGTCGGATGGTACAACGCTCAAAGGCGTAATTGCTGATTCGGTGATCAGAGTGAGTTTTCCTGACAATCAGCCGCACAGCAGCAAAGACAATTTTGAGATATTGCTGGAAACTCTGCTTAAGCAGCAGGCGGATGGTAGGGAGAGATAGCGCAGTTATGGAGCATAGCAATAGCAAGGAAAAAGAAATTCTGCTTTCGGCAACCCAAAGTGTATGTCCCGAATGCCTGAAGCGGATTCCGGCCAAGCGGGTAGCAAAAGGGAAGCAGGTATTTTTGCAAAAACACTGTCCGGAACATGGCGAATACCAGGTCTGTGTGTGGGAGGGGGAACCGGGCTATCAGGACTGGGCGCAGGCCCAAATCCCCTCTGCGCCCGCCGTATGTGCAACCGAGGCAGTCAACGGGTGTCCCTTTGACTGCGGTTTATGTCCGGAGCATCGTCAGCAGACTTGCTGCGTGCTGTTGGAAGTCACCAATCAATGCAATCTGCACTGTCCGGTTTGTTTTGCTGCAGCTTCGCCGGCAGATAAAGCAGAGCCTGAGCTGGCGATTATTGAGGAGTGGTACCGGATGCTCATGGACAGCGGCGGCCCGTATAATATCCAGTTGTCAGGCGGTGAGCCCACCGTACGGGACGATTTGCCGGAGATTATTTCCCTGGGGAAAAAATTAGGCTTGGTTTTTTTTCAGGTCAATACTAATGGCCTGCGGCTGGCAGCTGATGAACAATATGTCGGCAGATTGAAAGCGGCAGGTCTTAACTGTGTTTTTCTGCAATTTGACGGAATGGATGACAGTGTCTACCTCAAGCTGCGGGGGAAACCGCTATTGGAGGTCAAGAAAAAAGCCATTGAGGTTTGTGCTGCTCATGATATTGGGGTTGTGCTTGTTCCCACTCTGGTACCGGGGATAAACGATGGTCAGATTGGCGCTATCCTACGGTTTGCTATAAGCAAAATGCCGGTTGTCCGGGGCGTTCATTTTCAGCCGGTAAGCTATTTTGGCAGATACCCGCAAGAACCGCAAGCTACCGACCGGATAACTCTTCCCCAGGTGATTCGCGAGATTGAGAACCAGACAGACGGACAAATGAAAACAGCCCATTTCCGTCCGCCGGGTGGTGAGCATGCCCATTGCTCTTTTCATGGAAACTTTGTTTTAATGCCTGACGGGTATATAAAGCCGCTGGTGCAAGCAGCGACGGGCGGCTGCTGTTGTCAGGCCAAGCCTGTAACCGAAGGGGCGAAACGTGCCAGGCAGTTTGTTGCCAGGCAATGGTCTGCTCCCCGAAAAACGGGAATTCATCATAAAGAACAGGCAGAAGCTCAGTCCGCTGTTGGCGATGTGGCCAGCCTTGACGAGTTTTTGGAACAGGTGAACACCTATACGCTGGCTGTG
This sequence comes from Sporomusa sp. GT1, assembly GCF_014634905.1. Classification (NCBI taxonomy): domain Bacteria; kingdom Bacillati; phylum Bacillota; class Negativicutes; order Selenomonadales; family Sporomusaceae; genus Sporomusa; species Sporomusa sp. GT1. The sequence continues at coordinate 683,814 of NZ_BMBX01000001.1, read as the reverse complement.
TCAGGTATGGCGTTTCAGGATGCCTGGACCTTGGATTTAGACCGCTTAAAACAATGCTTTATTCATGTGGTTGGCCCTGATAACCGGCTGATTCCTTTTTGCGCCTATAATCTCACTAACCGGCAGGGCCAGGCTCTGTACCGGAGAAATTTATGACCGCCGGCCTGATGGTAACGCCGTTAGACGGCTGGATAGCAGGCAGGACAGGAGCCGCAGGCGGATGCATGACCAGGGCGGAACTGGAGGCTTACCAGCTGGCACGGTTAAATGCAACAATCGCACAGGTGCGGCATATGAGCTCTTTTTACCGCCGGCATTTTGCGGCAATGGGGGCTAATGGTCTTACCTGCCTGGAAGAGCTTGCCGACTATCCTTTGACTACCCCTGCTGACGTTATGGAATACGCCGGTGAGATGATCTGCGGTTCCCAGGGCGATATCAGCCGGGTGGTGACGCTGACGACTTCAGGCACTACCGGGAAGCCCAAAAGGCTTTATTTTACGAGCGCTGACCAAAAGCTCACCATTGATTTTTTTGGATGCGGCATGTCCACCTTAGTGGGGCCGGGGGACAAGACGATGATTTTGCTGCCAGGCGAACGCCCGGGCAGTGTAGGCGAGCTGTTGTTCCAGGGATTGCTTGGTATTGGTGCCCGGCCTGCTGCCTATGGCCTTGTGCAAAATCTGGACGATGCTGTCCGGACGATGTGCAGGGAAGAGGCAGTCTGCCTTGTTGGTGTTCCGGTACAAATTTTGGCTATGGCCCGCTATTGGGAAAACTGGGGAAAAAACAGTTGGGCGCCAAAGTGCGCGCTGTTAAGTACTGACTATGTTTCTGCCGCCATTGTGAGTGAACTCAGGCGAATCTGGGATTGTGAAGTATATGAACACTATGGCATGACGGAAATGGGGCTGGGCGGTGGGCTGGAATGCGCCGCCCATGAGGGGTATCATTTGCGGGAAGCCGATCTGTATTTTGAAATTATTAATCCGGCTTCAGCCCGCCCCTGCCCTGACGGTGAATATGGCGAAGTGGTTTTTACCACCCTGACACGGCAGGGAATGCCGTTTATCCGTTACCGGACAGGGGATATTTCCCGGTTTATCGTTGAACCATGTCCCTGCGGCAGCAGGCTGCGGCGTTTGGAACGGGTTTACAGCCGGCAGGCTGGGCGGGTATATTTCGGGCAAGGCAGGCCGGTTACCATGGCTGAGCTTGATGAAGTGCTTTTCACACTGCCCGGGGTCGTCGATTTTACGGCAACCCTCATTACCGCCGGTCAGGCTGCTGAGCTAACGCTTGCTGCCGAGGTACTGCCAGAGGCATTACCCTTGGACAAGTCGGCAATCTTATGCGCTGTCCGGCAACTACCGGCCATTCGAATAGCAGAGCAGGAGGGCAGGCTGGCCCTGACAGCAGAGGTTGCCTGCCGGCTATCGCTGGCTCCGGGTAAAAGAAGTATCCGTATAGTTGACCAGACGGGAAAGGAGGCTCAAAGTGCCGGGTAACAAGCGGGAAAGGCTTATTTATTTGCTGCGCCACGGAAAAATCGCCATAGAACCAAATGAGCGGCGATACATAGGACAAATCGATATTCCCCTGTCAGACGAAGGTGTGTGTCAGGCTCACCGGCTGCAAGAAAAACTTGCCGGCAACGACATTGCGGCCGTTTTTTGCAGTGATCTGAAACGTTCTGTCCATACTGCCAGCATTATTGCGGCAAAGCTGGAATTGCAGGTGCAAAGCAGGCGCGAACTGCGGGAAATTAGCATGGGGGACTGGGAGGGGAAACCCTTTCGGGAAATTGCCCAAACCTATCCTGAAGAATATGTCAGGCGGGGCAATGATATCATTAATTACCGTATCCCCGGCGCTGAAAGCTTTGCCGAATGCAAGTTCCGGATTCTTGCCGCCTTCACGGACATCGTGAAGGTCACAGACGGAAACCTGCTGATTGTCGGCCATGCCGGCACCAACCGGCTGCTCTTATGCCATATCCTTGGCATGCCGCTGGAAAATCTTTTCCGCATCTCGCAGGACTATGGCTGTGTCAATATCCTGGCAGGCAACTCCGGTCAGTATCGTGTCAAGCTGCTGAACGGCCTAAGCTAAGATAAAACAGGAACGGTTCCAGCGTATCCTTTCTTTGGATACGCTGGAACCGTTCCTGTTTTATATATATTATTCACTTATGTTTAGTGTCATAGGGACGGAGTTGCTGATACCTTGCTGTTCAGGGAAACCCGTCTTCAGTTAAACTTAAACACTTTTATGTCGATTTCGATAACCTGTCCCCCTGACATTAGCTCACGCCTATTATTTTTTAAAGAATTGGATTGGAGCGGATAGCACTTGTTCAAATTTAGTTTGCGCTTCGGGCTCAATTGAATAATCAATTTTCGCAGGGTCGTAAAATACACGTTCTGCCATATTGTTTGTCATTTCGAGAAAGAGGTAATACCATTTATCACCATCGCCAAAATGGTTATCTTCAACAAGTTTATCAAGGATTAAACAGCTTGTCCGCACAACAATATCTCTGATAGCATAAAACGCTTTTAGGCATTTAATAAAATTAGCGGGATTTTCAATATAACAAAAACATTGGTAAAGATTGGGGAAAACAATATCTCTTAGGTAGAAAATCTTCTGTAATATAATATTTTCTTTCTCTTTATCAGAGCAATGCAATAATAAATTCACCTCATTTATCGTCCCATAAAGTCTTAGGCTTTTTTCAAATCTGTAAAGATTTATTCCATAATACTCTTTACATTTACATATTCCAGACAAAATATGTTTGTTAAGCGCTAAGTAGTCTGCATATCTTATTTTTTTTATTTTTGATGCAAATCTCTTAAATGCTTCGTTTATCGCCTCCTGAGAATAATTATCATAAGGTTGCGCGAGTGCCTTTTCTATCTCGTTATTTAAATTGCCGATCCTTTTAAACACTTTTGCCAATTTTTCATCTGTTAATTCTCTGTTATCAAACTCTTTTTTTAAAAGATTATTAAACCTCAACTCGTAAGTAGACGCAAGTTCATATGCTGAATCCAATGGAATTGCTGACCATTCAGAACGTTTATTATAGGAACCTTTTTTTGAAAATAACCTCTGTTTCATTTTTCTAATGTTTACTTTTTCGCGATCTCCAATAACAGGCTTGAACGTAACCCCGGTATCTCTTTTAGGTTTGTAATATTCTTCTAAAGCATTTTGAATTGATAACCCGTCTTTACGTTTAGTTGTATTAATAAAACTACATAGTGTAGTAAATAAACACGCGTCTAACATATGCTGATAAAATAAGGAATCTAAATAGGAATTTATGTATTGACCAGAACTATTTTTTCTCTCATCTCCAATATCAAAAAAGTGGGGACATAATTTTAAAAATGAATCTTTGTCAAAGAATTTATATTCATCGTTGCTCGCTATTACAATCTCATAGATTTCTTTGATAACAACTATAAGCAGGCTCTCTTTGTTTAATTTGCTGGCAAACTTAAATTTAGCAATATCCTTCTCATTGAAGTTGCGCAATAGATTAAAAAGGTTTTGGGTTGTTTCTTCCAACTCCTGTATTTTAGAGAAGAAGCGGTCTTGTAATGGATCAAATTCCTTTGGAAAACAGCTAGTTTTTCCATAAAAATTGTTTTCTCTTTTTATAAACTCGTTAAACCAACGCATATTTGAAATCATATCCACAACTTCCTTAAAGTAATTTTAAATGCAATACAAAAAGAATTTCAAAAATGTCACACCTTCTAAAATGCGATATGATAATTTATTAATAATAGGAAAATCGGAAGCATTATTATATATTTTACCATTTTGTTCCGGATAAATATAAGGAGGAAAACTTTATGAAAAATAAATTTAAAAAATTGGATTGCCCCCAATGTCACGGCGCATGCGTTGTCCGATGCCCCCTGTCACCAATTGGCCTTACCTTATGTGAACCCGATTGCCCAAAATGCAGAGGAGAGGCGCAAATAAAGTGCCCCTGGTGTGGCGGCAAGGGCTTCGTCAAAATTCCAAAATAATTTTACTCAGCATTCCTTAATTGTTAATATTTACAAAAAAAAGCTTCTATTAACAGATCAAATTGGATTTTAAAGTTAATAATTTAAATAACAACTGAAAATTTAACGAGGGGTGTGTATCCATGAAAAATGCCAAGTATTACATCAGTTGTGCGGTGACGCTTACGTGCCAAGGTGACAAAAAATATGCGCGTTACCTAGACGAAGAGCCAGATCGTGATAAGGACAATGAACACTACCAGGTCGCACAGTGGAAATACAAAAAGGCTAAGGAGATGTTAAAAAAACTAGACAACGAGTTCAATATATCGTTAAAACATGGGGCTCTAAAAAAATTAATCAAAAAAGCGCGGGAAAATGGAAAAAAAGAATTCTCGGAAATTCAAAAATATGTAAAAAACAAATTAAAAGAAAATGGGATGTTTTAAACATCCCACTTTTTCGCTTATGCATTTGGCATTAACCCTTGTGACCATGGAAATAGGAAAATCCAGAATATCCCCTTGACTTGGAGGGGGCTCATTAACTATCCTTTTGCGAGGACTCATTTTTTTGCGCCTTTTTCTGCTCTTCTTGCTCTTTTTTTAACGCTTCAAGTCCTAAACGGATAAGCTCTGCTGTTGCTTCTGAGCGTGTTTGAAAGCGGCGTTCAAAGCGAAAGTCTTCTATTTGTTTGAACATATCAGTATCTACAGATACGGTATAACGTGGCTTGTCAGTAGCCATATTTATCACCTCACTTATGATTATACACCAGTGAACCAATGGTGTAAAGATTAGTTCTTTTTTAAAAAAACGTTGACAATGAATCAGTGAACCACTAAAATAAAACAGTAAGGTTCAGTGAATCACTGCACCGAAAAAGGAGTGAGAACATGGTTGCGAATTTGAAACGTTTTACAGTTTCCATTAATCAGGATATGGAAGTGGATTTAAATAAAGCCAAAAAAGAGACATATTACAAAGAAACCCAGAGTGAAATGATCAGAGACTTAATCAATCGCGGTCTTGCTTCTTTAAAAGAAGCGAAAGACAGCAATCGTAACAAAAGCGTATAGATAGTTTCCATCCTATAAACTGATTTTTAAAAAGAGTACAGGCAGCCCCCAAAAATATTTTTCAATCCAGTAATACGGATACCCTAAATATATGGGAGACGTGCATTGTGCAGGAAGCATACAATACATACTTACGCAGGAATTTATTTTTCATAAAGAAAGGATGCTGTAACTTGCAAAAAAAGATTCGCAAAAGGTTACTCAAAAAACTCGTTGTGTCCGTAGGGCTGGTCTGTAGTCTATGGGCTGCATCCTTAGCCGGCATGACGCCGGCTGAGGCGAGTGAAACACCGGCCATCCAAACCGTCATGGTCAATGACATCACCTATTCAGGCAATAGCAAGCTGTCGAACATGCAAATCGCCTGGCTGCTGCCGGAACTCAAAACAGGCAGTGTCAATGTTGCCGCTTTGTCACGGCAGATTCAACTGGTCAATGACAGCGGGGCAGCCAATCTGGCGGTAAAGTTTGTTGTCGACAAATCCGGTCAAACGACTGCAGTGGTTACGGTCAAGGAAGTAAAGACCGAGCATTTCTTATTTCGTACTGACAATACCGGTAACGACTATACCGGTGATTACCGTACATCGTTGACCTATGTCAATACCAATACCAGCAATCGTGCCGATACGCTTGGCATCGCCTATGTTACCTCACCCAATCATGTGAGCGATGTTACCCAGGCGGCTTTATTTTACCGGCAAACTCTGCCCAAGGCGGGTGACAGCCTGTATTTTTCCTATAGTTACTCGGATGTGGACATGGGACAAATCGCCAGCTTCGGCGCTCTGAGTATGAACGCGACCGGTAAAGGTCACGCCTACGGCCTGCATTATCAGCATAATTTAAATTACGGTGTCAACAAAAGAAACTGGCTGGATTTTGGCGTTGACTATAAAGATTACAACAACGCCCAAAACTTTGCCATCAATGGAACCCCTATTTTTAAGCAAGGGACAGACTTCACGGTTACTATGCTGGGACTGACCTATGGCGGCAGTGTCCGCGATACCGCCAAAGTGACCAGTTATAGCCTGGGCTATGTTATCAATTTGAGCGGCGACGAGGACAAATACAATAACTACCGGACAGGCAGCGACAAAAGCTTTGGTATTTTAAAAGCCGGCATCAGCCACCAATACAAAATGGGCCGCGACTGGCTGGGAAGTTTCCGACTGAATGGGCAATATACCCGCGACAACCTTGTTACTACCGAGCAATTGGGAGCCGGCGGCATGTATAGTGTTCGCGGCTTTGATGAACGGGCCATCAGCGCCGATAACGGCTATATTGCCAATATCGAATTCTACAGCCCGGAAGTTGCCAAAGGCCAGCGGTTTGTCATTTTTAGTGACATGGGTCACCTCTATAACAATCAGGCCAATATCGGCGAACTTAAAAACGACACTATTGCTTCCGTAGGCGTAGGTTATCGCTATACCGATAGTGTAGACGGCTGGAGCGGTTCGCTCGATTATGCGCATGTCGTCGATGACATTGAAAACAGAAACGACCAGGATAGCGGTAAATGGCATGTCAGCCTCAGTAAAAAATTCTAGTGAAGGAGTGAATAGCCATGAAGCTACAACGAAAAATTAAACGTAACATCAAACGTGCTCTGACGGGAGCAGCGTTGGCGGCCATGCTGATAACAGCTCCGGCCTTTGCATTGCCGCAAAATCCTAATGTCGTAGTGGGTAACGGTCAGATTACCATTGGCGATGGCGCGGGCGGCATTCTCAATATCGGCGTCAATGCCAACGGCGTGATTGACTGGAACAGTTTCAGTATTGCCAGTGGGGAAACGGTGAACTTTAACTTTGCCAACCAACTGGCGGTCTTAAATCGGGTAACCGGTACTGAAATGTCCCAACTCCTTGGCACTCTTAACGGTACCGGCGGCAGTGTTTTCCTGGTCAACCCTAACGGAGTGCTGGTGGGAGCAGGGGCGACCATCAATGCCAGCAACTTAGTGCTGTCGACACTGGATGTCGGTAATGATAAGTTTATGAAATGGGCTAACGGAGAAGTCGATACAGTAAGCTTTGCCAAAAGAGAACAGGATGCCATAGCCAAATCGGTTACGGTTGAAGGCGGTGCTTTCAGTATCGAGCAAAATCTTGATTTAATTGGCGGCAGTGTCAGCATTGCGCCGGGAGTTTCTATAGCAATAGATGGTGAAGTCTACTTGCTGGCCGGCGACAAGGTTGACAGAGCTTCCGATCAGGTTCTTTCGGTGGCTAGCCAGAAAGACAATTTAGTGAGTGTTAAGGGCAGCTTAGAAGCTGAAGGCGTTTGGGCACAGGGCGGAAATGTCAGTGTGGAAAATGCGGCAATGAAGGGAGAATGGGTCGATCTAATTGCCGCCAAGCAATATACGGTGGGTGATACTAGTGACCGTATATCTGCCACTTCAGACAATAAACTTAGTGTTATAAATAGTCAGATAACCATCGATGGAGATGAGAATGAATCGGCTATGCTGATTGGCGGTCAGATTGTTATGAATGGTAGTGATATCAGTATTGATGAAGGTCATCATGTAGGTATTATTGCGGCGAACCAGATACAGTCAAATTATGCAAGTGAGAGTACGGGTGAGCCACCACCTTACTTTAGGGGGGGCGATATTACAGCCGATTCGACTAATACCATTACCTTGAATGAGGTATCGATTACTAATGTTCAGGATGGGCCGATATTCATTCTGGGTGGCAAGGTCGATATAACAGGCACTTCTGCTATCAAAGGCGGTGAAGTATTAATCGGTGCCGGCAGCAAACTGGGTGTGGAAGCGGATAGTGATGAAGGCACTGGGCAGTATTGGGACGAGTATTACTTCACTGATTATTTCAAAAGCGGTCTGGGAAATACGGTGAACTTAGGGCAAGGTACGACACTGGTCGCTAATGGCGAAGCAGCCATTTACGCCAATGCTGTTACCAATGCCGGAACGATTAACGCTCATGGCCATTATGGAATTAATATCAGAGCGGTTGATGAACGAAATTTTAATGAGGAAGGTAACATAGGTTATCAAATCTCTTCCAAAAACAATAAGGTCATTAATACCGGAACAATCTTTGCCGATCAGGCCAATTTTGATTCCGGTGCGGACCCGGAGTATGGCATAATCGGGATTGCTGCGAGCATCATTGATAATACCGGCACGATTGAGGCCCGCAGGCATCAGGATGCGCCTTGGACTGATAAGACCACAGGAGCTGCCGAACTTTTGGCGGTAGGTACAGTTACAGGCGTTGACCGTACTGACGAATCAATAAAAGTGGCTGAGCTGAACCGTGATCTGGATAATTACAAGTATAAGCTTGTTTGGCAAGGGGAAGGGGATATGGAAGCACCTGGGATCGTAGAAACGCTGTCGCTAAATGGCGGTGCAACCAACCCAACCATTGATGACATCCTAAACGGCAGTGGCAGCTTGGCAGACAAGCAACAGCAGATTATTGCCGTGGTACATACCATTAACGGCTTACCGGCCGACGAGCAACCTGCCGCTGTAGTAGGTGCCCTCCACTCCATCTTAGGGCAGGGCTCTTTGTCACAGAATGAAAAGGAATCCCTTCTTAGCAGTGTTGTTAATAGCTATGAAGGCACAGCCGCCGGCAGGACAGAAGCTAATAACCAAACCACTATCAACCAAGCCAGCACTGCCGGGGATACGAATAACCCTGCTCCTGCTTTCACTGATGGTGAGAGTGAAGGCAGCAATGTAGTATTTCAATAATCCAACAGAATAAGTAACATTTATAAAGAGTGAGTATTGTCAATACCTATGAGACTATCGCTCTACAAGGTCTGTGAAAGCACAAAAAATAGCAACCGGCAGTATGTGATATGCCGGTTGCTATTTTTTTGTTTCACATATTCACCTTACAAGCGTGACAAATCGAACGGGGTTTCCTGATAAACATAGTAATTCAACCAGTTGGAGAATAAGAGATTTGCGGCACTCCGCCAAAGCACTACCGGCGGCTTACTCGGGTCGTTGCCGGGATAGTAGTTACAGGGGATATTAATAGGTAATTTTTGCGAAATGTCACGGTCATACTCTGACTTGAGCGTCAGCGGGTCATATTCGGAGTGTCCGGTTATAAAGATTTGCCGGCCGTGGCTGTCAGCTACCGTGTGAACACCGGCGGCTTCGGATTCTGAGAGGATGCGGAGGGCAGCGTTTTTTTCAATATCTTCCCGCCTGATTTCGGTATGCCGGGAATGGGGAACATAGAATATATCGTCAAACCCCCGGAATAGCTTGTCTTGGTTAGGAGAAATAATGTTATGCGGAAAAACTCCGAACATTTTTTCCGGCAGGCTGTACTTCGGAATGCCATAGTGATAATATAAACCGGCTTGGGCTCCCCAACAAATGTGCAGCGTGGAATAGACGTGCTTTTTGCTCCACTCCATTATCTCGCAAAGCTCATCCCAGTAAGCCACTTGCTCAAAAGGCATTTGTTCCACAGGCGCGCCGGTGATGATCATACCGTCATAATTGCGCGATTTGATGGTATCAAAAGTCTCATAAAATTTGACGAGATGTTCTTGCGGGGTGTGTTTGGGTGTATGGGTTGCCGTATACATAAAATCAACTTCTACCTGAAGGGGTGAGTTGCCTAATAAGCGCAGCAATTGTGTTTCGGTGACAATCTTGGTTGGCATCAGGTTGAGCAGCAGGACCTTAAGCGGGCGGATATCCTGACTATAGGCCCGGTCTTCGTACATGATAAATACATTTTCGTTTTCAAGAATATTGGCGGCAGGTAAGTTGTTGGGAATTGCTATCGGCATATTTTCATCCTCCAATACAGAAAAAGCATCTGCCAGTAAAACAGATGCTTTTACATTGCAAAAATTTTTGCTAAGTTAATTTAATATAACCTATCTGTGAAAAATAGTCAATAATGGGAGAAAAATGTGTTCTTTATTTTGTAGAAAAACTGTAAATAGCTGTCAGGATGGACAGCAGGAAAAATATTACTACTATAGAATAAATATTATATCAAACGTAAGGAGGGTTACAAGTAATGGCGAAAAAAATTCTTATACTGACTGGTGATTGTGCTGAAGATTATGAGGTTAAAGTACCCCAGCAGGCACTGATGATGCTTGGTTACCAAGTTGACGTAGCTGTACCTAATAAGAAGGCCGGTGACACGGCACAGCTGGTTGTGCACGATTTTACCGGGCTGGATACTTATGTGGAACTTACCGGACATCGAATTCAGGTCGATATTGCTGCTAAGGATGTTAAGCCGGAAGAATATGTCGGGCTGGTAGTCCCCGGCGGTCGTGCTCCTGAATATATTCGCATGTATCCCGAAGTTATTACGTTGGTAAAAGCATTCTTTGCTGCCGGCAAGCCTGTGGCCGCCATCTGCCACGGAACGCAGCTTTTGGCTCCGGCTGACGTATTGACAGGCAAAACCGTAACTTCCTATCCGGCGTGTGCGGCAGAATGCCAGTTGGCCGGCGCGGAGTGGAAAAATGAGCAGGTCGTTGTCAGCGGTAATCTGGTGACGGCGCAAGCCTGGCCGGATCATCCTGCGTGGTTACGGGCTTTTGTTGACTTGTTAGGGGCTAAAATCAGTATTTAGACAGTAATTACATAACATCCTGTTTGCAGGCCTTCAGGCTGAAACAGGGTGGCAGCAATAGAACTGAGTACCGAAAGCTATGCTTTCAGTACTCAGTTTTTGTTAGTCTGCACAACCGCCGAAACAAGGCCTGGCGCGGACGACCGTCATACAACGCTGCGCCGCTGGTGCTTAACCTCTGCTTACGCACAACGCCACCCCGCGCCTCAGTGATGCTGAAATTGGCTTGCAGAAAGCTTTATAATCAGCAAGCCTTTGGGTGGTAATACTATATATGGACAAATCCTGGTATTCACGATAAAATGACGCTTAGAACTATTTGCCAGTACTACGAAAAAAAGGGGTGCAGCTATTGTTTGTTCATGAGCTTATTCAGCAGGGAACGCCAAGCAGCATAGCTTTTCATGGAAAAGATTATGTAACATATGCTGAGTTTAGCCAGCAGGTAGAAAAATACCGCAATTATTTTTATATGTCAGGTGTCCGGACCGGTGAAAATGTAGGATTGTTTTCGCGGAATTCGGTTGACTTTGTCTACTCTTATATGGCCATTGTCAGTCTCGGGGCCGTAGTAGTGCCTATTAACTTCCAACTGACAGCACGGGAAACGGCTTTCATCATTAAAGATGTCAAAATGAAGCAGCTGGTTACGATGGAGCGTCTGGACCTTGATGACGAACTTGCACAGCTGGGATACGCCCAGGAGGTCAAACAGCTTGTCCTGCCGGATATCAGGCAGGTTGTAGAACACCAGCGGCTGTTTGCCGCTCCTGCTATATCTGATGAGTTTGACGAGAACCACCCCTGTGTCATCATTTATACTTCCGGTACTACCGGCAGCCCGAAAGGTGCGGTGTTATCCCATAAAAATCTGGTAAGTAATGCGAAAGCCTTTGGTGAAGTGCTGCCTGTTACTGCCGGTGATAATGTACTATGTGTGCTCCCGATGTATCATTGCTTTGCCTGGACCTGCGCCATACTGAACGCTCTGCTTTGCGGAGCGTCGATTACCGTTTTGGAGGCTTTTGCGCCCAAAGAAACCATTGCCGCCATTAAAGAGTATGGCGTAACTGTCATTTATGGGGTACCGCCCATGTATAACCTCCTTACCCGTGTCGGGCAGAGGGATGACCTGGCAGGAGTAAAACTCCTCATATCCGGCGGAGCGTCGCTGCCGGAAAAGGTAGCGATACAATTTGCCGATAAATATGGTATAAAAATTCTCGAAGGTTACGGCCTTTCCGAAGCCTCGCCGGTTGTGGCCCTAAATCCGGTAGAAAAGCCTAAATACTGTTCTATCGGCAAAGCTCTCCCCGGCCTGGAAGTTACAGTGGTTGATGAGCAGGGCCAGTCTTTGCCGCCAGGGGTGGTAGGCGAAATTGTTGTCCGTGGGCCCACGGTGATGTTAGGCTATTTCAATTTGCCGGACGAGACGGCTAAGGCAATGAAAGACGGTTGGCTTCATACCGGAGATTTGGCTTACCGGGATGCTGAAGGCTATTTCTTTGTTGTCGACCGTTTGAAGGACTTAATTATAGCCAATGGAGAAAATATTTATCCGCGTGAGATTGAGGAATTGCTGTATGCCTATCCGGGTATCATCGAGGCCAGCGTAATTGGTGTGCCTGATCAACTGCGCGGTCAGGTGGCGCGCGCTTATATCGTGCTGGCAGAAGGCCAGCATTTTGATAAAAAAGCGGTCAGAGAGTATTTGCAAAGCAATATTGCCGCCTATAAAATCCCGCGGGATTTCATTGTTGTGAATGCTTTGCCGAAGAATCAGACAGGCAAGATATTAAAACGCGTACTCCGCGAGCAGGCAGGGTGAAAGTGTATCAATTTCATGTACTGGCAGGCCGGCAGTTGTGATTAGGCTGTTAACCGCCGGCGACATGCACGAAGTCAGCATATATTTGGAACGGAATTACCTGGAAACGGTTTCGCTGGGCGGCAATCTTGAACGTTGTGGTATTGAAAATGATCATATGAGCCGGCGTTCGGGCGACTATTATGGATATTTTGCCGCCGGTCAGTTACGGGGAATACTGGCCTTTTTTAACTTAGGCAGTGTCATCCCTCATTTTGAAGTGCCGGAGGCGGTCGGTGAGTTTGCCTCCCTAATGCGTCTGCGCCGGTGGAAGGTGATGGCTGGCGTGAAAAGGGTGGCAGAACCTTTGTGTCAAGCCCAGGCTAAACCGGTGCTGGCTTATGAAGACAGCCATTATCTGGCTAATTATGCCATAAAGCCCAGGACGCTGCCAGAATCGCTTGCTATTGCCGAAGTGGAAACAGTAGACCGCATACTGGCGCTTAGGTTTATTGTCGAAGCCTACCGGCTGGGTTTTCAACGCCGCTTTAATCAGGAATTGGCAGCCAGGCTTATTCATGACCGCAGTCCTGAGGAAGCGATTGTCTTTCTTTTAGCAGGCGGTGTGCCGCAAGCGCTGGCCATGGTTCAGGCAGTTACCGGCCAGGTTCATCAGATCGGCGGTGTATATACCAGGGAAGGCAGCCGTGGGCGGGGCTATTGTCAGGCGTTGGTTTCCACACTGTGCCAGAGGAGCAAGTCCTTTGGCAAAATTCCGGTATTGATGGTGCACCGGGATAACATTCCGGCCGTTCGGGCCTATGAGTCCATTGGCTTTACTTATGTTACCGATTATTTAGTTGCAAAATTCTAGTAGTCTGCCGCCGGATTGCACTTAGATATTCCTCATTAAAGAATATGGCAGGCGCAGGCGGGGAGTGTAGTGGCAAAGCTTTAACACGTTGTATATAGCTACAGAATCGGAAAAATATTGCAGAAAAACAGAAGGATTTGTCGGAAGTTTGCCGAAGGTATTTGCAGGTAAGCACAACTATTCAGGGGGGAGCCTCCATGCGGTTGCCTGTAAAGTTACCTGCCATATGCCTGGTAATTCTTATGCTTGTTCTGGTAAATAGTCCGGTACTGGCTGCAACAAAGAAAAAAGTTAACCCGCAGCCGGAATCTGTTATCAAAACTGCGGAAAAATATTTAAAAACACCTTACCGGTTTGGCGGCGAATCTCCCCGGGGGTTTGATTGCTCCGGCTTTGTTAAATTTGTATATGACAAGCATGGAAAAAAGCTGCCTCGGACAGCCGATGTTCAGTATAAAACAGGCAAAAAGGTGGCACGCAGCAAACTAAAGCCGGGAGACCTGGTCTTCTTTAACACCTATGGAAAGGGTGTTTCTCATGTCGGTATTTATTATGGCGGCGGTAATTTCATTCATGCCTCTTCCAGCCGGGGCGTAATAATCACGAAACTTGAGGAGTCGTACTGGAAGCCACGGTATCTTGGAGCCAGAAGAATAATGAATTAAATTGAGTTTCCGAACGATGATTCTAAAACTGTGATTAAAGTTCGATTTTTTCATTGACAGATTTTGTCCACTGCTGGTACAATAAAAACAAATCCATAATGCTCGTATATATTTGAGAATACGGCTCAAACGTTTCTACCAGGCGACCGTAAATCGCCCGACTACGAGTGAAAGTGCGCCTAGGGTTCCGTGCAGCACCGATGATGCTGCAGACTGTGACCAAGTGGCGCAGGTGTTGACTCTAACACTACACCGATGGGATAAAAACCCTGGCGGGAAAGTTTCGCTCTATTAGATTCATGCGAAATTTTCCCGCCAGTTTTTTATTCTAACAGAGAGCATAACTTTCTTAAAAGCAGTATAGGGAGAACAGCGGCTTGTGCTTTCGCCAAGGATTGGCACAAGCCGTGTTTTCTTTAGCTTTTTCGGGGTAAGCTAGCACTAGGCATCGCCTACAGAGGTTAGCTTGCAGGGTTTTTTGCGCCATATAGGACGGAGAAGCCGCTCATAGCGGACCTGTGAGGCGACGGCAACTCTGCAATGCGGCCAAAGTCTGTAAACGAATCCATGCCTTTGGGTGACGCAGGGTACTAGTGTTGAGGAGACACCTTAACTAGTAGTAGAAAAAGGGGAGAAAAGGAAATGTTGGAGAAATTTTTTGAACTCAGCTCTCGTAAAACCGATGTGAAAACAGAGGTAATTGCCGGTTTAACCACCTTCATGACCATGGCGTACATTTTGTTTGTCAACCCAAGTATTCTGGGCGCTGCCGGTATGGACAAGAATGCAGTGCTCTTGGCTACTGCACTGGGTGCCGGCATCGTGTCGATTATGATGGGGGTTTTTGTCAATTATCCGATTGCCTTGGCGCCAGGCATGGGTCTAAATGCTTTTTATGCTTTTACAGTTGTTATTGGGATGGGCGTCCCCTGGCAGGTTGCCCTGGGGGCAGTGTTTATTTCCGGTCTTATTTTTATTTTGCTTACTGTAACTCATGTGCGGCAGCTGCTGGTTGAGGGCATGCCGAATTCTTTAAAACATGCTATTACCGTAGGTATTGGTTTGTTTATTACTATTATTGGCTTGAAACTGTCCGGCATCATGAGTATCCGCTTGTCTTTGATTCCGCCTACTTTAGAAAAAATTGTCGCCGCCAAAGGCAACGGTACGCCGCTTAGTTTTGAAACCATTATTGAAATGGGTAAATTTACCCATCCCGAAGTATTGCTGGCCGTATTTGGCCTGATATTCATTGGTGTATTGATGGCCCGCCAAATAAAAGGGTCTATCTTGATAGGCATTTTCGTTACCACTGTTTTGGGCATCATGATGGGAATTGTTAAGATTCCTGCCGGTTTTAGCCCGATGGCTATTCCTGACTTTAGCAACAATGCTTTCCTGCAGCTTGATATTATGGGCGCGCTGAATATGGGACTGGTGGCTATTGTTTTCACATTTACCTTTGTGGAACTGTTTGATACCATGGGCACACTTGTCGGCACTGCCTCTAAAGCCGGTTTGATGGACAAAAACGGCAAGTTCCCGGGTATTGGCAAAGCCATGCTGGTGGATGCCACCGGTGTAAGCTTAGGCGCTATGCTGGGTACAAGCACAATTACTGCCTATGTGGAAAGTGCTGCCGGGGTTGGCGCAGGCGGACGCACCGGTCTGACTGCTGTTGTCTGTGGCATACTCTTTTTCCTGGCTCTCTTTTTCACGCCGCTTGCCGGTTTGATTCCGGATGCCGCTACTGCGCCGGCGCTGATCATTGTAGGCGCATTGATGATTGAATCTGTCCGTCATATTGACTTTGGCGATCTTACCGAAGGCATACCCGCCTTTTTGACCATTGTTATGATGCCTTTTACCTACAGCATTGCTAATGGCATCTCAGCCGGTCTGGTCATGTATCCTTTGCTGAAACTGGTTACCGGCCGTGGCCGCGAAGTACACTGGATTGTATACATTCTGGCAGTGCTTGTCGTATCCCGGTTCCTATTCCTGGCTGAATAAAGAAAAAAATAAACCCAGATATTTTGGTAAAATATCTGGGTTTTATTGCAAATCTAACTTTGCGGATTTTTAATGCGGAATATAGCTGCAAATGAAAGGGTGATGATATGAAAGTAGCAATTATTATGGGTAGTGATTCCGACTGGCCGGTGCTTGAACCGGCAGTCAGCCAGCTGAATGAGTTTGGTATTGAAACAGAAGTTCTGGTAGCATCAGCACACCGCACACCGGATAAGGTGCATCATTTTGTGGCCGGGGCCAAGGAACGCGGTGTTCAGGTATTTATTGCCGCCGCCGGGGCGGCCGCCCATCTGCCTGGAGTAATTGCCAGCTTTACCACACTGCCGGTCATCGGCATTCCGGTCAATGCCACACCGCTGGGCGGTATGGATGCGCTGCTTAGTATTGTGCAGATGCCTGCAGGCATTCCGGTAGCGACTATGGCGATTAACGGTGCCAAAAATGCGGCGTTGTTTGCAGCTCAGATACTTGCTGTTCATGATACCGGGCTGGCTGATAAGCTGGCAGCCCACCGCCGGACTATGGCGGAAGAGGTTGAGAAAAAAGATGAGCGTCTGGCTAAAAAACTAACAGGACAGATTTAGTAGGGGAGGATGTATTATGACAAAGCCAATGTATGAAGGTAAAGCAAAACAAGTGTTTGCCACTGAAAATCCCGATGAATTACTGGTGTATTTCAAAGATGACGCTACCGCTTTTAATGGTGAAAAACGCGGCACTATCGGCAACAAAGGTGTGCTTAACAATAAGATATCCACGTTTTTCTTTAATCTGTTAAGTGAAAAGGGTATACCGCATCATTTTATCAAAATGCTTAGTGAACGCGAAATGCTGGTCAAAAAATTGGACATTCTGCCGGTCGAGGTTGTTGTCCGCAATATTGCCGCCGGCAGCTTAGCCAAACGTATCGGCTGGGAGGAAGGCCGCAAGCTGCCGTCCACCGTTATTGAACTCTATTACAAAGACGATAAGCTGGGCGACCCGCTGATTAATAATTATCACATCAAAGCGCTGGGGCTGGCTAGTCCCGAACAAGTGGAAACCCTGGAGGCCTATGCGCTGAAAATCAATGAAATTCTATCAGCCTTCCTCAAAGACAAAAAACTGGAGTTAATTGATTTCAAACTTGAATTTGGTGTGCATAAAGGCGAAGTGCTGCTTGGGGATGAAATTTCGCCAGATACCTGTCGCTTCTGGGACAGCGAAACAGGCCAAAAGCTTGACAAAGACCGTTTCCGCCGCGATTTGGGCAATGTAGAGGAAGCGTACCAGGAGGTACTGCGCCGAATTACCGGACAGTAAATTGGCTGCGAAGAGTGTTATCAGAATAAAGAATGTAAGAGGCAAAGGAGAAACCAAGTGCTTTACGATATACAAAGTGATAAATTGCGGGAAGAATGCGGTATTTATGGCATTTTTGCCAGGCAAGAGAATGTAGTGCTGTCTACTTACTGGGGTTTGTATGCGCTGCAGCACCGGGGTCAGGAGAGTGCCGGAATTGCGGTAACCGACGGGACGGTTATGGATGTGCAACGGGGTATGGGACTGGTCAACGAAGTATTTCGTCATGGTTTGCCTGAAAGGCCGGGCCATATTGCCATCGGTCATGTCCGGTATTCGACAACCGGCTCTAGCCTGCTGCAAAATACGCAGCCCCTAATGGTCAACTATTCCGGCGGGCAAATTAGTATGGCTCACAACGGCAATCTGACTAACGCTCGTGAAGTTCGCAAAGAACTTGAAGAAAAGGGCAGTGTGTTTCAGACCTCTATCGACAGTGAAGTCATTGTTAACCTCATTGCCCGGTCTACGAAGCAAACTGTTGAGGAGAAGATTGTTGACAGTCTGATTAATATTCACGGTGCCTATTGTCTTGTTATCATGACCGAAAACAAGCTTATCGGTGTGCGTGACCCGCATGGTTTCCGGCCCTTGTGCCTGGGCAAACTGGGCGATGGCTGGGTATTGTCTTCCGAGTCCTGTGCCCTGGATACTGTGGGCGCGGAATTTGTGCGTGATATTGAACCCGGGGAAATGATCAGTATTGATGATAGCGGCGTGGTATCCCGCCGGTTTGGTGAAACCGACCGCAGGGCAGGCTGTGTGTTTGAATACATCTACTTTGCCCGGCCTGATAGTGTCATTGACGGACAGAGCGTGTACCAGGCCAGGTTTAACATGGGCCGGACGCTGGCGCGGGAAAGCCGGTTTAAAGCTGATATTGTCATTTCAGTACCTGACTCAGGTACCACGGCGGCGCTCGGATACAGTCATGAGTCAGGCATACCTTTTGCCGAAGGATTAATGAAAAACCGCTATATTGGCCGGACCTTTATCCAACCGGAACAGAAAAAACGGGATATGGGTGTGCGGATTAAACTTAATGCCGTTGCTTCGGTAGTGAAAGGCAAATCCATTGTCATGGTGGATGATTCCATTGTGAGAGGCACTACCAGCGGTAAAATTGTCCGCATGTTAAAAGAGGCCGGTGCAACTGCTGTTCACATGTGTGTAAGCTCGCCGCCCATCGGTTTTCCCTGTTATTACGGCATTGATACCTCGGCACGCAAAGAACTGATTGCTTCGTCCAAACAAGTGGAGGAAATCCGGCAGTTTATTGGTGCTGATTCGCTCCATTATCTTTCCCTCGAAGGACTGCATGCATCTATCGGTCACATTTCTGCGAAAACGCTGTGCAATGCTTGTTTTAACTGTGACTACCCGGCCCACACGCCGGGTGAAGGCAGCTGTGCCAATAATAAATTTTTATTCGAGCCTGCGGGCAGGAAGTAGATCCCTGATTCAACTGCAAAAGAATATATTAGGAGGGCAAAAATGGCCGACAACCAAAAATCAAACCTCGAGACACAAACTCCGGGCATCGAACTGACATACCGTGATGCCGGTGTTGATATTGATGCCGGCAATAAAGCTGTTGAACTTATGAAACGCCATGTGCGTTCCACCTATCGTCCTGAAGTGCTTGGTGATATTGGCGGTTTTGGCGGATTATTTGCATTAAATTCCGGCAAATACCGGCAACCGGTATTGGTGAGCGGTACTGACGGTGTCGGTACTAAACTCAAAATTGCCTTTTTGACTGACAAGCATGACACCATTGGGCAAGACGGTGTTGCCATGTGTGTTAACGATATTCTGGTGCAGGGGGCCGAACCGCTGTTTTTCCTGGATTATCTGGCGGTAGGCAAGCTGGAGCCGGAAAAGGTTGCCGCCATAGTCAGCGGGGTGGCCATGGCTTGCCGGGAATCAGGCTGTGCTCTGCTCGGCGGTGAGACAGCCGAGATGGCTGGCTTCTACCCTGACGGCGAGTATGATATTGCCGGTTTTGCCGTGGGAGTTGTTGACCGGGATAAAATTATCACAGGCGAAAAAATTAAGCCAGGTGATGTATTAATTGGCTTGCCATCCAGTGGCCTCCATTCCAACGGCTTCTCCCTTGTCCGTAAAATCTGCTTTGAGGTAAAACAACTGCAGGTGGATGCCCATATTCCCGAATTAGGCCGTACACTTGGGGAAGAACTATTAGAACCTACCCGGCTGTACCCGAAAACCTGCCTGCCGCTTATCGAAAAATTTGATATTCATGGTATGGTTCATATCACTGGCGGCGGTTTTTATGATAATATTCCGCGGGTGCTGCCTGAAGGCTGTGGGGCCGAGGTAGACACCTCAGCCTGGACTGAGCCGCCTGTCTTTGGCTTGCTGCAGCAATGGGGCGGTGTAGCCAAGGCCGAAATGTACCGGACGTTTAATATGGGTATCGGCATGATTCTCATTGTGTCGGCCGCAGCCGCGCCGGACGTACAGGCTGAATTGGCTGCCCGCAACGAAAAATCATACATAATCGGTAAAATTACGGCAGGTGAGCAGCGGGTAGAACTGAAGTAAGGAGGGATTCCTGATGAACAAAACCGTCATCGGTGTTCTGGCTTCAGGCCGCGGCAGTAATCTGCAAGCCATTGTCGATGCCATAGAGGCCGGACGGCTTGCTGTTACGATTGGTGTAGTTATCAGCGATAACCCGGAAGCCAATGTCTTAAAGCGCCTGGCTGGCTCAGACATCCCATCTGTGTGTATTGACAGGCGGCAGTTTGCCTGCCGCCAGGATTTTGAGGCTGCTGTTGCCGAAGAACTTAATGTCCGCCATGTCGAACTGGTAGTACTGGCTGGTTTTATGCGGATTTTAGGCCGGTATTTTATTGACCGGTTTGCCGGAAAAATCATGAACATCCACCCTTCCTTGCTGCCCGCTTTTCCGGGGGAAAACGCGCAACTTCAGGCTTTGCAATACGGTGTTAAAGTGTCAGGCTGCACCGTGCATTTTGTCGATGAAGGCATGGACACCGGGCCGATTATCCTGCAGGAAGCGGTGCCTGTTATGGAAGACGATACTGAAGAAACCTTATCAGAACGGATTTTGCATGCCGAGCATATTTTGTATCCTCGCGCCCTGGCTTTATATTGTGAGGGGCGGCTGTGTATGGAAGGGCGACGTGTATACATAAAAAGAATAGAGTGAGGTGAGGAGACTGATGAAAATTAAACGTGCGCTGCTAAGCGTGTCGGACAAAACCGGAATTATTGAGTTTGCGCAAGAACTGCACAATTTAGGGGTACAAATTATCTCAACAGGCGGCACTATGAAAGCCATTAAAGAGGCAGGGATACCTGTTACCTATGTGAGCGAAATCACCGGATTTCCGGAAATTATGGATGGGCGCGTTAAAACGCTCAACCCCTATATTCATGGCGGCATACTGGCCATTCGTGATAATCCGGCTCATCAGGCGGCCATGGTTGAACATAACATTCACGGTATCGACTTGGTGGCAGTCAACCTGTACCCTTTCCGCCAGACGGTGGCGAAACCGGACGTGACGCTGAATGAGGCTGTGGAAAATATTGATATTGGCGGACCGGCAATGATCCGGGCGTCGGCCAAGAATTTTCACTATGTGACGGTTGTTGTCAATCCGCTGCGGTACCAGGACATTATTGCAGAGTTGCAGGCCGGGGGCGAAGTGGCGTTAAAAAGCCGGATGGCATTGGCGCAGGAAGCTTTCAGCCACACCGCCGGCTATGACGCATATATTTCTCAATACCTGAGCGGCCAGCTGGGGCAAGGGCTTTTCCCGGACACGCTGCATCAGGTCTATGAAAAGATCCAAGACCTGCGGTATGGAGAAAATCCGCATCAGTCAGCTGCTTTTTACCGTGAGCAATATTACTCAGGCCCGGGTGTGGCTAATGCCAGGCAGCTTCATGGCAAGGAACTGTCGTTTAATAATATTGTTGATGTAGAAGCCGCCTATGCGCTGGCAGCGGAATTCCAGCAGCCGGCTGCCGCCATCATCAAGCATACCAATCCCTGTGGCACAGGCATTGGCGCCACGTTGGCCGAAGCTTATCAAAAAGCGCATCAGGCTGACCCAATATCGGCTTTTGGCGGTATTGTTGCCGTAAACCGGGAGGTCGATGAAGCCACCGCGCAGCTTATCAGCGAGATATTTGTTGAAGCCGTCATTGCGCCGTCCTTCAGTCAGGCCGCGCTGGAGATTCTGGCGCAAAAGAAAAATATCAGGCTGTTGGCAGCCGCTATACCGCAGCCTGATGGCAACCGGCTTGACGTGAAATCAGTGGCAGGCGGTGTGCTGTTGCAGCAGGCCGATATGACTACTGCCGCCCAAAACGACATGAAAATTGTCACCAAGCGTCAGCCGGCAGCCGATGAATGGGAGCAGCTGCTCTTTGCCTGGAAGGTAGTTAAACATGTCAAGTCTAACGCCATTGTCATTGCCAAGGACAACAAAACCCTGGGTGTGGGGGCAGGCCAGATGAACCGTGTCGGCGCAGCCGGGATTGCTTTGGCACAGGCTGGTGAACAGGCTAAAGGCGCAGTTTTGGCATCAGATGCCTTCTTTCCGTTTGCCGATACTGTCGGAGCTGCCATTGCGGCAGGTGTTACAGCCATCATTCAACCGGGCGGTTCGGTTCATGATGAAGACTCGATTAAAGCGGCAGATGCCCATGGAATTGCTATGGTGTTCACCGGTATGAGGCATTTTAAACATTAAACATAAGATAGTTAAAGGGCCAGGCTGCAGCCTGACCCTTTAACTATCTTAACACCAAGCATAACTTTTCTAATTTTGCTGTTACTCCAATTCCACGGCAATTTGCACATTGGCAGATATCTGTATTAGTCCGGCGGAAATCGGGGTTGACGCAGTGTCAGCCATGGCTTTGGCATACAACCGGCTGCCGGTTTCCGGTGATTGCAGATGAACACCATTTTCGTTTACCGTCGTAACCCTGACCACCCGTTTGTCTAAGGCTGCGGCAATGGCGTCGGCTTTGCTAAGAGCATCCCGGACGGCCTGCGCCAGTGCGGCATTTTTCACATCGGTTTCGTTATTTTTACTGAACCGGATGCTGTTTACCTGATTGGCTCCTGCGTTCAAAGCCGTATCCACAACCTCCCCGGCTTTTTCAACCGATGTTGTTACGGTAATGCTGTTGGTAATCTGGTACCCTTTAATGCTTGGCAGGCGCCGTCCGCTGTCGTCATATTTATAGATTGGGTTTACCACATAGTGGGCGGTTTTTATGTAGTCTGACTTGATTCCCAGGTTTTCCAGCTGCGAGCGGATTTTAGTTGAGATATCGGCATTTTTGGCCTGCGCCGCCGCTACGGTTTCGGCTTCTGTTACCGTCCCCAAATTGATGTAGGCAGTATCCGGGGCAATTTCCATCTGGTAATTGCCGCTTACTTGGACTACGGTACCATTAGGACTTTTTTCGGCAGCCAGAGCGGCCGGCAACGCCGCTGTTATAATTAGCAGCATCAGGACTAAGATTTTGACTGGTTTTTTCATACTATCAACTCCTTATTCATATAAACGCCCTGATAAGTAAAAAGTAACGGAAAAAATAAAAAAAAATTAGAAGCTGGGGATGGTATTTTTGCAAAGCGTCAGTATGATACTGGGTGGCCGCTGGTATAGTTTGGCTACTTTGTTGGCCTGTAAGACTTCGGCAGCCAATAAAATACATACTCTTATTTGGGATGGCTATCAGCAATTTTTTCGCTGTTACCACGGATTGAACCATCTTGCCGATTGTTTTATCCACTTTGATGAAATCAGGCACAGGCTGGCTCAGCCTGCGGTGGCGGAGTATGCATTATGGTTTCATGATATCGTATGTGTGCCGAATTCGCAGAGTAACGAATATATGAGCGCAGCTGTTGCGGCATATGCTGCCGAACAAATGGGGTTGCCGACGGCATTTGCCGGACAGGCAGCCAAACTGATTTTATTGACAAGTCATCAGGAACTGGCTGACAGCGAGGACGGAAAATATTTGGCAGATATTGATTTGTCGGTATTTGGGCGAGAATGGAACGGCTTTTTGGATTATGAGCATCAGATAAGAGCCGAGTATGGACATGTGCCTGATTTAGACTACCGTCAAGGGCGATTGCAGGTTATCGAAGGGTTTCTCAGTAAAGACAGCATTTATCAGACCGATTACTTTCGGGACCGGTACGAAAGCATCGCTAAACGAAATCTACAGGCGCTTGGCAAACAATTGGCCAGTCAATAACCTAGAGCTATCCATCACCCCGCGAATCATCACCGAAGCATGGGGACGTTCTTTTTGCTCCCCAGTCCCGATTTAATTTGGGATAAGAAGTGAACGGTGATAGAAAACCTCCTGGTTGTGTTACACCACCCCGATTAAGTAAGCAATAACTCAAGCTTAACAAAAAATTCGTCCAGCGCATGCTGAAACAGGACGATATTGGCGTTATCCTGCCGGTAAAAGCTGATGGCTGCGATCAGCCTGTCATTATGGGTGACATAGCCGATTCCCAGTCCACCCGGTGCGACGGGGGCGAAGGCAAATGTGTCGACGATCGGCGTGTTGCCGAGCGTTGATGTCGACAAATACTGCGTACAATATGTGGCAAATGCGGCATCGCTGAATAACGGCGGTTTTTCTGGTATGCCGAGCTCCCGGCCAAAACGCTCGTACATAATTTCCAAACCGGCGGCATGTCTGATAAAGCAGCAGAAATCTTTGGCCTTGGCGATTTTTTGCACATGCTCGCAACTGGCTTGGGCGAGCATGTCGGACAGCTGCTTTTGCGGCGCGCCGTTAAGCAAGGCGGCCACAAATTGGGCGCTTTCTTCGCTGACACTGCGGATACAGGCGGTGCGGCCCTCATAATATTGCGTTACACTAACCGATTCGTGCGTTGTCCTAAGGGCTTTAAAGACTTTTAACTGAGCATACTGAAAGGCGAACTGGAAACAGGCGTCCACGTTAAGCTTGCGTGCCTTTATTTTGCCGATACACAGCTTGTCGCGGACATAGCGCACTATGTCGATCTGGGACGCTGTTTTTTGATACTGCGCTTTTATGGCGGCCAGCTGCTCCTGGATTGGCGGCGAGAGGACAAAATTGATCGGCGTGAGAGGCGCGGTCTGGGCGTTGTCGGCAAAGCTGCCGGCAAAGTCGGCCATTTTTTTAAGCAAGCGATTGATTAGATAGATATTGTTGACGCCGTCCATATAGGTGTGCTCATTGTTGAAGGTGCATACTTTATTCTGATATACCGTTATGCTCCACGGCTTATAGGCCCAGATATCGTCGGTACTGTTATAAAGCTTGTCGGCAAGAGGCTGCTGCATGCTTGTCAACGAGGTCAGCGTAACGATGAACATCGTTTTGTTGACAATATCCATGCTGCAGGCATTGGCCGGGACTTGGCAGATTTCAGCAATCAGTTCTGCCGCCCGGTCGCTGCCGGCCAAAGACAGGACGTTCCAGGATGCTTCGGCGTGGCTGCCTTTGTCGTGATAAATTTGCTGCAAAGCGCGCCGGATACAGTCAGCGCTGTATATCCGGCCGTCCTCATCAATTAGTTTTATTGTATAAAATTTGTTTTTGTAAAATACGCCGAAGGAATGAACTTCGGTAAAGTCTTGAAAGAACGTGAAGCGGTCTTTATTCTTGTGCGGGATTTTTGTTGCCCTGAATGCTCCCTGAAACTGGCTCATGCACAGCGGCGTCTCTTTGTGCGCCATCGCCGGCAGCGTGTTGTGCACAATTTCCAGATATAATTGGCCAGCAGAGTGTGCCAGAATAGCAGTAAACTCAAGATAGTCGTATTTTTCTGAAAAACTGGGCAGTGCAAGCTCCAGCAAATAATTGCCGACAAGTGTGACCGGGTCCCGCATCGTTAAATAGATGTCGCGTGAATAAGGCATGAGCCAACTGCGAGGGGCGATTGACCGGCTGTATTCCAGTAGTTTGCCGTGCAGCGCCGCACCGTCGTTATGGCAAAAATGTTCGGCCACGGTTTTGGCCTCGGCGAATTCGTGTTCGCTGAGCAAGGGCCGTAAGCCTTTTAAATACCAGTCGATAGACTGGCAAAGATCGGGGACGGGGAGCGCCGGCAATTCGTGTTGGTCCACCTTACTCTCAGCTCCTTCTGTGGTGTGGTGTGCAGAGTATAGCTATTGTCTGCTGTCCATAGTATAAATATTTTTACTCTTTCATTATAATATGAAAATGTTAACAATGACAATAATAGCATCAAATCGTGTGTTTAACTTGTGATAATGACACTAGGTAGATTATCGTGAGAAAATGTCACTATAAACAAGAAGCGTGGGGACGCTCTTTTTGCTTCGTATGTCCTTAAGCATGCTCATGCATTTCGGGACTAAATTCCTGGATAAAAATGGAGGATAAAAAGTAAATTATATAGAATATATTGTTTGATTTTGGTAACCATTAAGGGTTTTAATGGAATAGTGAAGCTTGATCAATAGGAGGTTTTTTGGTGAATTTTAAAGGGTTTATCGGGTTAATTGCTGTATTGGCGCTATTAATGGTGCCGGGAACGCGGGCGTTTGCTGCGTCTGAGGCGAGTTTGGACACAGAGCAGGCTGTTAGTGTGCCGGCGATAAATCCGGAGATTAACGTGGATGACAAAAAAATCCCGGATGTTATTTTGGCAGGAGTAAAGACAGGGGGAAAATGGGGGTTTATTGATCAGCAGGGAGAATATATCATACCTGCTGAATGCAAAGAGATCAGAGCTTTTGAGGAAGGTCTTATTGCTGTAAAAAAAGAAACCGGCTGGGGATTTTATGATAAAAGGGGCCAGTTGGTGATTCCTGCCCAGTTTGATGAGGTGGGGACCTTCAAAGATGGATTTGTGACGGCCAGACATAAAAACAAGTGGGGCTATTATGATACCCAGGGGCAAGCTGTGGTACCGGTGGAATTTGATGCCGTGGCGGGAATAAGTGAAAAATTAGCTTTGGTTAAGAGTGGCGGCAAATGGGGATATTACCGGATTGGTGAAGGACTGGTGATCCCCGTTCAGTACAAGGAGGCCGGGTTGTTTGCCGAAGGCCTGGCGCCGGTTAGAAACGACGGGAAATGGGGTTATATTGACAATACAGGCAAGGTAATGTTACCTTTTCAATTTAAGAATGCCCGTCAGTTTAGCGAGGGGCTGGCTGCTGTTAAATTGGACAGTAAGTATGGGTTTATTGACCGGAGCGGCGCTGTTGTTATCAAGGAGGCTTTTGGCGAGGTAGCTGGCGGCTTTCAAGATGGGATCGCTATAGTCAAGGTAGAAAAAAAGTGGGGCTACATAGACAGAAAAGGTACTGTTTTAGCTTCAGGCTATGACACAGCGTTTCCTTTTAACAAGGATGTGGCGGAAGTTTGGGTTGTGAAAAAGTCATTTTCCTTTTTGGAAGCCGCTCTGGTAGCTGTGGGGGCTTCTGCCGGGTATGTGGAAATTCGGACTAATGAACTTTTGCCGGAAAATACGAAACGCGGTTTTATTGACAGAACAGGAAAAGAAATTATATCGACCAAAAATCATGTTACCGGTGTTTTCCGGGAGGGGCTGGCTACAGTACGGATAAAAGATAAATGGGGTGCGGTAGATAAAACCGGCGCTGCCGTCGTCCCGGTACAGTATGATAAGATGTCTGCTTTTCGTAACGGGTTTGCTCAGGTCAAAGACGACCAGAAATGGGGTTTTGTTGATAAAACCGGCAAGCTGTTAACACCGCTAAGGTTTGATGAGGTATCAAGCTTCGGGTATGATGGTTTGGCGGCGGTGAGAGTGGGGGAAAGATGGGGCTTTATCGATACCAGCGGTAAAACGGTCATTGCTTTTCGGTATGATGATGTTGGTTTTCCCGATAAAGCGGTTTTAGAAGAAAAACTGGGCTTCTTTTGCGGGTTTGCTAAAGTAAAGATTGCCGATAAATGGGGAGTAATTGATACCACGGGACGCATGGTAGTCCCTGCGGTATTTGACAGTGCTTCCGAGCTTATGGGCGGTTCCTTTGGTATGCTGCCGGTTAAAAAGAGAACTTGGGGATTTATGGACACAACAGGCCAGATGGTTATTGAGCCAAAGTATAGCGAAGTCGGGCTATTTTGGAATCAAGAGATGCTGGAACGGGAAAAGAGCTATTATCTTAATTAGGATTTATGGTCGGCTGAATGAAGAAGAACCCGCAAATTTCGCGGGTTCTTTGTATTTTTTATAGTTCTTCGGCAACTGCTGCTTCGACGGCAGGCTGTGTCAGCAAACTGGCAGCAATGAGCACGATCGCGCTGACCGGCAGGGCGATAACCAAGGGGTCGATATATGTCCACGGTGTAACGCCCAAGGTGTTAACTCCGAACAATCTGGCGCAGAGGCCAAAAATACCGGCTTCTTTTTCGTGTACAAAAAATACCAGTCCGGCGTATACTACTGTTGCCGTAATCATGCTGTACATAGCGCCTGATGGAGTAATGCGCGGCCAGTATAAGGCGGCTGCATATATTGGCAGGAAAACCGCTGTACACATTCCGAAGAACAGCGCCGTAGCAATGGCAATAATTCCTGCCGGGAGATAAAGCGCTAATGCCAAAGTTAGTAAAAAGCCCAGCAGCGTACCGATACGTGCCAGCATCAGGGTTTGTGCATCGCTGGCGCCTTTTTTGGGATTCAAATCATAAGAAATAGAAGTGGAAATAATATGAAATTGGCCGCTTAAGGTCGACATGGCTGCCGATAGCAGTGTGAATAAGAAAATATAGCGCAGCCATTCCGGCATGGCTAGGGTGATAAAGAGCGGGATAATTTTATCAATATTTGGGGCTGTGCCGCCTGCAGCCGTTGCTGCCAGTGCAAGTTTTCCGCCATGCTCAACAAAATATACGTTAGATAAAGCGCCGACAGTAAAAGCAACACCGGTCATGAAAAGAATGAAGACTGCGCCAACTCCTAAGCCGTTATAGATTCCTTTGGCACTTGATACTGTCATGAATCGTACAGCAAGCTGCGGTTGGGCCAAAACACCGATACCTACGCCCAGAACCAGGGTAGAAATGACAAACCACCATAATTCCGAACCAAATGCAGGCATAGCTGTAAAACCCATATGTCCCTTAGCTATCATAGCCTGTGGCACCATATTGCGCAGTGCTTCCAGTTTCAAATGCGCCGTGGTGACTCCGCCCAGCAGCGAATAGGTAAATATGACCAGTGCAGCCATCCCAATGAACATAACAATACCTTGCAGTGCATCAGTATAAATAACCCCGCGCAAGCCACCAAAGAAAACATAGGCCAGCACGATGACTGCAAAAATCGTCAAGGCAGTCACATAATCCATTTGCAAAGCTTCTTCCATATATCTGGCTCCGCCGATCATTACGGCTGCTGCATAGAGAGGCATTGTCAGGCAAATCATAGCAGCAGAGAATTTTCGGATAAAGGGAGAGGCAAAACGAGCTCCCAGAAACTCGGGAAAGGTTTTGACTTGTAGTTCTTGCGCAAGTTGCCGGGTTTTCACACCGAAGAAAACAAAAGCAACAAATATACCGACAAATATGTTGAATACCGTCAGCCATAATAAGCTCATCCCGTACACTCCGGCAGCTCCGCCAAAACCGACGATGGCCGAGGTGGATATAAAGGTTGAACCGTATGCCAGGGACATAAGAACAGGATGGACATTACCCCCGGCAATCATATAATCTTTTGAGGATTTTGTGTGCCGGTAGCCAAGATAGCCGAGGAAAACTGTTATCCCCAGATAGACGGCTGACATAATATAAAGTAAGTCAGTATTCAAAACAATCGCTCCCTTATTTATAATAAATTTAGTTTATTCGCCCCCTTTGCGGACAGAATAAAAGATACATAATGCAGTAGCAGCAAAACAAGCCAGGTATGCAAATGCAATCCAGGGGTCGGTCAATCCCAACACTAGTAATCACCTCCTTATGTAAAAATAATAAACTCCCGTCCCTATTGATAAGGGACGGGAGTTTTCACTTCCCGCGATACCACCCTGGTAGAGTCATTCGGCTGATCGGCCGGCAGACTCCGCTCTGTAAAGTACGGGCAACATTAAATGTTACCGATACCTCCTTCCCGCTAACGGTGGAAGTCCCGTCCGCACCTACCAATCGGGACAGCAATTGCCCCGTTCTTCAGCTGGCAACTCCAAGGAGAACTTCACACATCAACTTCAGGCTAGGCTCTCACCGTTTCCTAGCTCTCTGGGCTGTAATTGAATGGCTACTTTTCCTCTTCATCGTTTTTCGATAGTCCTAATTTAATTATACATAGCAAGCAACACAAGGGAATATTTCTGATGAATATGTACTATGATGAATACTATAGTAAAACATATGTATTTTGTCAAGAAAAAATTGCAGGACAAGGGGATGAGGGTTGCCTTAAATGATCGGGGTAACTCCCGGGTGTGCCCGGATGCCGGTATTGGTGCTGTTGGCCACGGTATGCAGCGCTTTGCCCAACCGTTTAATACCTTCGAGCAACTGGTCCTCCGGATAGGTGACAAAGCAGATTCTAAGTTCCTGAGAACCGGCGGCATCTGCATAGAAAGCTTCACCGGGAACAAATGAAACTCCTGTTTTTGCTGCTTCATGCAGCAGTTGGCGGGTAAAAATGCCATGGCTAAGTGTGCACCAAAAATAAAAGCCGCCTGCCGGCAAGGTAAAGGTGAGGTATGGGCTGCAGTACCGTCTAAGGGCGCTGGCGACAAAGTCGCGGCGCTTTTTGTATTCGGTGCGGACAAACGCCAGGTGATCATCAAGTAAATCTGCCGTTAAATAATCATAGAGCAATCGTTGCGACAGGTTGCTGCTATGCAAATCAATATATTGTTTCTCCAGGGCAAACCGGTTAATGACTGTTTCCGGCGCTACAACCCAGCCTGTGCGCAGGCCGGGGAAGAGCATTTTGGAGAAAGTCCCCAGAGCAATAACGCCGCCATAAGGGTCAAGGGCTTTGAGGGAAAGCGGCGGCTGTTCACCATAATATAATTCGCCATACGGATCGTCTTCGACGATGATTAACCGGTGTTTTGCCGCCAATTGCAAAAGTCTGCGGCGTTCTTCCAGCGGCATGACCCGGCCGTTGGGATTCTGAAATGTCGGCATGATATAGAACAGCTTAGGGCGGTAGCGGATCAGATAATCCTCAAGCAGGTCCAACGGTAAACGGCCTGAAGACGGCAGACTAAGTAACCGGGCATTGGCAGTACTAAACACCTGGATGGCTCCCAGATAAGTGGGAGACTCAACAATAACATAATCACCCGGTTCCAGAAAAACCTTGGTAATTAAATACAGTCCCTGCTGCGAGCCGCTGACAATCATTGTGTTTTCCGGGGTTGTGCCATAGCCTTTTGTCGTCAGTCTGGCTGCCAAGGCATGGCGGAGCGGCAAATAGCCTTCTGTAGGGATATGGCCTAAGTCGCAGCCGCCAGTAT
Organism: Sporomusa sp. GT1; assembly: GCF_014634905.1. Taxonomy (NCBI): domain Bacteria; kingdom Bacillati; phylum Bacillota; class Negativicutes; order Selenomonadales; family Sporomusaceae; genus Sporomusa; species Sporomusa sp. GT1. Next base: position 652,851 of record NZ_BMBX01000001.1, on the reverse strand, counting down.
GGGCAGATTGCAGGCTAAACAAACGGTTAAAGTCATTTACGGGATATAATGCCGGGTCAGGCATACCGGCTGCTAACGGGATACTGTCAGTGACTGAGACCGAAGCAATTATTTCACGTAAAATAGAGGATAATTGCGTATTGGGGGTGGGAGTAAATAACTGTGACCAGGGTACAGCAGGAACACTCTGGACAGGTGGTGTCAACTCAGCTACATAGGTGCCGCTGCCGACCCTGGTGCTGACCAGTCCTTGTTCCTCCAAGCGGCGGTACGCGTTAATGGCTGTCGTGCGGCTTACGCCTAAGAGAGCGGCCAGCTCACGTTCAGGCGGCAGCTTACTGCCGGCAGGCAGGGTGCCATTATTGATATTTTCGGTCAATATGGTGGCAATTTGCATGTACAGGGGAATCGCTGATTTAGGGGCAAGCAATACTTTGTCAAGAATTTTGGATATATCCATTTGAATAAAAAACTCCTTGTGTATCCAATTATTATAATAATTGTCATAATTGGATATTTACAATGGTTTTCCTGCCAGGTAATATAAAATAAATTATAAAAGGCGGTGGAGCTCTTGAGAGACTATATGCAAGGGGCGCGTGACAGCATACCTATTATGCTGGGAGTAATGCCTTTTGGTATTACCTGCGGTGTTATGGGGTTGGCAGCCGGCCTGACTCCGGCAGAAACCATACTTATGTCGCTCCTGGTGTTTGCCGGGGCAGCGCAATTTATCTGCATTACTATGCTGGGAGCCGGCATTACCGGCTGGGGTCTTATAGTATTTACTACCTTACTGATTAACCTTCGTCATCTGTTAATGGGAGCATCGCTGGCACCGCAGCTTTTAAAACTGCCGCTTGCCCGGCAGATCCTGCTGGCATTTGCACTGACAGATGAGTCGTATGCGATTACCGTCAATCGCACAGCCCAAGTCGGCTATAGCGCCAATTACCAGATGGGAAGCAGCTGGGCGTTATATTTTACCTGGGCATTGTCCACTATTGTCGGTGTGCTGGTGGGAAGCTATATTCCGGACCCACTGGCCTGGGGCCTGGATTTTGCCATGCCGGCTGTCTTCCTCGCCATGTTGGTGCCCCGGCTGAATAATCCTGTCAGTGTGGCTGTTTGCCTGGTTGCTGCTGTGACGGCGGTAGTGGGAGCCGCTTATTTGCCGGGAAAATGGTATATTATCGCTGCCTGTGTGTCGGCTAGTATTGTAGGCGGCTTATTGGAAAAGGAGGAAAACCATGCGGTTTGAGATGTTACTGATTATCGCCGGAATGGCGGCGGTTACTTTTTTTACGAGGTTTGGTGCGCTGGCTTTATTGAAAAAAACCGGGTTGCCCTGTTGGTTTGAGCGCTGGCTCAGGCATGTTCCCACTGCCGTGCTGACGGCCCTCATTGTGCCGGCACTGCTGCTGCCGCAGGGCCGGGTTGACTTGTCTCTCAGCAACCACTATTTGTTGGCGGGGATATTGGCGGCCATTGTGGCTTATACCTGCCGGAACGCCATGCTGACCATGGGACTGGGTTTGACAGCCATGCTGTCGCTGCGGTGGCTTGGAATATAGGCGTGTTATTGAACCGGAGCCGTTAATCTGTCAAAACCGATTCTTGCCCTGAAGTCGCTGGTAACTAAAAAGGTAGCAATTTGCTGTTTTCAGGCATAGTATATGGTGCGAAACCAATTTGGAGGTGTTATAGACTATGCCTGTTAACGAAGACGATCGCAAATCCAAGCATCATTATCATCAACAAAACTGTGCAATGCCACATGTGCATACTTATCTGCTTGAAGCTGATGTGGCCGACGAGCATCAGCATATAATTGTGGGAGTTAGTGGCCCTGCGAGGGAAAGGGGAAGAACCCATATTCACCGGATTCATGGGCGGACTTCATTTATCAGTGAAGAAAACGGGGAAGGGCACTGGCATACCGAGGATATTATGACCGGACCGGCTATTGAAATGCCGGAAGGCACTCATGTTCATTACTTTGAAGGCGTGACAAGCAAAGACTGTGGACATTGCCATAGCTTTTCCGGTGCTACCGGTCTCGGACCGTCAACCTTCTGCCCGGACGATGAAGAGGATGAAGATGACTTTTGTGACGACTATCATAGTACCGATGACTGCGAAGAAGTTGAAGACGAGTGTGACATACCAATAAAACCAATGCCTAAATATAAATTCGGTAAGCGTCTTGACGAGAAGAAATGAACCTGCTTACAGATCCGCCGGCACGTGTTGGCGGATCTTTTACTTGTGTTTGCCAGGGGGCGGGGGAAAACCGTATTTTCTCTATTTGCAGGATGTGTGAGAATATAGTATAATTTTAACGTTAACCATGATAAAAATTGATGGTTAACGTTTGTTTTATTAGTTAACCATGATAAATAAAATCGGTTAACAAGAGGAGGGCGACATGCTGAGTACGGAATTGATTATTAAGCTTGGCACCAAAGTGCTGGAGGGTGGGGAAATATCCCGGGAAGAGGCGTCAGTCCTGGCGGCAATTGATGATAAAGAGGTGCCGTTCTTATTAGCGATGGCTGACAGGATCAGGCAACAGTTTGTTGGTGATGACGTTGACTTGTGCGCTATCGTAAACGGCCGCTCCGGATTGTGTACGGAAAACTGTCGTTTTTGTGCACAATCAGCTCATCACCAAGCCAATATTTCCATATATCCATTACTTAGTGAAGCTGAACTGGTAGCGGCAGCCAAACAGGCCGAAGCCGGCGGGGCGCTTCGTTTCAGCATAGTTACCAGTGGCAGGGGGGTGGAACGAGACCGGGACTTCCCGCAGATTGTCAGTGCCCTGGAGCGAATTAAGCAGGAAACCAGCCTAATGGTATGTGCCTCACTCGGCACCTTGACACTGGAACGGGCCATAGCGCTGAAGGCAGCCGGGGTAAGCCGCTATCACCATAATGTTGAGAGCAGCCGCAATTACTACATAAATGTTTGCACAACCCATAGCTATGATGACAGGGCAGACACCATCAGCATTGCTCACGCAGCCGGGCTGGAGGTATGCTCAGGCGGCATTATCGGTTTAGGCGAAAGCATGGAAGACAGATTGGATATGGCATTTGAACTTAAGACACTGGCCGTTCATTCTGTGCCGCTTAATATATTAAATCCTATTAAAGGCACAGAACTGGCCGGACAGCCACCGGTTCCGCCGCGTGAAATATTGAAAACCTTTGCCCTGTTCCGGTTTATTCTGCCTGCCAGAGGAATTCGTACTGCCGGCGGGCGGGAGGTAAACTTGCGGGATTTACAATCCATAAGCCTGATGGGAGGAATTAATGGCATGCTGATTGGCGGTTATCTTACAACAGGCGGACGCAACTGTGAGATGGATGTGGCCATGGTAAAAGATGCAGGGCTGCGCCCTTTGTCGGCAAAAGCTGTCAACAAGGAATAACGATATGCTGAGCAGAGTGGGGTGGATCAGCGAGGTTGGGCTGCTGACCGCCTTTATCACCATAACCGGCACCTTTAAGCTGCCGGGACTGCTGCCGGGAACAGAATTTCAACTGTCAGCGCCGCTGGCTGTGGCTATTTGTGCAGTGTTTGGTTTTGGCAAATATATTACGGCAGGTGTGCTGTCAAGTGTTATTGGCCTAATACTTGGTACCCAGTCGCTGTTAAATGTGTTTATCGCCATGGTATTCCGGGGAGTTGTCGGTATGATAATCGTCCTGTTCGGAAACTCCTGGCCGATTATTGTGCTGGCAGGTCCGGCAGGTTCGGCTGCTGCCCGGCTGGCGCTGGGCGGGTTTATTGGCAAAGCGGCAATCCCGCTTTTGCTGGCAGCTCTGCCGGGGATGATGTACACGGCTTTGTTGGCTTGGCCGCTTACGGCTTTGTTAAAACGGATAAAGGAACATAAGGGAAGGTGACGGAGCATGCTGTACAGCGTTAGAATGAGGGCAGCCCAAGGCAGTACGCACGAGCAAGGCGGCAAACATATTTCCGGTGCCGAACGGCTGGTAAGCGGGGAACTGCTCACCTCCGTAGCAGCGGCCATGCTTAGGCGTGCGCTGTCTCATAGCCGGGGAACGGCCGATTTTATCAATCTTACTGTCGAGACCGTTCCTGCTGAGGCCGTGAGGGAAGTAACCTGCCTGCCAATTATAACGGTGAATACTCCTGATATGATTGCCGGGCGGGAGTCGGCGCAAGCCATGCTGATCAGGGCCGGAGTTGCGCCTGTGGCCGCGGCGGCAGGCATGAGCGCGCTGGCCGGATTGCCAGTCAGTCTGCGGGGCGCTATGGTAGTCAATGCGCAAACAGGCTTGAGGCTTGACACGCAGGCTGAGCGGGGAGTTCGCGTATCACGGATGGATATTGCCGATGAACAAGACTATTTGCATTGGCTGAACCGTCAGGGGTACGGTAATAACCAGATTCATCTCCGTGAGGCGGTGGTGTTAGCCGCTAAAGTTATGTCGGCACCGGGTATGGTTGCGGAATTATGCTGGTCAGATGACCCGGAATATACGGCCGGTTATGTGGCAACCCCGGCGGCATACACCCGGTTTACCCAGTTAAAACCTCATGGCAGTCCTATTGGCGGCAGGATTTTCTTTATACAGGAAAACACTGATTTGAAACAACTGGTAGATTACCTGCAGTATCAGCCGATACTGGTTAAAGTTCCAGCGGCAGGAGGTGCTGCTGATGCAGTTTCTGAGTGAGTTTCTGGAGCAGGCAAAAGCCTGTGATTTGTATCGGCGGACGGTAACCTGCGACCCTGTTGCTCCCGGTCATGTCCGGATAAACGGACAGACTTACTTACTGCTGTCTTCTAATAATTACCTGGGCCTGACCCATCACCCTGAATTGCAGCAGGCTGCTGTCAAGGCAACACTGACATATGGCACCGGTTCGGGCGGGTCCAGACTTACTACCGGGACGCACCCGCTGTTTGATGAGCTGGAACCGGCATTAGCCAGATTCAAAGGGACGGAAGCAGCCTTGGTATTTAATACCGGCTATATGGCTAATCTTGGTGTCATCAGTGCTTTGGCCGGCCCGGATGACGTTCTTTTTAGTGATGAGTGGAATCACGCCAGCATCATTGACGGTTGCCGTTTATCCCGGGCGCAGACTGTGATATACCGGCATGCAGACATGGCGGATTTGCATGGCCTGCTGCAAGGCACTGTCTGCCGGGGAAAACGGCTGATCGTAACAGACGGTGTGTTCAGCATGGATGGGGATATAGCGCCGCTGCCTGCCATTGCCGACCTGGCTGAAAAGTATCATGCTCTCCTTATAGTTGATGATGCGCATGCTACCGGTGTGCTTGGACCAGGCGGACAGGGAACGGCTGCTCATTTTGGCATAAAGCATAAGGTTCAGGTGCAAATCGGCACACTAAGCAAGGCACTTGGGGCAGAAGGTGGTTTTGTTGCCGGGTCAAAAGAGCTGATTGAGTATATAAAGAATAAAGCGCGCAGCTTTATTTTTTCCACCGCACTGGCGCCGGCAACGATTGCGGCGGCGCTGGCCGCTCTCAGGCAGCTGTCAGCCGGACCGGACATGGTCAACAAGCTGAGTGAAAACGCCAATTATGTAAGAAGTTTGCTGCAGGCTGCCGGTATGCCGGTGCCTGGCGGTGTGACGCCGATCATACCCATTATGGTGGGTGAGGCCGGCGCTGCCGTCCGCCTGGCTGATGAATTATATAAACAGGGAATTATTATTACAGCTATCAGGCCGCCGACTGTGCCTTGCGGCACAAGCAGGCTGCGGTTGACGGTGATTGCAGCACATGAACGGGATGAATTGCGCCAGGCCGTAGAAACAATTACGGCAAGGGCCAGACAGTTTGGAATGGTGGTGGGATAGAAAATGCAAAAAGGTTTGTTTATTACGGCAACCGATACCGGAGTGGGCAAGACTGTTATTAGCGGAGCCATTGCCGCTGCTTTGAAGCGGCGCGGGATAAATGTCGGTGTGGTTAAGCCGGTAGCTTCAGGCGGCAGGGTTAATACCAGTGGCCAACCAGTGTCTGAGGACGCTACCTTCTTAATGGCGGCTGCCGGCATGGCTGAAGAACGGCGGCAGGAGGTCAACCCTGTCTGCCTGGCTGCTGCCTTGACCCCGGCGGTGGCTGCTGCTGAGTGCGGTATGACTATCGATGTGACAAAGTTAATTACCGCTTGCCGGGCTATGTTGCACCAATCGGAGCTAACGGTGGTGGAAGGGGTAGGCGGCATGGCTGCACCTGTCTGGAAAGACTATCTTGTGGCCGATATGATGCTGGAACTTAAGCTGCCTGTCATACTTGTTGTGAAGCCTAATCTGGGTACAATTAACCATACTGTGCTGGCTGCAGAATATGCCCGGCAGCGAAGCATACCGCTGGCCGGCATTATTGCTAATTGCTGGGATGAAGCTGCGGCAACTGTGTTAGAACGCAGCAACTTAGCTTATATAAAGCTTTTGACAGGTTTGCCGGTGTTGGGCAAGTTTCCTTCACTTGCCGGGATTCCATCAGGTCAAGCCTCAATGGTTACCTTAGGCAAGGCAGCGGAACAGCATTTGGCGATAGACCATTTAATCGGTATGATGAAAGGAGCGGTTTGTCCGTGTCCCCAACAGAGCTGAGAGACAAGCAGTATGTTTGGCATCCCTTTACTCAGATGCAGGACTGGGTGTCGAGACCGCAGAAGGTTATTGCCGCTGCGTCAGGCATTAAGCTTATTGACACTGAGGGCAATGAGTATTATGATGGCGTATCGTCTTTATGGGTCAACCTTCATGGTCACCGCAAGGCTGAGATCGACCAAGCCATTATTGATCAGCTTGGTAAAGTGGCGCATTCGACTCTGCTGGGGTTAGCCAACATACCGGCCGCCGAACTGGCCGAACAACTTGTGGCCATAGCCCCTTACGGGCTGAATAAGGTATTCTATTCTGATGACGGCTCGACGGCAGTGGAAGTGGCCCTGAAAATGGCCTTCCAATATTGGCAGCATAAAGGTAAGCCCGGCAAACAGAAGTTTATTGCGCTGGAGCAGGCCTATCATGGAGATACCGTAGGGACAGTCAGCGTTGGCGGCATTGATTTGTTTCACCGGGTGTTCAAACCGTTGTTGTTTACGCCGGTGCATCTTCCGGCCCCGTCTTGCTATCATTGCAAACTGTCCTCCGATCCGGCCACCTGTGGCCTGCAGTGTGCCGTCAGGCTGGAGCAGGTATTGGCTGAGCACCATCAAGAGATTGCCGGCCTGGTTATTGAACCACTGGTGCAGGCGGCAGCAGGCATGATCATGTCACCGCCCGGTTATCTGGCCAAAGTGCGGGATATTTCCCGGAAATATGACATACTCTTTATTGCCGACGAGGTGGCGACGGGTTTTGGCCGGACAGGAAAGATGTTTGCCTGTGAGCATGAAGCGGTAGCCCCTGATATGATGACCCTGTCCAAAGGCATAACCGGCGGCTATATGCCGCTGGCAGCAACGCTGACTACAGACGAAATATATAATGCCTTTTTGGGCGATTATGCTGCTAAAAAGACTTTTTACCATGGACACTCCTATACCGGCAATCCGTTGGCCTGTGCGGCCGCATTGGCTAATTTGCGGATATTCAGCGAGGAAAAGGTAATTGAGGGGCTCAATTGCCGGATAGCCGCCGCAGCAGCCAAGCTCAAAGTCATAGCCAGGCTTGAGCATGTGGGTGATGTTCGCCAGTGTGGTCTTATTGTGGGGATTGAATTGATGCAGGACAGGAGCCGGAAAGTTCCGTACCGGTGGGAGCAGGCTGTTGGCGCCAATGTGTGTGAACAAGCGCGCCGGCGGGGACTGATCATCCGTCCGATTGGTGATGTGGTTATTTTTATGCCGCCGCTTGGCAGTACGGTTAGTGAAATTGAAACTATGCTGGACATTATCGAATACGCCATTAGGAAGACTACAGAAACAGGCAGAATGGAATGCAGCAGTATGCAACCGACTGATTTATAAATGGAGACTTGATTCAGGTGGGGGTTTAACCCCATCTGAATCTTAGTCATCGGATAATAACTTAGCTGCACCTGCAATCTAAAAGTGTATTAACGCTGCTTGGAAAATATGCATTTTTTGTATCCGACCACAAGGCTGGTTCATAGCATATAACAGATGGCCTGACAGTTAGCTGTAGCTAACTTATATTTTTTGGCCCATCTGTTAGCTTTGGTTAAGTTGAGGAGGTTGGTAAAATGAGCAGTGAACAGGCATCAACAATTGCACTTTCCGATTTGGCAGTAGGGGCATCCGGTTATGTGGCCAGTGTTGAACTTGGCGGATTATTAAGAAGGCGGATATTTGATTTAGGAATGGTTCCAGGCACAACGGTCCGGTGTGTGCGGAAAAGTCCTGCCGGCAATCCGATAGCGTTTGCTGTCAGGGGAAGTACTATCGCTTTGCGCACCGAAGATGCGCAGCTTATCCGGGCGCATCTTCGCAATGATACTCATGAAATGGAGGGCTGACAAAGTGGCGCAAGTAATAGTACCGGCCCGCAAAGTATTGCGGGAGCAGTTCGGGATTCAAGCCAATCCCGGGCAGTTTATTGTTGCTCTTGCAGGTAATCCCAATGTTGGCAAAAGCACGGTTTTCAATGCCCTGACAGGCTTGCGGCAGCACACCGGCAATTGGCCGGGTAAAACGGTGGATAATGCGCAAGGGACATTTAGCTATAATAACCGGTCCTTCTTACTGGTCGATTTGCCAGGCACTTATTCCATCATGGCACATACGGCAGAAGAACAGATTGCGCGGGACTTCATCTGCTTTGGGCGTCCTGATGTGACTCTGGTGGTAGTGGACGCGACCTGTCTGGAGCGAAACTTGAATCTGGCGCTGCAGATCATGGAAATAACTTCTCAGGTTGTCGTATGTGTTAATCTCATGGATGAAGCCAGAAAAAAGCAAATCCAGGTAAATATAAACCTGCTGGAAAAAGAACTTGGCGTGCTGGTGGTAGCAACAGCAGCACGCCAAAATGAAGGTCTTAATCACTTGCTAGCTACTTTGTATCGTATAGCCACAGGTGAGTGTAAGACTCATCACAAACAATTGCAGTATTCGCCTGAGGTGGAAGCAGCAATCGCGCAGCTTTTACCCAATATTGAGCGTCATATAGATAAACGGCTTAATGCCCGCTGGGTAGCGCTTAGACTGTTAGACGGAGACAGGGCTTTTATTGAAAGTATTGCCTTGCACTTGCAGTTGAGCGGCAATCCTGTTGTCAGGGAGGCCATACAATGAAGGATAATGTTAAGCCGCTGAATACGTTTGCCGGTTTATGCGCGGAGGCTGAGGCTATTCGCCTTCGCTATGGCAACCAGTTAAGTGACAAAATAGTTGCCGATGTATATGCCAATGCTGAGAGCATTGCCCGCAAAGTCGTTACATCACCGGCAACCGATAAATCCTGCTGGGATAACAAGGCTGATGACATATTGACATCGCGTATATTTGGCTATCCAATTATGCTGATACTGCTAAGCCTGGTATTTTGGATTACCATCGAGGGGGCTAACGTTCCCTCGGCAATGCTTGCCACAGCGCTTTTTAGCTTCCAGGACCAGTTGACTGTCTGGTTTCAAGCTGCAGGTGCGCCTGAGTGGCTGCATGGTATTCTGGTGCTTGGCCTCTACCGGGCACTGGCCTGGGTGATTGCGGTAATGCTGCCGCCAATGGCTATCTTTTTCCCGTTATTTACTCTATTGGAGGATTTGGGCTATCTTCCCCGGGTGGCCTTTAACCTCGATAATTTGTTTAAAAAGTGCAAGGCCTGCGGCAAGCAGATTCTTACTATGTGCATGGGTTTTGGCTGTAACGCCGCCGGCATAGTTTCCTGCAGGATTATTGATTCGCCCCGGGAACGGCTTATTGCCATTCTGACCAACAACTTTGTACCCTGCAACGGCCGGTTTCCCACCCTGATTGCCATTGCCACCATTTTTGTTGGCGGGGCGTTAACGCCACAATATGAAACAGCTGTTGTCACTGTCTTTATGGCCGGTCTGGTTATGCTGGGAATTGCCATTACTTTTGTCACGTCCTGGCTTTTGTCCCATACAATTCTAAAAGGGGAAGCCTCCTCAATGGTACTGGAACTTCCGCCTTACCGCAAACCGAATATTGGTGCAGTCATTTACCGGTCCATGATTGATCGTACTTTCTTCGTGCTCAGACGGGCGGTCCTGATGGCGGCTCCGGCCGGTGCAATCACCTGGCTCTTTGCCAATTTATACATAGGTGAGCTCAGTATCCTGCAGCACCTGGCCGGAGGACTGCAGCCTGTCGCCTATGCAATCGGGCTTGATGGCTATATTTTGCTGGCGTTTATCTTAGGGTTGCCTGCCAACGAGATTGTTGTTCCGATTTTGCTGATGAGCTATTTGTCTATAGGCCATATGATTGAGCTTGATGAGTTGTCTCAATTGCGGCAAGTCCTCATCAGCCACGGCTGGACCTGGCTGACGGCTCTAAATACCATGTTGTTCTGTTTGCTGCATTGGCCCTGTACGACGGCTTTGCTCTCGGCATATAAAGAATCAGGCAGCGCCAAATGGACGTTCCTGACATTTTTACTGCCGACCATAGTTGGCTTTGCCGTATGCTTTATTGTTGCCCAGTCGGCTCGGGCGTTAGGCTTGGTATAGCCGGAGGATGTCAGACTGCCGTCTACAAATCAGTCGGCTGACGCTCTTCGAGAAAGGTGTATAACTGCTGATACGTATCGGGATTTTTTCGCATAAATACTACGAAGGACTGAATGGCTTCAATAGTTGAATTGGATAAGTAATGCTCAATGGCTTCGGCTTCGGCGGCAATGTTGCAGTTAGTGCGAAGCATTACTAAAAACTCCTGCAGAATCTGGTTGCGGCGGACAAGGAATTTGCCGGTTTCGATGCCTTTGGCAGTCAGGCAGATATGACCGTATTTTTGGTAGGTGATATAACCAAGAAGATTGAGTTTGCGCATGGCTTTGGAAACAGAAGGCATAGACACATTAAGTTTGTGGCTGATATCAGTAACCCGGACAACGCCGAGATTGGCATGAAACCGATAGATTTCTTCCAAATAATCTTCCAGGCTTGGTGAAAGCATAGATATTCCTCCTGAAACCTTGCCGGGTTAATAGCATGAAATTAATAAATAATAATGCTTATCAATAAAATTGTGTTGGCAGCTTAGTATATGTTATGATGAATTATAAAATTTTGAACTGAAAAAATAAAAAAATGCACAAAAAAACTCCCTTTTCTTATGAAGAGGGAGTTTTTTTAGGCACTTTATCTACATATCCAGATATTCTTCCCCGGTTATTTTAACAATGGCCTGGGCGGCAGTGGCGTCGGCTATCAGCTGGATTAATTGATCTTCTTCCCCTTTGCGGACCAGGGTGACAATACTGACCGTCTCGGCGAAATCTTTGCATTGGATAGGAAATTTGTTAAGCCGCAACTGATTTTCTACTGTGCCCAGCAGATGGTAGTCAAGCTGGATGGCTAGCTTGGTATGCAGCTGCTTTTCAACAATTACGGCAGCCTCCAGGCTGGCGGAAGCTGCTTTGGCATAGGCACGGATCAGTCCGCCGGCTCCTAGTTTGATACCGCCAAAATAGCGGGTTACGACAATGACGGTGTTTTTTACCGCCGATTTGTTGATGACTTCCAATATTGGTTTACCGGCCGTGCCGCTAGGTTCGCCGTCATCATCGGCTTTTTGATATTGCCCATGCTGGCCGATTACATAGGCGGAGCAATTATGGTTAGCCTCTTTGTGACGCTTTTTAATGTCGTTAATGAACGTCATAGCGGCCTCTTCTGTCACGGCAGGGCAGGCAGAGGCAATAAACAGGGATTTATTGATTTCAAGCTGGGCTTCACCCACTTGTTTTATTGTGCGGTAGGCAGGCAGCATAAGAAGACCTCCGGTTTTTTGCCCTAACAGAAAGTATAACTTTCTTAAGAGCAGGATAAGGGCAACATCGGCTTCCGCCATCGCCAAAGGCTCGGCGCAAGCCGCGTTTTCTTTATCTATAGGGTGTGGTATGGGTTGCCAGTATTCGGGCAAAATCGTCCGGCAGGGGTGCTGTGACGGTAATCGGTTCTTTTGTTGACAGCTGCTCAAAGCTTACCGATACGGCATGCAAGGCTTGCCTGGATATAAGCGGAGAGCGGCTGCCGTACATGCGGTCGCCGATGATGGGGTAGCCAAGATGAGCTAAATGAACCCGTATCTGGTGGGTTCGGCCGGTATCCAGTACCAGTTCGAGTAGTGAAGTGGCAGCAAAGGTGCGGACAGTTTGGTAATGGGTAACAGCCTCCTCGCCTTTGGTGCTGATGGCCCGCCGGTTTGGTGAGTTTGGATGCGGGCCGATAGGGGCGGCAATTGTTCCCGACGGCGGCTGAGGCACACCTTGGACTAGAGCCCAATAGGTACGCTTGAGGGTCCTTGCCTTTAATTGCTCTTCCAATAAAAACTGGCTGCGGGAATCTTTCGCGAAAATTATGCAGCCCGATGTTTCCCGGTCTAACCTGTGAACTGCGCGAACGATACTCAGGATGCCGCGCTCACGGAGGTGATAAGCCAGATGGTTGGCCAGAGTACCACCGGTTGTTTGTCCGGTGGGATGAACCAGCTGGTAAGGAGGTTTATTCAAAACCAGTACCTGCTCATCCTCATAAAGAATATCGATGTCTCCCGGTTCAGGCTCAACCCCATAGGATGTATCTTCAAGCAGTAAAACGCGTAAAGTGTCGTTTGCCTTAAGCTGACGCTGAAGAAAAGCAGGCTTGCCGTTTAAGAATATTCCTTTTTGGCGTGTCAGCTTCTGGATTTGCCGTCCGGAACAGTGCAGTACCTGCTTAAGATAGTCTTCTACCGTGAGGCTGGTATGCTCTGGTGAGATTTTATGGTTTTGGAATGATTTCATTAATAAATAGCCTTCTTTCAAAAAAGGTATGTACAATTCTACTATAAAATAAAATCCTGCAGTTGGCAAATGCCTTCCCCAGATTCCAGGACTAGTGCTGCATCTGGTGATATACTTCATGTTATTCTGAGTGCAGCACTAGCGCTGTTGTGTTATGATAGGAATAATTAATTAGGAAGGAAAGCCAATTATGACATTAGCAACCCAGTTATTGGACTGGTATTACGAAAACGCCAGGGATTTGCCTTGGCGTCAGGATAAAGATGCATATAAAATTTGGGTTTCGGAGATTATGCTGCAGCAAACACGGGTAGAAGCTGTAAAGGGTTATTATCAGCGATGGATTGACCGGTTTCCCACACCCGCGGTTTTGGCAGAGGCCTCTGAACAGGAAGTATTGCAGTATTGGCAGGGGCTGGGATATTACAGTCGGGCCCGCAATTTGCTGGCCGGGGTACGGGAGGTATGTGCAGCCTATGGGGGGGAAGTACCGGAAGACGAGCAGTTGATCAGGCAGCTTCCTGGGGTGGGAGACTATACTGCCGGTGCTATCGCGAGCATTGCCTATAATCGGCGGGTGCCGGCTGTTGACGGCAATGTCTTGAGAATTTTCAGCCGGCTGTTTTGCCTGGAGAGTGATATCAGCAAGCAGGCGACCAAACGGGAGATTGCCGGCTTGCTGCATCGGCATATGCCTGACAGCAGTCCGGGAGATTTTAACCAGGCGCTGATGGATTTGGGATCCATGATCTGTATTCCCCGACGTCCCCGCTGCCAGGTTTGTCCGCTAAGCAATTTGTGTGAAGGCTATGCACGGGAGGTTCAGGATATGTTACCAGTGCGGCCAGCCAAGAAAGAGCCTGTGTTGGTGCAGTTAGCTGCCGGTCTGGTATTGCAGGACGGAAAATATCTGGTGCGGCAGCGCCCGGCCAAAGGTCTGTTGGCCGGGATGTGGGAATTTCCCACTGTGGAACTTACTGGTGGGCAGGCAGCAGACCGGTGTCTAACAGCAGTACTGTGGCATGAGTTTGGTCAGGAAGTCGATGTAAGGGAACAGCAGTTTCATTATATCCATATATTTAGTCACCGGAAATGGGATATTTCCTTTTTTTCATGTCAATGGCTGTCAGGCAATGGGGTGATGAAGGAAGGCCAATGGCGGAGTCTTACTGAATTTAGCAATATGCCCTGGGCCGGTCCCCATCATAAGGTTGCCCTGGCATTGGCTGAAAGCTAGTGCTGCATCCGGTGATATTGCCGGATGCAGCACTAGAGGCTGTGGCATAAAGAAAACACGGCTTATGCCGAGCTCCAGCGAAGGCGAAAGCCGATGTTGCCCTTATCCAGGCGAAAGTTATACTTTCTATCAGGATAAAAAAGCGTACTCCTAGCTGCGATGGCTGCGAGTACGCTTTTTTTACTCTTTTTTAGTTGCTTCCTGAGCTCGGGTTACCGGCTCTTTTTTAGTCTTTCCACTTTGCTTAGGGCCGCGGCCAGGTTTTTTATCCCCCACACCCGTCACCTCCAACTGTGTTTAGCTAATAGTATACCCATGAAAAGAGCGGCATATACCTGCATAATATCAGAAACGGGCCGTTGCAAAACGCAGTTTAAAATTTTTTCAGTAAATTTTGTGTTTTGTAAAAAAAAATAAAAGGTTTTTTGCAATTGATTCCGAACTAATATTACAAAACAAATTACTGGTCAGACCACTGTACCAGCATACCGTTAAAAAAACTTTATAAGGGAGTGAAAATTCAAAAAAATAAAAATTAATTATAACATATATAAATTATGAATTCAAGAAATATTGGCAATATTTTTGCGCTAAAAAACGAAAAAAAATGCTATTTCCACACAATTTTTTCATCTATAAGCAGGAGTCTAGGGTTTTTACAAGAATGTATACAATATAATTTCACAATTATTTCTTGTTAACACAATTTTTCTAGCTAGCAATGGCTAAACCAAATTGATGAAAAGGAAGGGATACCTATGGCAAAAATGAAAACTATGGATGGCAACGCCGCAGCAGCACATGTAGCCTATGCATTTACGGAAGTTGCGGCAATTTATCCCATCACCCCGTCGTCTAATATGGCAGAAAACGTTGATATCTGGGCAGCAGAAGGTCGCAAAAATATCTTCGGGCAAACAGTGAGAGTTGTTGAAATGCAGTCCGAAGCTGGCGCTGCCGGTGCTGTGCATGGCTCTCTGCAAGCAGGTGCTCTTACCTCTACGTTTACGGCATCCCAGGGCTTATTATTAATGATTCCTAATATGTACAAGATTGCCGGCGAATTGCTGCCAGGCGTATTGCATGTAAGTGCCCGTGCCGTTGCTGCTTCCGCTCTTAATATCTTTGGTGATCATCAGGATGTCATGGCAGCCCGCCAAACTGGTTTTGCCCTGCTTGCTGAGAGCAGTGTGCAGCAGGTAATGGACTTGGCAGCCGTTGCCCATCTGTCAGCTATCGAAGGCCGTGTTCCGTTCCTAAACTTCTTTGACGGTTTTAGAAATTCCCATGAGATTCAAAAAATCGAAACATGGGATTATGATGTTTTAGCCAAAATGGTTAACCAGGAGGCTCTGGCAGACTTCCGGAAACGGGCTCTGAATCCTAACCATCCGGTTACCAGAGGAACTGCGCAAAATCCTGATATCTACTTCCAGGGTCGCGAGGTTTCCAATGAGTATTATGAAGCTTTGCCGGAAATTGTTGAAAAATACATGGAAAAAGTTAAAGAAGTTACCGGTAGGGAATATCACCTGTTTAACTACTACGGTGCGCCTGACGCTGATCGCATGATTGTAGCTATGGGCTCTGCTTGCGAAACTATTGAAGAAACCATTGACTATCTGAATGCTAATGGTGAAAAAGTAGGTCTTTTAACTGTTCACCTCTATCGTCCTTTCTCCATTAAGCATTTCATGAAATACATTCCTAAAACAGTTACCAAGATTGCTGTTCTTGACCGTACCAAAGAACCAGGCTGTGCTGGCGAACCACTTTATCTTGATGTTAAAAATGCATTTTACCGCAAAGATTGGCAGCCGGTTATTGTTGGCGGCCGCTATGGCTTGGGCTCAAAAGATGTTGTGCCTGCCCAAATCCTTTCCGTTTATGAAAACCTCAAAGCCGATGAGCCGAAAGATGGCTTCACCATCGGTATTGTTGATGATGTTACCCATACTTCCCTGCCGCTTGGCGCAGATATCGACACCACACCTGAAGGCACCCGCGCCTGTAAGTTCTGGGGTCTGGGTTCTGACGGCACAGTCGGCGCCAACAAAATGGCGATCAAAATCATTGGCGACAAAACCGACATGTTTGCTCAGGGTTATTTTGCCTATGACTCCAAAAAATCAGGCGGTATAACTGTTTCTCACCTGCGTTTTGGTAAAAAACAGATTAAATCCCCGTATCTGATTAATAAAGCTGACTTTATCGCCTGTCACAACCAATCCTATGTTACCAAATATGACGTTCTGGCCGGATTAAAACAGGGTGGTACCTTCCTGCTCAACTGCATTTGGGATGAAAAAGAGCTGGACGAGCATTTACCGGCTAGCATTAAACAATATATTGCCAATAAAAATATTAATTTCTACACCATCAACGCAGTAGGCATTGCCAGAGAAATTGGTCTCGGCGGCCGTATCAACATGATCATGCAATCGGCATTCTTTAAATTAGCCAACATTATTCCTATTGAAGATGCAGTAAAATATCTTAAAGATGCGGTTGTTGATGAGTATGGCTTAAAAGGCGAAAAGATTGTTAACATGAACTTTGCCGCCATCGACAAAGGCATCAATGCTATGGTGAAAATTACTGTTCCGGAAAGCTGGAAGAATGCAACCGACACAGTTGTAGAAACCAAAGAAGTGCCTGAGTTCATCAAGAAGGTTGTTATTCCGATGAACCGCAACGAAGGTGACAGTCTGCCGCTGAGTGTGCTCAAGGAAATGGGTATTACTGACGGCACTTTCCCAATGGGAACTGCTGCTTATGAGAAACGCGGTATTGCGGTAGACGTTCCTGAATGGGATGTTGAAAAATGTATCCAATGTAACCAATGCTCTTTCGTTTGTCCGCACGCTTGTATCAGACCGGTGCTGGCCAACGAAGAGGAAGTCAAAAATGCTCCTGCCGGCTTTGTTACCAAGAAAGCTAATGGTGCCGCTGATCTCCAGTTCCGGATTGCTGTATCGCCGCTGGATTGCACAGGCTGTGGCAACTGCGTTCAAGTGTGCCCGGCTAAAGAAAAAGCTATTACCATGCAGCCGCTGGAAAGCCAAATGGCTCAGGCTGATTTGTGGGATTATGCGTTGTCGCTGTCCAAAAAGCCTAACCCGGTTAGCAAAGAGACTGTCCGCGGCAGCCAGTTCGAAACTCCGTACCTTGAATTCTCCGGCGCCTGCGCAGGTTGTCTGGAAACTGCTTATGCCAAGCTTGTAACTCAACTGTTCGGTGACAGAATGATGATTGCCAATGCAACCGGTTGTTCTTCCATCTGGGGCGCATCGGCACCTGCTACTCCGTACTGCACTGATAAATGCGGCCATGGTCCGGCTTGGGCCAACTCCCTGTTTGAAGATAATGCCGAATTCGGTTATGGCATGCAAGTTGCCGTGAAACAAATTCGCGCACGCCTGGCAGACAAAGTAGCTGAAGCGCTGACTACCGCAACCGGTGATGTGAAGGTAGCTCTTGAAGAATGGTTGGCCAAAAAAGATATCGGTGCCGGTTCACGTGAACGGGCTGACAAGCTGAGCGCTGCTCTGGACGCTGTAAAAGGCACCAACGCACTGCTTGACGAAATAAACAGCTATAAAGATTTCTTTGTTAAACGTTCCCAGTGGATCTTTGGTGGCGACGGCTGGGCATATGATATCGGTTACGGCGGCCTTGACCATGTTCTGGCTTCCGGTGAAGATGTCAATGTGTTCGTATTTGATACTGAAGTGTACTCCAATACTGGCGGTCAATCCTCGAAAGCCACTCCGACTGCCGCTATTGCTCAGTTTGCTGCCAGCGGCAAGCAAACCAAGAAAAAAGATCTTGGCATGATGGCTATGAGCTATGGCTATGTTTATGTAGCCCAAGTCTGCATGGGCTCTGACAAGAACCAAACTCTTAAAGCTATTGCCGAAGCAGAGGCTTATCCGGGACCGTCCCTCATCATCGCTTACTCGCCATGCATCAACCATGGCTTGAAAGTAGGCATGGGCAACAGCCAGCTTGAATGCAAACGTGCTGTTGAAGCCGGATACTGGTCAATGTATCGTTACAATCCTGCGCTTAAAGAGCAAGGCAAAAATCCGTTCAGCCTTGACTCCAAAGAGCCGACTGCTGACTTCAAAGAATTCCTCATGGGTGAAGTACGTTACTCCTCACTTAAGAAGCTGTTCCCTGAACAAGCCGATGAATTATTTGACAAAACAGCCAAAGATGCCGTCGAAAGACGGGATATGTACAAACGGTTAGTCAAACTTCATGGTGAAATTGTAGCTGAAACAGCTGCTAAGGAATAAGTATCAGCTAGTTAACCCCGATAAGAGTAGAAAAGCGCTATTTGCCGGTATAAGGCAAATAGCGCTTTCTCAATTTGGTACTGTGTGGCTTATCTCTCTAATACTTTATATCGGCTCTGACCAGATGAGAGGTAGCTGGGGCAGCAAGAATCAAGCTGGTTATTTCCGGTGCAGCTTGCGTGGTAAGTAGCAGTACATCTCCCGCGGATATTTTGCAGGCAGGATTATCGCCAACGGTGATATTGGCGTCACCCAGCACACAATAAAAGGCTGAGGTTATTTTTGAAAACTGATCAGGGTCAGCTTTTACAATATCTAACGAAATCGTAGTGTCAGGTATGGTTTGGATGGCTGTTAATTGTCCGACAGAGCCTGCAGCAAGCATCAAATTAAAATCGCGAACCTTGCCAAAACTAGTGGTAGTCCAGGCTCCGCTGAAGCTGTCTTGCTCAAATGGTCCTAATTTTACACTATGATGGCCTTCGTGTTCAAGTTTCATTTCGCCTTCCAGCACCATGATCAGCCGCCAAAATTCAGGCAGGGATGTAAAGATCGATTTTTCCGAATCCACACTGGCTGAGCTAAGCCGCCAGATAAAGTTTCGTTCACTATAGGCTGCGTATTTAGGATAAATGGCAATTTGCGTTGTTGTACCACCCGACCAGTCGCTGGTGGTTTGATCCATTTTACGTATTATTTCAACAGAATAAGGCATAAAGTTCCTCCTTTATGAGCTGGGTTAACTTGATTATATCATATTAACCATATATTGCAGAGCCTTTATATTTACCCCGACAGCGTGTGTTATGCCGGCGGCCGGTTTTTTGCAACGGCTTTATTTGCAGGCGAACATTTTAACAAATAAAATAAGCTGTCAAAAAAAAAATTGCATGGTAAACTAAAATATAGGTTAGATAAAGTCGGTATGGGGGTGATAAAATGAAAACCTTAAAAGAAATGACTAGGCATTTTCAGCTATTCTACAGGGGTGGAATGCTTGTTTTGCCGGTGATACTGCTATTTAATATAGTTAGCTTTTCCGTATGTTTTGCCGAGAAAGGTAAAGTTTACATAATAGGAGGAGATGATAATTTTCCGCCATACGAATACCTTTCAGTAAATGATGAAATTAAAACATACCGGGGATTCAATGTTGATATTATGAGGGCCATTGCTTTGCAGACCGGTATAGAAATTGAATTTAGACCGATGACTTGGGCGGATGCGCTCCAAGCCCTGGATAATGGGGAAATAGATGCCATTGAAGGAATGAAATACGATAGTGAGCGTGCCGATAAATACGAATTTTCCGATGAGTATATTACAAGTGCTCAGGTTGTTTTTGTTCCCAGCGGTATGTATATTTCAGAACTGGATGAATTACGGGGTCATAAGGTAGCGGTTCAGAATGGAGATATTGCCTATCAAAAGTTAAAAAGCCATTCTTCTTTTACTATTGTAGCTGTACCTAATCAAGAAGCCGCTTTCAAACTATTGCTCGCTGGTGAGGTAACGGCAGTAATTGGCAATAAACTGACAGGACAGTATATTTTACAGCGAAATAATCAGGTTGATAGCGTAAAGATGATTGGCCCGGATATTGATCCTCATAATTACGGGGTTGCTGTAAAAAAAGGAAATTATGAATTAAATCAGATAATTAATCAAGGAATTCGTGAGATAAAGAGAAATGGAACATATGATCGAATCTATAAGAAATGGTTTGGCGAGATAGTTGATCATCCGCCTTCTTATTATAAAGATCGTCTTACTTTGGTTATGATTTTGGCGGTTGTACTGTTTTTAGGATTGATTGCGGCGGGTCATATCAGCTTTGCATTAAGAAATGAGGTGGCAAAACGGACGCGAGAAATTGCCGGAATTAATAAAACGCTTGTAGAGAAAAATGAGTATATAAAACGGGAGAATATTTACAAGGAAAAAATTCTTAACAGCGGCTATAGCGGGATAATTACGCTTAATCCTAAAGGGAATATTCAGTTTATTAATGATTATGCCGTTGAATATATGGGGCTTGGTCATGTTATCGGAGTACATTATTCGACTACTCCGGTAGTTGAATTTTTTCCGGCGGAAGACATTCAGTCGTTTTTTCAGGAAAAAGACAATATTGTCCGTGGAGAAAAAAATATTAAAGGTTATAGTATTAAATATACTGTCTGTTTATTAGTGCAAGAAGAATTCGTGGAAGGGATTGTAATCAGCTTTCAGGACATTACGCTTGAAAACAACATGCAGCGGCAACTTGTTCGCAAGGATAAGATGGAGGCATTGGGGATTTTAGTGGCTGGCATTGCTCACGAAATAAGAACACCGCTGACTTCAATTAAAATGTTTACCGAGCTGTTGCCTGTTAAATATGATAATCCTTCTTTCCGTCAGCAGATTAGCCGTTTTGTTCCACAGGAAGTGGACAGGATTAACGGGATGGTAAATAGTTTATTAGAGTATGCAAAGCCGCGTAAGCCAAGACCGGAAATGTTTTGCCTGAAACAGCTTATTGAAAATATATTAATTTTATTTACCGGTCATATTGAAAAATATGGCATATCCATTACGCATACCATTGATGAAGCAGTAATGATCTTCGCAGACAAACAACAATTTCAACAAATTCTGATAAATATTTTGCTTAACGCTATCGAAGCTATGGAAGAACAGGACCGGAAAAGTATTGATATTTCAGGTACATCAAACGCTGCCACCGTAACCATGCTTATTGAGGATAATGGCCCGGGAATGAGTGAAGAAATTGTCAATAAAATATTTGACCCGTTTTTTACCACCAAGGCTCAGGGAACAGGACTTGGGCTGGCTATCAGTTATAAGTTGGTCCGAGAAAACAATGGCCGCATATGGTCAGACAGTGAACCGGGTATTGGAACAAAGCTGTATATTGAATTTCCAAGTAGTCCTATAGGGAGTGAAACCGATGTATAAACTACTGATTATAGATGACGAGGAACCTATTTGTTCTTCTTTGGCCTTTGCACTTGACAGTGAATATGAAGTATATTCTGCACTAAATGAAGAGGCAGCGTTTGAATTATTCGCGGCGCAGGAATTTGACCTGGTTCTTTTGGACTTGCGTTTGGGAAAGACCGACGGACTTGAGGTATTGACCAAAATAAAAGAAATCAGGCCAACTGCCATGGTAATTATTATGACGGCATATGGCAGTATCCAATCATCAGTTACCGCTATGAAGAAAGGAGCTTTTTATTACATTACTAAGCCTATCAACATGGAAGAATTAAGGGTTCTTCTTAATAATGCAACGAATTACATCAAATTGAGCAGCAGAGTGGAACATTATGCCGGCAAGATTTTTCGCGAATATGAACAGACCGGGATAATCGGGAGATCCAAGGCAGTACATAATGTATTTAATTTGATTGAAAAAGTGCGCGATATGGTAACTAATGTAATGATTACCGGGGAGACCGGTACCGGCAAAGAATTAGTGGCTAGGGCGATACATTTTACGGGGATTAGAAAAAATGAACCCTTTGAGGTCATTAATTGTGCGGCAATACCGCCTAACTTGCTGGAAAGCGAACTATTTGGCCATGAACGGGGCGCTTTTACAGGCGCACTGCAAAGAAAACGAGGAATCTTTGAATTGGCGGACAAAGGGACTTTATTTCTTGACGAGATTTGTGAAATGGATATAAATTTGCAATCAAAGCTTCTCAGGGCAGTACAGCAAAAGGAAATTATTCCTGTAGGCTCAACAATTTGTAAGCAAGTAGATGTTCGTATAATTTGTGCGACGAACAGGAATTTTGCCAAAGAAATTGCCGCAGGCAGGTTTCGAGAAGATCTTTTTTACCGGCTCAATGTTATCAATATTCATTTGACTCCGTTGCGGGAGCGCTCTGAGGATATCCCGCTATTGGTAGACTATTTCATTGCAAAATACAATCGAAAAATGGGGAAGGCAATCGCAGGTATCAGTCAGCAGGCGATGGAGGTATTGTGCAGGTATTCGTTTAAAGGTAATGTACGGGAACTGGAAAACATTGTTGAAAGAATGCTTGTACTTAGTGACGGAGAGTATCTTGAGATTCAGGATTTGCCTACAGAGGTATGTTTGGGACAGAGTGTAAAACTTAGTAATTCGCAGGTGCTGATTCCGGTATATGTAGGGGAAAGTATGGATGTTATTGAGCAAAAGGTGATTTTACATACGCTGAAATCTTTAAAAGGTAATCGTCGGGAAACCGCTAAAATGCTGGATATTAGCGAACGGAGCTTAAGGTACAAGCTTAAAGAATATAGTGTGGAACCGGAAAAAAATGCCGAACCTGCAAAAAATGCCGCACTGAATACATGAAAAAAATAGCGAAACTGCAATTTTTGCCGTATTTTATAGCTGTAATTGTTGAAAAAGAGTGAATACTCCTTGATTTTGTCGGCGCATGTCTGTTGGCACGATATTTGCTATTATATAAAGTGCGCGCAAAATAAACGGAGGTGACGGAACATGGGATTTGAGTATGCTGGTAAGCTCTTAACAATGAAGCTTGATTTAGTTTCGACAACAGCCCTAGCTGCAGTTTTACTAATGCTTGGCTATGGTATCCGGAGGAGGATAAACTTTTTTGAAAAGTTTTGTATACCGGCTCCGGTAATTGGAGGATTTGCTTTTGCAATTCTTGCCCTTATTTTTAGAGAAACAGGCACACTTGGTTTTAAAATGGATACCACCTTACAATCCCCTTTCATGGTAGCATTTTTTACAACAGTTGGTTTGGGCGGTAGCTTTGGGCTTCTGCGCAAAGGCGGGGCAGCTCTCATTATTTATTTGGTAACATGCTGGTTTATTGCCGTATTTCAAAATGCCTTCGGCTCTTCCCTGGCGTATATGATGGGTCTTCACCCGGTACTGGGAGTAATGGCTGGTGCGGTGTCGCTGGAGGGTGGCCACGGTGCGGCGGCCGCGTTTGGCCCTACTGCTGAGCAGCTTGGGGTAAAAGGTGCAACAGCGGTTGCCATTGCGTCTGCAACGTACGGTTTAATTGCAGGTAGTTTGCTGGGAGGGCCTACCGCAAAATGGCTGATTGACAGATACAAAGTATCGGTTACAACCAGCACGGAAAAATATGAAAGCTTCCAAGACGCTGTGGGTGCCAGTAATGAAGAAGATAAAGTCACCAGCCGGAATATTTTGAGCATGCTTGCCTTAGTCTTGGTTGTAATGGCTTTGGGCAGTTGGATTTCCGGTAAAATTAAAGATGTAACCGGATTTGTGCTTCCCGGCTATGTGGGGGCTATGTTTGTAGCCGTTCTTTTCCGAAATCTTAACGATGCCTTCGGCTGGGTAAAACTTCGCCTGTCATCCATTGACATTATTGCCGATGTATCTATAGGGATATTCTTAACTATGGCAATGATGGGGCTTAAAATTTGGGAATTATATGATTTGGCAATACCGTTGGTTGTAATCCTGGTGCTGCAAACAATTGCGCTCTTGGCAGTTGCTATCTTTGTGCTGTTCCGCCTGCTGGGTAAAGATTATGACGCTGCTGTCATGTGTGCGGGCCTTATGGGGCATGGCTTGGGGGCAACTCCTAACGCGGTGGCTAATATGGGGGCGGTATGCGAACGGTATGGAGTAATGTCACACAAGGCTTTTCTGGTTATCCCGCTGTGCGGCGCGGTACTGATTGACCTTGTCGGAATACCTAATATTGTATGGTTTATTAACTATTTGGCGAAATAATAGCAAGATGCGAAAATGGAACTTACAGAAGGAGGACTTGTAGTGGCTAAACTTGTTGAATGTGTGCCAAATTTTAGTGAAGGACGGCGACCGGAGGTTATTGCGGCTATTACCGGGGAGGTAACGAAAGTGGCAGGGGTGACACTCTTAAATGTTAACTCCGATGCCAGCCACAACCGTACGGTAGTCACTTTTGTGGGCGAACCTCAGGCAGCCAAATTGGCAGCTTTTAATGCTTGCACCAAAGCGGCTGAGCTGATTGATATGGAGCAGCATCAGGGCGAGCATCCGCGCATCGGCGCTACCGATGTCATTCCGTTTATCCCTGTCAGTGGTATTACTATGGAAGAGTGTGTGGAGCTTGCCAATGAACTGGGCCGGGAAATTGCCGAAAAGCTTGGCATTCCTGTGTACTTGTACGAAGCGGCTGCCAAAATCCCGGCCAGGGTTAAACTGCCTGATGTGCGCAAAGGCGAGTATGAAGGGCTAAAGACTGCTATCAGCACTCCGGAACGCACTCCGGACTTTGGTCCGGCCCGGATGCATCCGACTGCCGGTGCAACGGTAGTCGGGGCGCGTCAGTTCCTGATTGCTTATAACATCAACCTCAGCACTTCTGATGTCGCTATTGCCAAAAAAATTGCCAATAGCATTCGCGAGGTCAAAGGCGGCTATAAATATTGCCGGGCCATGGGGGTAATGATTGAAGAACGGAATATGGCGCAGGTTACCATTAATATGGTAGACTATACCGGTACACCGCTGCACCGGGTATTTGAAACCGTCAAATCAGAGGCGGCGCGGTATGGTGTTTCGATTATTGGCAGTGAGATTGTCGGCATGGTTCCTTTGCAAGCGCTTGTTGACACGGCAGATTTTTATTTACGGTTGGAAGGCTTTGACCGCAAGCAGGTACTGGAAGAAAACCTTAGATAAAAGGGGTCGTGCAAGATGTTGATACAAATGAAACTTACTGATTTCCTCGAAGAACTGGGTTCAAACTCACCGGCGCCGGGTGGTGGCAGCATTGCAGCCTTGGCCGGGTCTCTTGCCGGGTCCCTGACAGCCATGGTTTGCCGGCTGACAGTGGGCAACAGCAAATATGCAGAAGTGCAGGGCGAGGTAGCAGCCATTCTTGCCGAAGCCGACAGTTTAAGGAGCATACTTGCCCGTTATGTTGATGCCGATACCGAGGCGTTCAATGAAGTCATGGCGGCTTATAAGCTCCCCAAAGCCACGGAAGAGGAAAAGGCGGCGCGAACTGCTGCTATTCAACACGCCATGCAGCAGGCGGCTAATCTGCCGCTGGCTGTTGCCGAGTGTTGTCTGAAGGTGCTTGCTCTGGCAGGGCGGGTACTCGCCATTGGCAATGCCAATGCTGCCAGCGACGCAGCGGTGGCAGGTCTGATGGCTCATGCCGGCTTGCATGGCGCGCTGTTTAATGTGAAAATTAATTTAGGAAGTATTAAAGACGGCGCCTTTGTCACTGTCACCGAAGCAAAGATTAAAGAATTTGTTGAACAGGACAGTAAGCTGCATACTGAACTGCTGACAGTTGCAGGCAGGGTTATCGGCTAGTGAATGTTTGCCTCCGGCTATTGCCGGAGGCTTTTTTGTCCTAACAGAAAGTATAACTTTCTTAAAAGCAGGATAAGGGCAACATCGGTTTGCGCTGTTGCCAAAGGCTCGGCACAAGCCGTGTTTTCTTTATGATAACGGCAGGACAATACGTTTGTACGTCGAAGTGTATAGAAATGTAGTTATACTAAAGTTTATGTAAACAAAGTGTTACCTGGACAAAACGTATGGCTTTTTGAATAGAACAAAGATGTGTGGGGGTGAGTATGATGCCTAAAATCCATGTATTTGGCGAAAAGTGCAAAAGCTGTGGTCTTTGTATTGAAGTATGTCCGAAGAAGGTGCTGGCTGTTGGCGATAAGGCTAACTCTAAGGGCTATTACACGATAATTGCCGCCGAGGAAGATAAATGTGTGAGCTGCGCCTTATGCGCTCTGATGTGCCCGGATATTGCACTGGAAGTGTACAAAGAGTCCTAGTACCTCATACCACTTATTAATCTCAAATGTTAAGTGGCGCAAGGTACTAGAAAGGAGAGAACATTATGGACAAGAAATTAATCAAAGGCAATGAAGCCATTGCCGAAGCAGCAATCAAGGCAGGCTGTAAGCTGTTTTTTGGTTATCCCATTACACCGTCCACAGAAATCGTGGAATACCTGTCAAAGCATTTGCCCAAAGCCGGAGGAACGCTGCTGCAAGGTGAGGACGAAGTTGCCTCGATAAATATGTGTTATGGTGCAGCCTGTACCGGTGCGCGGGTTATGACTGCCTCCTCCAGTCCTGGCTACAGTCTAAAACAGGAGGGCTTATCTTATATTGCGGCTGCCGAATTGCCGGTGGTTGTCGTCAATATTAACCGGACCGGACCTGGTCTTGGCGGCCTTGGACCGACTCAGTCCGACTATTTCCAATGTACCAAAGGGGGAGGTCATGGCGATTACCGTCTGATCGTGCTGGCTCCTTCCAAAGCGCAGGAAATGTATGATTACACGCTGGAAGCTTTTGATCTTGCCGATAAGTACCGCAACCCTGTACTTATTCTTGCCGACGGCTTCTTAGGCCAGATGATGGAACCGGTGGAGCTTAAAGAACGTCAGGCAGTGGAATTGCCGGTAAAAGACTGGGTGATTGACGGCTCAGCCGGCAGGCCGAAACGCAAACTTGCCAGCTTTTCGCTTACTAATGAAATTGGTGAAGTCAATAACCTGTATTGGGAAGCCAAATATAAGAATATACAAGGGCTGGAGCAGCGCTGGGAAGAATTTCAGACTGAAGATGCCGAATACCTGATTGCCGCTTACGGCACCTGTGCCAGAATTGCTAAGACCGTGGTGCTGAATGCACGCAAGCAGGGAATTAAGCTGGGATTAATCCGGCCCATTACGCTGTGGCCGTTCCCGGAAAAGGCCTTTGCTCCCTACCGGGGGAAGGTTAAAGGTGTACTGACTGTGGAGTTAAATACCGGACAAATGATTGAAGATGTCAAGCTGGCGCTGGAATGCAGCGTGCCGGTCAAACTTCACCGGCGTTTAGGCGGCATGCTGCCACACGAAGATGAAATACTGGGAGACCTTATTAAACAATTGGAAATCCCCGTAGTGCGGGAGGTGTAATAATGGAAAAAGTATTTAGCAAAACTGCAGGCTTGACAGATATCCCCTTTCACTATTGTCCAGGCTGTACTCATGGAATTATTCACCGCCTAATCGGTGAAGTTATGGAAGAACTTGATATTATTGATAAAACCATTGGTGTAGCACCGGTAGGCTGTGCCGGTTTTTCCCTGGATTTTTTCAGCTGTGATTTTGTTGGCGCAGCGCATGGCCGGGCTCAGGCGGTAGGCACCGGAATTAAACGGGCACTGCCTGACAGACTGGTGTTCACCTATCAAGGTGACGGCGATATTGCCGCCATTGGTACTGCCCATGCGATTCATGTGGCTGCCAGAGGGGAAAAGATTACCTCCATCATGGTTAATAACGCTGTATTTGGCATGACCGGCGGCCAGATGGCCCCTACCACTATCACGGGACAGGTAACGACAACAAGCCCTTATGGCCGTGATGACAGTCTGGTCGGTGCGCCTATTGATTTACCCAAGACCATTGCCAGTTTGAGCGGCGCAGTCTATGTCGCCGCCGTTTCGGTAGATTCGCCTAAAAATATTATTCAGGCCAAAAAAGCGCTTAAGCGGGCTTTTCAGGTACAGCAACTGGGATTAGGCTTTGCCTTTGTCAGCATATTATCGTCTTGCCCGACCAACTGGGGATTGTCGCCTGTCGACAGCCTCAAGTGGCTGCAGGAAAAGATGCTGCCTGTTTACGAAATGGGCGAGCTTAAAGTACCTGAGGAGGTGAAGGCGCTATGATGGACAAAATCCTTTTAGCCGGCTTCGGCGGTCAGGGAGTTATGTTTATCGGCAAAGTATTGGCCTATTCAGGTATGCTGGGTGGGCGCGAGGTATGCTGGATTCCATCCTATGGCCCTGAGATGCGCGGCGGGACAGCGAACTGCTCGGTACTGGTTTCTGACGAAGAAATTCATTCTCCGGTCATTAATCAGGCAGATGCCGGTATTGTGCTTAACCAGCCTTCCTATGATAAATTTCTGGCACGCATCAAGCCAGGCGGAACACTGATAGTAAACAGCTCAATTATCAATACTGCGCAAAAACGGGATGATATCAAAATTGTTGCCGTTCCGGCCACCGAGCTGGCGAATGAGATTGGTAATGCCAGCCTGGCTAATATGGTTTGCCTGGGAGCTTTGCTGCCGGCTTTATCCTTGATTAATCTGGACAGTGTTAAAACGGCTATGGACGAAGTTATCGGCAAGAAAAAGCCGGAGCTGTATGAACTAAATGTTGC
This sequence comes from Sporomusa sp. GT1, assembly GCF_014634905.1. Lineage (NCBI taxonomy): Bacteria > Bacillati > Bacillota > Negativicutes > Selenomonadales > Sporomusaceae > Sporomusa > Sporomusa sp. GT1. The sequence goes on along the minus strand of NZ_BMBX01000001.1, from coordinate 624,157 downwards.
TGCCATTCGCAAAGGCTTGCAAAAATAAAAAGAACTGAACAAAAGAGCGGGTTAATCCCCGGATGAGAAGGACTAAGCTTCAACTGGAGTTAACACTCTGCCTGAAGCTTAGTCTTACTTTATTTTCTCATATATGGTATTATTAAAAGATATACTTATAACAGATAATGAAATGAGAACAGTATGATGATTAAGCGAATACTCTCTTTGCTTTGGGGGTTATTTTTGTTTGCCCTGGGGATTGTCCTTACTGTCCAAAGTAATCTGGGAACAGCGCCCTGGGATGTTTTGCATCTGGGCTTAACCAATTATTTGCCGCTCACACTGGGGCAAGTGTCCCAACTGACAGGAATCCTTGTCATTGGCGTTAGCTGGGTTTTAGGTGTAAAGCCCGGCTGGGGCAGTTTTGCCAATATGTATTTTATCGGGTTGTTTATTGACCTTATTATGGCTGTTGGCTGGATTCCTATGGTGAACCATTGGCTGTTGCAACTGGCTATGTTGTTTATAGGTATCTGGCTAATCGGCTGGGCCACTTTCTTCTATTTATCGGCTGCTTTTGGCGCCGGACCGCGCGATAGTCTGATGGTTGCCGTTGTCTGGAAAATCGGCTGGCCGGTATGGAAGATACGAACCATTCTTGAGACCAGTGTGACAGCTATCGGCTATTTTCTTGGCGGGCCTGTCGGTGTTGGCACGATTATCATCGCGTTTACTCTGGGGCCATCCATTCAATGGGCTTTTAGTATTATGAGAAAACGGGCCCAGGATATTAATCATGATCCGCTGATTTTCCGGGGAAGACAATCAGCCAGTAGCAATAAACTGGAACAGCGTTCATAAAGGTGGGAATACACTTGCAGATAAAAACAAGTCAGCAAAATGAATGGGCGAAAGGAGTATTATCGGCTCTTGGAGCCTATTGCTTATGGGGAATACTGCCGATCTACTGGAAGCAATTACCGAATGTTTCCGCTTACGAGATTTTAGCACATCGTGTTATTTGGTCTTTTTTCTTTATGTTTGCCATTATCCTGGCAACCCGCAGTCTGCGTCAATTTGTAGATGAGACGAAACAAATTTGCCGTGACCGCAAAAAATTTGCAGGCTTATGCATCGCTTCCCTGTTAATCAGCATCAACTGGCTGGTTTATATATGGGCCGTTAATGCCAGCCGTATTGTGGAAACCAGTCTCGGATACTATATTAACCCGCTTGTCAGTGTCTTACTGGGTATCCTTGTTTTGAAAGAAAAATTGTCTTTGTGGCAAAGTGTGTCATTTATGCTGGCTGCTGTCGGCGTACTGACAATGACGGTCAATTTTGGCGCTATTCCCTGGATATCTTTGTGGTTAGCCTTTACCTTTGGCTTTTATGGCATGTGCAAGAAGATACTCGCTATTGGGGCGGTAACGGCTACCACGCTGGAGACGCTTATTGTATCGCCATTTGCCATAGTATACTTGCTGTATTCACACGGACAGGGGGGAGCCGCTTTCAGCCTTGCGGTGCCGGCTACCGCGGCCTTACTCATGGGGGCCGGTGCGGTTACTGCCATACCTTTGCTGCTATTTGCCAGCGGTGCCAACCGCTTGCCGTTAAGTTTACTGGGCTTTATCCAATATCTGTCGCCGACCATTTCTTTAACATTGGGTGTATTGCTGTATCATGAACCATTTACAAGCACCCATCTGCTTTCCTTTAGTTTAATATGGCTGGCTCTCGGCATATTCTCGTTAGCCAGGACTAAGCTATTTATTAAAGCTGAAGAACGGATTATTGGCTTATTTAAAGGCAGTCAGGAAAATCTATCTCCTGAACCACTGGAGCGTTTTCCCGACAGGTAAGACAGCATATTCAGAGGCCGCTTTCTGATTGGCAGAAGGTGGCCTTATAAAAGGGGTATACTAATATTCATACTATATTTATGTGAGGTCTATTATGAGCAAAATTGTAGTATTAGCCGAGAAACCTTCTGTAGGCCGGGATTTAGCCAGGGTGTTGAAATGCAATACCAAAGGCAATGGTTATTTTGAGGGATCAAAATACATCGTTACCTGGGCGCTTGGGCATCTGGTGACACTGGCAGATCCGGAAGGCTATGACGACAAATATAAGGCATGGCGCCTGGAAGACTTGCCAATGCTGCCCAAAGAGCTTAAGCTGGTGATCATCAAGCAGACAGGCAAACAATACAACACTGTTAAAGAGCAGCTTACGCGCAAGGATGTCAGTGAGATCGTTATTGCCACCGATGCCGGCCGTGAAGGCGAACTTGTTGCCCGCTGGATCCTGGAGAAAGCGCATGTCAATAAGCCGATAAAAAGACTGTGGATTTCATCTGTTACTGATAAAGCTATTCTTGAGGGTTTCAACAACCTGAAGCCGGGGAAAAACTATGAAAATCTGTACGCTTCTGCGGTAGCCCGCGCCGAAGCCGATTGGCTGGTAGGTATTAACGCCACCCGGGCCTTAACCACCAAGTACAATGCCCAGTTATCCTGCGGGCGGGTTCAGTCCCCCACGCTGGCCATTATTGCCGCCAGAGAAGCGGAAATAAAGAATTTTCAGCCGCGGGTGTATTATGGAATTACGGCAGCGGCCGAACGCCTGAAATTAACCTGGCAGGATAGTAAGACCAAAGACAGCAAGACCTTTGACAAAGAGGTTTGTGACAGGATTAGTAAAGCCATCACCGGGAAAAAAGCGGAAATCATTGATGTACATAAAACTAACAAGAAGAGCTTTGCGCCGGCCTTATATGATTTAACTGAACTGCAGCGGGATGCCAATAAGATTTTTGGATTTTCCGCTAAGGAAACCCTGTCAATTATGCAGAAATTGTATGAAACCCATAAAGCCCTGACCTATCCGCGAACCGACTCGCGTTATCTTTCAACAGATATTGTCGACACCCTGAAGGACAGAGTAAAAGCGTGCGATACCGGCCTTTATTCCCGGCAAATCCTCAAAATACTGAAAGGGTCCATCAAGGCCGGCAGTCATTTTGTTGATAACAGCAAAGTATCTGACCATCATGCCATTATCCCGACCGAGCAGCCGGTGGTGCTGGCTGCTTTAACCGATAAGGAGAAGAAGATTTATGATTTAGTTGTCAAACGTTTTCTGGTAGTGCTGCTGCCGCCGTTTGAATACGAACAGACAACGGTTAAAGCGCAAATCGGCGGCGAACTGTTTATTGCCAAAGGCAAAACTGTGCTTGCACCCGGCTGGAAAGAACTCTATAACAATACCCCCGATGAGGAAGATTCGGCTGACGGCATTGCCGAGCAATTGCTGCCCAGTCTTACTAAAGGCGAACTTTTGCCGGTAGTCTCAGTTTCGCTGACTAAAGGTGCGACAAAACCGCCGGCTCCCTTTAATGAAGCCAGTTTGTTATCGGCCATGGAAAATCCGGCAAAATACATGTCAGGTGAGAGCCAGGCACTTAAACAAATTATTGGTGAAACAGGGGGGCTTGGCACAGTTGCCACCAGGGCGGATATTATTGAAAAGCTATTTAGTAGTTTTGTTATTGAGAAAAAGGGCAAAGATATTTTTGTTACCTCCAAAGGCAGGCAGCTGTTGGATTTAGCTCCGGAAGAACTGAAATCACCGGCTTTAACGGCTGCATGGGAGCAGAAATTAAGCGCCATTGCTAAAGGACAGCTGCCCAAGCAGGCTTTTATTACTGAGATCAAAGACTATACGAGAGCCATTATTATTGGTATAAAAAACAGTAAGGAACAGTTTAAGCACGATAATCTCAGCCGCACCCGCTGTCCGGAATGCGGCAAGTACTTGCTTGAGGTTAATGGGAAAAGAGGGAAAGCCTTAGTTTGTCAGGACCGTGAATGCGGTTACCGCAAGAATGTGGCCCAGACAACCAATGCCCGCTGCCCCAAATGCCACAAAAAGCTTGACCTCAAAGGAGAAGGCGAGGCACGGACTTTCGTGTGCGCCTGCGGTTATCGCGAGAAACTTGCAGCTTTTACCGAGCGTAGAAAACAGGAAAACGACACGAAAATTTCTAAAAAGGATGTATCACGCTATTTAAACCAGCAGCCTGATAGTCAGCCTTTTAATACTGCGCTTGCCGAAGCGCTTGCCAAGCTTACACTAAAGTAACAGGATGAATCCGAAGTGACTGAAGGCGGTAGTTTTATGACCAGGGAGATATTGATAATTAGATTAAGTTCCATTGGTGATGTTATCCATTGTACACCGGTAGCCGGGTCGCTGAAAGCCGCCTGGCCTGACTGTAGAATCACCTGGCTTGTCGGTGAGACTTGCGCCGACCTTATCAAAGATAATCCGCATATTGATGAAATCATGGTATGGCCGCGGGAACGATTTGATAAACACCTCAAAGCCTATGAATTCAGCCAGGCTTACGATATGTGGCGGGATTTGCAGCAACAGCTGTCGGAGAAGTCTTTTTATGCGGTACTTGATATTCACGGACTGTTTCTCACCGGGATGATAGCCAGGCAGGTAAGAACCGACCGGCGTATCGGCCTTAAGTGTGCCAGAGAACTTAACCCCCTGTTTATGACCGAGCAGGCAGCGCCGTTAGGAACGCATATTATCGACCGGTATTTGGGGGTTTTAACCGCCCTGGGCATTCGCCCCGCCTGCCGGGAAATGCTGCTGGTGGTGCCGGGGGAAGCCAAAGCATTTGCGCAACATTTTTTGCAACAAGAGAATGTTTCCTTGGAAGACAGGCTGGCCGTATTGGTTCCCGGTACCACCTGGCCGACTAAGAACTGGCCGGCAGAACGGTTCGCGGCAACGGCGGCGCGGCTTGCCAAAGATTTCAAAATACTGTTGTGCGGTGGCAAGAGCGAGCTCAATCTGGGACGGGAAATAATGGCTAAGGCCGGTGTGCCGGTAATCAATGCGATCGGGCAGACCAGTCTTTTAGAGATGGCGGCTCTTCTTGGGTGCGCAGCTGTCGTTATTGCCGGCGATACCGGGCCGCTCTACATGGCGGCTGCCTTAGGCACGCCAACGGTAGCCATTTTCGGGCCGACCAATCCGGCAACCTATGTACCGCCAGGCAAGAATAATGCGTTTGTCTATAATCAACAGGCCTGTTCATTTTGTCATAAAACAAAATGCCGGCTAAAAAGTATGGATTGTATAAGCAGCGTGCAGCCGGCAGCCGTTGTCGAGCAGGTTTACCGTGTAGGGAAAAATCATAAGTCAGCTAAAGAATAACAAGAAGAGAGAGCCATTGGCTGCGTGCCAATGGCTCTCTCTTTTAAAAATTTTTACTAACTCTGCATCAACTGCTATGTTTCAATTTAAAAGCCTTGTATTTAGCAACTCCGTATTCAATAGCAACAAATAATACAGGGATCAGGAAGATGCCCAGACCGGTAGCTACCACCATGCCGCCGACAACGGTTGTTCCCAGTGCCGAACGGGCGGCAGCTCCGGCACCTGTTGATAATGCCAGCGGGATGCAGCCTAAAATGAAGGCAAACGAGGTCATCAAAATTGGCCGCAGCCTGAGTTTGGAAGCTTCAATGGCTGCCTGTACCGGTTCCATGCCATTGTCAACTCTGACTTTGGCATATTCTACAATCAGGATAGCGTTTTTGGCCGCCAGACCGATGAGCATAACCAAACCAATCTGCATGTAAACGCTATTTTCCATTCCCCGGGCATAGATGAAGAGGACTGAGCCTAAAATGCCGGTGGGAACCGATAACAGTACGGCAAAGGGGACACTCCAGCTTTCATACAAAGCTGCCAGGCACAGGAAGACGAACAGCAGCGCAAAGCCGAAGATAATAGGGGTCTGCCCGCTGGAAAGCTTTTCTTCGCGGCTTAAATCCGCCCATTCGTAGGTGATGGTTTGAGGTAATACCTCGGCTGCTACTTCTTCCAGAGCCTGCATAGCCTGACCGGAGCTGTAGCCTGGAGCCGTGGTGGCATTAATTTGCATGGCCGGATAACCATTATAACGTTTTATCAGTGTCTGACCACTGGTGGCAACCGGTGTAATCAAGGTATTAAGCGGTACCATGGTGCCGGCCGAGCTCCGTACATAGAAGAAACGGGTTGCGTCCACATCGGAGCGGAATTCCGGCTCTGCCTGGAGCATAACCTTGTAGGTACGGCCAAATCTGTTGAAGTCATTTACCTGAACACCGCCAAGGAAGGTTTGCAGGGCGATAAATACATCCTGGACAGGTACACCCAGCGCTTTGGCCTTCTCGCGGTTTACATCATATCGGTAGGAAGGTGTATCAGCCTTGAAACTCGATTGCGCCATAGCCAATTCCGGACGCTTCCTGGCGGCTGCGATAAATTGCTGGGACACATTGCTCATTTCGTCCAGCGGCGCGCCGCCCCTGTCCTGAATCATTAAGGTTAACCCCCCGACGCTGCCGATTCCCGGCAGGGCAGGCGGGTTAAAGGCGAAAACGGTAGCTTCAGGTATATTGCTTACCTTAGCCATGGCTTGCCCCAGAATGGCGTTTAACTGTGTATCAGGTGTTGGACGGTCTGCCCATGGTTCCAGGCCGGCAATTACCATCGCGCCGTTCGGCTTTTGACCACCGGCCAGCATATCAAAACCGGCTATTTCCCCGGTGGTTTTCACGCCGGGCAGTGACCGGTAGATTTCGCCGACCTGCTTGGCAATTGCCCGGGTGCGGTTCATATTAGCCCCTTCCGGCAGGCTGACGACAGATAACATGAAGCCCTGATCTTCATTAGGAACAAAAGTGGACGGAATAACCCGCAGCATACCGACACACAATATGACGATTACTGCTAGTCCTACACCCCATAGACTGGCCCGGCGAATTGAATGGCGGACACCATCGGAATATTTTTCGGTTATCCGCTCAAACCATTTGTTGAAACGATCAAAAAATCTGCCCAACATGCCGGTGCGAGCTTCACCTGTATATGGCTTTAAAAACATGGCGCATAATGCCGGTGTCAGTGTCAGGGCTACAATGGCCGACAAGGCCATCGAAACAGCAATGGTTAAGGCAAATTGCTTATACAGAACGCCGGTCGTTCCTGTGAAAAAGGCAACAGGAATGAAAACAGACGCAAGCACGAAAGCAATGGCGATAACCGGACCGGATACCTCTTCCATCGCCCGGATTGTCGCTTCCTTGGGATTTAGGCCGGAATGCCGCATATGGTGCTCAACGGCTTCCACAACGACAATGGCGTCATCAACTACCAGACCGATGGCCAGTACCATGGCAAACAGGGTCAGTGTATTGATGGAAAATCCTAATACCACAAAGGCGCCAAAGGTTCCGATCAGGGATACGGGAACTGCGAGCATTGGAATCAAGGTGGCGCGCCAATTTTGCAGGAATAGGTAAACAATAACCAATACCAGCGCAAGGGCTTCCAGGAAGGTATGGAACACCTTTTCCAGAGACTCTTTAATATATTCGGTGCTATCGTTAAGGATGCGATATTCCAGATCTGGCGGGAAACGTTTGGCCGCATCGTCAATGACCTGCCGTACACCGCTGATTGTTTCCAGAGCGTTGGCATCGGTCGTGAGCTGGACTGCAAACACAACAGCATCTTTGCCGTCAAAATTACTTTTAAACGAATTATCCTTAGAACTTAATTCAATGGTGGCGATATCGCCTAAATAGATCGCCGACCCGTCCGAGTGCATGCGAATGATAACTTTCTTAAAATCTTCTTCGGTGGTCAGACGGCCCTGAACACTGGCCGTATATTGGAATTCCTGCTCCGGTATTGAGGGGAGCTGGCCAATGGTACCGGCCGGTGCCTGCACATTCTGCTCTTTTATGGCATTAGCGATGTCAGTAGCCGTAATTCCCAGCTGGGCCAATTTATCCGGTTTGAGCCAAACCCGCATACTATAGTCGGTGCCATATTCGGCAACATCACCGACACCTTTAACCCGGCGGATGTCATCAATGATGTTGATACTGCCGTAAGTCTTGAGAAACACGCTGTCATAGCTGCCCTGAGGGGAAACAAGAGAAAAATACAAAGCTGTGTCAGGCGAAACCTTGCGGGTTGTTACGCCCATAAGCTGCACATCCTGAGGTAAGCCGGAATTCGCCTGAGCTACCCGGTTTTGGGTGTACATTGTCACCATATCAGGATTTTGTCCTAATTCGAATTTGAGATTGAGGGAGTAGCGGCCTGTATCGGCACTGGTGGAGGTCATCGACACTGCACCTTCTACGCCGTTGGCCTGTTGTTCGATGACCTGGGCTACCGTTTTCTCTACGACATCAGCATTAGCGCCGGTATAGGCGGTACTGACACTGACCTGTGGCGGCGTAATCTGCGGATATTGGGCAATTGGCAGGAAAAAGGCGGCAACACCGCCTGTCAAGGTAATGAGAATCGCGATAACAATCGCAAAGATAGGTCGATTAATAAAAAACTTTGCCATGAACCCGCCTCCTTACTTCGTGCCTGGAATAGTCAGATCATTTAGTCCGATCATGGTGATGTTAAGCGGTGAACCTGGCTGGGTTTTCGCAAATCCTTCGATAACAACGATATCCTGGGGAGTAAGCCCTTCTTCGACAACTTGCAGATTGCCAATTTTAGGTCCTAATTTTATCGGCTTTGTTACTGCTTCCTTATTGGCGCCGGCAACAGTGACAAAGGTTTTCCCCAGCATTTCCTGAACAGCCCGCTGGGGAATCAGCAATGCTCCCTGCCGGGTTTCACCAATGGCCATTATTCTGGCAAACATGCCGGGGACCAGCAATTGGTTTGGATTATCGAAAGCGGCTTTCATGGCCAGAGTACCGGTTTGATTGGCCATTCCCCGGTCAATTTGTTCCAGATGGCCGGGAAGTGGATACTCGCTGCCATCGCTGAGAATCAGTTTAAGGTTTTGTCCCCAGGCATCCGGGGAAGTGCCCATTTTGGCAAATTTCAAATATTCATTTTCACTCATGCTGAAGCGCACTTGTACGGGGTTGACTGTTGAGACAGTTGCCAGTACAGTACTGCCGGCCTGAACATAGCCGCCGACACTTAACTCGTTTACGCCAATCCGGCCATCTACCGGTGATACGATTAAGGTGTCTGACAAATCATTCTGGGCTTGTTCCAGTTTGGCCTGATACGCCTTTACCAAAGCTTCTGCCTGTTCGGCCTGCGACACAGTCGTATCCAGAATCTGAATCGCTATGCCCCCTTGACTTGCCAGGTTTTGATAGCGGGTAACATCGCGCTGGATATTGCTAAACGAAGCCTGCGCCTGGGCCACCTGCGCCTGGGCATCGGCTACCGCCGCCGCATATTTGCGACGGTCAATTTCAAACAGCGGTTGTCCGGCACGAATGGTATCGCCGCCGTTGACAAATTTACGGGAGATATTGCCAGAGACTTCTGATTTGACCTGGACTTCGTCTTTGGCGATAATTTCACCAACAAACTCGTATGTAACAGGTGTATCCTGCTGAATAACCTGCATGGCCTTGACGACAACTTCCTGCGCTGGACGGGCACTTTGCTGCTTACTGCAGCCTGCTGTTACCATCAAGAACAGCACAGTCAGCCATATAATGCTTTTTCGGTTCACCCTTATTTCTCCTCTCATTGATAAATGTGAAATTAGTTTGTTACTCCATATAAGTAGATTTCAAGTGCCTGGGCTGCATATTGTTCAGCATTGTCTTCCTTGTTTGGCAGTAAATTGCCGCAAACATGCTGTGGGGAAAATGACAGATGCAATATTTTCATCAGAGATATGGCAGCAAAGTCCGGTTTAATATCAGACCGAAATTCACCTTTGCTTATCGCATCCTTGATGCAGTCCTGTAAAAAGGCGTGCAGGCGATGGGCGGCGATTTTCACAGTACTGTCGAAATATTTTGTGGGATTGAAGATTTCAACAAAAAAAAGACGGTCTATGTAGGGATTTTCTTTATGAGTCACAATTAGCAGGGCAGCAAACTGTCTTATCTTCATAATCGGAGAAATATCTTCGTTACTGATGCTGTCAATCATGTTTTCAAGTATGGCTAACTGTTTTTCCAGTACAAAAGCATACAGGTTCTCCTTTCCGCCGAAATAATAAGAAATCAGTGCAATGTTTACTCCTGCGGCATCAGCCAACTCTTTTACCGAGACGGCAGCCAATCCTTTGGTCGCGAACAAAGGAATTGCGGCTTCAATAATTTTATTAACAGTGGGCTTTTCAGTGCTTACTTGTGCTTTCGCTGTATTCACCCTCTTTCTTCAATAGCCTGTTTGGAATTTTAAATAAAAATTTAAAACATGAATTTAATTATAGTATATTATTCGCCTAGTGTCTACCATATCCCACTAAAAATGTTGCTGAAAAAGTATGTGGAAATATTTTTTTTTAACCATAGAAGAACAGGGAATTTTCTGTTAAACAAATAAAAACCGGGCTGCAATTCATTGCAGCCCGGTAATTTTTACTTAGCGTCGTGCTTGTTTATCCCTGTTTTTGAATTTATCCCACAGATACCGTCCGGCCATAAATACGGCGGCAAGCAAGATGACATTGAATACTATGCCCATTATACTGGCAAACATGCCTGATTCGCCAAAGCCGAACATACCGCCCAGCATACTGCCTAACAGCATGCCGCCGCCGAGGAGACCGGCAGTACGAAGGAAGCCGCCACCGGTAGTGGCTTGCTGTGCAGCTGCGGTCTGGGGATTGGGTTTAGCTGCAGCTGCCGGTGCTTTTTCATTATAGCTTTGTGCCGGGGCTGAAGGCTTATAATCGCCGGAATTGTTATTTTTGACAGGGGAAGATTGGGTTGGCGGCGCTTTGAAAGACGGAGCTTTCCTGGAACCACCGATTGCGGCAAAACTTACGGCGTTAAAAGCAAACATGAAAACAAAAGTCAGCAATAATAATTTTTTCATTAGTAATGTTACTCCTCCTTATGGGTCTTTACATCTTCAGGGAAAGTGTATATTTCTGCTAAATTAGGCAACTCTCCTGCTAAGTAGCGATCAATATCATGGACATCAATATAAAAGGTACAGGCGACTTCAAGATAGCCCTGTTCTTTGCCATGACTTAGGTCGCGGATGGCCATCAGGCGTTCGCGGAGAGCCAAACAATCTTGATGCGATGCTGTTACATTGAGGGTTGCCAGGGGAATGCCATATTCCCTCAGAACATCCTGTAAGTTCATTCTTTCCGACATGAATGCAATCACCACTTTGTCATAGTTTAACCTCATTTTGAGGTTTCGACACCAACAATGTAATATGAAAGCAAGAAAAAGTCAAGGAAAAGATAGTTAAAGAGTGACGGCTGACAGCCTGTCTTGTATAATAAAAAGCAAAAATAAGTGAGGTTACTATATTGCGTAAATTTGTAAAAACAACTGAAAGTATTATTACACCCCTGGAGCCGCGGCGTGCAGTTATTGTAGGCGAAGAATGCCTGGTGGATGTGCGGTTTGTGGAAAGCCGCAGTGAGGCGGCCGGCTGGCTTTATGAATATGAGGTAACCGGAGAAATCGGTAAAGTGGAAAAGTTTTTTGCCCGGTTGAAGGATATAGAGCGCAAACTGGATTAACCCCGCATTAACTGGGTTTTTAGTATCAACCATTTGGTAACAGGTACACCGGCCAGCAAAATAAAGAGCAACCGGAACAATTGGTAGGCAACAACGGTGGCTAGATCGGCGTTGGCTGCCAGGGCTGTCAAACCCATCTCCGACATACCTCCCGGGGCCATGCTGATAAATGCCGTCACAAATGACATCGGGTATATCAGGGAGAAGGCGTAGGAAATGCCTAACAGCAGGCCGATTACCGTTAACACTGTAAGCAGATTGACCACGGCAATGGTTTTCCAGTTGGTCAGACTGTTGAAGTCAACATCACTGCCCATGCGAATACCAACGAAAATCTGTGCCAGAGCAATCACCGGGGAAGGCAAAACAGGCGCATGTATGCCTGCCAATACCAGTAGCGCTGTTCCCAAAACAGGTACAAGGACATATACATTAGCTAGTCTGATCCATTTGGCTAATTTTATTAAGCCAAGAATGGTTAGCAGAAAAAAGAACAGTACCGGCAGTTCATCACTGCCCATGGGTGTAACCAACCGTGCGCCGGCTGTAGTCATTTGACCGGTAATGCCGTGCAGTGCCAGCACGGGGACGACAAAGATGACGGTAATCACCCGCACTGTCTGCATCAGGGTAACTACGGACACATCAGTCCCTTTGGTTTCTTCACAAATAACCGACATTTGGGACAAGCCGCCAGGCAGGCTGCCAATCAGGCTGTTGGCCAGGCCAACATCGGTATACCGTCCGGATACATAGCCTGTGGCTAAACAAAGGACAATCAGTGTTGTTGTCATTAGCAGCATGTGCGGCAATTGCTGCAGCACCTGGTGGCCGACTGCCGGGGTAAAGGGGCTGCCCATCATATATCCCAGGACAACCATGCCCATGTTGCGTAATTTCTTCGGCCAATAAACGGTTTTCTTTAAAGCTGATTTCCAGACAATGGTTATAACCAGCGGGCCTAACGTCCAGGGCAAAGGCAAATGCAGCAGGTTAAATAACAAGCCGCCGGTTATAGCCAGGAGAAAAATGGATAACAATTGTTTATACATGTATTCACCTTGATTCATGGAATGAATATACCATCTGTAAGCTCTCCTGTATATAGTAGCACTTTAATCCCAAAGTGAAAAATAGATAAAATTTATATTTCGAAAAAAATATGGTAGAATTGGAGGAGAAATAGGGAGGGGTGGGCAGTTGAAACAAATAACGCTGGAAGACGTATTAGCAGCCAAAGAACGGCTTGCTTCCCTTCAGGCTGAACTGCGCTGTAGTTATCAATTACCGGTAGTCAGTTTTACTGCTAATATTCCCGGGTCTGTCAAAGATAGTCCGGTGGTACGGCAATTGCTGCAGACTGCGGTCAATAGATTCAGGATTATTGCCGGGAGCAGCAGCATTGATATTGTGGAAGAACGGTTTATGTATTGGCCGACAGGCCCGGCAGCGGTATTGGTCGCGGACGGTAGTCCGGACGAACTTAAACGCTCCTGTATTGCTATTGAAGAAGCCGGTTTTCATGCCCGGCTGTTTGATATTGATGTATTTAGTGCAGACGGCAGGCAAATTTCCCGCAGTACCTTGGGCCAGCGGGAACGTACCTGTTTTCTGTGCGGTGAGCCTGCAGTAATGTGCCGCCGTTCCAACAAACATACGCTTGAGGAAATTAAAGCTAATGTTCAGGCAAGGTTGGCAGCTTTTGCGGCGACAGCCACCGACCCCTGGCCACAAGCTGTTTGGGATATAGGTGCATGGGCTGTTGAAGCCATGCTGATGGAAGCGGCCTGCACACCGGCGCCGGGGTTGGTAGACCGGGATAATGCCGGTGCGCACAACGATATGGATTTCTTTTCCTTTTTGATGAGCAGCAGTGCGCTGGCCGGCAGTATGTTCCGCTGTGCCGCCGCCGGATACCGGCACGATGGTTTGCCGGCAGAGTTATTGCCGGTGCTGCGATATATCGGCAAAGACGGTGAAGCCCGGATGATGAAGGCCACAAGCGGTGTTAACACCCAAAAAGGGCTGCTGTTCCTGCTGGGGATACTGACGGCTGCCGCTGCATATACCTTGAAACAGTCAGCAACCGTTACCGGGGAACAAATTCTTGATACAGCCGCCGCTATGGCGCAAGGCATTGTGAGCAGAGAGCTGGCGGTGCTGCCGGCGAGAGAGACGGTCAGGCTGACTGCCGGCGAAAAGCTGTACCTGCAATATGGAGTAACCGGTATCCGCGGCGAAGTGGAGAGCGGAATCCCCAGTATTCGGGAGCATGGTCTGCCGGTATTAAAGCAGGCGCTAGCCGCAGGGCTGTCTTTGAATGACGCCTTGGTACATACGCTGGTGAGTTTAATGACGGTGGTCGAAGATACTACGATTTTAAACCGTCATAGCATGGAAGTTTTGCTTGATGTGAAAAACCGGGCTAAATGGATAATGAGGCATGGGGGTATGCTTGCCGGTACAGGCAGGGCGAAAATTGCAGAACTGGATGAACTATTTATTGCCCGAAATATTAGTCCAGGCGGGGTTGCCGATTTATTGGCCGCTACGTACTTTCTCTACTTGGTTGAAACTAGTAATGCAGGAATGGCGGGGACGATATGAGCGACAATGTGGTTTTAGCATTTATATTAACTTCGATAGCCGGTTTGGCAACCGGTGTGGGCGGCTTACTGGCTTTTCTTGTAAAACGGAATAATACCAGGCTGCTGTCTGTCGGGCTGGGCTTTTCGGCCGGGATCATGATTTATGTTTCTTTTGTTGAACTCTTGCGCCAAGCCGAGGGTTCACTGATTGCTCATATGGGCGATCCTATGGGCAAGTGGATAACCATTGCCAGCTTCTTCGGCGGCATTTTGCTATCCATACTGCTGGATAAACTGGTGCCGGAGCACATGAGCTACCATGAGGTCGATGTTAATGCGGCGCAGGAAACCCAGAAGCTTTCGGCGGAAAAGCTAAAACGGATGGGGTTGTTTACCGCTTTTGCCATTGCGCTGCACAATTTCCCTGAAGGCTTGGCTACCTTCATCGGCACTCTGGATGATCCGGCTTTAGGGGTATCTTTGGCGGCCGCTATTGCCATTCACAATATCCCGGAAGGTATGTCGGTGGCTTTGCCGATCTATTATGCCACAGGCAATACCCTGCAGGCATTTGGCTATTCGCTGTTATCCGGGCTGGCAGAACCTGTGGGAGGCTTACTGGGCTATATTGTCTTAAAAACCTTCTTAAATGAAATGGTTCTGGGAGTTACCTTTGCCGCGGTTGCCGGTATTATGGTATATATATCACTGGATGAATTACTGCCAATGGCCCGCGAATCAGGTACTGGACACAGTGAAATGTTCGGTCTGGTACTGGGGATGCTGGTTATGGCCGTTAGTCTGTTATTGTTTTGAGTTACCTATTCTGATAGATTAAGAAAAGCTCGCCGTCATGGCCGGCTTTATTTTTTTTCAAGAATATGTTACAATTATTCTTCAAGTGATTATTAAGAAAGATAAGGTAAAGCAATGATTAGTACAAGCAACTTAACATTACAATTTGGCAAACGCATTCTGTTCAAAGATGTCAATATAAAATTTACGCCAGGCAATTGCTATGGTCTCATTGGCGCGAACGGAACCGGCAAATCAACTCTCTTGAAAGTGCTGTCAGGTGAAATCGAGCCGTCTGCCGGTGAAGTGGCTATCACCCCCGGCGAGCGGTTGGCAGTACTTAAGCAAAATCACTATGAATTTGATGAATTTGAAGTATTAAAAACCGTCATTATGGGCCATTCCCGCTTATATGCCATTATGGAAGAAAAAGATGCACTGTATGCTAAGCCGGATTTTTCCGATGCAGACGGGATTAGAGTGTCCGAACTGGAGTGTGAGTTTGCGGAACTCGACGGCTGGGATGCCGAGACTGAGGCTGCGAAATTACTGAACGGCTTGGGGATTAAGGAAGAGCTGCATCAGCTTAAAATGGGAGATATCAGCGGCAATGAAAAAGTAAGGGTACTTTTAGCTCAAGCTCTGTTTGGCAATCCTGATATTCTGCTCCTGGACGAACCGACCAACCATTTGGATATCGAATCCATCAGCTGGCTGGAAGATTTCCTGGCCGATTTCCCGAACACCGTTATTGTCGTGTCACATGACAGGCATTTTTTAAATCAGGTATGTACCCATATTGCCGATATCGATTTTCAGAATATCCAGCTCTATGTGGGCAACTATGATTTTTGGCTGGAATCAAGTCAGTTGGCGTTGCAGTTGGCTAAAGAAGCCAATAAACGCAAAGAAGACAAGATTAAGGATTTGCAGAACTTTATCCAGCGCTTTAGTGCCAATGCGTCTAAGTCCAAACAGGCCACTTCCCGGAAAAAGCTGCTGGAAAAAATTACACTGGATGATATTAAACCCTCCTCCCGCAAATATCCGTACATAGCGTTCAAGCCTGACCGGGAAGCCGGGGCGCAGCTGCTGACAGTAGAAAATCTCAGCAAAAAGCTGGACGAAGAACAAAGCTTGAATGATATTAGCTTCACTGTCAATAAAGGGGATAAAATTGCTTTTGTCGGTCCGGAAGGAATGGCAAAAACCATCCTGTTCAAGCTTCTCATGGAAGAGCTTGAGCCTGATAGCGGTTCCTTTAAATGGGGTGTAACTACCAGTCAGGCTTACCTGCCTAAGGATAACTCCCAGTATTTTGACGGTGTGGAGTTAAACCTCGTAGACTGGTTAAGACAGTTTTCCCGTGATCAGGAAGAATCCTTTATTAGAGGCTTTTTGGGACGCATGCTCTTTTCCGGTGAGGAAAGCCTGAAAGAAGCCAATGTTTTGTCAGGTGGAGAGAAGGTAAGGTGTATGCTGGCGAGAATGATGCTGAGCGGCGCCAATGTCCTCTTGTTGGATGAGCCAACCAATCACCTGGATTTAGAGTCGATTACCTCATTGAATAACGGCTTAATCAATTATGACGGCACTGTTTTGTTTGTGTCTCATGACCATCAGTTTATTCAAACGATAGCTAACCGTATTATTGAGATTACGCCCAATGGTATAGTAGACCGCCAAATGTCTTATGACGAATATTTGGCTAATGCCGATGTAAAGAAGCAGTTGGCAGCATTATACGGAAAATCATAGGTAAAGAAAAGGGGCCGTGCTGAAACGTAAGAGTTTCAGCACGGCTCCTTTGGTATTTTTGTCAGTAAAAATTAAGATTAACATATCTGACCTATGAGCTACGGCCATATGATACTGTTCACTATTGGGGAACCGTTTTATATGCGACTAAGGAACTAATGCGGGCAGCTGTTTCTCGTCAATTTGTTGTATCGTCAGAAGCGGTAGTCGTGTTGTTTTTTTCCTCTACGGCAGCGGCCTGCTCACCAAAAGCGCGTTTAAACTGTACCTTTGCCCAGCCGCGCAGGTCTGGATCGCCGCTCAGCATAAGATTTTGCAGGACATCTATCATCATTTTTAAGTCGGGGTCAATTATGGCCTCGACTTTTTGCGCTGGCATTGGTGCAGTGATATCCCCCTTTAATATCCAATCAACCGTAATGCCATATTGATTTGATAATAAATATAGAGCAGTAGCGCTAGGAAGAAATTTTCCGTTTTCCCAGCTACTTATATTTCCGCTGGACAGGCCAGTGTTCTTTGCGACTTCAGCAGTAGTTAGCTTTTTATCATCGCGTGCTTGTTTTAAACGCAAAGCCACTTCTTCTACGTTTAATTTAAAAATAAAGAACACTCCCCTTGACTTTAATTTGATATTAAACTACAATAAACTTGTACAATAAACATGCACAATCATTATTCCCAAAAAATACCACGTTCTAGACCAACGTGGCGAGATGGGAGGGAAATGGATGGAAACCAAAATAGAAAAAAAGCATGGTTGCCATCAAATAGTAACCTTTGCTATGGGAAAATAAATTAGTTTACCATAAAAATACCGGTGTGCATAGATTGGGACTCGTTCTTCACCGAATCAGCCGGAAAAAATCTGATAACCGCAGAGTGACAGGGCTAGTCCCCGGTAATGCTGGCAGGCAGATGGTCACACCAACAAAAGGTCACACAGACCGAAAGCCCTTGTAGAAGAACCAGGGCCGCTTCATGGAATTTCTCTTACTTATGAGCCCATAGCAGCTTCTAGGAACACTGCATGCAAGTTGTGAAGCAGGCTCAAAACAGGCGGCATACCCCGAAGGGAAATGCAGCTTGTTTTGTTCTGTTTTTCGGTCAATTGATCAGTCTGTATAAATGTCGGCCCATGAATTTATATCAGCAGTCTAATTGACATAATTGGCATATATTATTATATAATAATTATTGTTGTTTAATGATATGTTAATTTTTCATGCATAACGACCGCGCACACCTTAGTGAAAACAGTTTTTTACGCGAAACAGCAGGCAGGTCTAGGTTAGTGGTCAGTTAGCTGCATTTCGCCAGGGCCGCCTGCGGTCCAGACAGTTATAAACACCTGGCCGTTTTCCCGAAAAGCACGCAGCAGTTCACAATGACGCAGGACAGCAAAATTTTTTTCAAGCTGCAGCCGGGATATGCTCAGTTTCTGCATAACCTGGTCATGCGTAACCGGGCCTTCGGCTTGGACATAATTATAGAGAGCTTTTTGCAGGTCGGTCAGGCCGTCGGTGCCTTCCTGGCCTGCTGCCTTGCGTGCCGACTTAGCACTGTATACGGCAGCTACATCACAACTGCGCGGCGGTTCCAGCGCTTCCACATAACAGTCTTCACACAGCGTCTGTCCCCGGTGCTTGACTTCCTCACCAGCCGGAATAGTGGCATTGCATTTTTGACAAACCATTGTTCTATCCTCCAGTTATGCATTTTAGTTTATTCTATTTTTATTATAACAAAGTTAAGGTGCAAAGAGAAAGCCCATTAACAGTGTTATGAAACTATAGTAGGCAAACCCTCTGAAAGGTGGGGTCGCTATAGAGTGACGATGACGATACTAAGAATATATTAGAAGGACAATAATTTATCATATAAGGGAGTTTGGTAAGATGCAAGTTAAGGCAGCTTTGTTAGGGGCTGTGTTGAGTCTTTGTCTCAGCAACACTACGCAGGCTGCACCTGCTGTGGCGGGAATGCAACCTTCACTGGCGTTGATGAGGCAAAATTATGAAGAACAGCGGGGAAACTGGCAGGCGGCGCAGGATTATGCGGTGGCATTGGCGCGGGATGGACAGTATGAACCGGCACTGGCTATATTTGAAACTTTGTCCGAGTATGCCGGCGTACAGAAAACCATGTGGTTTGATTATGCTGTTGTTGCTTGTTGGGCTGGGGATTATGCAACTGCCGTTCGGATTTATGAAAACCAATTACTGCATATGCCGCAAGCTGTTCCCGATTATGTAAGCGTCAATGTGGCCGGCGCTTATTTTAAACTTGAGCGCTATAATGAGGCATGGCAGTTATACCACCGATTAGTCCAAGACGGAAATCAGAAGGTCAGGCTCTGGGAAGCAGAAAGTCTGGCTTATATGGGTAAAAGTGAGGAAGCCGATATAGTTTATGAGACCTTGCTGACAGAACAGCCTGACAATCTGGAGGTCTATAGCGGCAAAGCCAGGCTGCTGTTTTTGCGCGGTGATGCGATTGGCGCGGTTGCGGTTATTGATAAAGCCCTGGCGCTGATTAATGGGAGCAAAGAAAAGTATCCGGTGCAATCAATGTTGTCACTGCGGGGGGGAATGGCGGCACAATGTATCAGAAATGAGGAGTATCATCATGCAGTGATACTCCTGCGTCCGACGATTCAGGATGGTTCGGCAACCATTCAGATGCAGTGTGATTATATTTTGGCGTTGTTCTTAAACGGCGATTATAAAACGGCGATTACGGAAGCAGAGCGTCTATGGCCAGATTATCGCAGTATCCCTGTATATGGGCGGCGGGCGTTAGCCGACTCTTATTTGCGGTATAACCTGCCCCAACAAGCCATTGGTGTTTATCGCAGCATCTGGGATGATGAAGAACCACTATTAAGTGACAAACATAGCTTGGCCTATTCGTATTTATTGTCAGGGAAAAATAAGAAAACCGGAATGGAATTATATACTGAAATTATTAATACCGGCATTGAGCAAGCCCTGAATGTTGCCTATGATGCTAATAGTTTCTTTGAAATGGGGCGACATGAGGCAGGAAAAAATTTGTATCATGCAATCATCAATAGTTATCCTGAGCATACAATAGTTCGCCAGCGTTTTGCGGTTGCGCTTTATAATAATGGACTGATACGGGAAGCCTGCGAGCAATATGAAGCCTTGGCGGTGCTGCCGAATGCGCAGCCTGTAGCGGCTGGCGGTATTGTTAATTCAGCGGTTACCGTTGGTGACTATCGTGTTGCCAGAAGCGCGCTTAAGGAACTAAATGGTGAATATAGCACCAACACGGTTCTGGCTCAGGCGGTTGGCCGGTTTGACCGGCGTCTGCAGGGCGATATATATTCTTCTTTTTCCAGCAGTAGCGATTATAAAGGCAATGAGGTTCGCACCGGTCAAATCATTAGCGAACAACGGCTTGGTGATCGTTTCTTTGCATTGGCCGGAGTGGCTGCCAGCCGGATTTTTGATAATGATGGCGCAGATACCCTGAAAACTTTTTCTGTCGGTGGACGATATGTGGATATGAAACACACGGCGCAGCTGTGGTTGGATCAAAGCCGCAATCATGGGACACTTAACGGTTATCGTTTTGTCGGCAATTACTATTTTGGTGAACATAGCTGGTTGGATTTTGCCGCCAATCGTGTGCCGGTAGCCGATGTACAAGCATTGGAAAACCGGATTATGATGACAGAATACCAGCTGGGATTTAACCGTCAAATAGGTACCCGGGATATAGCTAGCGTTACGGCAACTACCGCCAATTACAGTGACAGCAATCGCCGCAGCGGGTTTAGTCTGGAATGGGAACATATCATGATTAATAATGCGAAAAAAACGCAGAGCTGGTTTAGTTATTTTGGCAGGGACAATTATAAAAAGCAGGAGATCAATGGTGTTGAACCTGTTTATGAAAGTCCGGAGACACGGGAAAGTTATGGCGCAGGCTTGCGCCAGCGTTGGCATTACCCTAAGCACTATTGGGAAACCTCGCTGGATTTGGGCTGGGGACGCGACCGGCCGGAGCCTATTGATTTTAATCCTGCTGTCCGTTTGGAGTATGGTTGTACTTTCTCACGCAGTCAAGCAGTAGTGATTGGTGCCGGCTACGGCTTACGCACCGGTTACTCAACAAATACAGGAGGAAAACTCCAATTTGCTGATCGGCAATTTGATATTAGTTACTATTTCACGTGGTAGTTAGGAGGTTTATTTTGGATGAACAGAAAAGTGTGGATATCGCTGTTATGCCTGCTGGGAGTATTATTTTCCGTTAGTTTACCGGCTGCGGCAAACGATGTTCTTATTTTATGCTATCATGATGTTGCCGAAAAGCCCGGCAATAATATTTATACTGTAACGCCTGCTGCCCTGAGAAGCCATTTGGATTACTTGAAGGAAAATGGCTATACGCCTATTTCGCTGGAAGAATATATTGCTGCAGCAAAGGGGGAGGAGAAGCTGCCGGCTAAGCCGGTGATGCTAACCTTTGATGACGGGTATCAGTCCTTTTATACAAAAGTATTTCCCTTACTGAAAGAATATAATTATCCGGGGATGATGGCCATTGTAACATCATGGCTGGATTACGCGCCTGCCGAACTGGGACCGTTGCTGACATGGCAGCAAATTCGGGAGATGGAATCTTCCGGGTTGATTACTATTGCGTCTCATTCTCATGCGGCACATCGTTTTACTATCACTACTCCCCAAGGAGATCGGGGACCGCTGTTAGGTAATCTGCAATATAAAGAGGGGAAATACGAATCGGTTGCCGACTACCGGCAACGGGTAGTAAGTGATTTTGCGGCAACGCAAACAGTGTTGGCAAGAGAATTGGGACATACAGCCAAAGCGCTAGTTTGGCCTTTTGGGGCCTACACCCAATTAACGATTGAGGAAGCTTTCGCGGCAGGCTTCGAAGCCTGCTTTGCCTTGAATGATGGGGTTAACCGTCCCGGAAAACAGGCGCTGGAAGAAGCCAATCGTATCATCATAACAAATAATCCGTCCAAGAAAAGGTTTGCTCAATTAGTTAACACAGCCGGTAAGGCGCCGGTCAAAGCCGCGCAACTGGATCTAGACATAATTTATGATCCGGATAGTGCAGAACAAACGGAAGAAAATTTAAATTTGGCCATTGACCGCCTCTTGGTTTCCGGTACGAATACCGTTTACCTGCAAGCCTTCAGTGATGAGAGTGGATCAGGCAATATTGAAAGTGTATATTTTTATACCACGGCAGCTCCAGTTAGGGGCGATCTTTTTAGCCATGCGGTTGCACGCTTGCGGGCAGAAGGCCGTTTTACAATTTATGCATGGCTGCCGACACTGGCGGCGCAATGGATTATCGATGAGAACCCGGAAGCAGCGGTTGTGGCCTATGAAGCAAAAAATCTGGGCTGGTATCGCCGGGCAACTCCCTTTAGCCCGGAAGTGAGTGATCGCCTGGCAGCGATGGTTACTGATCTTGTGAAATACAGTGATATCAATGGCATACTATTTCAGGATGATGTATACCTAAATGATTTTGAGGATTTCTCACCCGCAGCCAAGCAAGTATTTAAAACTGAGACAGGTTTGGAGCTTACTCCCGAATTACTGAAAGCTAACCCGGAATTAAATGACCGCTGGATAAAAATGAAAACTAATGCGCTTACCGGTCTGACGGTAAAACTACAGGCTGCAGCGAAAGAATACCGGAATAATCTTGGTAGTGCCCGCAATATTTACCCTATCCTTATTACTGAACCCGAAGCAGAAGAATGGCTGGGTCAAAATTACGATCAATACCTGGAGACCTATGATTATACGGTGATTATGGCTTATCCCTATTTAGAAAAAGAATATGAGGATCCGGTTGGCTGGCTGGAAGAGTTAGCAACAGCGGCATTAAGGAATCCGCAGAATGCGCAAAAAACCGTGTTTAAATTGCAAACTTATGATTGGAATAAAAACCGCTGGCTAAGCGCAGATGAAATAAATCGATTTACAAAAGCGCTGAAGAAAAAAGGCGCCATTCATATTGCATACTATCCGGAGAACGTTTTTTCAGAATAATTTAAGACCAGGGGGTGAAACAGGATGGAAACATATAGCTGGCTTGAGTTAGTAGAGAACTATGTTTTCTATTACCCATTGGCAATGAGTATTGTCTGGATGATTGGCGCATCGTATTTTTATTTGCGACGGGAGCGAGGAGAAAAACAGGTACCAGAATTAAAAGAATATCCGCTGGTATCGGTGTTGATTCCTGCCCGCAATGAAGAAGACGCTATCCGCAGTACGATCGAAGCTGTACTTAGTTCTCAATATCCTAATTTTGAAATTATCGTTCTTGATGATGCAAGTACAGATTCTACAGCAGCTATTGTCCAAGAAATTGAAGCTAACGAGGAACGAGTACGGGTATTATTGCTAAATGAAAATGTAGGTAAACCTTCGGCGCTGCGTTATGGGACGTTGGCCAGCAGAGGGGATATCCTGCTTTGCATTGATGCGGATGCGTATCTTGACCCCTGGGCGATGCACTGGATGGTCAGTCATTTTAATGGTCCCCGCGTGGGGGCAGTTACCGGTAATCCCCGGGTGAGAAACCGCACATCCCTGTTGGCAAAAATTCAGGTGGGTGAATACTCCTCGATCATCGGGATGATTAAACGCACCCAGCGGATTTTAGGCAAGGTGTTGACTGTGTCTGGCGTAATTGTTGCTTTCCGTAAGCAAGCTATTTTTGACGCCGGTTTATGGGATGCCGACATGATTACTGATGATATTAATATTACGTGGAAACTGGAAAAACGGTTCTGGGATATCCGCTATGAACCGAATGCATTGTGTTGGATTTTAGTGCCAGAGACGGTCAGCGGCTTGTGGCGGCAGAGAGTCAGATGGGCACAAGGCGGTGTAGAAGTTATCCACCGGCACCGTGATATCTGGAAAAGCTGGAAACAACGCCGTTTATGGCCGGTATATCTAGAGTATGTGTTATCCATCATCTGGTCATATGTTTTTGTTTTACTGGGGATTGTCGGGCTTGTTAACTTAACTTATCCAACCGGCTTGCCGGAGGTGCGTATTTTTCCGGAATGGAAAGGCTCGATGCTTGCTTTTATATGTCTGCTGCAGTTTCTCATCGGTTTAACTATTGACCAAAAATATGAGAAATCTATTCCGGGTTATTTGTTTTGGGTTATTTGGTATCCCTTCGCCTATTGGCTATTGACGGCTTTTGCTACCGTATATGCAGCACCACGGGCATTATTCCGAAAAATGGGACAGCCAGCTGTCTGGACCAGTCCTGACAGGGGGATCTTCACCAAATTATAATGTGCATTCATGCGAAAGGAGGGAGCTTTTGAATACCAGTGGAATTTTGTACCGGATTTTAGGCAGCAAGCTTATGGCTATTATTGCAGGTCTTCTATTAGTGGTCATTGTGCTGTATCTTGGCTATGTCTTTGGGTACATTCAGACTCCTGAACAGTTGTTAATCAAAAATATAGCAGTATTCTTTGTTATAATAAGTGCAATTGTAATTATTACCGGGTTGCTTTTTTATAACATTATACAAATGATTTTCTTAACTAAAGCTCGAGAAACTGAAGAAGCTGCTGCGTTGGAAACCCAACTGGTAATTAATCAACCGATTTTGCAGAAGCCGATTATCCGTGGCTTAGAGGTATTGGCTTCGGCTTCGATCTGGGTTGTTTTTTTATACTTTTTTCAAACATTCCTTTCTGCGGTTGTTTGGATCTTAGGTGGACGCTCCTTGTACGCCAAGCTTTTTTCACCGGACATTATTGAAGGCACAGAAAATATGTTGTTTCTGGTTTTTGTCTTTGCGTTAGCGATGTTTTTGGTCATGCTGGCTTGGGCTAACTGGAATTACCGGAGGTATGGGCGTTTGGAGCGCCGTAAACCGCGTCCGCCCATACCGTCCAATATTATTGCCAGCTATTATGCTATTCAGGAACAAATGGTGTTTACTGCCCAGGATGTGAAGGTTGCAAGAATCAGTCCGCTAGATAACGGGTTGAATATGGAAGTGGTAAAAAAACTGGTCGAAATCTAGGTGATTTTTTCAAAACAACAAGGCTTACGTTATGGTCAAAGATGCGCGTAAGCCTTGTTGTTTTACAATTAATAAAAACTCAGGTTCTGATGTATACTACTTATATAAGATAGTACATCTTTCGCCTGGGAGAATTTTATGCCGGAAAAACCATTTGAAGACTTGACAATCGAAAAGGTTCGACGCGATGATCTTGGTAAACTAGAGAAGTTATTTACCAGCGCTTTTGCTGATGAGGTGGATATTGAACAAGTGAAACGCCGCATTCGTCGCACCAGGCAATTTTATTATATTCTGAACCCATTAAGTAAGTTTTCTCTATGGGTTAAAAACCATTTTAATATTTATGTAATAAAAATTTCCGGTGAGTTAGTGGGGTTTGTCCAGGTATCCTACATCAACTCTACCCAGATGCATATTGATTATATTGCCTTCAGCAAAGAGTACCGGGGACAGGGCTTAGGCCAGTGGGTTCTGGCGATTCTGTTTTCCCAGGTGGCTGATGCCAATAATTATGATGTTATTTTGGAAGTCCGTGTTGGCAATAGGGCATACAACTTCTACAAACGGCTGGGCTTCCGGGAAATGACCGAGATACTGCATTACGAATTGCGTTTGGATCCGGCCTTTATATTGCCACAAGTTGTGGATTTGCCGGGATTTCGCAAGCTTGCCATGCTGGAACGCGGGAAATTATATCATTTATATCTGGAGTCGGTGCCTATTACCCTACGCCGGGTGATTAGACGGACTTACGGGGAATTTAGCCCCAGTATGATGGTCAGGCACCTGGAATGGGCGAAAAATTATCTAATGCGTAAACAAAAGCAGGACTATGTTGTGGAACAAGACGGTAAAATCGTAGCCTGGCTGAATGTGAACAGCTATTTCAAGGTAAAAAGCCATGTAATCAGTCTTACCATACATCCGGACTATGAATCCTTGCGCCAGGGGCTGCTCAGTAAAGCCGTTCATCTTATTGCTGAGAACTATGGCCCGGGTGTTATCAGCACCACAATCTATAGTGACGATCCTGGCAAACAGGTTGCATTGGAGCGGCTGGGCTTCAGCAAAGATTTAGCATACTATCTGATGTTTCGGCCTGCGGCAGCAAAGCGCAATGATTCAGGAAAGTCACCTTCGCACCCAACGAAGCCATTGCCTGTCAGTAGCAGGCAATGTAAAAAACGAAGATACGGGGGAAAGGATTGACAGAGAATTGCCGGAAATTCCAGAAATCGAGACCGTCAGACGCCAGCTTGCACAACATGTTCAGGGGAAGATAATTGAAACAGTAATGGTTAACCGGGAAAAATCACTTAACGTGTCTGTGAACAATTTCATCGATACCATAACCGGTCAACAAATCATCAAGGTCAGGAGACGGGCAAAACAGATTATCCTGACCTTGTCCAATGCTCATTCCCTTGTAGTACATTTTATGCTCGAAGGGTATGTGCGGATTTTTTATAGCCGGGAAACAGTGAGTGGCCGCCCTTCGGTTGTTTTTACGTTAAACTCCGGGGATAAAATGGCTTTTTTTAAACTTACTTTAGGCTATATCCATCTGGTGCCTGCTGTCAATTTTGCCGATATACCGGAATTATCCGGCCTTGGCCCGGAGCCGCTTTCGCCGGAATTTACGCCGGAAGAATTTTTAAACCTACTGTCAAAGCGTAAAGGAATGATAAAACCCCTGTTGATGGATCAGGCGTTCCTTGCCGGTATTGGCAACGTTTATTCTAATGAAACGCTGTTTTGCAGCAGGATTAGGCCTGAACGCAAAGCTGCTGCACTCACAACAACGGAAAAAATTAACCTGTACCACTGTATTCGCGATATTCTTACCAGAGCGATTGAACTGGGTGGGGTTAATGAAGACAAGTTTGCCTCAGATGACATTCTGACAGGAGGGTTTGAACCCCATTTGCAGGTAGCTTATCGCACCGGCCTGCCCTGTTATGTTTGCCGCACTTCTATCGAAACCAAACGCGTTGGCGGCAGGAATGCCTTTTATTGTCCGGTGTGCCAGCGATAATTCCCGGTGGCTGTTTGTACGGTCACAAGTTTAGCTTTCAATATATTTACCTTTTTTATATAATTTGGTATAGTATACCAATAAACTATTATAATTGGGTGATGATATGTTTACAGCTATGAGACGGATTGACCGGCAAGTCAGTACCGAAGAGACAATTCGAATTCTGGAAAAATGTGAATATGGTGTTTTGTCAACAGTAAACCAGGAAGGCTATTCTTATGGCGTGCCGCTTAGTTATATTTATAAAGATGGCAGCATTTATTTTCATAGTGCCAATGATGGCTATAAACTTAAGAATATAGCCGGCAATGGCAAAGTTTCGTTTTGTGTTGTTGGCCAAAAGCAATCCATGCCGGAGAAATTCACGACAAGCTATGAAAGTGTAATTGTTTTTGGTCAAGCGACTGTGGTGCTGGGGCAGGAAAAACAGGAAGCGCTGCTTGGTCTGCTAAGCAAATACGGACCAGACTATCTGGAACAGGGAAAAGAATATATCCGAAAAAGTCAAGACCGGACAACGGTAATAAAAATTACGGTGGAACATATGACCGGTAAAGTACGACCACAGTAGGAGCTGTAGCATGACAGAGAATGAGCTTAAACTTGCGATATGTCAGATTGGCAGACGAATGTATGACAGTGGTTTTGTTGCGGCTAATGACGGCAATATCAGTGTGAGATTGAACACCGGCGAGTTTCTCACCACACCGACAGGGGTAAGCAAAGGCTTTATGACCCCGGATATGCTGCTGACTGTTGATCGGGAAGGCAGCATCGTGACGGCGCAGGGCAGCTGGCGGCCGTCATCAGAGCTTAAGATGCATCTTAAGGTGTATGAGGAGCGCCCGGACGTTCAGGCAGTTGTTCATGCCCACCCGCCGTATGCCACGACCTTTGCTATTGCCCGGACTCCCCTGAATAAACCGCTGATTGCGGAGGCTGTCGCTATGCTGGGGTGTGTACCGGTGGCTGAATATGGCACTCCTTCTACCCACGAGGTGCCCAATGCGGTGGCTCCTTATTTGGAGCATTTTGATGCTGTGCTATTGGCAAACCACGGTGCGCTCGCCTGGGGAGACAGCCTGACTACTGCTTATCACAAGCTGGAATCGGTAGAATTCTATGCCAAATTAACCTTTTTGTCCTTACAAATGGGGAAGCCTGTGGAATTGTCGGCCACACAGATAGAAGCCTTGTACGAAATCAGAGAAAAAGCAGGAACAGCAGGACGCCATCCGGGAAAAATCTGTAGGCAAAGCTGTAATTTACAATGTGGCCGGAAGTACCCGAATAATCAAGATAGACTGTAAACTGATTATTGACAGTGCTGTGAAGTTTTAGGATAATGTATATAAGCATAGTATTGATGTGTTTCACCCTGAATGTACTAGCCAAGTGCCTGAATGTAGCTCTTGCGAATTCTAACGATTTGGTACAGTCGGCCGGGGCGTAACTCATGTAACAATGCAACCGGCAATAGCAGGTGAGTGCAGAGCAGGACGATACTGCGAATTTTACCGCTCCTGTTGTATAGGTTACCTATGCAACTAGGGCGGTTTTATGTTATGACCGCTTATTTCTTTTTATAAATCATCTTTGCAGGAGGGGTTTGTCGTGGCCGCGATTTGTACTGAACTGAATCAATTATTGGTTTTCCGCAATTTGCTGGGTGATGATGTGGTGAACGGCTTACAGGCTTTAGCGGAGGCAGATACAGCAGACGATAATGAGTATGCGCTGGCTGCTATCCTGATTGAGTGGGCTGAAGCAACAGGTGTGGCCGGTAATATTCCGGAAAATTACGTATTAGGACTGATTGGGTGTGACTCAAATATCTTCAGCAGCACAGCTGAGAAGCTGGCCGTTAAGGCAGAAAGCAGTTTGCAGCAGGCTGTTGTTCATGATATTGCTATTTTGAAAAAACTGCTGGCAGGGGTAAGCACACTATTTTCAGCTGATGTTCGGGCTATTATTGCAGATTATCGGCCGCTTACCGGGGATGCTGCCAGAAAATCAAGAAATTTCCGGAACCTGGCTGTGCTCAGAGATCTATTTTTTGATGTTGAAAATAAATATTCACCGCAGGCACTGGCGGCGGCTCTTGCCAGATATTATCATCATTATGGCTGCGGTAAATTAGCCGGGTACAGCGCATTTAAATGGGATAGCCGGGAGCGGGAAATTGTTGGGATTGAACATACTGATCCGGTGCAGTTGTCGGATATTATAGGCTACGATTACCAAAAAAACGAGCTTATCCGTAATACAGAGGCTTTTATTCAGGGCCGGCCGGCTAATAATGTGCTGTTGGTAGGCGCCAGGGGAACCGGCAAATCGTCATCAGTTAAAGCCGTGGCTAACCATTATTTTGAGGAAGGTCTTAGACTGATTGAAATTGCCAAAAGCGATTTTGAATGTATTCCCGAAATTATGTCGGTACTGCGCCAGTGGGGTAAAAAATGCATCTTATTTATTGATGATTTGTCTTTTGAAGAATTTGAAGCAGAATATAAAGTGTTAAAATCTCTCATTGACGGTGGAATGGAAATTCGGCCTGACAATGTCCTGATTTATGCCACTTCCAACCGGCGAAATCTGATAAAGGAAACCTGGGATGACCGCAGTGGCGACGAACTGCATCGCCAGGATACCATTAATGAAAAGATATCGCTGGCAGACCGTTTTGGGATTACGCTGTTTTATCCGTTGCCCAACCAGGAAGAGTACTTTAAAATTGTTGAAGACATTGCGCTGAGAAACGGTATACGTTTAACAGGCGACGAGCTTAGAACAAAAGCGCTGCGGTGGGAGATGTCACATTCGGGCCGTTCAGGCCGGCTGGCAAAACAATTTATTGATTATCTGGCAGGCGGCAGTTCTGACCCATATCCAGAATAAAAAGTGTTTGCATAAGTATTGGAGGCTTTACCATGAATATTTTGGTGACAGGCGGCGCGGGATATATTGGTTCTCATACGGTACGCCTGTTAGAAAAAACAGGCAGCAGAGTGATTGTTTATGATAATC
Source organism: Sporomusa sp. GT1 (assembly GCF_014634905.1). Classification (NCBI taxonomy): domain Bacteria; kingdom Bacillati; phylum Bacillota; class Negativicutes; order Selenomonadales; family Sporomusaceae; genus Sporomusa; species Sporomusa sp. GT1. Next base: position 594,312 of record NZ_BMBX01000001.1, on the reverse strand, counting down.
TGGTGACAGGTCACCAGGCTGCGGTAAAAAACAGCGTACTTATTAAAGGCGATATTTTTGACAGTGAACGCCTGACTGACACCATCAAACGCTATAGCATCAGCTCGGTCGTTCATTTTGCGGCCTATAGCCTTGTCGGGGTTTCTATGGCCAAGCCGCAGGACTATTATCACAATAATGTTGCCGGAACGCTGAATCTGCTTGATGTTATGCTGGAAAACGGCGTTAAAAAACTGGTATTTTCGTCAACAGCTGCCGTATATGGCGAACCGGAAAAATCCCTGATAACCGAAGAGTCAATAAAAAATCCTACCAATGTCTATGGCAGGACCAAGCTTATCATGGAAAACGCCATGGCGGACTATTCACGCGCGTACGGACTTACCTATATTGCCTTGCGTTACTTCAATGCCTGTGGTGCTGATGCCGCAGGTGACATCGGCGAAGATCATCAACCGGAGACGCACCTGATACCACTTGTGCTCAAAGCCTGTCAGGGGAAAACTAAGGGACTAAGCATTTTTGGCGAGGATTACCCCACCAAAGACGGAACCTGTGTGCGGGACTATATTCATGTAAACGACCTGGGACAGGCCCATGTGCTGGCACTGGCGGCTTTATACAACGGCCATGGGTCTGATGTGTATAATCTTGGTAATGGCAATGGCTTTACCGTTAGGGAAATAATTGCAGCCGCTGAAGCGGTAACCGGCCTGGCTGTGCCCCAAACGGTAGCCGCCCGGCGTGCCGGTGATCCTGCCGTGCTGGTTGCCGGCGCTGATAAAATCCGGCAGGATTTAGGTTGGCAGCCCCAGTACACCGATATCAAGCAGATAATTGCCACCGCCTGGCGCTGGCATCAGGCGCATCCCGACGGGTTTGCCGGTTGAGGGCGTTGATGAATACTTTACCCATTGAGGAAATCCTGCCTGAGCTTAAAGCCGTACTTAGCTTGCCGGGAAACGCGGTCCTTGTAGCACCACCCGGCTCAGGCAAGACAACCCGCATTCCGTTGGCGCTGTTGAATGAGCCATGGCTAAAGGGGCGGCGCATCCTGCTGCTGGAGCCAAGGCGCTTAGCCGCTCGTGCTGCTGCGCGTTATATGGCCCGGCTGCTGGGAGAGCAACCCGGTGAAACGGTAGGCTACCGGGTTCGGCTGGACAGCTGTGTTGGTCCCAAAACACGTATCGAAGTCATTACCGAAGGTATTCTTACCAGAATGCTGCAAAGCGACCAGGCGTTAGATGGCGTAGGGCTGATACTATTTGATGAATTCCATGAACGGAGTCTGCAGGCAGACCTCGGCTTAGCGCTGGCGCTGGAAGCGCAGGCGGTACTTAGAGAAGATTTGCGTCTGCTGATTATGTCGGCAACGCTTGCCGCTGAGCCGGTAGCTGCCTTGCTTGGCAATGCGCCGGTTCTTAGGAGTAATGGCCGGGTTTTTCCGGTGGAGACTCATTATCTAGAACGGCGAACAGCAAGCCAACTGGAGCATATTGTTGCGCAAACGGTGTTTACCTCACTTGCTGGAAACAGTGGTGATGTATTGGTGTTTTTGCCGGGAGCCGGCGAGATTCGCCGGGTTCAGGCTGAGTTAAGCGCAAATGGCATAACAAAACAGGCGCGAGTTGCGCCGCTTTATGGTAATCTGCCGCCAGCCGCTCAGGATGCGGCTCTTTTACCCAGTACGGATGGGATGCGGAAAGTCATATTGGCTACCTCGATTGCCGAGACCAGCCTTACGGTGGAGGGGGTAGGCACAGTCATTGACAGCGGGTTGATGCGTGTGCCAAAGTATTCGTCCCGTACCGGGCTAACACGCTTGGAAACGGTAAGGGTTTCCCGTCAGGCAGCCGAGCAGCGGCGCGGCCGTGCCGGACGGCTGGGTCCGGGTAGTTGCTACCGGCTTTGGACCAGACAGGAGGATTTGTATTTAGAATCCAGCAATACGCCGGAAATTTTAGCCGCCGATTTGACACCACTTGCTTTGGAGCTGGCTGCCTGGGGAGTGAATGACCCTCAGCAGCTGTTATGGCTGGATATACCGCCGGCAGCGGCATTTTTGCAGGCGCAGGCACTGCTGGTGAAGCTGGGGGCGTTGGAAACAGGTGGCAGTATTACTGCCCATGGGCGGTTGATGGTTCAGTCAGGCTTGCACCCGCGCTTGGCCCATATGATCATCAGAGCGAAAGAAGCGGGTTTGGGTAACCTGGCCTGTGAACTTGCGGCTATTTTACATGAACGGGATTTTTTGCAAGGCAATGGCAATAGAACTGATGTTGATTTGCGGCTGCGGCTGGAGGCTGTGCGTGAAGCGGCAAGCGGCAAGTATCCTGAGGAGTCGCTGCTCCGGCGCATTAAGGCCGAAAGTGAAAGGTTAAAACAGGATTTTTCCATTCACCGTAACCGGCAGGAGACGGTGGAAGCTTGCGGCTTGGTACTGGCTTTTGCCTATCCGGACAGAATTGGACAATTGCGGAGTGGCGGCCGGTTCCTGTTGGAGAATGGGCGTGGTGCCGGCATGCATGAATTACAGCCTTTGGCGCATAGTCCGTATATCGTAGCCGCCGATCTTGATGGGCAAGGGACCGACAGCCGGATTTTTTTGGCTGCGCCGATAGATTATGAACAGATAAGGCGCTATTTTAGCCGGCAGATAGCAGCCGGGACCAATGTCGCCTGGGATGCAGCCGCCCAGGCAGTACGGGCAAAAAGCTATGAGCGGCTTGGTGCCATCCTGTTAAAGGAAAGTCCTTGTGCCAATCCTGACTGGGACGGCGTTATGGCAGCCCTGCTGAGCGGCATTGCCCTTGAGGGCTTGAGCATCCTGCCCTGGACCAAAGCGGCACAGCAATTGCGTCAACGCTTGTTATTTGCTGGGCAGCAGACGGAAGGCTGGCCTGACGTTTCTGACGAAAAGCTGCTTGCTACCTTGGAAAACTGGCTTGGACCGTATGTCTACGGTCTAACGAGCCGGGCAGAACTGGCGAAACTCAATGTAGCTGCCATTTTAGAAAATCTGCTTACCTGGCAGCAGCGTCAGGAGCTTGATGAGTATGCGCCTACCCATGTGGTTGTGCCCAGCGGCCGGCAGATTGCCATAAATTATAGCAATCCGCTATGCCCTATACTGGCGGTAAAACTTCAGGAGCTATTTGGGCTTAAAGAAACTCCGTGTATTGCCGGGGGGAAAGTCGCGTTGACCTTGGAACTGCTGTCACCGGCGCAGCGCCCGGTTCAGGTAACCCGGGATTTAGCCAGCTTTTGGTGTACTACATACTTTGAAGTCAAAAAGGATTTAATGGGACGTTACCCCAAGCATTATTGGCCGGATGACCCGGCAACGGCAGTTCCAACCCACCGGATCAGGCCAGGAAAATTATGAAATGTTGTCAGAAATATGTCAGCAAGAAAAGTGATTTGGGATGCTTGACATAAATATGGTGGTATGATAGAATAAATTCTGTCGTTAGCGGCACTGGATATGGTGGCTGTGGTGAAGCGGTTAACACGCCGGATTGTGGCTCCGGTATTCGAGGGTTCGATCCCCTTCAGTCACCCCAATAATCTTGTTAGTAGGGGCGTAGCCAAGTCGGTAAGGCAACGGACTTTGACTCCGTCATGCGTTGGTTCGAGTCCAGCCGCCCCTGCCATAAGCAGAGAACCAGGTTTTTAGGAACGATAGTGACGCGAAAACCTGTGTGAATCGCTTAGTTCCGAGCGTTAGTAAGGAACTTATTTAAAGATGTCGACCCACTAGCTCAGTCGGTAGAGCACCTGACTTTTAATCAGGGTGTCCCGCGTTCGAGTCGCGGGTGGGTCACCATAATGCGGGAGTGGCGGAATTGGCAGACGCACCAGACTTAGGATCTGGCGGGTGACCGTGGGGGTTCAAGTCCCTTCTCCCGCACCAAATCAAACAAAAAGACTTTCAGGCTTTGACCTGAGAGTCTTTTTGTATATAGTATATATTAGAAACTATAAATTTTCAGCTGACAATTTGCAGTCAATGAATATAATTTCCGCTTATCAAGACATCCGCGCTTTGGATAATGCAGAAAATCAAATGGGATCATCGAATTAGAACGGAGAAAGGAGGAGAATGGCTTATGGGGGAGTTAACAAAATTGCCGAATATTGCTGCCAAGTTGGAAGCGCAGCTTGCGGATGTGGGTATTACTACCGAGGAAGAGTTAAGAAACACAGGTAGCCGTGAAGCATGGCTACGCATCCTTGCCCGTGACCCGTCCGCTTGCATTATGCGGCTTTCAGCGCTGGAGGGTGCAATTCAAGGAATGCGCTGGCATTACCTTGATGACGAGACGAAAAAGTCGCTTAAGGCGTTTTATCACATGCATAAGGGCAAATAGATATGTGCATTCTTTGCCGGCCACGATGGCCACGATATAGAAGCTATGCTGGTGATTAAAGTGCCCCCTCTTCAAATAATTTAATTGTTATTGTCCTATGATAATTATTATTCATTCTTATAACATATGTTTCCACAAAAATAAAGATATATATATCCTTCAGGCTGGACAATAATAAGAAGCATGGAGGGGATCAACTTTGACCAGTCAGCGAAAAGTCGCTTTGGCATTGACGGGAATATTTCTGGCACTTTTCATTGTTATCATCATCGGGGTGCTGGAACAGGGACGGTATGATTATGCGAAAAATATTGCAATCAAAGCAGCTCTATGGGTAATTTATACTTTTTTAGAAATGAAATATAATGTTCAATTAAGTAATTACATCCGGGTGTTGGTAATGGCAGTGCTTCTCAGTGACAGTTTTGCCGGGCTATATTTAAATTTGTATGCCACGTCGGCGATTTTTGATAAAATTCAGCATGTATTTGGAAGCTACGCCTTTTCGTTATTTGTTTACACTCTTATTTGTACGTTAACCCGGCCTGTTATAAACCGGGCCTTTAGCTTATTTTTTATTATTTCCCTGGGGCTAAGTATTGGTGCAATCTATGAAATTGGTGAATTCATAGGAGATGCGACTATGCGGCCGGCAATTCCCAGTCAGCCCAGTCTGCTTGATACCAACCTTGATTTACTGGCAGATTTGGGAGGGGCACTTCTCGCAGCTATTCATATAGCCATTGTTCTGACATATAATCGTACCCCTCCGGTCAGGTAGGAATACATATGTATTACATACAGCAGAGAAGAGTACCATTACGGTACCCTTCTCTCTATACTTATAACGGGTTGCAGGGGCGGTGAGCAGGCCGGCACGGACGCGGGGAACATTGCTGAGGGCTGCATTGCTGAGGACTGCAATGCCTTGGGCTACATTGTTGAGGGCTGCATTGCTGCGGACTACATTGCTGAGGTCTGCATTGTTGCGGATTGCACTGTGATGGTCTGCACTGCCTTGGGCTGCATTGCCATGGCCTGCATTGTTGCTGCGGAAAACAAAAATGCGGACGGCATTGGCGGGGAGAACAAGGCGCCCAGGAGGGGCGGCAGCCGATTTGCTGATTTGGTCGACAGGGGTTCCAAGCAGGATTGCAGCTTATACGTTCAGTATTTTCGTCTTCTTCAAATTCGTCATCCATATCTTCCATTTCCGGGGTTTCCCATTTCGGGTCCATATATTTGTCATCATACATTTTCATCTATCCTCCCAGTTTCCTGTGTATGGGTTATAGGAGCAGTCGGCAGGGGCGGCTTGCCAGGACTTCTTTGGGTCCTGGCCTTGGGCTAACGGGCGGCAGTCGGCGCAGGCAAAGCGGTATTCGCAATCCTGGCATTTACTGATACAGTCCTTTGTGGTTTGCCAGCAGGTGGTCAGCGGTTGGCCGGCAAGTATGGCAGCAAGTGATGTGTTCAATATGTTTCCGCAAACTTGATCGCGGGCAAAGATGCAGGGAATGACATCGCCGGTGGACGTTATGGCCAGCCGGCCTGCTAAACAGCTATGGAAATGCTGCGCTTTTCCAAATGTTTCAGGGTCGGTAAAGAAGGGGGGCTTAATGGCCGGTTTGCTGTAGGCTTGGGGCAGCAGTTCCAGGTTATCACCGCGTCCGGTAGGACGGATGACATCGGGTGGCACAGGCTCAACCCCAAGGTCGGTCAAAAGTTTCACAATATTTTCTGCTTCTTGTTCATTGGCTTTCATAATAATAGACGCAATACGCAGCGGCAGCCCCTTGGCCAGAATTTTTTGAATGGCAGACATAGTTTTGTCAAAACTGCCGGGATGCTGGGTAACCTTATCATGAACTGCGGAATTGTCGGCATAGATAGTGGTGGCAATGCTGACAGAATGCTGTTTAAAAAAGTCAATACAGTCATCATCCACAAGTGTGGCATTGGTAAATATCTCAACCAATTCATAGTTTTCCTCACGGGCCTTGATGATTAATTCTCGCCACCTTGGGTACAACAACGGTTCGCCGCCAATAAGCTGAATGCCGTAGGCGCCTGCCAGCCGGGCTTCGGTAATTAATTCAAGCCAGCGGGTATGTGGCATACAGCCTGCCGCCGTGTGCGGACTGCTGGCTGAATAGCAATGTAAGCAGCGGTTGTTGCAGGTTGAGGTAAGCTCAAGCCAGATATACTCAAGTGTAGGCTGGTACGGCTGGATGGGGCATGTTCGTTTTCCGGCGGGAAGTTCGTTGTATATTGCACCAAGCCCTTTGGTTGTCAATTTATCAAGAAATGATAAGTACCGCTTGCCGTCAACTGAGTTGACATCCATTATTTCTTCTAATGCCGAGCTTTCGCACGCCTTGAGCAGTTCTACTGCTCCCCGGTTGATAGAATACACTCGGCCTGAGGAAAAGTCGTAGATAGCACCGCGTGCTTTCCCTTCTATCAAGACACTTTCGGCTTTCAAATGGTAATACAACCGGACGCCTCCTTTAGCGTAGCTTTGCTTATCCTGAGTAGGCTTGTTCAGGATAATTTGCGGCTTGTGTTGTCACCACAGGTTTGGCACAAGCCGTGTTTTTGTGTTTATACATAATATGCAAGCCGATAGATAGGTGCTAGTTTCAATTGTAAAATATACAGCATGCTGCGGAGCATTTTATTGGTGGGAAGAGGATTGTTTAACAGAATAGATTGATTAATGTTGACAGATAATAATTTATGGTTTATAATCAATTTCGTTGTTAGCACAATGATGCGGAAGTAGCTCAGCGGTAGAGCATCGCCTTGCCAAGGCGAGGGTCGCGAGTTCGAATCTCGTTTTCCGCTCCATACGCACAAAAACCCAGCACTTTTGGCTGGGTTTTTTGCTCATATCTTGTCTTTGATATTTACTTGTGGTATGATATTATTCATGACATTGCTGCATTTATGGATACTGGCTGGATTTTTTAATGGGAATACTAGAGAAACCATAAAGTTTATGTCAATAATGGGAATACTGTGATAATGGACTAGTGCTGCATTCAGTGATGTTATGAAGTATAGCTCCGAGAATTTTTGTTGTCAGGCGCGGCGGAGGAGCCGCACATATCGGACATATGTAAGGCGACGATAAAGTAAACACGGTTTGTGCCGAGCGATAGCGACAGCAGAAACCGATGTTGCCCTTATGCACCTGTGGGCCAACAAAGCCTGGCGGCAAAAAGGCCGGTGATATACTTCGTGTTATCGCTGGATGCAGCACTCGGTTGACAGTGAATAAGCTGTGTCAGCAGTTAATTTAATAAGGGGGAAATACATAAATGAAGGTAACAGCGGAAAGAATAGACAATCATAAAACAGTACTCAATCTTGAAGTTCCACAGGCTGAGGTGGCAAAGGCTCTGGAAAAGGCTTACCGCAAATTAGCCAACCAAGTTAATATCCCCGGTTTCCGTAAAGGCAAGGCTCCGCGCAAGGTTATTGAAATGCGTATCGGCAAAGAAGCACTTTTGGATGAAGCTTTTGAAATCCTGGCTCCTGAAGCCTATGGCAAAGCACTGGCTGAACAGGAAATAGACCCTGTTGGCCGTCCGGAAATTGAGGTTGTTACCCTAGCGGAAGATCAGCCGTTAGTATTTAAAGCCACTGTTGTTAAAAAACCTGAAGTAACTTTGGGTCAGTATAAAGAGCTTGCCATTGGAAAAACTGTCGCAGAAGTTACTGAAGCCGACATAGACAGTGAAATTGAGAAAAACCGCAGCCGTAATGCTAAGATGGTCGTAGTGGAAGATGCTGAACTTAAGCAGGGAGATTTAGCGATCATTGACTTTAAAGGTTTTATTGACGGTGTTCCGTTTGAAGGCGGCGAAGGCAAAAGCTACCCGCTGGAAATCGGTTCCGGCAGTTTTATCCCCGGGTTTGAAGACCAACTGGTAGGCGCTAAATCCGGTGAAGAACGCGAAGTAAAAGTATCTTTCCCGGAAGACTATTTTGTTGCTGAACTGGCAGGGAAGGAAGCTGCCTTTACCGTAAATATTCATGACATCAAACGCAAGGAATTGCCGGAGCTTGATGATGAATTTGCCAAAGAAACCAGTGAGTTTGATACTTTGGCGGAATTAAAAGCCGATATTAAGAATAGGTTAGAACAGGCTGCTGAAGCAAAGGCAGAACGTGAGTTCCGTACGGCAGCCATAAAAACTGCTGTTGACAATGCTTCACTTGATGTTCCCGAAGTAATGATTGAGAATCAAATTGACACCATGATTCAGGATTTTGATATCAACTTGCAGCAACGTGGTATGAAACTTGATAAATATCTTGAATATACTAAAATGGATATGGCTGCTTTGCGCAATAACTACCGTGACTCTGCATTATATAATGTTAAAACCGACCTGGTATTGGAAGCCATTGTTAAAGCGGAAGGTCTCACGGCCAATCCGGAAGAAATGCAGCAGGAAATTGCGTCTATGGCGGCGAATTATCAAACTACGGCCGAAGAAATTGTCAAAGTCATTCGTCAAACCGGCCGGTTCCAGGCACTGCAAGATTCAGTTTTACGTAAAAAAGCTGCCCAGCTTGTAATTGACGGCGTAGCAAAATAAATTTTTGAGTTTGAGGTGATTTGTCATGCCTTATGTGCCAATTGTAGTAGAGCAGTCTAACCGCGGTGAGCGGGCCTATGATATTTACTCGCGGTTATTAAAGGACCGCATCGTATTTATTGGTGGACCAATTGATGACAATGTGGCTAACCTGGTAATTGCTCAGCTGCTGTTTTTAGAATCAGAAGATCCGGATAAGGACATCCATATTTACATTAACAGTCCCGGGGGAGTGGTAACGGCTGCCCTGGCAATGTATGATACCATGCAATATGTTAAGCCGGATGTATCCACGATTTGCATAGGTCAGGCTGCCAGCGCCGGTGCGCTTCTCTTGGCTGCCGGGGCTAAAGGTAAGCGGTATGCGCTTCCTAATTCCCGGATTATGATTCATCAGCCGCTTGGCGGTGCCCAAGGGCAGGCCACCGACATTGAAATTCATGCCCGGGAAATACTTCGCATGCGTGAACATTTAAACGAAATTCTTGTTCACCATACCGGTCAATCTATGGAAAAAATCCAGAACGATACCGAACGGGATTTCTTCATGTCCAGTGAGCAGGCGAAAGAATACGGCCTTATTGACGCAGTAGTAGTGCGGGGTGACAGACACAAGGAGACTCCCAAGTAGAGAGGTGGTAATATGTTGAAATTTGGGGATGACAGGGGTCAACTAAAATGTTCCTTTTGCGGCAAACTGCAGGAACAAGTAAAAAAGCTTGTTGCCGGGCCAGGTGTATATATATGTGATGAATGTATCGAACTTTGCAATGAAATCATTGAGGAAGAACTGAGTGAAGATTTGGATGTCGAACTCAGAGATGTTCCTAAGCCCAAAGAAATAAATGATATTCTTGATCAGTATGTCATTGGTCAGGAAGAAGCAAAGAAATCACTGGCCGTAGCCGTGTACAATCATTATAAACGAATTAACCTTGGCGCAAAAATGGATGATGTCGAATTGCAAAAGTCCAACATCATCATGCTTGGGCCGACCGGCAGCGGCAAGACGCTGTTGGCGCAAACCCTGGCCAAGATTCTTAATGTTCCCTTTGCTGTAGCTGACGCTACCTCATTGACGGAAGCCGGTTATGTGGGCGAGGATGTCGAGAACATTCTCTTAAAACTTATTCAGGCAGCCGATTATGATGTTGAAAAGGCCGAAAAGGGCATTGTTTATATTGATGAAATTGATAAAATTGCCCGCAAATCAGAAAACCCCTCAATTACCCGTGATGTTTCCGGTGAGGGAGTGCAGCAAGCTCTCCTGAAAATTCTTGAAGGTACGGTAGCCAGTGTACCGCCGCAAGGTGGACGCAAACATCCTCATCAGGAATTCATTCAAATTGACACTACAAATATTCTTTTTATCTGCGGCGGTGCCTTTGACGGCATTGATAAGATCATTAGTTCCAGAACAGGCAAAAAGTCTATGGGCTTTGGTGCCGAAGTCCGCAGCAAAGAGAAAAAGCAATTGGGTGAAATGCTCAAGAGCATTCTGCCTGAAGATCTCCTCAAATTTGGACTAATTCCTGAATTTGTTGGACGTCTTCCGGTAATTGTTACCTTGGATGCATTGGATGAAGCTGCTCTTGTACGCATTCTGATTGAGCCAAAGAATGCGCTTGTTAAGCAATATCAAAAATTCCTGGAAATTGATAATGTCCAGCTTGAATTTAAAGAAGATGCGCTAAGTGCTATTGCTGCCGAAGCTTTAAAACGCAATACCGGGGCAAGGGGACTTAGGGCGATCATTGAAGGTATTATGCGGAATGTGATGTATGATATTCCGTCACGTACCGATATTGCCAAATGCATTGTCACCAAAGAGGTTATTTTGAATAAAGAAGAACCGATACTGGTGGCTGCCGAACGCAAAACAAAGAAAAAAGAAGAATCTGCTTAACCGATAAAAGGAGCCTAAGGCTCCTTTTTTTTATATATTCAGCTTTGCTTGCCGGGTTTTGCCAGGATAAAATAGTGTACATTGCCTATACTAGACTCATGATAAAGCTACAAGACTTAAAAATTTTGCCCGGGGAAGGAGGTTCATTGAATTTTGGATTATGCTGTCAATCTTATTACTGTCATTCAACTGTTTTTTGCCGTGGTTATTGGGCTCTATTTCTGGAACCTGCTTAAATCACAGCAAGGAAACAAGATAGCCGTAGAGCGCGAATCCAGAAAAGAAATGGACAAACTGCAAAAAATGCGGGAGATATCCTTAACCGAACCACTAGCGGAAAAAACCCGGCCAACCGACTTTTCGGAAATCGTTGGCCAGGAAGAAGGCCTGAAAGCCCTTCGGGCTGCCTTATGTGGCGCCAACCCACAGCATGTATTGATCTATGGTCCGCCAGGTGTGGGTAAAACAGCGGCCGCGCGGTTAGTTCTCAACGAAGCCAGGCGAAATAGTTATTCGCCCTTTAATGTTGCGGCTAAGTTTATCGAGCTTGATGCCACAACAGCCAGATTTGACGAGCGGGGTATTGCAGACCCGCTTATTGGCACCGTACATGACCCTATTTATCAAGGCGCTGGTCAGTTAGGGATGGCCGGCATTCCTCAGCCAAAAGCCGGAGCCGTAACCAAAGCGCATGGCGGCGTATTGTTTATTGATGAAATTGGCGAGCTTCATCATATCCAGATGAATAAATTACTAAAGGTATTGGAAGACCGTAAAGTTTTCCTGGATAGCTCCTATTATAATAGTGAGGACGGTAACATACCACAACATATACATGACATATTTCAAAATGGGCTGCCGGCAGACTTTAGACTCATTGGGGCTACCACCCGGATGCCGCAAGATATTCCGCCAGCTATCCGCTCCCGGTGTGTAGAAATATTTTTCCGGCCGCTATTGCCTGATGAAATTGCCAATGTGGCCTTAAATGCGGCAAAAAAGATTAACTATACCCTGGAGCAGGGTGCGTTGGATGTCATTAAGCAATTTGCCACTAACGGGCGGGAAGCCGTAAATATCATTCAGATTGCGGCCGGTATTGTGCAAAGCACTGGCAAAGGCGAGCGAAGCATTGCCCAGGCTGATGCGGAATGGGTCATAAATTTTGGTCAGTACAACCCGCGGCCTGAGAAAAAGGTTTCCCTTACTCCCCAAGTTGGTGTGGTTAACGGTCTGGCTGTATATGGTTCCAATATCGGTATGCTTATGGAGCTCGAAGTAACGGCTGTGCCTAATAATTATGGTACCGGCAAGCTAACCGTTACCGGCGTTATTGAAGAAGAAGAAATGGGTTCGCCCGGCAGGGTCGTGCGCCGCAAAAGCATGGCAAAAGGGTCACTGGATAATGTACTTACTGTATTGGCCAAAATGTGTGGTATTGAATATCATAGATATGACATCCATGTAAATTTTCCTGGTGGTGTTCCCGTAGATGGTCCGTCAGCCGGAGTGACGGTGGCTACCGCTATTTATTCGGCTGTTAATAACATACCCATTGACAATACTGTTGCGATGACAGGTGAAATCTCTATCCGCGGGTTAGTAAAGCCGGTCGGCGGAGTGAGTTCGAAGGTAGCAGCCGCTAAGCAGGCTGGTGCGCGGCGGGTGATTATTCCTGCGGAAAATTGGCAGGGACTCTACAAGAATATGGAGATTGAAGTCATTCCTGTCGAAACCTTCGAAGAAGTATTGAAGCATGCCGTAATCAAGACCGGAGATGTGCTGCGGCAGGATGTAACGGTAACTATGCCGGAGGTATTGGCTGCTGCCGGTGTCGATAAAGTATAAATTTATACCAGTGCTAGCCGGGTTGCTAAACCCGGCCTATATTTATTGAGGAATAAAAGGATTTTTAGTGGTTGCTTTAGAATATTTTACATAGCGGTGTTGAAACTACTAAATGACCACTAAGATAATACCGCAAGGTTACCGAAGGGAGGAAGCTATATTGGCAGATAAACGCCGTATAATACCACTTTTGCCATTAAGAGGTATATTAGTTTTTCCATACATGATTATTCATCTGGATGTTGGCCGGGAAAAATCTATCAGTGCTTTGGAAGAGGCAATGGTGCAGGATCGTCTGATTATGCTGGCTACACAAAAGGATGCCCAAACCGACGCGCCGCAGCCTGAAGATATTTTTTCAGTGGGTACTGTTGCCGAAATTAAGCAGCTTTTGAAATTGCCGGGGGGAACCATCCGGGTATTGGTCGAAGGCTTGTACCGTGGTGAAATTGAAGAATTTATCAGCTTTGATCCTTACTATCAGGTTCAGATTAACGAATTTACCGAAGTTGAACCTAAAACACCGGAGGTTGAAGCGCTTACACGCACAGCAATTAATCAATTTGAACAATGGGTTAAGCTGAGCAAGAAGATACCGCCCGAAACCCTGGTATCAGTCGTTGTTGTAGAAGAACCCGGCCGCCTGACTGACCTTATTGCCAGTCATCTGGCACTCAAAATTGAAGATAAGCAAACCCTGCTGGAGGCAGTAGAAATTAAAGACCGGCTGGAACGGTTATGTGAGATCCTTGGCCGCGAAATGGAAATTCTTGAACTGGAGAAGAAAATCCATGTCCGGGTTCGCAAGCAAATGGAGAAAACCCAAAAAGAATATTATTTGCGTGAACAACTCAAAGCTATTCAAAAAGAATTAGGCGAAAAAGATGAGCGCACCGCCGAAGTAGAGGAATACAGGCAGCGGGTCAAAGAACAAAACCTGCCCAAAGAAGTAGAAGAAAAAATCAATAAAGAAATCGACCGTCTGGAAAAAATGCCCCCGATGGTAGCGGAAAGCGGTGTTATCCGCACCTACCTTGACTGGCTGTTAACGCTGCCCTGGACTACGGAAACCGATGACCGGCTGGATATTAGTGTTGCCGAGGAAATCCTTGACGAAGATCATTATGGCTTGGAAAAAGTCAAAGAACGTATTTTAGAATATCTGTCAATCCGTAAGTTGACAGAAAAAATGAAAGGCCCCATTTTATGTCTTGTTGGTCCGCCGGGTGTCGGGAAGACATCGTTAGCCCGTTCTATCGCCAGGGCTATGGAACGGAAGTTTGTCCGCGTTTCGTTAGGCGGAGTTCGTGATGAAGCGGAAATAAGAGGTCATCGCCGGACCTATGTGGGCGCGCTTCCGGGACGCATTATTCAGGGTATGCGGACTGTAGGCTCAAAAAATCCTGTGTTTCTCTTGGATGAAATTGATAAAATGAATGCCGACTTCCGGGGCGACCCGTCATCTGCTTTGCTGGAAGTGCTTGACCCGGAACAGAATAATACCTTCAGCGACCATTATATTGAACTGCCATATGATTTATCCCGGGTACTCTGGGTAGTTACAGCTAATGTCATGCATAATATTCCGAGACCCTTGTTAGACCGTATGGAAGTTATCAGCATTGCCGGCTATACTGAGGAAGAAAAAATAGAGATCGCCAAACGGTATCTTATTCCCAAGCAAACAACCGATCATGGTCTCACACCGCAGCAAATTTCATTTTCAGAAGGAACTATCGCCAAAATTATTCGTGACTATACTCGCGAGGCGGGTGTACGGAATCTTGAGCGCAATATTGCCAATCTCTGCCGCAAAGCGGCGCGCAAAATTGTTCAAGACCAGGGACCTGTTATTAAGATTACGGCTCAGAACCTGCATACTTTTCTGGGAGCCACCAAATACCGTCATGCTCAGGCCGAGAAAGACAGCCAGGTGGGAGTAGCCACCGGCCTTGCCTGGACGGAAGTTGGCGGTGATGTGCTGGCTGTTGAGATTTCCACCATGAAAGGCAAAGGCAAGCTGACTTTGACAGGCCAGTTAGGCGATGTAATGCAAGAATCTGCGCAAGCCGGCTTCAGTTATATTCGTTCACGGGCAAAAGAACTGGGCATTGAAGAAGATTTTCATGAAAAGCTGGATATTCACATCCATCTGCCCGAAGGCGCCATTCCCAAAGACGGTCCGTCTGCCGGCATTACCATGGCAACTGCGGTCGCATCAGCACTGACCGGTAAACCTATCAGGAGCGATGTTGCCATGACTGGAGAAATAACTCTTCGCGGCAGGGTGTTGCCTGTCGGCGGCATTAAGGAAAAAGTCCTTGCCGCTCACCGGGCGGGAATAAAAACAGTCATGCTGCCCAAAGAAAACAAGCGTGATATTGATGAAATTCCGGCAAACGTCAAACGGAATCTTGCCTTTGTGCTTGTTGAACACATGGATGAAGTGCTGCAAACAGCAATGGTGAAAGAGTAATGGCAGATACGACCAGTTTTAATATTACCCATGCCAGTTATGCCGCCACTGCTGTTAATTCCAGTCAATATCCTGAAGGCGAGCTTACGGAGATAGCTTTCATTGGGCGCTCTAATGTCGGCAAATCGTCGCTGATTAACTCCTTGTGCCGTCACAATGGCCTGGCCCGTACCAGCGGGACGCCCGGCAAAACCCAGACCATTAATTACTTTCGCCTTACAGGCAAGCTGTCAGATCAATCACGGCTGGAGTTTATGCTGGTCGATCTGCCTGGCTATGGTTATGCCAAAAGAGCACAATCAGCCAGAGCAACCTGGTCTAAATTTATTGAGGAATATTGGCTAAAGTCAACGCGCCTTAAGTTGGTATGCCAATTAATTGATCTGCGTCATCCGCCAATGGAGAGTGATATTAACGTCTATCATTGGCTGATAGAACATGGCCTCAATGTTCAAGTGGTAGCCACTAAAGCCGATAAAATTTCCAAGAGCCGCATCCAGCAGCATATTCAGGTTATTACGCAAGGGATTAATATGGGTCAACTCCATCCGGGAGGCCGTATTATACCCTACTCAGCAGTAACTAACGCCGGCCGGGATGAACTTCTTGACGTTATTAAGAATATTTTGCTAAAATAGGGATATCACACGGAGGGGACAGTCAGCCGGCTGTCCCTTTACTTATATTCAAAGTTGGGAGGACACATATGCTAACCCCTTTTGATAAAGAGCTGCTTAATATTATCCAAACCAGACTGCCGCTGGAATCACGGCCCTATGCGAAGGTAGCGCAATGGTTAGAGGTTGAGGAGAGTACGGTGCTGGAACGATTAAACTGGCTCAAAGACAATGGCTACATAAGGCGATTTGGCGCTTTTTTTGACTCGGCCTGCCTGGGGTATGTCAGCACGCTGGCAGCTGTCAAAGTCCGTCCCGAGCAGGTTGCCGCCGTTGCTCAGGCTGTAAATGCTTATAGTGGTGTAACCCATAACTACGAACGGGAAAGTGAATATAATCTTTGGTTTACCCTGCTTACCGCCGATCAGGCTGAGCAGGACCGCGTTCTGGCAGCTATCCGCAGTTTGCCGGGGGTTGAGGGTTTACTCAGTCTGCCTGCCATCGAAAAATATAAGGTAAGTGTGGAATTTAGTTTGTAATTCTTCCTGTGGAATAGAACTGTTTTAACTCAGAGATCAAACAACCTGCGAGGTGTTATATGTTAGATAATCTGGACAAAAAACTAATTGCCGTTTTGCAAGGTGACTTTCCGTTGGTGCCTGAACCCTACAAAGTGTTGGCGGCAAAAGTCGGTATTAGTGAACAGGAATTGCTGGCAAGACTGGCTGCCTATCGTCAATCAGGGCGGTTGCGCAAAATGGGAGCCGTATTGCGTCACCGGGAAGTCGGGTATGCCGCTAATGCGTTGGGTGTCTGGAATGTGCCGGAAGCACGTCTTGCCGCGGTTGGGCAGTTAATGTCAGGCTACCGGGCGGTTACCCATTGTTATTCCCGGATTTCACTGCCGGAATGGCCTTATAACTTTTACACCATGCTCCATGCCCATACGCGCGAGGAGTGCCGGGCTTTAGCCGAGACACTGGCTCAAGCCGCGGGACTGGAGCATTACATGCTGCTATTCAGTACACGCGAGTGGAAAAAAACCAGTATGAGTTATTTCCCTGAATATGCGAAGGAGAGTGGCGGAAGTGGTGGATAAAGTTCTTAGAAACTTTGAGGATATACTAAACGCGGTAAAAGATAAGGCTCCTAAGCGGGTAGCTGTCGCTGTGGCCCAGGATGATGCGATTATGGAAGCCGTTCAGGGAGCGCGTGAACAAAAAATTGCTGAGTTTATACTGGTCGGAGACAGGGAGAAAGTTCATGAAACTGCCGGTAAACTTGGTGTTAGCCTGGAGGATGTGCAGATAATACACGAGCCGGATGACCGCAAGGCGGCGTACCGGGCGGTTGCTTTGGTATCCGGCGGCCAAGCCGATGTATTGATGAAGGGTCTGATTAATACTGCTGATTTATTAAGAGCAGTGCTTGATAAAGAAATTGGCTTACGCACAGGCAGAGTGCTTAGTCACACGGCGGTCTACGAACTGCCGGGATTTGACCGTTTACTGATGGTAACTGACGGCGGAATGAATATTGCGCCAACTTTGCAGCAGAAAGCAGATATTATTCAAAACAGCGTTCAATTAGCCAGGGTGCTTGGAATCAGTCCGGCCAAAGTAGCCGTATTGGCTGCTGTTGAAGTGATTAACCCCGACATGCCGGCCACCTTGGAAGCGGCTGCGCTTACCAAAATGGCAGACCGTGGGCAGATTAAAGGCGCCATTGTTGATGGACCGCTGGCGCTTGATAATGCTATTAGCCTGGAAGCCGCCAGCCACAAAGGGATTAAAAGTCCGGTTGCCGGCATGGCCGATATTTTAGTTACCCCAGATATTGTGGCAGGTAATATCCTGGGAAAATCACTGGTCTATATTGCAAAAGGCAAAATTGCCGGTTTGGTTTTGGGAGCCGCTAAGCCAGTTGTGGTCACTTCACGGGCAGACACCCATGAAGCGAAATTGATGTCAATTGCTCTAGGGGCATTGCTTGGCTGAAAAAACAGCGCTTATTGCGCTGTTTTTTATTTTTAAAGATAAGGGCAACTTTTGCTTCCATTGCCAGCCTAAGCCATTGGTTTCTTTGTGTTAGAAAAAACAGCATTTTTCCCTAAAAAATGATAATACTAGCTTTAATTCATCAAAAATCGACATGCATAAAAAAGGTATTTTTGTAAAAATAAAAAATTAATAAAAATTTGCAAATATTTAAATAAATACAGCAGGAATTTGTTGGCGTGAGTAGAATATCATCAGAGGTAAGGTGGTCAGACCACCTGCCCGCAATACCATATTATGGAAAACAAAAAATGGATTGAAGGGCAAAAAAAAATTGCGCAAAGGAGGTGAAATTAAAGAAAAATACGTGAACTCAGCTATAGAGATAAAAAAAAAACCCAAACTAAAAAAGGGGTGTAAATTATGACGTGGACACAAATCTATGACCCAATGGGCAGTTTAGCTTTATCGGCATTTATGGCAGCAATCCCGATGATTATTATCTTCTATTTGCTGGCCATCCGCCGGGCACCAGGTCAAATTGCCGGAGGTGCCGCGGTAGCTTCGGCAGTACTTGTGGCAGTGCTGGTATACAAGATGCCTGTTGCCGCAGCGCTTACTGCTACCGGAATGGGCGCTCTGTATGGTGTATTCCCCATCTTCTGGATCGTTATAACCGCAATTTTCATTTACAATATGACCGTCGAAACCGGTCAATTTGAAATAATTAAGAACTCAATCGCCTCTATTACCGATGATCGCCGCTTGCAAGCACTGCTCATAGCTTTTGCTTTCGGCGCTTTCCTTGAAGGGGCTGCCGGTTTTGGTACACCTGTTGCTATTTCGGCAGGTATGCTGGTAGGTCTTGGTTTTAATCCGCTTTATGCTGCCGGCCTCTGCTTGATTGCCAACACGGCACCGGTTGCTTTCGGTGGTATCGGTATTCCTATTATCGTTGCCGGTCAGGTAACAGGTCTTGATACCATGAAAATCAGCCAAATGGTTGGCCGTCAATTACCTTTCCTCTCAGTAATCATTCCTATTTGGCTTGTTGTGCTGATGTCTGGCTGGAAATCCACTATGGAAATATTGCCTGCCTGTTTGGTAGCCGGTATCTCCTTCGCGTCAGTCCAATGGTTTTCCTCCAACTTCATCGGACCAGAGCTTCCCGATATTCTATCCGCATTAGCGACCATGGTTGCACTGTATCTTTTCCTCAAAGTCTGGAAACCTGCTAAAACCTGGCGTTTCGCTGATGAAAAAGCTGCCGCTACTACTATGGCTAATGTGCCTAAGTATAGTACCGGCACTGTTTTAAAAGCATGGTCACCATTTATTATCCTTACCGTTATGGTTATCCTCTGGGGCCTGAAACCTATTCAGGTAGTTATTGATTCTGTAACTCTCAAATTCCTTGTCCCAGGTCTTGATAAAGTCGTTATGCAAGTAGCGCCAATTGCCAAGCAACCGACTGCCATGGCTGCTCTTTATAAAATCAACTGGATGAGCGCAGCCGGTACCGCCCTCTTCATTGCCAGCATAATCTCAGCTATGATTCTGGGTGTTGGTCCTTCCCGCTTTGTTAGCATATTTGCTAAAACCTTTAAACAGTTAACCAAACCGCTTATCACTATTCCTTGTGTTCTTGGTCTTGCTTATGTTATGAACTACTCGGGCATGAGCTCCACTTTAGGCCTGTTCTTAGCTGGTACTGGTGGTCTCTTCCCCTTCTTCTCCGCTTTCCTTGGCTGGCTGGGCGTTTTCCTGACAGGCTCGGATACTTCGGCTAATGCATTGTTCGGCAATCTCCAGGCCGTTACCGCCCAACAAGTGGGTATGGATCCTGTTTTGGCTGTTGCCGCTAACTCATCAGGTGGTGTCACCGGTAAGATGATTTCGCCGCAGAGTATTGCTGTTGCAACTGCTGCAACCGGACTTGTCGGTAAAGAAGGCGATTTGTTCAGCTTTACCGTAATGCATTCTCTCGTATTGGCTATTATCGTCGGTTTAATGACTTATGCGCAGGCATATTTCTTAACCTGGATGATTCCTTAGGAGAAATGTCGCTGTAGAAAGAATCAGGATTTTAGTCCGGGATATAGAAATGCTATATTCTGGGTAAGATATGGGGGTGGGAATTTATATTCCCACCCCTAATCTTATTTGGTCAGCTTACATGTTTCTTAGAATATGGACACAAACTTAGTATAACCGTTATGACAGATACATGTTTCCGTAGATTGACTGTTGTCCATAGGTGTTTTATGCGCCGTGGGCGGCAGTCAGGCTACGGCCTGACTAAGAGAGGCTCAGCCGGGATGGCTGACAGCCCGGAAGGTTACATATTTTGAGGAGGTGCTCTTATGGCCGAAGTTTCACTGCAAGGTGAACAAAGAGTATTCATGACAGGCAATGAGGTGTGTGCCTGGGCTGCGGTAGCAGCTAAAGCCGATATTATGTATGGCTACCCGATCACACCGCAGAATGAGATTATGCATTATTGGACAAGGCTTGCTCCTAAGTACGGGAAACGCTTCCTGCAAACCGAAGACGAAATTTCC
Source organism: Sporomusa sp. GT1 (assembly GCF_014634905.1). Lineage (NCBI taxonomy): Bacteria > Bacillati > Bacillota > Negativicutes > Selenomonadales > Sporomusaceae > Sporomusa > Sporomusa sp. GT1. The sequence continues at coordinate 573,927 of NZ_BMBX01000001.1, read as the reverse complement.
GCCGGCTTCACTACTCTTGGCGGTGTAATGACAGGCAGGAAGGCATTTACCGCAACCGCAGGTCCTGGCAACGTGCTCATGCAAGAGTCTGCCGGTATGGCTGAAATGATGCGTCTGCCGATTGTCTATATAATTCAGCAGCGGGGCGGCCCCTCAACGGCAACCGTTATCTATGCCCAGCAAGAGACCATTCTGACAACTTTCGGCGGTAATGGCGAGGGGCATCGTATTGTCTACTCGACTGCTACCCATCAGGAACTGTTTGATTATACCATTAAGGCTTTTAATTCGGCCTGGAAATATCGTTTTCCGGCATTTGTCCTGGGTGACGGCTATCAGGCTAAAATGCGTGAGCCCCTGACTATCTACGACCCTGCTGAAAAAGGCGTGGCTTTAGTGAAGCCTAAGCCCCTCCTTGGGGATACTGAAAACCCGGGACGCACAATCAAGCATCTTCGCAACACGTATAACACGGAAGATGAGTTGTATGAAGTCGTAATGAAGAATCAGCATGATTGGGATAAGATGGCTGAAGAAGTGGTTGAATGGGATGCCAGAGGCTGTGAAGATGCGGAAGTGATTTTTCTCACCCATGGCATTGTATCGCGCGCCGCACTGACTGCTTATAACCAACTGCGTGCCAAAGGCGAGAAGGTTGGTTATTTCCGTCCGATTACCGTTCGTCCCTTCCCGGGCAAACAACTGCAAGAGGCAATAAAAGGTGCCAAGAAATTGCTGGTCGCCGAATCGGCGTACGGTCAGTTATTGAAACTTGTTCAACATGAGATATTCGGCAGCACAATTGAAATTGTCCCCATGCTGCGTCCCGGTGTTGGCATCACTACCGAAGAAATGCTTGAAGCGTATAACAAACTGTAGATTTAGGAGGGAGGACTACCATGCAAGAACTTAAAGAAAATAACGTTCTTCAGCCGGCTATGCCTGCCAGTTGGAATGAAGAAACAAAAGCACATAAATTTTGTCCCGGCTGCGGCCATGGAATTATTCTGAAATGCCTTGGTGAGGCCATTGACGAATTAGGTATTAAGGAAAAAATGGTTTTTGGCTGTGATATCGGTTGTTCACTCTTGGCCTGGGATTTCTTCAATGTTGATACAGTACAGACCCACCATGGCCGCACTACCCCGGTAATTACCGGAATGAAGCGTGCCAATACCGACATTATCGGCGTTGCTTACATGGGTGATGGCGGCGGGTATGCTATCGGCTCGCAACATCTTTTCAATGCTGCGGTTCGCGGCGAGAAGATTACCATTATCCTGTGCAATAATGGTAACTATGGTATGACAGGCGGCCAAATGGCGCCAACTACCCTGCCTGGCATGAAAACCGAAACCACTCCGTATGGGCGCGATATAGAACAAACCGGGCATCCTACCAAAGGGCCTGAAATGGTGGCTGCCGTAGCGCCGGAGGGTGCTTATGTCGCCCGCGGTACAGTGGCCAACCCACGCCAGCTCAAAGGTTTTATTAAAAAAGCCCTCCAAAATCAAATGGATGGCAATGGTCTGTCTTTTGTAGAATGTCTGGCCGGCTGTCCGACCAACTGGCGTACCAATGCCAAACAGACCTGGGAGTTTATCGAGAAAGATATGGCAGCGTATTACAAAGTCGGCGAGCTTAAGACGCCGCAAGCAAAGGAGGGCTAAGTTGATGGCAAAGGTTGTTAAGATAGCTATTGCCGGTGAGGGTGGTCAAGGTGTTCAGTCCATTGCCGAAATCCTGGCTGAAGCTGCCAATGAAGAAGGAAAGAATGCGTTATATATTCCCAACTTCGGTGTAGAGCAGCGCGGCGGCGTTTCTATTGCCTTTGTACAGGTAAGTGACGGCGAGATTGGCGCTCCTAAGTTTCAGAAAGCCGATATTCTTATTCCGGTAAGTCCGCGTGCGGTTCAGCGGACAAAAACCTATGCCGGGAAAGATACGGTATATATATATGATAATTCGCTTATTCAGGAAGGCCAGGTGAGTGACAACATTATCGGCATGCAATATTTTGATGTAACGCCGCCATGTCCGACAGCCGAGCACCCTAATGCTGATTTGCCGCAGGACTTGATTGCCGGCGAGCCTAAAACCTGTTCGTTCACTAAACCCGGTCCGGGTGTTGATCCTGCCGATATTCCCGAAGTTAAAAAGGTTGTGGCCATCCCTGCCAATGATATTGCCAAAAACGAAATGCATCCGCGTGTTTTCAATATTATTATTCTTGGTGCAGTCATTGCAGCAACCGAACTGCTGCCGATGGACAGCATTAAGAGAGCGCTGGAAAGCAAACTTGGTGACAAGTTTAAGCAAAATCCCAAACTCCGCGATATGAACTTTGAGGCTCTGGAGCGCGGCTACAAACTCATTAAGAGTGCGATGTAAGGAGGGGAAAAAATGGCTAAAGTTAATTGGGAATCTGCAAAATATGACGGAGAAAAAGGCTTCTGGGCTACTTTCCCTAACCTATGCAAAGGCTGCGGCTTATGTATAGAAAAATGTCCGGTAAAGTGCATTGGCTGGTCGGAAGAGCTGGGTGTTTATGGTACACCGCGTGTCGAAGCCGATATGGAAAAGTGCATTCTTTGCGGTATTTGTCAGATGGTATGTCCGGATTGCGCTATTCGGGTGGAAAAAAATAAATAATCCAACTATTATTGTAGACTATTATCGATGAAATGGTGTATTATAGAAACAGATTCTGTCTTGTAGGTGATTATTGAGTGAGTAAATTTCCAGACAATATTTTTGATATAGTTAGTGAAGACCTTGTGGCTGTTGAAGAGGAACTGTACTCTATAATACAATCGCCGGTAGACATGGTTAATGATATTGGTGTGCATCTGGTGCAAGCGGGCGGTAAACGCATACGGCCCGCTTTGTATCTATTGTGTGCCCGTGGCGGGGTTCCCAATCAGGCGGAACTGCTGCCTATGGCGGTGGCTATTGAGCTTATCCACATGGCAACTCTGGTGCATGATGATATTATTGACAATGCCGCTACCCGGCGCGGCCGGCCAACCGCTAATGCCCGTTGGGGCAATCACAGTTCGGTATTAACAGGAGACTATTTATTTGCCAAGGCATTTTCAGCCATTATTTTGGCCCGGAAAAATATGCTAAAAATTTTGACAGATGTGATTTGTAATATCTGCGAGGGCGAGATCATACAACTGAAAGAAGCATTTAATGCCAATCAGACTGAGGCCGACTATCGTCTTAGAGTAGCCCAAAAGACGGCTGACTTTATTGCCGCCAGCTGCGAGCTTGGGGCAATTGCCGGCGGTCTTGACGAAAAGAGTGTTATCCGGGTCCGGGAATATGGATATGCGCTGGGCATGGCCTTTCAAATAACCGACGATATCCTGGATATCACAGCTTCTGCCGAACAGTTGGGTAAACCGGTTGGCAATGATTTGCGGCAGGGAATAGTAACACTGCCGGTCATATATGCCTTAAAAAATAGCCCGCGCTCAGATGAACTGCGAAATATTATCATAAACCAGAAAATGTCTGATGATGAAGTTAAGCGAGGCTTAGAAATCATTCACCAAACAGAAGCTGTTGAGTACAGCTATGGGCAGGTGCATACCTATTTGCAACATGCCCGCAATAGTTTGCCGGCAACACTTAATAGCTCTGTGAGAGAATCCTTGTTTGCAGTAGCCGACTTTGTGGGACTGCGTAAATACTAGTGTGATCTCCGGAGGTGCTAATGTTTAAGCCTGTTAAAACCAAAAAAGTATATGAAGAAATCATCGGGCAGATAAAAAAACTGATTATTGACGGTAAATTGCAGCCGGGAGACAAATTGCTTTCCGAAAGAGAGCTTGCAGAAACCTTGGATGTCAGTCGCGCCTCGGTACGCGAAGCTTTCAGTGCTCTGGAAATTATGGGCATTATTACCATTCGTCCCGGTGAAGGCAGCTTTGTCAGGCAGGTTTCCTATGAAGGCATGATGGAACCGTTATCATTCTTTTTACAAGTAGAGATTGATGATCTTTTTCAATTGCTTGAGGTGCGTAAGATTCTCGAAATAGAAACGGCAGCGCTGGCTGCCATGCGGGCAACACCGGAAGATCTTGAAGATATAAAGTGCGCGCTTGCTTCTATGCTTGAAGAAGTTAATACCGGCGGTATCGGGGAACATGGTGATGCAGCTTTTCATTTTTCAATTGCCAAGGCGGCTAATAATCCGGTTTTGATCAAAGTAATGCATACCATCACCGATTTATTGACCAAAACGTTTCGCACCACCCGGCAAAAAATGTTTCTGATTGAAAATATGCCAACACTGTTGCATCAATCTCATTATGAGATATATGAAGCCATCACTGCCCACAATCCACGCTTAGCCAGACGCAAAATGCAAGAACATCTTAGTTTGGTTGAAAGTGTGCTTGCCAAAATTAAAAAGGGTGAGCTCGACACTCCCAAAATGCAGGGAGACAGTAAAAAGTTGCAGATTCCTAATGAAGATTACGGCTTTCCTTCGTAATGTGCTTGGCAGGGCATATAAGGGCAGCCGTATTTTTGTTGTTGCTTTGTCGCATTGTTTTTTTTGGAGCGGACAGGTATAATATATTATATGTCCAAGAATGAAAAGGGGGATGGTAGCTATGTTTAGTTTTAGTATGCCGGAATTGGTGTTGATATTAGTCATTGCTTTGATTGTATTTGGTCCGGGAAAACTTCCGGAAGTTGGTAAGGCAATTGGCAAGGGAATTCAGGAATTCCGACGGGCCAGCACGGATATTGCCAATCCTAAAGAAGAAACGACTAAAGTTGAGGCCAAAACCATTGATAACAAGCAGACTGACGAGCATAAGTGAGGGGTTTGATGCCTGAGAATACGCGTAATGAGGATAATAACCGGGTAACACCTGAAACCACGGAAAACACCGGAGTAATATACAGCGATAAAGTTATTCGTGAAGACAGCCGACCAGACGCGTCTAGGATTGATGAAGAACCACCGCAAGGCTCAATGTCGCTAATCGGACACCTGGAAGAACTGCGGCGCCGTCTGATCACCATGATTGCAGCTATTGTCATAGGCAGCATTGCCTGCTATTTCTATGCTGCTGAAATTACCGCACTTATCACTGTATCGGCTGGAAAGCTTTACTATATGAATCCGGCAGAAGCATTCTTTACCTATTTGAAGGTTTCCTTCTTTGCCGGATTTTTATTAGCTTTGCCGATAGTTATGTATCAATTGTGGGCCTTTATTGTACCGGCCATGACAAATAATGAGCGTACGGCCGGGATTTTTTTGGTGCCTGCTTCCATTGTTTTATTTTTTGTCGGTCTGCTATTTTCCTATTATCTTGTCCTGCCGGCAGGAATTAGATTTTTTATGGGATTTGCGACAGACAACCTTCAACCGATGTTTTCCATAGGACAATATTTGTCTTTTGTCATTTCCTTTCTTTTGCCTTTTGGCTTTATTTTTGAATTGCCGTTATTTATACTGGTGATGGCCAAGATGGGCATTATCAGTTCCCAATTTCTCCTGGCTAAACGTAAGCTGGTGCTGGTGATGTCTTTTGTGGTCGGGGCTGTAATTTCACCCACCCCTGATGTTTTTTCGCAAACGATGATAGCAGTACCCATGATCCTGTTATATGAAATAAGCATATTAATTGTAAAACATATATTGCAAAAGTAGATTTTTACCTCGCAAACTCGAAAGGAGTATTGACTTGGCCTACAATGATCTACGGGAATTTATTGCTGCACTGGAGTCGCGGGGGTGGCTGAAACGCATCAGTCATCCAGTCGATTGTGAGCTTGAAATTACCGAAATTACCGACCGGGTCTCTAAAATGCAAGGAGATAAGAATGTCGCCCTGCTGTTTGAGAATGTTACAGGCTATGATGTGCCGGTATTAATGAATGCGTTCGGTAGTATGGAACGTATGGCTTTAGCGCTTGGTGTCGATAAAATTGATGATATTGCCCAGGAAATACGACAAATTTTGAAGCTGCCTTATATTTCATTACAAAATAAACTGGATTTGGTTAAAATTATTCCGACAGCTAAACGGGCAATCAATTTTCCTAAATATGTAAAAAATGCACCGTGCAAGGAAGTCATTATTAAAGATCAGCCTTCACTGGATAAATTTCCGATACTGAAATGCTGGCCGGGAGATGCCGGCCGGTTTATTACATTGCCGTTGGTATTCACCAAGAACCCTGTTAATGGCAAACGTAATGTTGGCATGTACCGGTTACAGGTTTTTGACCAAAAAACAACAGGCATGCATTGGCATATTCACAAAAACGGGGCCGAAAATTACCGTGCCCACAGGGAGTTAGGCAAAGATAAGATCGAAGTTGCGGTTGCCATTGGCGGCGATCCTGTGATTACCTATGCGGCTACAGCACCTTTGCCGCGGGATATTGATGAAATGGTTTTTGCCGGTTTTTTAAGAAAAAAAGCCGTGGAAATGGTTAAATGTGAGACAATTGATGTTGAAGTACCGGCAGGTTCGGAGATTGTGCTTGAGGGCTATGTAAACCTGGACGAATTACGCCTGGAAGGGCCCTTTGGCGACCATACCGGCTACTATTCATTGGCCGATAATTACCCTGTTTTTCATATTACCTGCATAACTCATCGCAAAGATCCAATTTATCCGGCTACCATTGTGGGTAAGCCGCCGATGGAAGACTGCTTTCTGGCTAAAGCGACAGAACGCATTTTTTTGCCGGTGCTGCAAATGCAGCTGCCCGAGATTGTTGATATCAATCTGCCGCTGGAAGGCGTATTCCATAATTGTGCAGTGATATCCATTAAAAAGAGCTACCCGCAGCAGGCTAAAAAGGTAATGCACGCCATCTGGGGTATGGGACAAATGATGTTTACTAAAATGATTATTGTCGTTGATGAGCATGTTAATGTTCAGGTGATGGAGGAAGTTTGGTGGCGGGTATTTAATAATATTGATGCCAGGCGCGACATTGTTATGGTAGACGGACCGCTTGACGTTCTCGACCATTCCTCGCCAATGCCCAATTGGGGAACAAAAGTGGGTATTGACGCTACAAAATCATGGCCGTCGGAAGGACAAACCCGTGAATGGCCTGATGAGATCACCATGTCTGACGACATTAAGAAAATGGTTGACGTTAAATGGAAGGATTTGGGACTTGAGTAAGTTAAAAGCCCACCTTGATAATATTGCTTTGTCCCATTCCGTGTTTGCGCTGCCATTTGCCTATATGGGAGCGTTTTTGGCTGCCGGCGGTTTCCCCAGTGCTCACGACCTTTTGTGGGTTACGCTGGCTATGATCGGTGCCCGCAGTGCGGCACTGGCTCTTAATAATTATATTGATTTAAAATATGACAGGCAGCATCCCCGGTTTACCAAACGGCCAATGGTTACCGGCGCGGTGAAAACCTGGGAGGCCGCTCTTCTCATTATTGTTTGTCTCCTGGTGTTCCTTCTGGCTGCATCCCAATTGCAACCGCTTTGCTTAAAACTCTGGCCGTTAGCACTGATACCTTTAGTCGTCTATCCGTATATGAAGCGATTTTCCTGGACCTGTCATTTGGTTCTGGGGGTGGCCTTGGCGGCAGCCCCTGTTGGTGCGTGGATTGCCGTTGCCGGTGAAGTTTCTTATGCTGTACTTTTTCTCGGATTATCGGTGGGGGTATGGATTGCTGCCTTTGACGTGATCTATGGCTGTCAGGATGTGGCGTTTGATAAAACCCATGGCCTCCACTCAATGGCGGTACGTTTCGGTGTTGACGGCGCTTTGAAGCTGTCGAAATACATGCATGGCATAAGTATTTTTGGTTTTATGATTGTCGGAGTATTGTTGAATTTGCATTTTATCTATTATATTGGCGTGGCATTAGCTGCCATTGTTTTAATCTATCAGCATTCTATTGTCAGTCCGGATGATTTGCGCCAGGTTACTCAGCGCTATTTCATGCGCAACGGCTTGGTGAGCACTTTGCTGTTTATCTTTACCGTTATTTCATTATATATGGTGCGGTAAACAATAGTGCTTGGATTAGTAATGGTGCGAAATTTAGCTATATTTGTAAATATACCAAAGACATTACATAACAAAACCTCTCTGCTTTTCGACAAGAGAGGTTTTGTTATGTAATAAAATGAAAATTCGCTAAAATGCGACAATAATATTTTTTTTGAGCAGTTAAAAACTAGCAGGAATTTCAGAATATAAAGCGAATTTTTTCAAATGAAATGTATGTGAAATAACAAACAAATAATGTTGCCGGGAAAACATGCTGTTGTTATTTCAAATTAACGGAAGAATTGGGAGGATTAAGAACCATGAGTATGCTAGACAAGTCCTGCTCTGATTTTCTGGAAGTGCTGGCCTCCAAAGCTCCGGTACCGGGCGGTGGCGGTGCAGCAGCCCTTGGCGGTGCCATCGGGATGGCTCTTTCCAACATGGTCGGCAACCTGACTGTGGGCAAAAAGAAATATGCCGAAGTGGAAGAGGAAGTTAAAGACCTAATTGTTAAAGGCAACAAGGTAATTGATGATTTAAAAAAATTGGTGGATGAGGATGCGGCGGTATTTGAGCCACTTTCCAAAGCCTATGGCTTGCCCAAAGACACACCAGAGCAGATAGCTTATAAAGAACAAGTTATGGAAAAATGCTCGAAAGATGCCTGTGAAGGCCCGATGGAAATTATGCGTAAATGCTACGAAGGAATTAAACTGCACGAGCGCATGGGTCAAATTGGCACCAATTTGGCAATTTCCGATGTCGGCTGCGGCGTAGTATTTTTAAAATCCGCCCTGATCAGCGGGATGCTCAATGTTGTGATAAACCTGAATACAATTAAGGATCAGGAATATGTTAACAAAAACAAAGCGGAAATGGAACAATTGCTAGCCGATGGCTCCAGAATCGCTGATGCTACGCTTGAACTGGTTCTTAATAAGATAAAGAAATAGGAGGAATCTGACGATGGCCGAAAGATTAGCCGGTAAAGCGGTGGCCGATGCCATGAAGGAGGAACTCTCCCAAAAGGTGGCAGCCATTAAAGCTAAAGGTATTACTCCCAAGTTGGGGATTATCCGGGTCGGTGCCCGTCCTGACGATCTCTTCTATGAGGGCGGCGCCAAGAAAACCTGTGAGTCCATTGGCATGGAATACCAAGTTTTCGAATATCCTGCCGATATTGATCAGGCTGCTTTTGAAAAAGCCGTGATCGAGGTTGGCGCTAATAAAGAAGTCAATGGTATTCTCATGTTTGCGCCATTGCCCAAGCAATTGGATGAGAAAAAAATCCGCAGTCTTATTCCTGTAGAAAAAGATGTCGACTGCATGACCATTGGCAGTGCCGCTAAAGTTTACACCGACGATCCTACCGGCTTCCCGCCCTGTACTCCTACGGCCTGTATGGATATTCTCAAATTCTATGATATCCCGTTAAAAGGTAAGAAAGCCGTTGTCCTGGGTCGTTCCCAAGTAGTTGGCAAGCCTGTTGCCATGCTGCTCTTAAGAGAGAATGCAACAGTAACCATTTGCCATTCACGGACAGATAATCTGCCGGCAGTCTGTGCCGACGCCGATGTTCTCATTGCCGCAGTGGGCCGGGCCAAAATGGTTAAGGCTAATTTTGTAAAACCAGGTCAAGTAGTAATTGACGTTGGGATTAATGAAGATCCGGACAATCCTGGAAAATATTGCGGTGATGTTGACTACGCCGAAGTAGAGCCGATTGTTGCCAAAATCACTCCGGTTCCCGGCGGTGTTGGCTCAGTTACAACCGTCGTGCTCTGCAAGCAAACCATTCAGGCTTGCGAAATGCAAAACGGATTGGCTTAACAATATTTGTAATTCTGCTATTGCACTAGGGGGCACAGCCAATGCAAACCGGTAACAGTAATTCACAGCATCTGCAGGATGGCTATCAGTTGGCTTATGAAAAAGCTTGCGCTGGCTTAGCTGCTAAAAATCCGGAAGAAATGGCCGCAAACAGTGGCGCTGAATTTGATGGTGGTGTATTTACACTCCAATATATAAATGAAATGTACACTGTAAGCTATCCTGAAGGGGAAGTCAGCTTTGTCGGACGCCAGGAACCGGTGCCGATAGCCACTAAAGTAGTTTTGCTTCACTACCTGTTTACTGCAAGCGGACACGCTCTGTCCGGGCAGTTGATATCTTTTAAAGAAATACCAGGCGGCATGATTTATTTGCAGCCATTCAATGGCCGGGTACTTGGCGGTTTTAAGGCTATATTTGGGAAAAAATCCGGTTTATTACGCCAAGTGGGTGAAAAACTGGGAGTTACATTTGCCAAATATGGTGATGTCGCTATTACACTGGATATTTTACCGCGCATTCCGATAACCTATGTTATCTGGGAAGGGGACGAGGAGTTCCCGGCAAATGCAACTGTATTATTTGATGCTACGGCTCAGTATTATCTGCCCACCGAGGATTTAGTGGTGGCTGCTGCTGCCGGTGCCAGTTTGCTCAATAAAGCAGTTCGAACCTTAAGTTAAGAGGTGATCATACTGCCTGTATTTAACAGACAATTCGTTATATACCGGCAATATGAAATTTTCGCAAACAATGCAATTTGTTTGAGATAACCAATTTAAGGAGGTGAAACCTTGAAAATTGCAGTCTCCGGCAAAGGCGGCGTCGGAAAAACGTCTGTCTCTGCCAGTTTAGCTAAATTATTTGCCCGTGAGGGCCGCCGCGTTTACGCAGTAGACGCTGATCCTGATGCAAGTTTAGGCTTGGCTTTAGGAATTCCTGATGATATCTTGGCTAAAGTAATTCCACTAATTGACATGGAAGAAACCATTAAGCAGAAAAGTGCCGGTGGGGGTTTATTCTATAGTCTTAATCCTGATGTGGATGACATATTAGATGAGTATTCCATTAGCGTGGGTAACATCAGATTTTTACGAATGGGCGCTATTAAACCAGGCGGTTCGGCATGTTATTGCCGCGAAAATGCATTTCTGTTCTCCGTAGTAGACGCTTTGATCCTGGATAAGGACGATGTGGTTATTCTTGATATGGGAGCAGGCATTGAACACTTGACCCGTGGCACATCAAAAGGTGTAGACCTGATGCTTGTTGTTACAGAACCGAGTAAGACCAGTGTTCAAACCGCAAGAGTAGTCATGCAGCTGGCTAATGATTTGGGCATTGAGGTTACAAAAGTTATTGCTAATAAGATTCGTTCTCCGAAAGAAGAAGTATTCATCCAGGAACAGTTTACGACTCAAGAACTGTTAGGTGTCATTCGCTTTGATGACGAACTGCTGGATGTCGCTCTCGGAAACGAAGCAGACATACTTACCGGAGCCTTCAAAACGACCATGGAAGAAATCTATGGACGTATCGTTACAGGATGTAAAGTTAAAAAATAGCTTGCATTCTTAAATAACAACTTAAAAGGGGGATTTAGATTTATGGCTTGGGATGCTACGCAAATGAAGGATTGGCAAATCGCTGAGGCGGCGGAGGCCGCAGGAAATCTTCCCAGTACCGAGAAGTACCAGGAAATTCTGGGACTGCAAAAGGACGAAATTATTCCTTACGGCAAAACCCCGAAAGTCGATTTTCTGAAAGTCATTGACCGCTTGAAGGATAAACCTGACGGCAACTACATTGAGGTAACCGCCATTACTCCTACTCCGCTTGGTGAAGGCAAATCAACTACCTCCATCGGTATCATGGAAGGTCTTGGAAAACGCGGTGTAAACGTTGGCGGTGCCCTAAGGCAGCCTTCCGGCGGACCTACCATGAACGTTAAGGGCACTGCTGCCGGCGGCGGTAATGCGCTCCTCATTCCGATGACTGAGTTTTCGCTTGGTTTGACCGGCGACATCAATGACATTATGAATGCGCATAACCTGGGTATGGTAGCTATGAATGCCAGAATGCAGCATGAGGCTAACTATACTGATGCTGAATTGGCTAAGAGAAACCTCAAGCGTTTAGATATTGACCCCAAAAATATAGAAATGGGCTGGGTAATTGACTTTGCAGCCCAAGGTCTCCGTAACATCATTATGGGTCTTGGTGGTAAAAAAGACGGCTTTATGATGCATTCCAAGTTCGGTATTGCTGTTGGCTCTGAATTGATGGCTATTTTGGCTGTTGCGAAAGATCTGGCAGATATGCGCGAACGCTTCAAGCATATCGTAGTTGGTTATAACAGACAAGGCGATCCTGTCACTACCGGTGACCTGGAAGTTGATGGCGCTATGACTGCCTGGATGCGCAATACCATCAATCCGACACTTTGCTCCACCGTGGAAGGTCAGCCTTGCTTCGTACATGCCGGCCCGTTTGCCAATATCGCTATCGGTCAGTCCTCTATTATTGCTGACCGCATAGGCTTGAAGTGCTTTGATTATCATGTAACTGAATCTGGTTTTGCTGCCGACATCGGCTTTGAAAAATTCTGGAACGTTAAGTGCCGCTTAAGCGGACTTAAGCCTAACGTTTCTATCCTGGTTGCCACTGTTCGCGCCCTTAAGATGCATGGTGGCGGACCTACCGTTGTACCAGGCCGTCCGCTTCCTGACGAGTACACCAAAGAAAACCTTAGCCTCTTAGAAAAAGGCTGTGAAAACATGGTGCACTTGATCAACATGATTAAGAAATCCGGTATTAAGCCTGTTGTTTGTATCAATGCTTTCTACACAGATACTGCTGCCGAACATGCGCTGGTGAAAAGGATTGCTGAACAAGCAGGCGCTCGCGCCGCTGTTTCCGAGCATTGGGCCAAGGGTGGCGACGGCGCTCTTGATTTGGCTGATGCTGTTATGGATGCTTGTAAAGAAAAAGTTGATTTCAAATATCTGTATCCGCTTGAAATGCCGCTTCGTCAACGCGTTGAGCTTATTGCCAAAGAAGTTTACGGTGCCGATGGCGTTGACTGGGCTCCGCTGGCTCAAGAAAAAGCACAGAAATTTGAGTCTGATCCTAAATACGCCGATTACTGCACTATGATGGTTAAGAGCCACCTGTCCTTGTCGCATGAACCGACCTGGAAAGGCGTACCGAAAGGCTGGAGACTGCCGATTCGCGACATCCTGGTTTATGGCGGCGCCAAGTTCCTCTGCCCGATGGCCGGTGCTATCAGCTTGATGCCGGGAACCAGCTCTGACCCTGCATATCGCCGTATTGATGTTGACGTTAATACCGGTAAAGTTAGCGGTTTGTTCTAAATTTTATAAAAAAACAAAAATATACAAAAATTTTCTCATAACTCAGCAGGTATTCGCCCGCCTAAGGGCGAATACCTGTAAATATAGAGTTTGTGAAAAAATCCTCATAATTAAACAATCCTGAGTAGCTAAGCTCCTTGTAAGTGGATTCACCTGAAAAACAACTATGATGAACATAGGGAGGAAAAGAAGAATGTCCGAACAAAGAACAATTGACGTGGCAGCAACTCAGATGCTGGATAAAGCCAAAGAAATCGGCTTTTTAACAACATTTGATCGCGCCAAAGCTCAAGAGCCTCGTTGTACCTTTGGCAATACTGGTATCTGCTGCCGTATTTGCTTACAAGGTCCTTGCCGCATTCTGCCCAAGAAACCAGGTGGTAATAAAGGTATTTGTGGTGCCGCTGACTACACCATCGTTGCTAGAAATACCGTTCGTTACATTGCAGGCGGCGCTGCGGCTCACTCTGACCATGGCCGCGAAATCGCTCAGGTTCTTCTGCATGTTGCTGAAGGCCATAACCATGACTATAAGATTACTGATACCGATAAGCTTATGCGTGTTGCTAAAAATATCGGTATTAAAACCGAGGGCCGCGAAGTAATGGATATCTGTAAAGATGTTGCCAGTGCTGCCCTTGCCGAGTTTGGCCGTGTAGATGAAACCCAGGAGCTTACCTGGCTTAAGGCCTATGCTCCTGAAGAGAGACTGGACGTATGGCGTAAAACTGCTATTATTCCTGCCGGTATTAACCTTAGCCTGGCTAAATTGCTTCATCAAACCCATGTTGGTACTGACGCTGATCCCGTTAACATTATCTTCGGTGGTCTGAAGGCAGCTCTTTGCGATTACGATGGTCAACATCTTGCAACCGATCTGTCCGACATTCTTTTCGGTACTGGCGTACCTGTAGTAACTGAAGCTAACCTTGGTGCCATTAAAGCTGACAAAGTTAACATAGCTCTCCACGGTCACAATCCGCTTCTCTCGCAAATGGTTGTAAACGCAGCGAAAGAAATGCAGGAAGAAGCCAAGGCTGCCGGCGCTGCCGGGATCAACCTTGTTGGTATCTGCTGTACCGGTAACGAGGTTCTGACTCGTGAAGGTGTTGCCATTGCCACTAACTTTGCTACTCAAGAGCTTGCAGTAATGACCGGCGCTATGGACGCCATGGTTGTTGACGTTCAGTGCATTATGCCGAGCTTGCGTTCTGCTGCTGAATGCTTCCACACTAAGATCATTACCACCATGCCTATCATGAAGATTCCCGGATCCTATCACTTCGCTTTTGATGAGGATCATGCGGTTGAAAGCGCAAAGGAAATCATTCGTTTGGCAATAGAAGCTTACAAAACCCGCGACCAAGCCCAGGTTAACATTCCCAATATCAAGAATAAAGTCGTGGCTGGTTTCACCCTTGAAGCTATCCTCAATATCTTTGGTAAAATTAACCCTGAAAACCCAATCCGCGTAATTGTTGATGCTATGGAAGCCGGCGAAATCAAAGGTATTGCCGCGCTGATCGGTTGTAACAACCTTAAAGGCACTCACGACTACAACCATACTGCTATGGCTAAAGAACTGGCTAAGAACGATATCTTCCTCTTGGCCGGCGGCTGTTCCGCTCAAGCCCATGCCCTTGCCGGCATGATGAACGGTGATGCAGTTAAAGAGTATGCTGGTGAAGGCCTCAAGAAGTTCTATGCCCGCCTGAACGCTGCGGCAGGCTTGACTGAGGAGCTTCCGCTTATGTTCCATACCGGTTCCTGCGTTGACTATAGCCGTCAGCAAGACTTTGTAAATCTGGTTGCAAAAGAAATGGGCGTATCCGTACCTGAAGTTCCATTTGTCGTAAGTGCACCGGAAGCCATGTCCGAAAAGGCTGTTGCCATCGGTTCCTGGAACGTTGCTTACGGTAACGCGGTACATGTAGGCGTTATTGCCCCGACTGTTGGCAGCCAGCTTGTAAATGATGTTGTCACCAAAGTTGCGGAAGATGTATTTGGCGGTTTCTTCTTCTGGGAAACTGATGCGCTGAAAGCAGCTGCCAGAACTGTGGAAATTATTGAAGAGCGTAGCTGGAAGATTGCAATGCGCAAAAAAGCCCGTGATGCACAAGCGGCTGCTGAGTAATAAAAAAAATAGTACTTTGCTATTAGCTACTCAATAGATAATGAGAATTGACTCTATGAAGGAGGAAGAAAAACAATATGTCTATGGAGCTTTTTAAAGGCGCCTATGAAGGTGCTGTCACAGCTACCAGCTACGCAGAAATTCTTCTGGCGAAAGCTATTAAGGAATACGGTGCCGACTGCCCGGTTAAATATCCTGAAACCGCATACAGATTACCGGTTATCACTGCGCTGAGCGGTGAGGAAGTAAATACAATTGGTGATCTCGCTCCCATTCTTAATCGGGTTCGGACCACTAACATAAAAGAAGAACTGAATTTCGAAAATGCTAAATTGAACGGTGAAGCTACCCTGTATGCAGCTGAGGTTATTGAAGCACTTCGTTACATCAATGGTGCTAAACCTGATAAATACCCGTACTGCGGTTTTATCGGTGATCCTATTCTTCGTAAATTCGGTGTACCTTTGGTTGACCAAACTATCCCTGGTGTTGCTGTTATCGTCGGTAAGGGCAAAGATAGCAAGTCTACCGCCAAACTGGTAAAAGACCTCCAATCCAAAGGCATCATGATCTTCCTGGCCAACGAAGTAATCGAGCAATGTATTGAAGAAAATGTTAAAATTGGCGCTGACTTCATTACCTTCCCTCTCGGCAACTTCACCCAGGTTATCCATGCCGTTAACTTTGCTTTCCGCGCCGGTCTCGCTTTCGGTGGTATTCCTGCCGGACAGCGTGAACGTGCTATTGAATATCAGGCAAAACGCGTACTTGCGTTCGTAATCCAGCTTGGACCTAATGATATCGTTAAATTTGCTGCTGAGTTTGGTGCTATCTTCATGGGCTTCCCGATTGTCACCGACCAGCCGGTTGCCGAAGAAATTCCTGACTGGTATCAATCCGAGCCTGATTATGAGAAGATCGGTAAACTCGGTCTTGAAATGCGCGGCATTAAAATTAAAATTGTCGATATCCCTGTACCTATCACCATTGGACCGGCTTTCGAAGGCGAAACCATCCGTAAAAAAGATGCACATGTCGAGTTCGGCGGCGGCCGCTCCACCAGCTTCGAGCTTGTTCGCATGGCTGAGGCCGATCAGGTTGAAGACGGTAAAATCGAAGTTATTGGACCGGAAATTGACGAAATGCCGGAAGGCAGCGTCTTCCCGCTGGGCCTTATGATTGACGTCTATGGCCGTAAGATGCAGGAAGACTTCGAAGGCGTGCTTGAGCGCCGTATCCACTATTTCATTAACTATGGAGAAGGTTTGTGGCATGTAGCCCAGCGTAACATGATGTGGGTGCGTATCGGCAAAAACGCTAAAGAATTAGGTTTCAAAATTAAAGATATCGGCGAAATTCTTATTGCCAAGTTCAAATCAGATTATCCGGCAATTATTGACCGGGTACAAGTTACCATTATCACTGATAAAGATGTTATTGAAGATAAAATTAAGCTTGCTATTGAAAAATACGCTGCCCGTGACGCCCGTCTCAAAGGCCTCACTGACGAAGCTGTCGAAACCTGGTACACATGCACACTCTGCCAATCCTTTGCACCTAACCATGTGTGTATTGTAACGCCAGAGCACGTAGGCTTGTGCGGTGCTGTTAGCTGGCTGGATGCCAAAGCCTCCAATGAAATTACCCCAACCGGCCCCAATCAGCCGGTTCTAAAAGGCGATTGCCTGGATCCCGTAAAAGGTCAGTGGCAAAACCTGAATGACTTCTTCTATACAGGCTCCAACCGGACGATAGAAAAGGTTAATTTTTACACCATGATGGAAGATCCGATGACTTCCTGCGGCTGTTTCGAAGCTATTATGGCGATATTACCGCTGTGTAATGGTGTCATGGTTACCACTCGTGAACATTCTGGTGAAACCCCTTGCGGTATGACTTTCTCCGGTTTGGCCGGTACTTGCGGCGGCGGTGTTCAAACCCCCGGTTTTATGGGATTGGGCCGTCGTTACCTCTGCAGCGCTAAGTTCATTCCTGCCGATGGTGGTCTCGGACGTGTTGTCTGGCTGCCGAAAGAACTCAAAGAATATCTCGGTCAAGACCTCGTTGATGCTGCTGTGGCTGCAGGTCTTGGAGCAGACTTCGTTGACAAGATTGCTGACGAAACTGTAGGTATCACTGAAGAAGAAATCCTGCCGTTCCTTGAAGAAAAACAACATCCGGCTCTCACAATGGATCCGATGATGTAATTAACCTAAGTAACCTTTTTGGAAGAATTCGGGACACATCCGGATAACAGCATAGTGTTTCTGATGTGTCCCGATTCTCATATTTTAAGTTCTTATATTCGAAAGGAGAAGAGAAAATGGCATTAACAGGTTTGGATATTTTCAAACAACTACCCAAAACTAACTGTAAAGATTGCGGTTCACCTACCTGCCTAGCTTTTGCAATGGCAATGGCTAATGGTAAAGCATCCCTTGATATGTGCCCGCATGCAACTGAGGCTGCTAAAGAAACACTAGGTGCAGCAACTGCGCCTCCTGTACGCACCGTTAAAGTAGGTGTAGGCGAACAGGAAATCGTGATGGGTGACGAAACCGTCCTCTTCCGTCATGACAAAACCTTCTATCATCCTACCGCATTGGCTATTCAAATTTCCGATACTCTGTCCGGTGCAGAACTAGATGCTAAAATTGCTAAAGTTAACGCTTTGGTAATGGACCGCGTTGGACAACAAATTGCTATAGATATGGTTGCTATCACTAACTGCTCTGGCAATGCCGCTACCTTTAAAGCCGCTGTTGAGGCTGTAGCTGCTAAAGCTAACTTCGCTCTCATGCTGGTTGCCGATGCCGCAGGTTTAGAAGCTGCTGTTCCTGCCGTAGCTGCTAAGAAACCCCTTCTTCACGCCGCAACTGCTGAAAACTGGGAAAAAGTTGTAGAGCTGGCTAAAGCTAATAACTGCCCGGTAGTAGTAAAAGGTAATGGACTTGATGATACTGCTGCTTTAGTTGAAAAAGTGGCTGCTCAATATAAAGAGTTAGTTATTGACTTCGGTAATCAAAGTCAAGCCAAAACTTTGGCTGAAATGGTTAATGCCCGCCGTCTGGCAATCAAGAAAAAATTCCGTCCGTTTGGCTATCCGATGCTTGCTTGCACTCAAGCAACCTGCGCCAGGGAAGAAATCGTTGAAGCAGCTACTTATGTTGCTAAATATGCCAGCATTATTTGCATGAAGGCTGACGAACAAGCCCTGCTGTTGCCATTGATGGCTTGGCGTATGAACATCTACACTGATCCGCAAAAACCGATGGCTGTTGACGCTAAGGTTTATGAAATTGGTGACGTTACTCCGGACAGCCCTGTATATATCTGCACTAACTTTGCTCTTACCTACTTTGCTGTTGAAGGCGAAGTTGTTGGCAGTAAAATCCCTGGCTATATCGTAGCTGTCGACACTGACGGCGCATCAGTTCTTACTGCCTGGGCTGCTGGTAAATTCGTGGCCGAGCCGATTGCCGAGTTTGTTGAGAAAATGGGTATTATGAGCAAAGTTAACCATAAAAGTATTGTTATTCCTGGTTATGTTGCTATCATCAGTGGCAAGCTTAAAGAAAAGTCCGGTTTGGATGTAATCGTCGGACCTCAGGAAGCCGCTGGCATTCCGGCTTTTGCCAAAGCTAATTACCCGCACCTGATGAAGTAATATTTTCTTTATACTTGCTAACAAATGCTGAACTATCGGCATTACAAATCAGGAGGATAATTTAGGATGAACAAAAGGTTCGTAACATTTCTTCCCGCCGGTGTGAAAGTCGAAGTAGAATCAGGAACGGATTTGCTTACTGCCGCAGGCAAGGCTAATATTGAGATAAAAGCACCATGCGGCGGTGACGGTACCTGTGGTAAGTGTGCAATTCATCTCAGAAGCGGTAAAGCGAAAGCGAGAAGGGAAAGCCACTTGGCAGCGCGGCTTATGGAAAAAGGCGTCAACTTAGCCTGTCAAACGCTGGTTCAAGACGAGGATTTGGTGGTAGAAATACCGAAAACTTCTGCCATGAGCAAGCATCAGGTCCTGGTTGACAGCAGTCCGGTAAATGCAGGTATGTCGGAAGCATTAAGCAATTATTTGCTTAATGTCTGGCAGCTTAAAGAATTGCTGTTAGAAAAGCAAGAAAGCCCGCTTAACGGTTATCCATTGCATCCGCTGTGCCGGAGTATACGGTTGACCTTGCCGGCAGCCAATCTTCAGGACAATCGTGATGATTTGAATCGCCTGACCATGGTTCTACGGAAAGAAACTAAATGTACGGACATTCATGTTCCTCTGGCAATTATTCGTGATTTGGGGGAAATTCTAAGGGCTGATAACTTTAAGGTAACTGTACTGCTGTCTGAGGTTGGTGGTAAAGCTGAAGTGATTGCCGTTGAGCCAGGTCATAGCCATCGGCCGCTGTACGGTATAGCCGTTGATATTGGGACTACTACCGTAGCAGCTTATCTTCTTGACCTTGAAAAAGGCAGAGTTGTCGATACGGCGGGAACTCATAACCGGCAGGCCCGTTTTGGTGATGATGTCATTAGCCGTATTGTATATGCTGTCGATGAAACGGATGGACTTAAAACTATTCATCAAGCTATCATCGATACAGTAAATAACTTGGTTTCAGACATATTGGTAAAACATAGAGCTATTAGAGAAAATGATATTCGTGTAATTATGACGGCTGGGAATACGACCATGGCGCATTTGTTCCTGGGGATTAACCCCAAATTTATACGTTTGGAACCGTATATTCCCACAGCTAATTTTTTCCCGGTTGTTAAAGCGCAGGAATTAGGACTGAGAGTTAATCCTGATGCTCCGGTGTTTAGTTATCCGTCAGTCGCCAGTTATGTGGGCGGCGATATCGTTTCCGGAACTTTATTTACCAATATGGGGAAAGAAGACGCGCCCATATCTCTCCTGATTGACATTGGTACGAACGGTGAAATGGTATTAGGTGCCGGTGATTGGCTGGTTACCTGTTCTTGTTCTGCCGGACCGGCATTTGAAGGTTCTGGGATAACCTTTGGTATGAGGGCTATGTATGGTGCTATTGAGCGCATGGAAATCGACCCTCAAACCTATGAAGTATCTTACACTACCATCAATAACGGCAGAGCCATTGGTATCTGCGGTTCAGGATTAATCGACTGCCTGGCGAAACTGCGGCGTACCGGTATTATCGACCGGGCGGGCAAGTTTCAGACCAGTCTGCCAACTGACCGGATGCGTATTGGTGAGGCAGGCCCTGAATTTGTTCTTGTCTGGCAGGACGATTCTGACCTTGACCGCGATGTCATCATTAGCGAAGCTGATGTCAAAAATCTGCTCAGAGCAAAAGGTGCTGTATTTGCCGGAATTCGTACCATGCTGAATGTGGTCGGTTTTGAACTGGACAGTATCGAAAACATCTATGTGGCAGGCGGATTTGGCAACTATCTCAATATTCCTGATGCTATAGCCATTGGTCTGTTGCCTGATATACCTGTACAAAAGTACAAATATGTGGGTAATACATCAGCCAAAGGGGCCTGCATGGCGCTATTGTCTCAGGAAGCATGGGCTGAAGCCAACAATCTGGCAAGTAAGCTGACGTATATCGAATTATCGGTCGGAAACTTATTTATGGACGAATTTGTATCATCCCTGTTTATTCCACATACTGATTTAACACTATTTCCCAATGTTGATCTTTAATAATTTAAAGCTATAGTTTGGGAGCATTGAAAGGAGTTTCAAGACATGGCAAAACAAATAGCAGTGGCAGGAAAAGGAGGTACAGGTAAGACTACATTTACCGCACTCCTTATCCGGTATTTGGTTAAAAACAATAAAGGTTCCATCCTGGCGGTTGACGCTGATGCCAATGCCAACCTGAATGAAGCCCTAGGCATGGAAATTGAACAAACAATTTCTGAGCTGATAACCAGTACCAAAAACCCGAAAAATATTCCTGCCGGTATGACTCAGGAGACGTATATAGAATATAAACTCCAATCGTCTTTAGTTGAATCAGACTATGTTGATATGCTGGTGATGGGGGGGCCTGAGGGTCCGGGCTGCTATTGTTTTCCTAATAACCTCCTGAAGGGTTATATGGATAAGCTTAGCAAAAACTACAGCTATGTACTTATGGATAATGAGGCAGGACTGGAACACATTAGCCGCCGGGTAACGCAGGATATTGATTATATGTTCGTTGTCAGCGATGCTTCGGCACGGAGTATTCGTTCAGCCGGCCGTGTTCGCCAACTTGTCGATACCCTTAAGTCGGATGTAAAGAAGATCTATTTGATTGTTACTAAGACGCAAAATGATGAGGACATTGCCGAACTCAAAGCTGAGATCGATAAAACCGGTCTTACCTTAATCGGTGTAATCCCTTATGACCCCCAAGTAGCCAAATATGACTTATTAAGCCAGCCGTTGTTTGATTTACCAGATAACTCGGTGGCTGTACAGGCGGTTAACGCCATTTGTAAAGAAGCACAAATCTAAAAGTCTGGAAGGAGCGTAACTATGGCAACAAATATGTTGAAAGAAAAATATATCGGTAAAATTAATACCGTTACCATCGGTGCTACCAAAGAACAAGGTGGCACCCGTACCAGCACAGTAACCGTTGGCGGCGACGCCACTATGCCGTTCCTCCAATTCGAAGGCGATATGCCCTTAAAACCGGTTGTCGCCATGGAAATTCAGGATGTTAAACCTGACTGGCACCCGTTATTGAACGAAGTATTTGCCGATGTGATGGATTGCCCGGTTAAATGGGCCCAAAAATGCGTGGAATGCGGCGCAGACCTGATTTACCTCAAGCTTGCCGGTGCTGATCCCGATGGAGCGAACAAGAGCCCCGAAGATTGCGCTAAAATAGTTAAAGAGGTCTTGGCTGCCGTAGGCGTACCTCTTATCGTAGTCGGTTGCGGCAATGACGAAAAAGACAACGCCGTTCTGCCTGTTGTTGCCGAATCCGCTGCCGGTGAAAACCTGCTTATTGGTTTGGCTGAACAGGACAACTATAAGTCGGTTGCTGCCGCTGCTATGGTTCACAAGCATAAAGTGCTGGCACAAAGCCCGCTTGATATCAACATCTGCAAACAGCTCAACATCCTTATTACTGAATTAGGTCTGGCTGCCGATAACATTATTATCGACCCGAGCACAGCCGCTCTTGGCTATGGTATAGAGTATACTTATTCGATTCTTGAACGCGGACGTCTGGGCGCTCTTGGCGGCGACAAAATGCTGTCCCAACCGGTAATTTGCCAAGTTGGTTATGAAGCATGGCGCGCCAAAGAGGCTGTTGCTGCCGAAGCCGATTTCCCGAACTGGGGCGTTCAAGCAGACCGTGCCATTCTATGGGAAGCCATGACTGCTGCCGGCCTGTTACAAGGTGGCGCTCATATCATGGTGCTCCGTCATCCGGAAGCAGTTCGTCTCTTCAAGAAAAATGCTGAAGCTTTAATGGCGGCTCCAGAAATCTAAGCTATAGTATCTGCAACGACTATCGGGTATTCTCAAACATTTCATCTGTAAATATATGTATGGGTTTTCTTAAAATTAATTATATATTGAGGAGGATTTGCTAATGATTATTATTGGTGAAAGAATTAATGGTATGTTTAAAGATATCGGTAAGGCTATCCGGGAGCATGACCCGAAGCCGTTACAAGAGTGGGCTGCTAAACAAAAAGAGGGTGGCGCTCATTATCTTGACGTAAACACCGGCCCCAACTCCGAAGACCAATCAGTAGATCTTCCTTGGATGGTTAATGTTTTAAAAGAGTGTACCGATTTGCCGCTGGCTATTGATACCACTGACTATGATGCTATGGAAGCCGCTCTTATCGCTTACGGCAAACCCGGCGCAATCATAAACTCCATTGGTTGTGAGCAAGAAAAAATCGATCGCGTTTTTCCAATGGCTGCTAAATACCAAGCTGACGTTGTTTGCCTGTGCATTAATAAAGTCGGTATTCCTAAGAGCGCAGAAGACCGTGTTGCTATGGCTATGGAATTCGTTGCCAATGCCGAAGCATATGGCCTGCAACCTGACAATCTGTACATTGATCCTATTATTTTACCGGTTAACGTGGCACAGGAGCATGGTGTTGAGGCATTAGAAACCATTCGCCAAATTAAAATGATTTCTAATCCTCCTCCCAAAACTACTGTTGGTCTCTCCAATATTTCCCAAAAGAGCCCGCATCGTCCGCTCATTAACCGCACCTTTGCAATAATGGCGATGACTGCCGGTTTGGATTCCGCTATTTGCGATGCTAATGACGATAACTTGGTAGATGCTATTGCTACCGCCCGCTTGATTCTCAACCAAGATATTTACTGCGACTCCTATGCTAAGGTGTTCAGACAGCGGTAATTAGTTCCGCTGGGGGTGTACTCCCGGAAAGGAGGTCAATGATGTCAACGGTAAATCAACCCGTTAAGGAAAAAACTTCTTTCTGCCGGGAAATGGAAGAAAAGTCACATCAGCCGATCACTTCATGCTATCATTGCATGAAGTGTGCTGGTGGCTGTCCGATTAACTTTGTCATGGAGCATAATAACTATGAAATATTGCGGATGATTCAGCTGGGGGAAAAGGACAAAGTATTTACAAGCAATACTCCCTGGTTATGCGTTGGTTGCAAGACCTGCGCTGTACGCTGTCCGAACGGCATCGATACGTCTAAAGTTATGGATACCATTAAAATGGAAACCATTGCTGAAGATAAGATTCCGGCTAGTCATTACAATATCAAATTGTTTTATGAATTGTTTCTCGACTCCATGAAAGGCTTCCCGGTAATCGGCGGCGAAGGCCGCGGTTATGAACTTGGACTTATGGGACTTTACAAACTGTGTACAGGGACTTATTTTGCGGATATGGACCTCGGCAAAGAAATGACAAAACGGGGCAAGATGCCATTCTTACCTCATAATGCACTTAAGCGGCGCAAAGGCGAAATCAAGAAAATATTCCAGAGAGCAAAGGAGAAAAAGGTACGATGAAACTAGGTTATTATCCGGGATGTTCCCTTCACTCCACAGCAGCCGAATATAATATGGCTACCGAGGCTGTATTTGATGCCTTGGACCTGGAATTGGCTGAATTGCCGGAGTGGAATTGCTGTGGTGCGACTGCCGGACACTCCACTGACCGTTTCCTTTCGCTCGCTTTGCCGCTGAGAAATCTTGTTATCGCCGAAGTCGAACAGCAGAAAGAATTAGTGCTGCCATGTGCCGCCTGTTATAATCTTGTAAAAGCCGCTGATCATTACGTGCGGGAAGGTACTCCGGAAGCCAAAGATGCTAACGAAGAACTGAAAAGCATAATGGGTGCGTCCTATAGCGGTAATGTCCATGTTACACATCCATTGGAAGTCATCATGAGAAAAGAAATTCTTAGCAGAGTGGGTGGGGAGGTCAAAAGACCCCTTAAGGGACTTAAGCTTGCACCTTATTACGGGTGTTTGCTTACAAGGCCGACCTATGTAGCTTTTGACGATGTAGAGCAGCCACAAGCAATGGATAAGCTGATGAATATGGTCGGAGCCGATGTGCGGAAATGGTCGTACAAAACCGACTGTTGTGGTGGCAGCTTAACAGTACCACGTACTGACGTTGTTTATGAGATAACCAAAAACTTGGTAACTGCTGCTCAACGGGCAGGCGCTGACGCTATTGTGACTGCATGTCCGTTATGTCAAATGACTCTGGAAACCCGGCAGAAAGAAATTCAAAAACCAATACCTATATTTTTCTTCACCGAGTTGCTCGGGATTAGTTTCGGACATCCTGAAGCAAAAAAATGGATGAAGAAACATATTATTGATCCCGTACCGCTCTTGACATCATTGCAGTTGTTGTAACCGATCCAGAGAAACCGGCAGAACTATTATTAGGTATGTCCGGTTTCTCTGCGGTTATACATCGGTAGTCCACCAAGCCCAAATCCATAGTATTCTTATTCATCCTATGGCTTTAGTCTTGGTGGGCTACTCACAATGATGGTGAAGCAAAGATATTTTATCGAAAGGCAGTGAGAGCCATGCAAAAGGATGTGCTCGTTATTGGCGGTGGCATTGCCGGTCTGCAGGCGGCTCTGGAATTAGCTGGGGCAGGATACCCTGTTCATTTGATAACAGATGAAGCAAATCTGGGTGGAAAACTGGTCGATTCATCAGAAAATGGCAGCAAGGCAGCCTGTGTCTGGGGTGATCAGGTTAACATTTCTGCTTTGTATTTGGGCGGCAATCTCCATGCATCCAGTACGGTATTGGGTTCGCTCATTACCCGTGCCTACAACAATCCGCTTGTTCATCTCTATACCAGCAGCAAACTGGTCGAACTGCAGGGCGATGTAGGCCACTTCCAAGCTACCATTAGCGATGTCGCAACCGGCAAGCGCACCCAAAAACTCGTCGTCGGAGCGGTTATTCTGGCAGCCGGTTTCAGCATGTATGATGTGTCTAAAAAAGGCGAATACGGCTATGGATATCATAAGAACGTTGTCACCAGCTTAGAGTTTGAGCATATGCTCTCTGAGAGCCGCTATCGTTCAGACTGTATCAGACGGCCATCGGACGGCAAATGCGCGGAAAAAATTGCGTTCATACAGTGTGTAGGCTCCCGTGACGTAGTGTCAAAGGGAGAATACTGTTCGGCAATATGCTGTATGTTTACCGCCAAAGAAGCAATCTTGGCAAAAGAATTTTCTCCTAAAACCGATGTTACGGTTTTTTACCTTGATCTTAGGGCCTGTGGCAAGAATTTTGACACCTTCTTATCCCGGGCTCAGGAATTAGGTACCAAATATGTGCGGACCATGATTTCCGAGGTAAAAGAAGACCCCGTGACGGAGAAATTATCCATTAATTATGCCGCAGCCAGCAAACCGCTTGCTGAAGAATTTGATTTGGTGGTTCTTGCAGCAGGTATTCGTCCGTCCACCCGTCTGAAAGAAACTGCCGGAATTTTACAACTTCCTCTTAATGAACATGGCTTTGTGCAGGTAGATCCCCTTGACCCGGTAAATACCAAACGCCCCGGCGTATTTTCTGTCGGCGGCAGTCAAGGTCCGCTTGATGTTCCCGAGACTATGGCTTTGGCCAGCGCCGCAGCTGCTGCTACAGCCAGAGTACTGGGCAAATCAGAGGGGCGACCGGCTCGCAAGCCTGTGGCTGAACGTGATGTAACGAAAGAACCGCTCAGACTTGGCGTTTTCCTCTGCAAAAGCGGGTTAGCCGCTATGGGAGCTGATACCGAAGCTGTGATTCAGGCAGCCAAAGGCCAAGGCGATGTAGTAGTGGTTGAATGCGACCAAGCGGTCTGTCAACCGGAAGCTATAGCTAAAATACAAAACCTGATTGCTACCCAGGGGCTCAACCGCATTGTGGTTGCTCCCTGTGTCTTGAAACACAATCTTACTCTCTTCCAGGAGGCTGCGCAGGCTGCAGGCTTAAATCGCATGCTGGTTGAAATGGCCCCTGTGCCTGTGAAGAATTGGGAGAATCATTCTGAGAAGGCCAACAGTGCGGCTATTGCTGTTACTGTGCGTGCTGTCAAGGATGTCAAGAACTTTAAACCGCTAAGATGGCATGCTGAACCGGTTGTTCCCCGTGCGCTGATCGTTGGCGGCGGTGTTACCGGCATGGCTGCGGCATTAGCGTTAGCTGATCGTGGCTATAGTTCTACCATTGTTGAGAAGTCGGCCGAACTTGGCGGCTATGTCCGTAATTTTACCGGCAGCTTAGAAACCGATGACCTAAAGAAAACTGTCGAAAATTTGGAAAAGCAAGTTGCCAAGAATGACAAGATTGAGGTGCTGGTTAACTCGGAAGTTGCCCACTTCAGCGGTCGTCAGGGCCATTTCATCACTTTGGTGGCAACCGGTCAGGGACAGATAAAAACAACTAAGAATGTGGAACATGGCGTGGTAATCCTGGCTACAGGCACGACAACCTATGTTCCGGCCGAATATATGTATGGTGAAGATCAGCGGGTTATCACCGGTGTTGAGGCTATGTACCGGCTGGTTGACGGGCGTTTGCCGGCAAAAGGCGAGCCTACCTATGTCTTTGTCCAATGCGTCGGCTCGCGCAATGAGGAGCACAAATACTGCAGCCGTACCTGCTGCGGTGAAACCGTATATGCGGCTGCCAAAATTAAAGAGCAAAACCCTGATGCCAAGGTATATGTGTTATCCCGTGATATCCGCACGCCTGGCTATCTTGAACTCAAATACCGTGATGCCCGGAAAGCCGGCGTAGTGTTTGTCCACTATGACGAAACTGACAAGCCGGTATTAGTAAAAGACAAAGACGGCAACCTGTCGATGGCTGTTAATGATCCGCAATCCGGACTGACCTTGAATTTGAAACCGGATCAGGTGATTTTGGCAGTAGCTCAGACGGCTTCCAAGGAAGCCGAGCAGCTTGCCAATATTTTCAAGATTCAGGTTAATGCCGATGGTTTCCTTTCCGAAACCCACTCAAATTTTGGTACGATTGCTTTCCCTGGCGGCGGCATCTTTATATCCGGTGCAGCCCATGGGCCAAAATCAGTGGTTGAATGTCTGACCCAAGCTAAAGGCGTAGCTGGGCGCGCGGCTCGTATTCTGGCACAGCCTGCACTCATGATGGGTGGTATGGTGGCTGAGGTAGAATGGGAAAAATGCGCAGCCTGCCTGACTTGTGTACGGACTTGCCCTTACACTATCCCACAAATCACTCGCGAGAAGAAAGAAATGGGCGCTGCCTATATTCCGCCTGCTGATTGCCGTGGCTGTGGCATGTGTGCATCCGAATGTCCGAATAAGGCTATTTTTGTCCATCATTATCAGGACGATGAGGTACTCTCACGGGTTGAGACCGCGTTGACGGAGGTGGGTTAATATGAGTGAAGGTAAAGTTGTTGGTTTTGTTTGCCGCTTGTGTGCGCTAATTAGCTCTGACCTTGGCCCTCCAGCCGATGTTAACGTGAAAATCGAAACCGTTGAATTGCCTTGCGCCGGTAAAGTTGACGGCAGACTGCTGTTAGAGGCTTTTGAAAAGGGCGCTGACGCTGTCTTTGTCGCTGGCTGTCCTGAGCATGAGTGCATGAACGTCAATGGCAGTTCACGTGCCCGGAAACGTTTGGAGCATATCCAGGAAATTTTGGATCAAGTCGGCATTGGCCGGGAACGGTTAGTTATGTACAACGTGTCCGGCACCCATGGTCCGCGTTTTGCCCATATCGCCCGGGATATGGCCGGCCTCTTAGAGAAATTAGGTCCGAGTCCGCTTAAGGCCCGGAAGGCCTAGAAAGGAGACGAGTCAAGCGATATGATA
Organism: Sporomusa sp. GT1; assembly: GCF_014634905.1. NCBI lineage: Bacteria > Bacillati > Bacillota > Negativicutes > Selenomonadales > Sporomusaceae > Sporomusa > Sporomusa sp. GT1. Next base: position 545,247 of record NZ_BMBX01000001.1, on the reverse strand, counting down.
GTTGCACAAATAAAGCCAATTGAAGAAATTGCCGAAAGTATAAAAGGCGCTAAAAAAGTACTGGTTGCCGGTTGCGGCGGCTGTGTTACCGTATGTCTGTCCGGTGGGCAAAAAGAAGCCGATATTCTGGCCAGTGCCTTGCGGATGAAGCTGGAGGTTGACGGTCAGCCTACCTCTATCGAAACTGCTACTTATGAGCGGCAGTGTGATCCGGAATATGCGGCCAGATTTAAAGAACATCTTAAAGATGTTGATGTTGTGGTGTCCGTGGCTTGTGGCGTTGGTGTGCAGTACATGGCGGAAACCTATCCGGAAATTATTTTTGTACCAGGCCAAAACACTACCTTTGCCGGCGCTGCTATTGAGCATGGCATCTGGGAAGAACGCTGTATGCTATGCGGCGAGTGTGTACTTGCCAAAACCGGCGGCGTATGTCCTATTATCCGTTGCTCCAAGAGCTTGATGAATGGTCCGTGTGGCGGTTCCCAAAACGGTGTTTGCGAAATCAGCAAAGATACCCCATGCGGATGGCAGCTTATTTATGATCGCCTCAAAAGCCAAAACCGTCTGGAAATGATGACCGAGGTATTACCCGCAAAAGACTGGTCGAAGAGCAGAGACGGCGGTCCCCGCAAAATTGTGAGGGAGGATGTGCGGTTATGAGCGAAGCAGTAGCAATTGACAAACAAGCTGTGTTAAAAACAGAAAGCAAATTAGAAAAACTGTACTCCTTAGGCCATTTTGTGGTGACAGGCGAACTTGGACCGCCCCAGCATTCTAACGGTCATGAATTAGAACACCATGCCCATGAACTTAAAGACATAGTGGATGGTTTTAACCTTACGGACAACCAAACAGCTATTGTGCGGCTGTCCAGCATTGCTGCCGGTGTCCATGTCCTTAAGGGCGGCGGCGTTCCCATTATTCAGATGACTTGCCGGGACCGTAACCGTATTGCCATGCAAAGCGATTTGCTGGGGGCTTATAGCATAGGAATTCGCGATGTATTATGCCTAAGCGGTGACCACCAGTCTTTCGGCAACCATCCGACAAGTAAAAATGTGTATGATGTTGATTCCGTACAATTGATTTCCATGGTCAAAAAGATGCGGGATGACAAAAAGTTTCTGTCCGATGCCGTTATCAAAACAGACGAGCCGCGTTTCTTTATCGGTGCTGTAGAAAATCCGTTTGGCGATCCCTTTGAATTCCGGGCTATCCGTCTTGAAAAGAAAGTAAATGCCGGCGCTGATTTCATCCAGACGCAGGCCATATTTGATATCGAAAAATTTGCCCGGTTCATGGAAATGGTAGTGGCCCGCGGTATTCATGAACGGACTAAGATTACTGCTGGTATTCTGCCTGTGCGTTCGGTAAAAGCGCTGCAGTACATGAAGAAAGACGTTGCCGGTATGGAAATTCCCGATAGCCTGATTGAGCGCATGAAGAAAACTGAGGACCCGAAAAAAGAGGGTATCCAGGTTGCTATTGAAATGTGCAACGAGCTCAAAAAGATCCCAGGTGTAGCCGGTATTCATATTATGCCTGTTGGCTGGGAAGCAGCCCTGCCTGAGATTGTAAAAGGAGCAGGGTTCCTGCCGCGTCCTAAAGTTTAATATCGTTGTTATCCCATAATCTGGCTAAGCATTGGTTTAGAAGGATATACTCAGGGAGAATGGTAGGGTCAGCCTGGGAAGAAAATGGCTGACCCTATATCCTATCATTTTGCGGCAATACTTTGAGTAACTTAAATTGTGCAAATTTTCACATATAAATTTAGTATAGTTACTCCTAGTCGTTGTTATGCTCCTTCAGGTACTGACTTGTCTTGGTAATTACAAGATGTCAAAAGAAAGGGTGAGATAACAAGCATGTGTTGTTCAAAAGTAACAAAAGATCAGGCATTGGAAATCATCAGAAGATACGAGCAAGTCTTGGCCATTATCAATCACTACGGTAAAGCCAAAGAGCAGTTGTTATCAATACTATTAGATATTCAGGCAACCTCCGGCGAAAACTACGTAGCCGAAGAATGGGCGGAAGTCGTCGCCTGCCAACTGGATGTGCCCATCAGCAAAGTCCATGATGTTCTTACCTTCTATGCCATGTTCAGTACGGTGCCCCGGGGCAAATATGTCATTGAAATCTGTAAAAGCACACCCTGCCATGTAACCAAAGCCGATGCCGTAGTGGCCCTGTTTGAAGCAGAATTGGGCATTAAGCTGGGTGAGACCACGCCTGACAACCAGTTTACCCTGCTGCACACCAGCTGTGTAGGCGCCTGTGATATTGGTCCGGTAGCCAAAATCGGCGATGAAGTCTATGGTAACCTGACCGCAGCCAAGGTAGCCGAAATTGTGACAAGTTACCGGGGGGTGTCGTCATGTCAAAAATAAACCAACTCATTTCCGGCAATTGCGGCGTCATTCGTCCTGACTGTACCGAAGCCTATGTAAAGTCCGGCGGGTATGAAGGCCTGAAAAAAGCCTTTACCATGAAACCGGAAGACATTATCGGCGAAGTGAAAAAGGCCAAGCTCTTAGGCCGCGGCGGCGCGGCGTATCCGGCCGGTTCCAAATGGGAACAGCTGCTGGAAATTCCCGAGTTCCCCAAATACATTGTCATTAACGCCGACGAAGGCGAGCCAGGCACCTTTAAGGATAAAATCCTTTTAGGCCAGGATCCGCTCCGGGTCATCGAAGGCATGACCATTGCCGGTTATGTGTTCAACTCCCACGACGGCTATATTTATATTCGCGGCGAATACCGCGCCATTCAGAAAGTTTTCCAAAGCGCCATCGACAACGCCGTCAAAGCCGGCTATCTGGGCAAAAACATCCTGGGCAGCGGCTTTGAATTCAACATCCACATCATGACCGGCGCCGGCGCCTATGTCTGCGGCGAAAACTCCGCCCTCTTAAACTCCATCGAAGGCAAGGCCGGCCGCCCGCGCATCAAACCGCCCCATCTGGCCGAAGTCGGCCTGTTCCTCCTGCCCACCCTCGTAAACAACGTAGAATCCATTGCCAACATCCCCACCATCGTCTTAGAAGGCGGCGACAAATACCTAAGCTATGGTACCAAAGACAGCGGCGGCACCAAGCTGGTCTGTCTGTCCGGTAACGTCGTTAACCGCGGCGTATACGAAATCCCCTTTGGCGTCAGCCTGCGCGATGTCATCTATGACCCTGAACTGGGCGGCGGCATCCCTGACGGCAAAAAACTAAAATTCTTCCATTTAGGCGGCCAGTCCGGCCCCATTGGCAGTGAGGCCCAGCTTGACACCCCCTATTGCTATAAAGCCCTCCGCAATGCCGGCTTAAGCGTCGGCTCCGGTGCCGTCGTCGTTATGGACGAAGACGTGTGCGTCATCGACTACCTCAAAGGCGTAACCGAATTCTTCATCCATGAATCCTGCGGCAAATGCACCCCCTGCCGCGAAGGCAACAAGCAAATCTATGAGATACTGGGCAAAATTTCCGCAGGTCAAGCAACCCAGCACGACATGACCGTGCTGCGGCGGTTAATTGACACCATGACCAATGCCTCCTTCTGTGGTTTGGGCCAATCGGCAGCCGTAGCCCTCAACACCTGCTGGAAGCTCTTTAAAGCCGAATTCGAAGATCACCTGAACCAGAAATGTCCGGCACAAATTTGCTTTACTGAACAGGAAAGAGGTGAGTAGTGTGGGTCATCATGCATCCGATCCCAACAAAATCGTCAACATTACCATAGACGGCATCCCCGTATCATGTCCTGAAACTACCCTGATCTTAGATGCCGCCAAAATGGTCGGCATCGACATTCCCGTACTCTGCTACCATCCGGACCTTAAAGTGCGTGCTACCTGCCGTCTGTGCGTAGTCGAGCTTAAAGGCCAGAAAAAACTCAAAACCGCCTGCAGCAACGAAGTCTGGGACGGCGCCGAATTCATCACCAACAGCCCGGCTGTCCGCCAGGCCAGAAAAGACGTGCTCGAACTCATATTGGCCGAACATCCCCAGGACTGCCTCCAGTGCATCCGAAACACCAACTGTGAACTCCAGCAGCTGGCCCGTGACTTTGGCATAGCTAAGCCCCTGTTTGAAAACCAGCCCAAACAAATCCCTGTCGAAGCCTCCAACGGCGTCATCGTCCGCGACATGTCCAAATGCGTCAAATGCGGCCGCTGTGTCGAAATGTGCCAGGAAGTCCAGACCGTCGGCGCCATCAACACCGCCCACCGGTCTGTGGACTACGAAATCACCACCGCCTTCGACCGGCCGCTCCAGGACAGCACCTGCGTCTACTGCGGCCAGTGCATAGCCGTCTGTCCTGTCGGCGCCCTCTACGAAAACGACGAAACCGAGAAAGTCTGGCAAGCCATTGCCGACACCGATAACCATGTACTCGTCCAAGTCGCTCCCGCCGTCCGGGTAGCCCTCGGCGAAGAATTCGGCCTCGCGCCAGGCAGCATCACCACCGGCAAAATGGTAGCCGCCCTGCGCCGCTTAGGCTTTGACAAAGTCTTTGACACCGACTTTGCCGCCGACGTCACCATCATGGAAGAAGGCAGCGAACTCCTCGAAAGAATGAGCCAGGGCGGTACCCTGCCCCTCATCACCTCCTGCAGCCCCGGCTGGATCAACTTTGTCGAAACCTTCTATCCCGACCTGCTGGACAACGTCTCCACCTGCAAATCGCCGCAGCAAATGTTTGGCGCTTTAGCCAAAAGCTATTACCCTGAAAAAGCCGGTATCGACGCCGCCAAAATCGTATCTGTCTCCATCATGCCCTGCACCGCCAAGAAATATGAAAGCGCGCGTCCCGAAATGAACGGCAGCGGCTACCGGGATGTCGATATCGTCTTAACCACCCGTGAACTGGCGAGAATGATCAAACAAGCCGGCTTTGACTTTAATAAACTGACCGAAGAAGAATTTGACGCACCCCTTGGCCTGTCCACCGGCGCCGCCGTCATCTTCGGCACCTCCGGCGGCGTTATGGAAGCCGCGCTCCGTACCGTCTACGAAGTAGTCACAGGCAAAGAACTGGCCAACGTCGATTTCGAAGGCGTACGCGGCCTCACCGGCGTTAAAGAAGCCGAAGTGGACCTTGACGGCAAGAAAGTCAAAGTGGCCATTGCCAACGGCCTGAAAAATGCCCGGGTCATTTTGGATAAAATCCGCGCCGGCGACTGTGAGTATCAGTTTGTGGAAATCATGTGCTGTCCTGGCGGCTGCATTGGCGGCGGCGGTCAGCCCTGGGGCACCACCAAGGCTACCAAGGAAGCCCGGATGGCCGGTCTGTATCAGGCTGACCGCGAGCTGCCTATCAGGCAGTCGCACAAAAATCCGGCGGTGAAAGCGTTGTATGACGAGTTCCTGGGTAAACCCTTAAGTCACAAATCCCATGAGCTGCTGCATACTCATTATCATCCCAAGCATAAGTAGATAAGCAGAGAACCAGGTTATTAGGAGCAGCGCGACGCTAGAACTTGTGTGAATCGCTTAGTTCCAAGCGGAGCGCGGAACTTCCTTTATAAAGGTTGTGATAAATGAGGACGGCTTCAAAAACAGCCGTCCTCATTTATTAATATATTGCAAATAGCTATTTGTAGAGTAGTGACAGGCTATGATAAAATAATGCCGAGGAGGAATGGAAGATGATCCTGATGATAGATAACTATGATTCTTTTGTATATAACCTCGTCCAGTACCTTGGCGAACTAGGGGAAGATATCCGGGTTTTTCGTAATGATAAAATAACAATTCCCCATATTGAAGACCTGCGTCCTGATCATATTATTATTTCACCTGGCCCATGTACGCCCAATGAGGCGGGTATCAGTCTGGAACTGATTCAACATTTTAAAGGAAAAATTCCGATAATGGGTGTTTGTCTTGGGCACCAGGCTATCGGTCAAGCCTTTGGCGGTGAGGTTGTGCGTGCTCCACGCCTGATGCATGGTAAAACCTCACAGGTGTTCCATGACGGTAAAGGCGTTTTTGCCGGACTGGCAAATCCGCTTACCGCTACCCGGTATCATTCATTAATTGTTAAAAAAGAAACCCTGCCTGCTTGTCTGGAGATTAGTGCCGAGACAGACGCTGGTGAAATTATGGGTATCCGTCATAAAGAGTATACTATTGAAGGGGTACAATTTCACCCTGAGTCCATTCTCACCGAAGCCGGACATACTATGCTGGAAAATTTTTTATCTTTAGATCCTAATTGGACAAGCAAGAGGAAAGGGGCCGGCCGGTAATGAATCCGACACCGATCATTCGCGAAATAACATGTGCGCTGCCGCCTGCTGAAGTGTTTGCCCTGTTTGCGCAGCAGCCCAATAGTGTGTATTTAGACAGTGGCAAAGATAATAACGGCCTCGGCCGCTATTCTTTTATTGCCCGTGATCCGTTTTTGGTATTTTCCAGTAAAGGGCAGACAATACAGCTGGAGGAAAAGGGCGGCAGCCTTACGTTTACAGGCAATCCTTTTGCCGAGCTTAAGCGGCTGCTCAACCAATACAAAACCCAAAAAGTACCCGGCTTACCGCCGCTGACAGGCGGAATTATCGGTTACTTCGGTTATGATATGGGATATTTGCTGGAAACGATTCCGGCGTTAAGTAATGATGATCTGAATAATCCTGATTGTATGTTAGGATTTTACGATACGGTTTTGATTTTTGACCACCATGCTAATAAGGCCTATATTGCGTCCAACGGGTTTCCGGAAAAAGATGAGCTCTCCCGGCGCAAACGAGCCGAAAACCGCATAACAGAATTGGCAGCTTTGGTAGCTCAGGCACAACCGCTGCCTGAGCCTCAGCCACAGATACCGGCAGGGGAGTACCGGTCAAACTTTACCCGCCAGGGACACTGTGATATGGTACAAAAGGGCATAGATTATATTGCCGCCGGTGATATTTTTCAGGTAAACTTAACACAGCGTTTTGAGGCTAAGGTGACTGTGCCGCCCTATGAGCTTTACCGTTATTTGCGGCATATCAATCCGGCTCCTTTTGCCTCCTATCTGAATTTTGGCGAAGTCATTGTTGCCAGTGCGTCGCCGGAACGGTATTTGCTGGTGACTGACAGAATGGTGGAGACAAGGCCGATAAAAGGGACCAGACCACGCGGCCAGGACCCTGAATCGGACCGGCAGCTTAGCCAGGAGCTGCTTAACAGTGCAAAAGACCGGGCCGAATTAGTTATGATAATTGACCTGGAACGCAATGATTTGGGTCGGGTGTGCGAATTTGGCAGTGTGCGTGTGCCTGATTTGATTCGCCTGGAGGAATATGCCACCGTGTTCCATCTGGTATCAACCGTGGTGGGAAAATTAGCGGAAGACAAGGATATCATTGATTTAGTCACCGCCTCTTTTCCCGGCGGCTCGATTACCGGTGCCCCTAAAGTCCGGGCCATGGAGATTATTGACGAGCTTGAAACGGTGCGCCGCAGTATTTACACCGGGTCTATCGGCTATATCGACTTTAATGGCGATGCCGATCTTAATATAGTTATTCGTACCTTTGTGATTAAGGGTGACTGTGCGTATTACCAGGTAGGGGGCGGTATTGTCGCTGATTCTGTACCTGAACTGGAATATGAGGAGAGTCTGGACAAAGCGCGGGCCCTGATGAAGGCTTTAGGTTATCAGATATAGACAGATTGGCTGGTGATACCATGCTTGTTTATTTTAATGGACATATTGTTTCAGCCGGGGAGGGTTTGGTGTCTCCGTTAGATCATAGTTTTCTTTATGGCCATGGCTTGTTCGAAACCATGCGCGCTTATAGTGGCAGGATATTCAGGTTACAGGCGCATCTGGAACGTCTGGAGGCTGGCGCAAGGTATTTACAATGGCCCCAATTGCCGGAGCGTGCTGAACTCAGTGACGCCATTGCAGCGGTACTTGAGAAAAATCAGCTCAAGGATGCTTCAGTACGGCTGACATTGTCACGCGGTACCGGGACACCGCGGCCTGATCCCGGCAGTTGTGGCCTGCCGACGGTAACGGTATTTGCCTCACCACTGCCGCCGCCATTGCCGCCCGCAGGCTGGCGTATTGCCACCGTTACGCTGCGGCGCAATCTATCTTCGCCGTTGGTTAGGATAAAGTCGGCTAATTATCTTGATAATATCCTGGCCAAAACAGAAGCAAAAGCGCTGGGGGCTCAGGAAGCCCTGATGCTTAATACTGACGGATTTGTTGCCGAAGGGTCGATGAGCAATATCTTTTTTGTTACCTCAGGCAGGTTAGTTACACCAGACGAAAATAGCGGCATTTTGCCTGGTGTAACCAGACGCACGGTTATTGAACTGGCGCAGGCGGCCGGGATACCGCTGGAAATCAGGCAAGTCAGGCCGGAAGAGCTTACCGGGGCTGACGAAATCTTTTTAACAAGTTCTGTAATGGAAATTATACCAGTGACTGTGCTTGATTCCCGGGTTATCGGCAATGAGCCGGCGCCTGGGGCCGTTACCGCTGTGCTTGCCAAGCTGTATCGGGACATAGTACCATTTTAAGTGACGTAAGGTACTAGCCGGGAAGGAGTGAGAGTATGCAGGCGCTCAAAGGAACCGCCAACTATCAGGTTATTAAAATTCATGGCAGCGATGTTACCAGAACAGAAGAACCGGTTGTGGAAGAGATTCCGCTTACGATATACTTAAACGACAGTGAACTTGTGACCATGCTGGCTGCTGCCGGCGAGGAGGAATATCTGGTCACCGGCTTCCTGGCTACTGAAGGGATTATTCAAACTGTTGCAGATATAAAAACGCTTGACATTAATACCGCGCAGGGTGTTATCCAGGTTACGACAGTATCTGGTGAAACAGCAGCGGAAAAGAAGTTTTTAAAACGCTATCTCACCGCTTGCTGTGGTAAAGGACGGAGCGCTTTTTACTTTGTAAATGATGTATTAACCGCCAAACCAATAAGCAATGTGGTCACCATCACACCGGCAGAAGCCATGCGTTATTCTGAACTGCTGGAAGCGGCATCTGAAACTTTTCGGCTTACCGGCGGTGTGCATGGCGGAGCGCTGGCGACGGCAGGCGAATTGGTGTGCTGGAGTCAGGATATTGGACGTCACAATGTATTTGACAAGTTATATGGCCGCTGTCTGGTGGAAGGAATCAGCACCCATGATAAAGTGCTGGTTTTTTCAGGCAGGGTGTCCTCTGAAATTTTGCTTAAAGTAAGTAAGATGAATATAGCTGTGATTATTGCCCGTTCGGCTCCCACCAGTCTGGCGCTGGATATGGCGGAAGAGCTTGGTGTGACGGTTATCGGCTTTGCCAGGGGCGAGCGCTTGAATATCTATAGTCATCCGGAAAGAGTCAGCGGAGTTCTGCCGCCAGAAGAGCAGGCGGGAAATTTGGTCTCAGGAGGAGAAGCAAGTGGCGCTCAAAAAAGTACGGATACATGAAGCTGTTGGTATGGTACTAGGGCATGATATGACTAAAATTGTACCGGGTGAATATAAGGGACCGGCCTTTAAGAAGGGGCATATTATTCAGTCGGAAGATATACCGCATTTACTCAATATTGGTAAAGAGCATATCTATCTTCTGGAGCTAGGCGACCAGCAAATTCATGAAAACGAAGCTGCAGAGCGGATTGCCCGCCTGGTAAGCGGCGAAAATACCTATATGGCAGGGCCGAGCGAAGGCAAAGTAACGATTATTGCCAAGCAGGACGGACTATTAAAAGTAAACAGGGCTGCTGTGACAAGTATCAATGCTGTTGACTATGCTGTCTTTTCCACATTGCATGGCAACCGGCTGGTTAAGGCCGGTGAAATTTTGGCCGGGGTAAAAGTGGTGCCGCTAATCGTAGATGATCAGGTTGTCCGGACGGTGGAAAGAATCGCCGGTGAATATCAGGACATTGTCGCGGTGAAACCGCTGCGCGCTTTAAAAATAGGTATAATTACAACAGGTAATGAGGTTTTTTACGGACGTATCCAGGATAAATTCGGACCTGTACTGCGGGATAAGATAGCAGATTATCAAGCCGAGTTTAGTGGTATTACCTTTCAGCCTGATAAAGCCGAAGCCATTACTCAGGCTATTATGGACTATGCTCAAGCCGGTGTGGAAGTCATTGTTGTTACCGGCGGCATGTCGGTTGACCCTGATGATGTGACACCAGATGCCATCCGCGCAACCGGCGCAGAAGTTATTACTTATGGTACCCCGGTGTTGCCGGGAGCCATGTTTATGCTGGCTTATCTTGGCAATATCGCTATATTGGGCTTGCCTGCCTGTGGCATGTTCTCCAAAATAACGGTATTGGATTTGGTGTTTCCCCGGATACTTGCCGGTGAAAGATTAAATAAGCAGGATTTTGCTGAAATGGGATACGGCGGCCTCTGTATGGGGTGCAAAGAGTGTTCGTACCCTTGCTGCCCGTTCGGAAAGTAGAGGAGGAATAAGCTCATGTCAGTAAAATTGGAGATTGCGCAAGAAATTTTGTTGAATTTAGTGACAGTAATGCCGAAGGAAAGAGTGGCGTTACAGGAATGCTGGCGACGTATTTTAGCTGAGACTGTAACCTCTGACATTGATTTTCCGCCTTTTGATCGATCACCGCTTGACGGCTATGCACTGATTGCGGCAGAAGTGGCTGCGGCAACTCCGGAAAATCCCGTAATTTTAAAGCAAATTGATTATATTCCGGCAGGTGAAACTTCTGATAAGCCTGTCAGTTCCGGCACAGCCTGCCGCATTATGACCGGTGCCCCCTTGCCGCCGGCGGCTACCGGTGTAATTCGCCTGGAAGATACGGTTGTAAATGGTGGTGATGTCACCATCCTGGAGGGCAGAGGGGCCGAAAGAAATATATGTTTGCGGGGCGAAGAGATCTTTAGCGGTGAAGAAGTTGTCTCACAAGGCACTGTTATCAATGCCGGTGTCATGGGGATGCTCGCCGTACTGGGCAAGAGCCGCCCTTATGTTTTTTGCAAACCCCGGGTAGCGCTTATTGCTACAGGCAGTGAGCTTGTGCCTGTTGATTTCCCCTTGGTTTCCGGGAAGATTCGCAATTCTAACAGCTATATGCTAAGCGCGCAGGTTGCCGAGGCGGGAGCGCAGACTGTTTTGCTGGGGAATGCTTCGGATAATATTGATGAAATTGCGCATTTGCTGGAGACCGCCTCAGACTGTGATGTGTTCGTAACAACCGGCGGCGCTTCGGTGGGCGATTATGACCTCATCAGCGAAGTATATAAAAAACTGGGTATTACCTTACTGTTTGACAGAGTGAGCATCAAACCGGGAATGCCTGTGTTAGCCGGTATCCGCGATGGAAAGCTTTATCTTGGTTTATCAGGCAATCCGGCGGCGGCAGCTATTTCCTTTGAACAATTGGTGCGGCCTGTTTTGATGAAAATGGGTGGACGTAAAGTGTGGTGGCGGCCGCGGATTAAGGCCGTGCTTGCCACACCTTTTAATAAACCGACAGGTGCCAAACGCTTTGTCTGGGCACGGTGCTGGCAGACGAGTACCGATATTTTTGTTGAACCATCACGCGCTCAAGGCAATGGTATGCTGAAATCGGCAATGGCAGCCAATGCATTAATCGTTATTCCGGAGAATTCGCCGCCGTTACCGGTCGGTACAGAGATAGAAGTTATTTTGCTGGCCGATGCTTAATTTTTGGCTAATATCCCGCAAGGATGTTTTAAATTTTTAAGAAAAGCCGTAGGATTTTGAAATCCTACGGCTTTTTTCTGACCTGCTGTTACTTGCTGGATTGAGAATGTCCACGAAAATCGCAGGATGTTAAGTGGTCATTCACCATCCCCACAGATTGCATGAAAGCATAGATGGTAGTGCTGCCGACAAATTTGAAACCACGTTTTTTCAGGTCTTTGCTGATGGCAGCCGAAACAGGAGTACAGGATGGAACCTCTTCGATCCGGGTCCATGTATTAATAACAGGGTGATGATTGACGAAGGACCACAGGTAATTGTCTAAGGAACCAAATTCTTCACAGAGTTTGAAATACGCTTTTGCGTTGCTGATAACGGCATTTACTTTTTGCCTGTTCTTGATAATTCCGTTATTTTGTAAAAGCGCTTCGATTTTTGCATCATCATAAGTTATCAGAATGGCAGGGTTAAAATCATCGAATGCTGCACAAAGGGTTTCCCTTTTTGCAAGAATAATCGCCCAACTGAGGCCTGCTTGCTTTCCCTCCAATATGAGCATTTTGAATAGCTTTCTGTCATCATGAATTGGAATTCCCCATTCTTTATCATGATATTCTTGTTCCAGCTTGGTTTTTAGTGCCCAATCGCATCTTTTAATTTCGCACATCTCCTCATATCCATTTGCTTTATGCTCTTTCTGCAATAAATTCATACAATGCCTGTATTCCTTTTTGAATCTGTATATGGCTCAAATGTCCATAGCCCAAGAGCAGCTTATCTTTGTGATGATCGTTCATAGGACAATACTGTGTCACCAAGGATATTCTGATACCGGCATCCCGGCAGTCGTGCACAAACTGTTTCCCAAATTCCATTTCCTGAAAGCAGAGAGCCAGATGCAGGCCGGAAGCATCCCCCCATTGCTGCACAGAAGCACCGAACGTATTCTCAAGCGAATTTAATAAGACCTTTCTTTTTTCCCCATATATCCGCCGCATCCGCTGCACGTGTTTGTCCATTTTTCGCATATGCAGAAATTGGGTCAGTGCGGCTTGCTCCAAAATTGGATTCTGTACATCCATATAATTGCGGGAATGTCTCCAACTCTTCTGCAATTGTTTGGGCAGTACCACAAACCCGATACGCAAAGCAGGAAACAGGGTTTTGCTAAAGGTTCCCACATAAATCACATGGGAGGAATCCATGGAATAGATCGGACTGACAGGAGGCCCGGTATACCGAAATTCGCTGTCATAATCATCTTCAATGATGTAAAAATCATGTTCACTTGCAAGACGTAGCAACGCGGCCCGACGTCCGGCGGGGAGAATACCGCCCAAAGGGAATTGATGGGAGGGTGTGACATAAACCGCGCAGACATTCTTGCCCTGGAGTGTAGAAATATCAGCTCCTTGCTCATCCACAAGCAGCCACTGCAAGGGATACCTTCTATCGGCAATAACAGTTCGAATGCCCGGATGGGACGGGCTTTCCAGTGCAAACGCATGACCGGCTTTATTCAGTATATTTACGAGCAAATGAAGTGCTGCCGTTGCACCTGATGTAATAAACACATCTTCAGGCTTTACTTCCATGCTTCTGCTGCGCAGCAGCCAGTGGGCGATCTCCTCGCATAAAGGCTCATAACCTTTGGGGCCGCTATATTCCAGCTGCTGCGTAGTCAGGGTATTGGCGGCAGCATGTACCAGTTGGCTCCAGAGCTGACGAGGAAATTGGGATAAGTCGGGCTGACCTGTTTTGAAGTCCCACAGGATAGGTGCCTGCTCTTGCTTCTTTGCCGCAGGAACGGGGTTTTTTTTCGTTGTGAGATGAAGCCCTGCTGCAACACGGGACGGGGCGCCCTGATGGCTTACAATGAATCCTTCTGTCAAAAGCATATCATATGCTTCACAAACAGTATTGCGAGAAGCGCCCAAGCCTTTTGCCAGTTCCCGTGTAGATGGCAAAGCCTCTCCCTGCGAAATCTCTCCTGCCAATATACGCTGTTTCAGTGATAAAAAAATCTGACGGGCTAAACTGACTTCGTCTTTATAACGCAATTCAATACCCCACATGTGTCCTCCTCCAACTGGCTCTATAAAAATACCTTTGTACTGGCTCTTATACCATTCCAGTTTATAAGATACTATTATATATAGCAACAGGCTTGGGTGTAAAGAAAGAAGGTGGCAGATGAAAAATATTACGGGAAAAATTTATTTGCTGTTTGCGTTTACCTTGGCTGGGACATCGGTGATTACAGGCTATATCCTTTCTGAAAAGTTAAACCGGTTTACAATAACTGCTGTTAGTTTAGGCATTATGATCTTGTGCTTATCCCCATTTTACAGAGCGAAAACCGTTCAAACGATTCGTCTGTTGAAAAGAAATGACTGGAAACTGCTTGTGCTTCAGGCTGTCTTTGGAATATTTCTGTTTCGCGTCTTTTTACTTTTAGGAGTAAATTTGACCAGCACTGTAGAGGCCGGAATATTGACAGGAACGACACCTGCAATTACCGCTATTTTGGCTTTTCTTGTACTTAGAGAAAAACCTTCAGAGTGGACAGCCTTTGGCATTGCCTGTACTGTTTCGGGTATTGTGCTGCTGCAGGGAACGAGCTTGTATTCCATTCAGCTATCAGCCTGGCATTTCTGGGGGAATGTATTTATGCTTTGTGCTGCGGCAAGCGAATCTGTCTTTAACATTATTTCGAGAAAGCATAAGACAATGCAGCGAGACAGTGCAGATGTGCGAATTCATCCCGTGGTACAAACTCTGATCGTATCAGCAATCGCTTTCGGACTATCGCTTGTTCCGGCTTTGGTGGAACAGCCTTTTGCGTCTTTACTGGCGATTGGGCTGAAAGAATGGCTGGCGTTGATTTGGTACGGACTGATTGTAACCGCCTTGGCCTTTGTGTTTTTCTATGCAGGGGTCAATCGCTGTGACGCGTATACAACCGCCGCTTTTTCAGGGATGATTCCTTTGACTTCTATGCTCTTATCTCTCTTCTTTTTGGGAGAAACAATCAGTTATGCACAAGGGGCAGGAGGTTTCCTTATTATTTCCAGTATGCTGATGATGGGAAGCAGACAGCGGCAGCCACAGCAGCAGACAGTTAGCAAGTGATGTGTGGAGTTTGAGGTAAGATGCAAAACGGCGATATGCCGCCCTTTGGGAGCATATCGCCGTTTGTTGTCAGCAGCTGTTTTACGGTTTGCGTATAGTTTTTTGTAAGAAAGTTGTTTCCAAAAAATCAGCCATTGGAGCAGGGTCATTAACAGAGAAATGCGGCACATCATCATACAGCATGGTATCAGATGCCAGGGCAAATAGCTCATCCTTTAAACACAACGGGCTTTCACAGGCTTCTTTGCGAAATACTTCAATCCTGCATGTACTTTCACGTTTATAGCCTTCGGTAAAGATAATATCAACACCGCTGATATGGGCAGCTACCTCCTCAAGCAATAGTTCTTTGTCCACCTTTTTTATCATTGCCATTTTTTCCGGTGATGATATGCAGACAATGTCCGCTCCTGCTTGGGCATGACGCCAGGTGTCTTTGCCTGGTTTGTCAATGTCGAAGCCATGGACATCATGCTTTATCGTAGCCACTCTATAGCCACGCTGTTTGATTTCCCGGATTAATTTTTCCAAGTAGGTAGTTTTGCCGCAATCAGAACGTCCTACAATTGAGATTACTGGAATCATGGCGTAATTTACCCCTTTTCCCTATTATTTTGCATTACTTTTATTATAAATGCACCATGAATATTCGTGCAAGCCATTAGTAAAACAGTTAGCAAAAGTATTCGGACAGACTTTGTGAAATTTTTTTCAAAATCCAGCAGGAGTTTTTTGAAAAGGATGGAATAAAATCAGAAGATTAAAATTTTTATCTCAAAGGGCAATAATTCCGTACTGAACTGCATGGAAAGCTTACCCAAATGTTAAATGACTAAATTAGGAGGGAAGAATTTTGGAGAAGGTTTTAACAGTTTGCCCGTATTGTGGTGCTGGCTGCCAAATGTACCTGCTGGTAGAAGATGGCAGTGTGGTTGGCGCTGAAGCGGCAAACGGACACATCAATGAAGGTGAGCTGTGTCTGAAGGGCCACTATGGCTGGGATTTTCTGAATGACACCAAAATTTTGAGTAAGCGTTTAACCAAACCGCTGCTCAGGCATGACAGAAGTGAAGAGTTTCATGAAGTGGAATGGGATGAAGCTCTGGATTTTGTCGCCGACAGGCTGAAAGCCATCAGGGACAAACATGGTCCTGATGCCATCATGGGCACCGGCTCAGCCCGGGGTATGGGCAATGAACCCAACTATCTCATGCAAAAATTTATGCGCGCAGTGATCGGCACCAACAATGTCGACCATTGCGCCCGTGTTTGACACGCTCCCTCTGTAGCCGGTCTGGCTACTACATTTGGCAGTGGAGCGATGACCAACTCCATACCGGAAATCGAAGATGCTACCTGTTTATTTATCTTTGGCTATAATGGTGCGGATTCCCATCCGCTGGTGGCCCGCCGCATTCTGAAAGCCAAAGAAAAAGGGGCCAAAATTATTGTTGTTGACCCCCGTAAAACGGAAGCCGCCCGGGTTGCCGACTTATGGCTGCCCATTAAAAATGGTTCCAATATGGCGGCAGTCAATAGTTTTGCCAACCTCATTTTAACCAAAGGCTGGGAAAACAAGGAATACATTGAAAAATATACTGAAGGTTTCGAGGATTACAGAAAAATGGTGGCTAAGTATACACCAGAGTATGCTCAGCAAATCACCGGTATTGAGCCTAAGCTTGTTGAGCAGGCTATGGAAATTTACGCTAAATCTGACAGGTCCTTTATCCTCTATGGCATGGGGGTAACACAATACAATCAGGCGGTAGATGTGGTTAAAGGCTTAGGCTCGTTATGTCTTCTGACAGGACAAATTGCCAAACCCAGTTCCGGCATTGGTCCGGTTCGCGGGCAAAATAATGTGCAGGGTGCCTGTGACATGGGGGCCTTGCCTAATGTATTCCCCGGTTATCAGGCAGTTACCGATCCGGCCAACCGGAAAAAGTTTGCCGAAGCGTGGGGTGTGGAAAGCTTGCCGGAGAAACCAGGCTATACGCTGACCGATGTTCCTCATTGTGCTGAAGAAGGCAAACTAAAGGCTTTCTATATTATCGGTGAAGATCCGGTGCAGAGTGATCCGGATGCTGCCGGTGTGAGAAAAGCGCTGGATGAGCTTGAACTGGTTATTGTTCAGGACATTTTCATGAATAAAACGGCGCTGCATGCCGATGTTATCCTGCCTGCCACTTCCTGGGGCGAGCATGGCGGCGTATTCAGCGGTGCCGATCGCAGATTCCAGCGCTTCCGTAAAGCGGTGGAGGCTAAAGGCGACGTTAAGGACGACTGGGTGATTATTTGCGAATTAGCCAAACGTTTTGGCTATGAAATGAACTATAAAAATACCGAGGAAATCTGGAGTGAAATGATCAGCTTGTGTCCGAGCTTTGCCGGTGCTACGTATGCGAGAATTGAGCAGCTCGGCAGTATTCAGTGGCCGTGCCGTACGGTAGAGGATACCGGTACTCCGTATTTATTCAAAGGCAATGTGTTCCAGACTCCCAGCAAGAAGGGGAACTTCTTTGCCGCCGAGTGGCGGCCACCGGTGGAACGGCCTGATGCTGAATATCCGCTGGTATTGTCTACTGTACGGGAAGTTGGTCATTATTCAGCACGTACGATGACAGGCAATTGCTGGGGTCTTGCGAAACTGGCCGATGAACCGGGCTATCTCCAGATTAATCCGGCAGATGCTGATAAACTTGGTATTATTGATGAGGAGCTTGTGCGGGTGACTACCAGGCGCGGCTCGGTTATTACCAGAGCTTTGGTAACCGACCGGGTGGGTGCAGGTGTTGTTTATATGACCTATCAATGGTGGATTGGGGCCTGTAACGAACTTACTATTCATGTAGTGGACCCTATTTCCAAAACACCTGAATATAAGTATTGCGCGGTCAAAGTAGAAGCTATTACAGACCAGAAACAGGCTGAAGAAGAGCTTATTGCGGCATACAATGATCTTAAACACAAAATGGGTGCTGTCGTTTCTTAATAATGTTTTGCTGCAGGATTGATGTGTATCGATTAATAAAGCTCAAGCCTTAGCTGGTTGTTCAGACAATGCCAAGCTGAATCAGAACTGCTAAGCATGCGAGCCGTAATTTGCCGGGGATAATGATAATCCGGTGAATGTTACGGCACAAACGGTATGATAAAGTTTGGCTGATTTCGCTAAATAATTCTCCCGGCGTTTTATATAAATCACGAGTTTTATAAAAAGGGGAGAATTAAGTTGAAGAAAGTATTGACAGTATGCCCGTATTGTGGGTCAGGATGCCAATTATACCTTTGTGTTGAAGACAACCGGGTTGTTGGGGCTGAACCTGCAAACGGACCAATCAATGAAGGTGAACTATGCTTAAAAGGCCACTATGGCTGGGATTTTTTAAACGACACAAAAATCTTGAGTAAACGCCTTACCAAACCCATGCTTAGATACACCCGCAGTGAACCCTTACGCGAGGTTGAATGGGACGAAGCACTGGACTATGTAGCCGGCAAACTTAAAACTATCAAAGAGCAATATGGACCGGATGCCATTATGGGCACAGGCTCCGCCCGGGGAACAGGCAATGAAACCAATTATGTGATGCAGAAATTCATGCGCGCGGTTATTGGTACTAACAATGTTGATCATTGTGCCCGGGTGTGCCATGGACCTTCTGTCGCTGGTCTGACAGCTATATTTGGCAGTGGAGCCATGTCCAACTCAATACCTGAGATCGAAGATGCCGATTGCTTGCTGATTTTTGGCTACAATGCGGCAGACGCACATCCGCTGGTGGCAAAACGGATTTTACGCGCCAAGCAAAAAGGCGCTAAGATTATTGTTGTAGATCCGCGCAAAACTGAGGCGGCGCGCATTTCGGACTTGTGGCTGCAACTTAAAAATGGTTCCAATATGGCTCTGGTAAATAGTTTTGCCAATATTATTTTAGCTAAAGGCTGGCACAACGAACATTTTATTAATAATTTTACTGAAGGCTTTGCCGAATATTGCAACACGGTAAAGAAATACACGCCGGAATATGCTCAGGCCATAACCGGGATTGAGCCGGATTTAGTAGAAGCAGCCATGAAAATCTATACTCATTCCAAGAACTCTTTTATCTTGTGGGGAATGGGGGTAACGCAATTTGGCCAGGCGGTTGACGTGGTAAAAGGACTGGGTTCGTTATGTCTTTTAACCGGCCAGATTGGCAAGCCGAGCTCCGGTGTTGGGCCTGTACGCGGTCAAAATAACGTACAGGGAGCCTGTGATATGGGCGCATTGCCTAATGTCTATCCAGGCTATCAGGCAGTCACCGATGCCGCCAACCGCAAAAAGTTTGCCAAGGCCTGGGGTGTGGAGACTTTACCGGATAAAATCGGCTTTACTATAACTGAGGTTCCCCATGCTGTTGCCACAGGCAAGCTAAAAGCCTTCTACATTATTGGTGAAGACCCGGTGCAAAGCGATCCAGATTCAGGCGGCTTGAAAAAGGCGCTTAATGATTTGGAATTCGTAATAGTTCAGGACATATTTATGAACAAAACGGCGCTGTATGCCGATGTTATCCTGCCGGCCACTTCCTGGGGTGAACATGGCGGCGTATTCAGCGGGGCTGACCGTCGCTTCCAGCGCTTCAGAAAAGCTGTTGACGCCAAAGGGGATGTCAAAGATGACTGGGTCATTATCGGTGAGCTGGCAAAGCGATTTGGCTATGAGCTAACTTATAAAAATACCGAAGCGATTTGGAATGAAATGATTAGCTTATGCCCGAGCTATGCCGGCGCAACTTATGAAAAAATGGAGCGCCAGGGCAGTGTGCAATGGCCTTGCCGTACCCCGGAGGACCCCGGTACCGATTATTTGTTCAAAGGGAATATATTCCAAACCACCAGTAAAAAGGGAATTTTCTTTGCCACTGAGTGGCGGGCACCGGCAGAGGTGCCGGATGAACAATACTCTACAGTCCTGTGCACTGTCCGCGAAGTGGGGCATTATTCCTCCCGGACGATGACTGGCAACTGCTGGGGGCTGTCTCAACTGGCTGACGAACCCGGTTATGTTCAGATTAGTGTTGAAGATGCTGACCGGTTGGGCATTGAAGACGAACAACTGATGCGTGTTACCTCGCGGCGTGGGTCAGTAATGTCACGAGCCCGGGTTAGTGACCGGGTAAAAGCGGGAGCCGTATATATGACCTATCAATGGTGGATAGGGGCCTGTAATGAACTTACTATTGATAACCTTGATCCGATTTCAAAAACGCCTGAATATAAATATTGTGCAGTAAAACTGGAGGCAATTGCGGATCAGGAGGAGGCAGAACGGCAGCTTATTGCCAGCTACAATGACCTGAAACGCAAAATGGGTGCCGAGGTGTCTTAAAATAAAACAGGAAGCGTAGCTTCTTGAAAGGGAGGTAAATATGGAGAAGTTAAGCCCGTTTGTTGTTGGGGACGGGGAGAAATGTATTGGCTGCAAGGCCTGTGAGGTTGCCTGCCATGCATCACATAATGTAAAAGGGATTACGGCGGGAAACATTGATACTCCGGTATTCCCCAAGTTATTTGTTACCCGTGTGGAGGAAGTAACCATGCCGGTACAGTGTCATCATTGTGAAGATGCCCCTTGTGCCCAGGCTTGTCTGGAAAAAGCCATTTATTTTGCCGGGGACAAAGTACTGATTCATACCGAAAAATGCAAAGGCTGTAAAGACTGCCTGGTAGCCTGTCCGTTCGGTGCCGTGGAGCTTGTGCCGCAGTTTGTTAACGGCAGGGAAGTCATTCAGGAAAACTTAGGCAAACCACTGCTGTATGGCAACAAATGCGATTTGTGTCATACCCGGCCAAATGGACCCATCTGTGTTGAAATATGCCCGGAGCAAGCATTGCGTTTGGTAGAGCCTCATAAGGAAAAAAAAGAGAAAAATAAAAAAGCGGTTGCCACTATTGTCGGCATGTTTAAGAAATAGGAGGTGAGTACTATGCAATATACGATTGAAATTGATCAGGAATTATGTACCGGATGTCAACGCTGTACCGAGGTCTGCCCGGTGGGAGCTATCGGCGGGCCGGAAGGTATGTCAGTAGATATTAATTATGATAAATGTTGTTTTTGCGGTCAGTGTGTGCAGGTTTGCAGCGCATACCAGGAATACAAATCAGAGACCAGCGCGCCGCGCGAAACCAAGCTGAAAAACCGCGGTTTATTAGAAAGTGTGAAAGAACCGCTGTTTGCCGCTCATAATATGGGCCATGCACAAAAAGTATGGGAAGCCCTTAACAATCCTGAGGTAGTGACCATGGTGCAATGTGCTCCGGCTGTCAGGGTTGGTCTGGCTGAAGATTTTGGTATGGAATCAGGCAAACTGGTTGATGGCAAAATGATTACCGCGCTCAGAAAACTTGGTTTTGATAAAGTATATGATACTAATTTTACTGCCGACCTGACAATTATGGAGGAAGGCAGTGAGTTAATCAAGCGGATACAGGAAAATGGTGTATTGCCTATGTTTACCTCCTGTTGTCCGGCGTGGGTCAAATATGTGGAGCAGGAACAGTTTGAGCTTCACGAAAACCTGTCTACCTGTAAATCGCCGCAGCAAATGGCCGGCGCATTGTTTAAGACTTACGGTGCCCAGGTAGATAAGCTGGATCCTAAGAAAATAGTCAGTGTATCGGTTATGCCCTGTACGGCCAAAAAGTTTGAGGCATCCCGGCCGGAAATGAAATCAAGCGGCAGCCAGGATGTTGATCTTGTTTTGAC
The DNA here is from genome assembly GCF_014634905.1 of Sporomusa sp. GT1. Lineage (NCBI taxonomy): Bacteria > Bacillati > Bacillota > Negativicutes > Selenomonadales > Sporomusaceae > Sporomusa > Sporomusa sp. GT1. Next base: position 523,707 of record NZ_BMBX01000001.1, on the reverse strand, counting down.
AACCAGAGAACTGGCCAATTTAATTAAGCATGCCGGCATCGACTTTAAGAATCTTGAACCCAGCCAGCCGGATTCCGTATTAGGGGCTTATACCGGCGCCGGCCATATCTTTGGCGTTACCGGTGGAGTTATGGAAGCCGCGCTGCGCACAGGCTATGAGCTGATTACCGGCAAAGCGCTTGATGATATAAACATTCTGGATGTGCGCTACAGCGAAGGCGTGAAGCGTGCTACCATTCAGGTCGGAGACCTGGCTGTCAAAACAGTGGTTGTTGCCGGACTGGCCAATGCAGCCCCCATTATTGATGAAATAAAAAATGGGACAGCCGATTTCCACTTTGTTGAAGTAATGGCTTGTCCGCAAGGCTGCATCAGCGGCGGCGGCCAGCCTAAAGTTCTGATGGAAACCGAGCGCAAAGCTGTTTATGCCAGCCGGATGGCTTCCATGTATCAGCATGACGAGGAACTGCCTCTGAGAAAGTCGCATGAAAATCCTGAAGTTACCAAGCTGTATAAAGACTTTTTGGGCAAGCCGCTGGGACACAAATCTCACGAATTACTGCATACTCATTACATCAGGAGGGGATAAGAAATGCTTAATACTGCTTTTGTTATCGGCAACCCTGACTTATGTATCGGCTGTCGCACCTGTGAGATTGCCTGTGTGTTAGCGCATACCGAGAAAAAATTGGGTACTGAAGCAATTAAAGATGTACCGTTTGTACCCCGGTTATCTGTCGTAAAAACCGAGGATATCAGTGTTCCCATACAGTGCCGCCAATGTGAAGATGCGCCTTGTGCGGAAGCCTGCCCGGAAAAAGCCATTGTCCAGCGTGAGCAAACCATTTATGTACTTGCCAACAAATGCGTTGGCTGCAAAAACTGTTTGATGGCTTGCCCGATCGGGGCTGTTTATCTGACGCGAGTGGAAGAAAATCCTTGCCAGAAAACAGCTTACAAATGTGATTTGTGCATTGAAACGCCTGAAGGTCCTCAGTGTATAAAAAAATGCCCGACAAAAGCGCTGTCACTTGTTTTGCCTGAATCTATTAAGACAAGTATTAAGGAAAAGCGTACCAACGCAGTAAGAAATGCCTAATCTGCTTGTTGTCAGCTTGCCCGGCCGCAAGTAATGTGACACAGCGGGGGCAGAGAAAAAGCAAGCTGCGGCCTTTCAAAGTGCCGCAGCTTGCTTTTCTTAGTCTAACAGTATAAGTTTTGTGTCGGCACAAGATCCGTAGCAAGCGGCGTCACTCAACGCCGCTTGCGCTTAACCTCCTCTTATGCCTAACGGCCGTCCGCGCCTTAGTAATGTTGACGGCTGTAGACTGCCGTCAGCAGTTTTTGTAAATAACCTTACTCGTTGGCTGCGAGTTTTTCAACCTTAACGGCAGATACTTTATACTCATAGGTTTTAGTTGTTTTGTCCACATTGCTGCTGGTAAGCTCATTGGTAGGGGTTGCCAGGTAGTGGAAGGACATCCAGATGACTCCCGGCGGCACACGGTCGGTTACCCATGCCTTGGTCTGTACTTTGCCGCGCCGTGAGGCCACACTGATGGTTTCCTGATCCTGAATACCCAGTCGTCTGGCATCGTCAGGATGCAGCATGGCTTGTTCCTCAGAGCGGAAAGAAGTCAGCGTTTTTGAATACCCGGGGGTCGTAATATTGTAATGATAAAGAATACGGCCTGTGCTTAAGAGGAACGGGTATTCGGTGTCCGGTTCCTCGCCGGGCGGCTGGTGTTCTATTGGCTGGAACCTGGCAATACCACAACTGAACTTGCCTTTATCATGAAGATATTGGGTGCCGGGATGGTCTCTGTCCGTTACCGGCCACTGCAGGCCGCTTTCGTCCAGGCGGTCATAGGCAACACCGCCATAGATCGGGCTGAGTGAGGCCATTTCATCCATAATCTCACTCGGGTGATTATAGGACATCGGATATCCCATACGATTGGACAGATCTATCAGGATACGCCAGTCAGGGCGGCTGTCGCCAAGCGGGTTGATGGCTTGCCGAACCCGCTGCACACGGCGTTCGGTATTGGTAAAGGTGCCGTCTTTTTCGGCAAAGGAGGCTCCTGGCAGTACCACATCCGCCAACTTGGCAGTTTCGGTCAGAAATAGATTTTGCACAACCAGGAAATCCAGATGCTTGAGGGCTTTGCGTACATGATTGGCGTCGCCGTCAGTCAGCACCGGATCTTCACCCATGATATACATGGCTTTGACTTCGCCGCTAATGGCTTTATCAAACATATCGGGAATCATGAGTCCTACTTTGTTCGATAGTTTTACGCCCCATGCTTCTTCAAACTTATCCTGCACCATCGGGAAATCAACTTTTTGGTAGCCTGGGTAAACATTAGGCAAAGCCCCCATGTCACAGGCACCCTGCACATTGTTTTGGCCGCGCATCGGATTCAGACCGGCATTGGGTTTACCGATATTGCCTGTCATCAAAGTGAGATTGGCTAAGCTCATAACATTATCTGTGCCGCAGATGTGTTCGGTGATGCCCAAGGTGTAAAAAGTCTGAGCCCGTTCCGCAGTACCATAAATTTTGGCGGCTTCAAACAACAAGTGTTTGGGTACACCGGTAATCTTTTCCACATATTCGGGGGTGTATTTTTCCACGGTTTCCGCTACCTGCTCAAAGCCGCTGGTGCATTCTTTGATAAAGGCCTCGTCGTGCCAGCCGGACTTAAGAATAATGTGCATAAGACCGTTGATTAAGGCAATATCGGTACCGGGCTTCAGGCGCAGCCATACGTGGGCTTTGCCGGCCAGCTCGGTTTTCCGTGGATCGGCTACCACGAGAGTGGCACCGTTGCGGAGGGCTTGACGCATTTTGGCTCCGATGACAGGATGGGCTTCGGTTGGGTTAGCGCCAATGACAAACAGAACTTTACTGTGGGGAATTTCGTTAATGGAATTGGTCATTGCTCCGGAACCGAATGAAGTGGCCAGACCGGCCACGGTGGGAGCGTGTCAGGTACGGGCGCAGTGATCGATATTATTGGTGCCGATCGCTGCGCGCATGAATTTTTGCATAAGATAATTGTCTTCATTAACACACCGGGCAGAACTAAGTGCCGCTAAGGCATCACTGCCGTGGGAAGTTTTTATTTCAGTAAATTTGCTGGCAATCAAATCGAGCGCTTCATCCCAGCTTGCTTCCACAAATTCGCCATTTTTCTTGATCAAAGGTGTGGTAAGGCGCTCCGGGCTGTGGATGAAGTCAATGCCGAAACGGCCTTTAACGCAGGTAAGGCGACCGTTGACAGGGCTGCTCAAATTGGAGGTAACCCCAATGACCTTGCCGTCCTTTACGTTCAGGTCAAAATTGCAGCCAACGCCGCAGAAGGGGCAGGTGGTTTTGACCTTTTTATCCGGCAAACCGGCATGCTGCATAGGCTTTTCTGTCAAAGCGCCTACCGGGCAGGCCGATACGCAGGTTCCACAAAATACACAACTGGACGAATCCACCATTGGTTCGTCAAAAGCCGGCGTTACCTTAGTATCAAAGCCCCGGTTTGTCCAATCGAGGGTATCACAACATTGTATTTCCCGGCAAACGCGGACACAGCGTCCACAAAGAATACACTTGTTGTTATCCCGGATAATAAAGGGGTTGCTGTCATCTATGGCATAGCTGCGGCGTTCTCCCTCAAAGCGAATTTCGCGAATGCCAAGATTGCTTGAGAGCGACTGCAATTCGCAATCCTGGCTGCGTTGACAATGCAGGCAATCCTGCGGATGGTTAGCCAATATGAGCTCAACCACACTTTTGCGTGCTTCCCGGATAACTGCAGAGTTAGTGCGTACCACCAGTCCTGCTGAAGCCGGATAGGTACAGGCGGTAACCAGCCCTCGCACACCTTCTACCTCCACGACACAGACCCGGCAGGCACCCTCGGGAGTTAAGTCGGCAAGATGGCACAAAGTGGGGATTGTTACTCCGGCTTGTTGAGCTGCCTCTAACAGAGTACTTCCTTCAGCGATTTCAATAACCTGTCCATCAATGGTTAAATTGACCATTACCAGTGTTCACACTCCTTATCGTAGTATAGGGGTAATGTTGAGCAGAACCTTTAAAATATTTGCCTGTGCAATTTTTCATAGGCCCGGATGAGTTACTAATTGCTTAACGCCTGTCCTCCTTTTAAAAAAAGTTCCACCTTACCTGTTGAAATTCCTTCTTAACTTAAATTGTGATTTCCGGATATCCGAGTCTCGTATCAAGTTATATTATAAAAACAGATTGGCATAAGCGCTAACTAATTATTCTGAATGGTAGGAATATTGCACTGAAGTGACTTGAGTTTTAACTGGTTGTACTAAGTTAAAACTGTGGATTGGTCATTGAATAGTGTGCTCATAGGCCGTCAAGAGATTGAATAGACATACTACTCTCATCTTTGACAGTAGTAAGAAGTAAAAGATCTCAAAGAAGTAGTTGGTGCAATCATAATAAAGAATTCCATTATTCCGGTCGCAGACAGCAAGGCTGTTTTTATAAGTTTTGACTGGATATAGTCTGTTTCTTCTGAAAGAACCTCTAAAGCCTGTAAATATGCTGAATCTTAGTCTCCGGATAAATCCTTAAAAATACAATTGTTTTATCATTCGGCGGGAATATGTATTGAACTTGTCGAATGATGTATTAAAGTAATGTTACCGTCTTATCGTAGTGAGATCAAACTAAAGCATGTAAGTGTGCTGGAGGTGGTAAGCTTTTGGGCAAACAACTGGGCTTTTTGTTTGATTTGAATAAATGTGTTGGCTGCAAAGGTTGCGAGATAGCCTGCTTAAACGAACACTGCTTCGAGCAAGTGCATTACCGGCAAGTTATTGATCTTAATAAGGATAACCGAAGTTTGGGGTTTTTATCATTAGCCTGCAATCACTGTGTAAATCCTGAATGTATCCGGGTTTGCCAACAGCAATGCTTTTATAAACGACGGGATGGGATTGTATTGCATCGGTCGCAACACTGCAATGGCTGCCAAAGTTGTGTTGCGGCATGTCCTTTTCAGGTACCTAAGGTAAACACGCGAACCCGCAAGGTAAGCAAATGTAACTTCTGTATTGAACGGATGCAAAAGGGACTTGCTCCGGCTTGTGTGGACGCCTGTGTTGTCGGCGCGCTTCAGGTAGTGGATTTGAGCGAACAAACAGAGTTAAGTGAGCAGATGGCGCTGTCGTGTTTGCCGATTATTAAATTTACCCGGCCATCACTTAGGGTTATATTACCCCAAGAACCCCGGTGTTTTTGGCGGAAGGGGCGATAAACATATGCGGCAATTTTGTACGGTACAGGAATTAGTAACTATGGAGCCGTTTGCTCAGGCCAAGGTAGTTGCCGGTTGGGCAGGCCGGAATAACAAGGTTCATAAAATTGTTACGGCTGGCCCAGGTGCAACCACCCAGGCGCTGGCGGGAGTGCTTGTTTTAGTTAACACAGGAGACGGGCAAGGCGATCTGCCGGGGGCCTTGGCAGCCTATCTTAATTCAACAGCCGCCGGCATTATCGTCAATGGCTATGGAACTGTACTTTCACCAGGGCTTATAGCTGCAGCCGAAAAAAGCCGTATGCCGCTGTTGGTTTTCCCCCAAGCCATCGAGGTGCAGGAATTAGCCGGTTCCCTGACGTTAGTGCTGGAATTGGTAAAAAACAGAACAATCATAAGTTTTTCTGAGGGGTATCGTCTGCGTCAATTGACAAATCTAAGCCAGGAACTACCGGTTTTGCTTAATCAACTGACCGCGTATCTCCAAAACCCGGCAGTCTTGCTTGACCCTGCATTTCAACTGCTGGCCGCAGGGATGAGTGGACATGGTTTGACTGCAGCGGAACTGGGACGGCTGGTGAAAGCCGTTCGGCCGCTCATACTGGAACGCAGGCAAAGTGTTCCCCTTGCTGCTGAGCCATATCACCAACAGCTGACAGGGTTTCATGAGCAAGCTATGAATTGCTTTGTTACACCGTTGGTTTTGGCAGGTCAGTTGTTTGGTTATTTGTTAGTTTTTGAAGACGCCGGCCCGGTAAATGTCTTGGATGCTGGCCGGATCGGCGAGGTGGGGCTTGTTTGCCTGCAGCTGCTTATTAATCGCAGAAATACTGAGGAAATTGAGAAAAAGTATAAACAGCAATTCCTCTATGACCTCTTGTATAATAATTTCGAATCAACAGATGAGCTTATTAAGCGCGGACGCTACTGGGATTGGGAGCTTACCGGGCCGCAGCATCTGCTGGTTGCCGAACCTGATGATTTTAAACAATTACGCAATAAGGATCGGGTTTTGGCAGCGCTTGCACTTTTCTTTGAGACCTTTTTACGGTCGCATTTTTTGCAAGCCATTGTAACTGAAATGCAGGATCAGGTTATTGTAATTATCCCGGCTGCCGCAGAAAAAGACAGAAGTGCCAAGCTGCTTATAAAAAATCTTGCGAATTTGCTGCAAGCCAACCTGCAGGAAGCTGCTTTTGAAACTACAGTTTCCTTCGGGATAGGCAAACTTCATTCATCTGCCGCCGAGCTTTGCCAAAGCTTCCAGGAAGCGAAACATGCCTTGGATTTAGGCCGGTTTATTCGCGAAAAAGGGCATATTACTCATTTTGAGGATTTGGGTGTTATCCGGTTGCTATCCCACATCAACGCTGAGCAACTGGACGAGTACTATAAAGAGCAATTGGCGGTGATCATTGAGTATGATGAAAAAAACAACATGAATTTTTTGGCGATACTGCAAATGTACTTTCAGCAAAACGGGGATCTAAATGCCACTGCCGAAAAATTATTTATGCATCCTAACACCTTGCGGTATCGGCTCAAGAAGATTGAGGAATTGTTAGACGTTGATTTGCAGAAATTAGAGATTCGCATTAATCTTGCCGTTGCCTGCAAAATAGCAAAAATGCACAAAACCAACCTGTGAGGTTGGTTTTGTGTTTTTCTACAATAATCTACAAATTATCTGGAGGATATTACAAAAAGGGTAACTGTAAAATCATGTATAATTAGCTTAAGAGGGGTAGTTTAATGTTATTAGAAATAAATGAACAAAATCTACACGAAATTAATAATCCGCAGTTTAAAGAATATGCGCAGATTTATATCCGGATAAACAGGCGTTTTTTGGAACAGGTAAAAGCCCATGGCCTGGAGCTTGCTCCCTGTTGCCCGGACAATGAACAAGCGGGTAAGCTGCGTTTGCAAACCAGGAATATGAGCTTTCGCAACAATGATCACAGTATCCATAGCAAGTGGCTGTCTGCAGCCTGCAAAGCTTGTAATAAAGGAGCAAACAGCGCCACCTTCTACTTGTCATTAGCCTGTCACCGGCAGTGCTACTACTGCTTTAATCCCAACCAGGAGGATTATGCAGAACATACGCAACAAAAGCGGGACAGTATCAAAGAATTAAAGCGAATCAAGCAGACTGGCGGCAAGCTGTCCTATATAGCCTTAACCGGTGGCGAGCCGTTGCTTTACCCACAAGAGACTATTCGGTTTTTCCAAGAGGCCAAGTCATTATTTCCCCAGGCACACACCCGGCTGTATACCTCAGGTGACTTGCTCGATAAAGCTGTACTGTCTGAACTTCAACGCGTCCGGCTGGATGAAATCAGGTTTAGTATTAAGCTGGAAGATTCCCTGATGGTGAGGGCAAAAGTCATGGAACGGATTGGCTGGGCGAAAGACAGTATTGACGGCGTAGTGGTTGAGATGCCGGTAATTCCCGGTACTTTGCCTGAGATGAAGGAGCTATTGCAAGCCTTAAATGCTATAGGAATTGCCGGAGTTAATTTGCTGGAATTTTGCTTTCCTTATCATAACCAGCAGGAGTTTCAGCGGCGGGGGTTTAAACTGAAAAATCCTCCTTGCAAAGTGTTGTATGATTACTGGTATGCAGGGGGGCTGCCTGTTGATCAAAGTGAGCAGGAAAGCTTGGAACTGCTTACTTTTGCAGCAGAGCAAAACCTGACAATAGGAGTGCATTATTGCTCGCTGGCGAACAAATTCTCCGGGCAAATCTTTCAGCAGAATCAGCTGGCCGGGAAGTCAAGCCTAATTTATCTTTCACCCAAAGACTATTTTATTAAGACCGCTAAAGTCTTTGGCAAGGATATTCAGCCTGTTGTGAAGGTATTGTGCAAGCAGTACCTGACTGACTATGAACGGAATGAAGATTATCAGTACTTAGAGTTCCCTGTCAGGGCGATTTCCCTACTGAAAGATATGCCAATAGAAATTGGGATATCGACCAATATTATGGAAAATCGCCATGGTGAAATATATCGCCGCGAATTAAAGATTGAACGTGTTTTCCCCCAAGCGTTCCAGATGGATATGGTATAAAAGGAGGCATTTTATGTTCCTGCATCCACAAACTGATACCGGTAACGACACCAAAGAGCTGGCGTCATTACTGCCGCTGTTAGAGGCTAGAGTATTTGCTTATGATTTGTTACGCCGGACCTTTCTCCAGGAGCCGGTGCAGGATTTTCTTGTCAGGCTTAGCCAAAATGAGCTGGCCATGGCGTTTCCGTTTCAAGAGGAGAATGAGGATATTGCGCAAGGGGTGCAAAAGCTAGCCACTTATCTTAAGCAGTGTAGTGCTGAGGGGCTGGCGCAAACAGAATATGAAAAGCTGCACTGGGAATATACCCGGCTATTTATCGGCCCGTACGAGGTAGCGGCGCCGCCATGGGAGTCGGTCTATCTCAATAAAGATAAGCTGCTGTTCCAACAAGAGACGCGGCTTGTGCGCCTGGCCTACTTGAAGTATTCGTTCTTGCCGCTACTTTATCAGCAAGAGGCCGATGACCATATCGGCTTAGAATGTGATTTCATGTATCAGCTGGCTGCGTTAGCCTATGAAAAGGCCGGGGCTAATAACAGGGAGGCATTGCAGGAAGTTATCCAGGACCAAGCCGATTTCCTCGCAGAACATCTGCTGCTATGGGTTCCGGCTTTTGCTGAAAAAGTTACAGCCCATGCGACTACTGTCTTCTATCAAGGCGCGGTACAGGTACTCAGCGGCTTTTTAGCCGTTGATGCCCTGATTCTGCAGGAGTTGTTAGCAAGTAAACAGTAACAAGGGGGAGGATATTGATGATAAAATTCATTGAAAAAATCCAAAAACATGTGATAAGCCGCCGATCATTTCTTGGCATGTCGGCTGGGGCGATTGCTGCTGTCAGCTTGACCGGCTGCGGCCTTACCAAAGTCACCACCAAGCAAGCCGAAGAACTGGCAAAAGCCGAAGGACAGTGGCTTACTGCAGCCTGCTGGCATAACTGCGGCGGGCGTTGTTTGAATAAAGCTTATGTTGTTGACGGGGTGGTTGTGCGTCAGAAAACCGATGATACCCACCCGGATACACCGGATTATATCCAGCAGCGGGGGTGTGCCCGCGGCCGTTCGCAGCGACACCAGGTTTTTGGTGTTGACCGCATCAAATACCCCATGAAGCGCAAGCACTGGGAGCCGGGCGGCGGAAAGAAGGAATTACGCGGCAAGGATGAATGGGTGCGTATCTCCTGGGATGAAGCCCTGGATACGGTTGCCGGTGAGGTTAAACGCATCCGTGAAAAATATGGCAATAACGCCATTTTGGTTACCGGCGGCAGTGAAATGCCACGCACACTGGGACTCTATGGCGGACACTCCACCCATTGGGGAACCACTTCCTGGGGGACCTGGCGCTGGGGGCCGGACAAGTTTGGCATGGAAGACGGCTTTGTCGAACACAGTATTAATGACCGGCTTGATTTAAGGAATTCCGAACTGGTGGTTATTTGGGGCGGCAATCCGGCCTGGAGTGCGGGTGGCAGTCCGATGTACAACTATCTCCAGGCTAAAAAAGCAGGCGCAAAATTTATTATCATTGACCCTATTTACACCGATACGTCTGAGACGCTGGAAGCCCAGTGGGTTCCCATTCATCCGGGAACAGATCATGCCATGGCATTAGGTATGGCCTATACGCTGATAACCGAGGACAACCCGACACTCAATCCGCTGATTGACTGGGATTTCCTCAATCGCTGTACCATTGGTTTTGATGCTGCTCATGTACCGGCAGGAGCCGACCCCAGGGAAAATCTCAAAGATTATATTTTGGGTACCTTTGACGGTGTTCCTAAGACACCGGAATGGGCAGCAGAAATCTGCGGCGTAAACCCTGAGGTTATCCGAGATATTGCGCGTAAGATTGGTAAGACCAAACGGGTGGCCTTATTCACCGCCTGGGCTGCGGCACGAACCAATAACTCTGACTCCTGGCCGCAAATGTTCATGAGCCTGGGTGCCATGACCGGGCATATGGGTCAGCCTGGCCGGATGACCGGCGTAAGCTGCCACTTTGCCTCAGGCAATGGTGGACCTTATTTGGTAAAGCCGGGCGGTAATGGCTTGCCTGCCATCAAAAATCCGGTTACCGACAGAATCAACGATAATGAAATGTGGGAAACCATTCTCACCGGCAAATACACTGCAGGCTACAATAAGAAGAAGGATATTAACATCCAACTGATTTATCATGGCTATAACGCGGTCCTGCAAACCCGCTCGGCCATGAATAAGGGGATTGAGGCGCACCGCAAGGTAGAGTTTGTTGTGTCCCACTCCCACTTCCTGACAACTAATTCTAAGTATGCCGACATTATTCTGCCGGCAACAACTGAATGGGAACGCGAAGGCGGGTTCAGCTACGGCAACCGCGAAATGCTAATCTATTACACCCGCATTACCCAGCCGCTCTTTGAAGCCAAGCATGACCAGTGGATGGCCATTGAGATCGGCAAACGCCTGGGCTTGAAAGCCGAAGATATTTATCCGATCTCGGAAAGACAGCAGGTTTTTAACCAGTTAGCCGGGGCAACAGTCATTAAAGAAGATGGTTCAGGCATGGAGAAGCTGGTGACAATTACCGCTGACGATATTGCCGCTATGGGCGTAACAGGCAAACCGCAGCAAGGCAGGATTACCCTGCAGGAGTTTAAGAAAAAAGGTATCTATCAAGTGGAACGCAAGCCTGGCGACAAATACGGCTATATCGCTTACGAGAAATTCCGCCAGAACCCGGAAGCCAATAAACTGGAAACCGAATCCGGCAAGTTGGAGATTCACTGCAAAGGTTTAGCCGACCTTATTAAAAATTACGGCTTTACCGAAGTCCGGCCCATTCCGACCTACAACCCGGCCATTGAAGGTTATGAAGATACCTTTAAAGACTGGGATAACAAAGTCAAGGGTGAATATCCGCTGCAAGTCATTAACCCGCATTACTTCCGCCGCTCCCACAGTATCTTTGACAATATTCCCCAACTGCGGGAAGTATACCCCAACCCGATATTTTTAAGTTCGAAGGATGCTAAGGAACGGGGCATTAAGAGTGGCGATACCGTGCTGGTGAAAAGCCGCCACGGCAAGGTTCTGCGTACAGCCAGTGTCACAGAACGCCTGATGCCGGGGGTTGTCGGCCTTCCGCATGGCGCCTGGGCAGAGATTGATGAAAAAACCGGCATTGATAAGGCCGGAGCTGACAATATTCTCACAGGGCCGATTGCCACCGGACAAGGCACTGCCGGTTGGAACACCTGTATTGCCGAGGTCGAGAAATATAGTGGTGAGGCACTGATACCTGATGTCAAGTGGCCGCAGCGGATTATATAATTAGGAAGGAGTAGAGCTATGTCGCAACTGGGCTTTCATTTTAATATGGCAACCTGCATTGGCTGCAGGGCTTGTCAAATCGCCTGCAAGGATAGGAACAACTCAAAAGTCGGTGTGCTGTACCGTAAGGTGTATGACATGGAAAGCGGCATATACCCCAACCCGCGGATCGATCATTTCTCATTAGGCTGTAATCATTGCGCACAGCCCAAATGTGTGGCCAACTGCCCCGCCAATGCGCTCTACAAACGGGCTGAAGATGGGATAGTCATGCATGACAAGGCCAAATGCATTGGTTGCAAGATGTGTTTGTGGTCTTGTCCGTACGGTGTTCCGCAATATAAAGAAGATGAAGGCAAAGCAGGCAAATGTGACCTGTGTGCCGACCTTATGGCCCAAGGTGAAGAACCGGCCTGTGTGGGTGCTTGTGTTATGAGAGCACTCAATGCCGGCGAGATAGAAGAGCTGCGCAAGCAGTATGGCAATACAGCCGATATTAAAGGGCTGCCAAGCTCAGGCATGACCCGGCCGTCACTATGTATTACCACCAAGAAAAGGTAAAATGAGGAGGGTACAGTATGCATACAGAAGATTTACCATTATTAGTATTTACGCTCCTGTCCCAGTGGGCGGTGGGCACATTTCTTGTCGCGGTAGTCATCAGGCTGTGTACTGGTAAGGAAACAGCCCTAGCGGCAACCAGACTAGGCATTATGGCAGCAGGGCCGGCGGCTGTGCTGTCCTCTGTCATTGCCGCGCTGCATTTAGGCAGTCCGATGGCTGCCCCTAATGCCATGAATAACCTGGCCACTTCCTGGCTGAGCCGCGAGGGTTTGTTTACCAGTATGTTCATTGCCCTATGGTTTGTTGTATTCCTGCTGCACCGGCAAGGCAAGATCAACCGGTTGCTGGATTTGGTGACAGCCGTACTGGGGCTGGCTGCTATCTACAGTACCTCAGGTATTTACACAACCTCTGTCAAACCGGCCTGGGCCAGCCTCAATACTTATATTACTTTTTTCGGCACAACCGCGCTGCTCGGAATTACCGGGGTGGCTTTCACCAATGTGCTGGGTGCCAAAGGAGCGGCAGACCAAACTGTGATTAAGATATTCCGGGTGGCAGGCATTGTTGCGTTAGCTTGCCTGATTGTGCAGATAGCCTATCTGCCTGTGTACTTTGCGGTCTTGGCCGCCGGTGATGCTGCGGCACAGGCGACAGTAACGCTCTTAGGCGGCAGCTTCGCTCTGGCTGTTGCGCTGAAATGGATGTTGGCTTTGGGCGGCAGTGCCATATTCTTGTATTCTCTTTATAATCCGACCAAGGTTGCTGCCGAAATGCCCAAGAATGCTGTTTTTTTGGCAGCCGGTTTAATCCTGGTTGGTGAAATTATTGGGCGTTATATCTTCTACGCTACGGCAATCACTACCACGGTCGGTCTATAATATGTGCGGATAAATTGCTATGACTTATACACAGGACGGCTATCAAATTACCCGGCATGTTTGTCCCCGCAATTGCTATGATGCCTGCGGCATGCTGGCCTATGTCCGCAACGGTGTTTTGGAAAAGGTTACCGGTGATCCGGCGCACGGCTATACGAACGGAAAATTGTGCGCCAAAGGTCAAACCTACATCCGGCGGGTTTACAGCCCGGAGCGGCTTCGCTATCCGATGCGCCAACTTGGGCGTGGGTCAGGGCGTTGGGAACGGTTGACCTGGAACGAGGCAATGGCCATTATCTGTGAAAAAATCCTGGACATAAAAGATCGATATGGTTCTACCTTACCGCTTTGTCTGAATAAGTATTCCGGCAACATGGGAATTCTCCACAATGCTGTGGAGGGGATGTTCAATAGTTTAGGCCCGACTACTCAGGCCAAAGGGTCATCATGCTGGGCGGCAGGCATCGATGCGCAGTTGTACGATTTAGGCCGGAATGTTAATTCAGACCCTGAGGAAATGGCCAAGGCCAGGCTGATAATTCTCTGGGGTGTAAATCCGGCTTGGACCGCCATCCACTCATTGCCGTATATTTACCAGGCACAGGCTAATGGCGCAAAGGTTATTGTCATTGACCCAATTTACACGCAAACGGCGCGCAAGGCAGATTATTTTGTGCAGATTAGCCCGGGGAAGGATGGCGCTTTAGCCTTGGCGTTGGCAAAAGAACTATGCGCCAGCGGCAAGCTTGACCAGGATTTTATTGACAATTATACGCTGGGTTGGCCGGAGTTTCGGGAATACCTCTCGGCATTAGACCGTGATTACCTTGCAGACCAATGCGGCCAGCATCGGGAAGCAATAAAAGAGCTGGCAGCTATGATTACCAGCTTCGGTCCTGTCTTTGTCTGGGTTGGCTTTGGTCTGCAGCGCCATGTCAACGGCGGCCAAAGCTTGCGGGCCATTGACGCGTTGGCTGCCATGACCGGCAATATTGGCACTGCCGGCAGCGGCGTTCAATATGCGCAAAGAATGACACAGTGTTTTAATTATAAGTTTCTCAACAGCCCTGCTGGCACCAGGTATATCAATATGAATGAATTCGCCCGGGAACTGGGGAGTCTCAATGAGCCGCCGGTTAAGTTGCTCTGGGTGGCTTGCCGTAATTTGATGACGCAAGATGTGGCAAGCAGCATGTTGGTCAAAGAGCTTGAAAAGCTGGAATTGATTGTTACGGTGGAACAATTTCTTACACCTACGACCCACTATTCTGATATTGTTTTGCCGACAACTACCCACTTTGAAGAGCTGGATGTGGTTTCCGGCTATTGGCATCATTGGATTGGTTTAAATGAGCAAGCCATTCCGCCATTTTTCGATTCCAAGAGCGACCTTGAAATTGCCCGGCTGTTAGCTGGAACGTTAAATCAGTACCGGGAAGGCAGCAGTTCTTTTCCGCTTGACAAATCACCGGCCGACTTTTTGGATAGCGAATTTAACGAGAACGTGTATACCCTGCTCGGGATTAGTCACTGGTCAGAATTGGGCACCGGGCCAAGACGGGCAGCTATTGCGCGAACGGCTTGGCAGGATAAGCGCTTTGCGACCAACTCAGGCAAGTTTGAGTTTTTTTCGACTAAGGCGCTGGCTAACGGCCTAACGGCATTGCCTGAATATAGACCAGGGGCTGTGCCTGATGGTACGTATCCGTATTGGTTCATAACCTCACACGCGCAGCAGGGACTTAACTCGCAATTTCAGAATATCACAGCCTGGCCTAAAGCGTCGGAACAAATGGTATTCATCAATCCCGAGACGGCGGCGCAGAAAGGCTTAGTAAATGGACAGCAGATAAGAGTATACAATAGCATGGGGGCAATAACTCTCAAAGCTTGTATTTCCCAGGATATACCGCCAGATGTATTAGTTTGCCACCAAGGCTGGCGACCGGGAAAAGATAGCAGCCTTAACGCCTTAAACGCAGGTCTGCCGACAGATATGGGGGATATAGGCACAGGCTATAAGGGTCTCGCTTTCTATGATGTTTTTGTGGATTTCGAGCCGGTATAGTTTTTAAAAGAAAGGCACTAGGTAAAATGAAGGTTGTAATTGATGCGCAAAAGTGTGTAAATAAACGTTTTGCCAGGGTAAAATGTACTGATTGCAGGGATAGTTGCCCGGCTAAATGCATTAATGAGACATTGGAAATAGGAAACCATTGTACCAATTGCGGCCTCTGTCTTGCCGTCTGTCCGGCTGAGGCAATCGGCGGAGTCAGTTATTCTGTAGAAGCTGTACAGCAACTATTCACCAGTCAGGAGCCCATAAGACTAATCTGCCAACGCTGTCAACCTGACAGTTTGTGGCCTTGCTTGGGCTTTTTAGATCCGACCTTGCTCTTGGCGCTTGTATTTTCGGCTGAGGATGGCAGGCGGGAAGTTGCAATCTACCAGGAGGAATGCAGGCAGTGCTGTGATGAGATTGCCGAGCATCTCGTAAGGACGGTAGCGGAAGCTAACCGGCTTATGGGCTCCGGTACGCCAAGGATTGTGAATGCCAAACAAAAATTTGACGGCTTGGCGCCAAAAGCGGTTTCACGCCGTGAATTTTTCGCCAAGCTTTGGGAATCGTCTGTTTCGACAATTAGGGACATTGCCTTTGCGACTGCCGAAGAAATGCGGCCAATTCCGCGCCGAGATTTATTTAGCAAGAGTGGTATTGCTCAGTTGCATCAAAGTGAGCTATACAATCAGACAACTTTTAAAAAACTTGCTGTCGGGAAAAAATGCAATACCTGCGGCCTGTGTGCCAAAGTGTGCAGTGCGGGTGCGATTGCTACTGCTTCTAAGGAGGGTATCTTCAAAATTAGGCATAACCCGGCTAGGTGTAAAAACTGCGGTGTTTGTGCTGTGCTTTGTCCTCAGGGAGCAATCTCGCTATTGCCGGCAAGCTTGTTAGCCGAGACTATTGTAGGGCTGTTTAACATGCCGGTCTGCCAAGATTGCGGCCGGAAATATCAGCCGGTGGGCAACGCGGGCGTTTGCAGCGACTGTATGCAGAAGTCCAGAATTTTTTCTTCCTAATTATATGCTGCTTTTATTTCTATGAGCGCAATCTTGACATAAATACTACCATTTATTATAATTATTCATAATCCCTATTTATGAGATGGAGTTTGGTTCTATTGAGTAAAATCAAAGAAAACCCTGGCTGGCAACATACTATTACTCCATTCATATTGTCTGGAGGGAAAAGCCGGCGAATGGGGAGAAATAAATCTTTTGTAAGACTGGGCGGCAGGCCGTTAATCGAAATTGTTGCCGGGAAAGTGGCCGACATTTTCCAGCAGAAACCGGTGATTATTACCAATCATCCGGAGGAATACTCTTATTTAGGGTGTAACATGATTGGTGACATTGTCAAAGATAAAGGCCCGTTAGGCGGCATCCATGCAGGGCTGATTAGTTCACCTACACCTTATATATTTGTTTTTGCCTGTGACATGCCTTTTATCGAAAAAGCCTTTATCCACTATATGATGAACCGGTTAGCAGGGGAAGATATTCTTATTCCGCATAACGGGGAAAGTGTAGAGCCTTTGCACGCAATATATTCAAAGCAGTGCATAGCGGCTATTGAGCTTCATCTTCATAAAGATCATTGCTGTGTTCAATCTTTTTTTCAAGATGTAAATATCGCCTATGTTGAGCAACCTGAGATGACTGGGCTGAATATCCTGGATCATTATTTCTTAAATGTGAATACAGTGGAAGATTTAACAGCAGCTGAGCGTTACCTTGTGCAGTCGCGTGATAACCTCAAATCTTGACATGGTTTACTTTAAACAGGTATAATAAAAACCAATTACATACAATAACGGCGAAGAATGGAAAAGTAGGCTGATGCGCCTGTTTTAGAGAGGGAACCCGAGGCTGGAAGGTTTCTCTGTGTGCAAGCTGAAGGTCATCCAGGAGCCGCCCCGCTGAACCGATTTAGTAGGCGTGGCCGATTGCCCCGTTACGGCAGAGCAAGTGTTCGGTTTTGGCCGAAAATCAAGGTGGTACCGCGGAAGTTAATTCTTTTCGTCCTTATAGTGGATGAAAAGAATTTTTTTATTCTAACAAAAATTATAATTTTTGCGCGCCTCAGCGGTTTTTTCTTGTTTAAATTATAGCAGCAATAACTCTGACGCCAGTTTATGCGCAAACATATATTCAAGGAGGACATATGGAACAGAAGAACAATATTCCAACCGTTTATGACCCACAGGCCGTTGAGGCCAAATGGTATGCATTCTGGGAAGAAAATAACTTATTTCATGCCAAAACAGATCCAAATAAACAGCCTTTCAGCATTGTTATTCCGCCGCCCAATGTTACCGGACAATTACATATGGGCCATGCCCTGGATAACACCTTGCAGGATATTCTTATCCGGTTTAAGCGGCTGCAGGGGTATGATACGCTGTGGATGCCGGGTACCGACCACGCAGGGATTGCCACCCAGATAAAGGTGGAAGAAATGCTGGCCCAGGAGGGGAAAACCCGCTATGATTTAGGGCGCGAAACCTTTATTGACAGGGTATGGGACTGGAAAGCCCAGTACGGCAGCCGCATCATCAATCAACTCAAGCGTTTGGGTGCTTCCTGTGATTGGCAGCGTGAGCGCTTTACCATGGATGAGGGCTGCTCAGAGGCCGTCCGTGAAGTATTTGTCAGCTTGTATGAGCAAGGGCTTATTTACCAGGGTAACCGTATCACCAACTGGTGCCCGCGCTGTAATACGGCACTTAGTGATATTGAGGTAGAGCATGAGGAGCAGCCGGGTAATTTGTATCATGTCCGTTATTCGGTAGAAGGTGCTGACGGCGAGTATGTAACTGTTGCCACTACCCGGCCGGAAACCATCCTGGGAGACAGCGGAGTGGCTGTGCATCCTGAGGATGCCAGGTATAAACATTTGCTGGGGAAATATCTGGTGCTGCCGCTGGTAGGCCGTCGTCTGCCAATTGTGGCTGATGAATATGTTGACCCTTCCTTTGGTACAGGTGCGGTAAAGGTGACGCCGGCGCATGATCCCAATGACTTTGACATGGGACTAAGGCACAAGCTTCCCGAAATTATTGTTATGAATCCTGACGGCACCATGGCCGCAGATACCGGTAAATATGCCGGCATGGACCGCTATGAATGCCGTAAGGCGCTTGTTGAGGACCTCAAAGCTCAGGACTATCTTGTAAAAATTGACGAACACAATCACGCTGTCGGCCATTGCCAGCGCTGCAGCACAATTGTTGAGCCGCTGGTATCGAAACAGTGGTTTGTCAAGATGGAGCCGCTGGCCAAACCGGCGATTGAGGCGGTAACTTCAGGCAGCATTCAATTTGTACCTGAGCGTTTTACTAAAACTTACACCAATTGGCTGGAGAACATCAGGGACTGGTGTATTTCCCGTCAGATTTGGTGGGGTCACCGGATTCCGGCCTGGTATTGTGATTGTGGCGAAGTTACCGTATCCCGGGATGACATTACCGCCTGCCCCAAGTGTGGCGGCAGTGTTGAACAAGACCCCGATGTGCTGGATACTTGGTTTAGTTCGGCGTTATGGCCGTTTTCCACCATGGGCTGGCCGGAAAATACCGCCGAGTTAAAACAATTTTATCCGACCAGTGTACTGGTGACAGGCTATGATATTATTTTCTTCTGGGTTGCCAGAATGATCATGATGGGACTGAAGTTTCAGGAGGATATTCCTTTCCGGCATGTCTTTATTCATGGTCTGGTACGTGATAGTCAGGGACGGAAGATGAGTAAATCGCTCGGTAACGGTATTGACCCGTTAGACGTGATAGATAAATACGGTGCCGATACCTTGCGCTTTATGCTGGTAACCGGCAACACGCCTGGTAATGATATGCGTTTTTACTGGGAACGGGTAGAGTCCAGCCGGAACTTTGCCAACAAGATTTGGAATGCTTCGCGGTTTGTGCTGATGAACCTGGAAGGCTTTGACCCGGCATTTGTACCAGATGCCAAAGCCTTTACCCTTGCCGACAAATGGATTTTGAGCCGTTATAACCAGACGGTGGCGGATGTTACCCGCAATCTGGAAAGGTTTGAGCTGGGGGAAGCTGCCCGCATGGTATATGAGTTCATCTGGGACGAGTTCTGTGACTGGTATATTGAGTTGGCCAAAGGCCGTCTTTATAATAAGGAAGATGCTGAAAGCCGCAAAGTGGCCCAGTATGTTCTCAGTTATATATTAGGTAATACGCTAACCCTGCTTCATCCCTTTATGCCCTTTATCACCGAAGCCATCTGGCAGAGCCTGCCGCACCAGGGGCTTAGTATTATGACCAATAGCTGGCCGGTGGAAGACACAAAACTGTCTTACCCTCAGGATGAGCAGCTTATGGGTATTTTGATGGAAGTAATTAAAGCGGTGCGCAATATGCGGGCCGAAGTCAATGTGCCACCGGGGAAAAAGAGTGAGGTTATTTTAAAGATTGCCGCTGCTGAGCTTAAAACCCGGCTTGAAGCCAATAGTGACTATATCAGAATATTGGCTGCCGCCGAGCCGGTGACAATTCTTGCCATTGATGCCGCCACACCGGAGAACGCTATGACCGCAGTGGCAAATGGCGTGGAGATTTACCTGCCGCTTAAGGGACTGATTGATGTTGAGAAAGAAACAGCCCGGCTAAACAAAGAAATGGTCAGTCTGGACAAAGAACTTTCCCGTATTGCCGGCAAACTTGATAACCCTGCCTTTACCGCCAAAGCTCCTGCAGAGGTTATTGAGAAAGAAAAGACCAAACAAACTGAGTATCTGGAAAAACAGGCAGCCATTAAAGAGCGCCTGGCCTATTTAGCCCAATTGTAGCAAGTGCCTGTAGTCTGCCAAGTCTAAAGACGTAGGATGAATAGAACACTGCGGATTTGGGCTTGGTGGACTACTAGTACCCTTATATTAATATGGAGGTGCAGCATATGACTTATGAAGAAACGTTAGCCTACCTCGAAAACCTGAGTAAATTCGGCATTAATCTGGGAATGGACCGGATTGAGCGGCTCCTGGAACTCATGCAACAGCCCCAGCGCCGCTTTAAAACCATCCATGTTACCGGTACAAACGGCAAAGGTTCCACAACCGCCATGCTGGCAGCCATGCTGTCGGCCAGCGGGATAAAAACCGGTATGTACACGTCGCCGCATCTTACCGACTATCCTGAACGGATGAAAATCAATGGACAGGAAATTACCAGGGAAGCCTTTGCTCAAGCGCTTACTTATACGAGCACCTTTGTTGAACAAATGCTGACAGAAGGTTTTGAACAGCCGACTGAGTTTGAAGTACTTACTGCCGCCGCTTTTTACTATTTTGCGGCAGCAGGTGTCGAATATGCGGTTATTGAAGTGGGACTGGGCGGCCTCTTGGATTCAACCAATGTAATTATTCCCGAAATTTCAGTTATTACCAATGTCACCCTGGAGCATACTGACCGTTGCGGCTCGACGATTGCCGATGTCGCCCGCCATAAGGCCGGTATCATAAAAGACGGTGTGCCGGTTGTGACTGCCGCTAAAGGTGAGGCGCTGGCCTTCATTAAGCAGACGGCAGCAGAAAAAGGTGCTAAAGTTTATGTTAAAGATGAGCATTTTACCGGCGAGTTTAAGGGCCTGGCAAATAGCAGACAGCAGGTAGCTATTGAGGCTGGCAAATTTGGCAAAATAGAGGCTGAGCTTAATCTTATTGGCTGTCATCAGGTGGAAAACAGCGCTGTGGCAGTTACCACTGCGTTGATTTTGGGAGCTAATGATACCCGCATTACGCCACAGGCGGTAAAAGCGGCATTGGCGGCGGTTCTTTGGCCGGGGCGGTTCGAAATAGTTCCCGGCACTCCTGTTCTGATCATCGACGGTGCCCATAATCCCGATGGCGCACGGGTGCTTCGCCAAAATCTTGATCAGGTATTTCCGGGCAAGGATATCACCTTTGCTTTAGGCATCTTGCGCGATAAGGACGTATCAGGCATTATTTGTGAGCTTATCCGCCCAACAGATACGGTTGTTACCGTTCAGCCGCTTTCCTACCGGGCGGCGACACCGGAGGAAATTGCCCGGGAAATAGAGGCGCGCCATGTGGAAGCAGCTGCCACCATTGAGTCGGGTATTGACCGGGCTAAGGAGCTGGCCGGTGCTGAGGGGATTGTTTGTGTAGCCGGTTCACTGTATCTCATTGGCGAAGCCCGTCAGATTATCTTTAAAAAGTAGACAAATATGACAGAATTGTATATAATAATTACTGGCGCTTGGGTGTGATTTCAAGCGCCAGTAGTTTTTAGAACCGTAGGTGAAGTGGTGCATATTGCATATTCGTTTAATAGCCAAACCCAATACCGGCTGGATTACCTGATTGAACACTGTATTTTGGCAATGGTCTTCTGCTTACCCTTATCGCTGGATGCCGCCACTCTGTTTTTAGGAATGGGAACAGCCTTATGGGTTGGCAAGATGATAGTAACCAGAAAACTGTGGTTCAAACGCACCCCTTTTGATGAACTTATCCTGCTTTTCGTCATTTTATCTGCTGCTTCTATTGCCGTATCGCCTGACAGAAATTTTAGCTTTTACAACTATTACCACTTAATGGGGCGCTACATAGTCAGTTACTATCTTGTTGTTAACAATCTGCATTCACTGCGTCAACTGCAGCGACTGGTTTGGTCGGTGCTGATTTCGGCTGTACTGGTTGCTTTCTATGGATTTCATCAATACATTCAGGGAGTGGATATATCCACCTTTCACTGGGTGGATGGCGAGCAGTTTCCTGATCTTAAAATCAGGGTATTTTCCACACTGCAAAACCCGAATCTGCTGGCCGGCTTCCTGGTTGTGGTGATGTCGCTGGCTGTTGGTTTAGGATTGCATACAGAATCAATGCCGGGAAAATTACTGTTATTTGCGCTTGCTGCTGTCTTTGGGGCGTGTTTGGTGCTTACCTACTCTCGCGGTGCCTGGCTGAGTGTTTTAGCCGTTGCTGCCATCTGTGCTCATTTATACAACCGCAAGGTACTGTGGCTATTTTTAATCATTCCGCTGATTGCATTTTTTGGCCATGATGCAGTGATGGAACGGCTGCTGTCTGTCTTGAATCCCACAGACACTTCCTCGACACTGCGGATTGCACTATGGGAAAGCACACTGGCTATGATCATGGACAAGCCTTTGCTGGGTATCGGTTGGGGAGCTTATTGGCAGGTATACCCGGAATATGACTTTTTTTTAAATAATCCTGACGCCCGGATTGTTCATGCTCATAATATGTATCTGCACATTGCGGCAGAGATCGGAATTCCCGGTCTGTTGGCCTTTTTGGCAATTATTTTTGGTCACGCCAAAAAAGCCGTTGATATTTTAAGCAAGACCAGCAATCGCATGATAGCCGGGATTATATTCGGAGTAATGGCAGCTGTCTTAGGTTTAGTGCTCAATGGTTTCACCGATTATATTATGTTTAATGTGCAGCTGTCGATGTTGTTCTGGCTGCTCAATGCCATCATTATTGTTGTGTGGGAAGGCAATTATCGTTATAATTGAGCGAATCTTATCGACCATTAAGCAAACGGCAGCCTGAACTTGTTGAGGTTGCTGTTTGGGTTTACAATAATTCCCACAAGAATTTTTTGGAAAAAACTAATTATTTTGCAATTTGCAGCAGGATTTATAATACGCAACGCGAATATACAAAAATATTAGTGGAACTTTCGACAATGAGGGGCATCCCCTTAATTTTTTCTTGTAAGTTTTGTGAAATTTCGCACAAACATCAAATTTGGCTCATGGAGGTGCCGTAGTGAAACTGGCACAAGTAAGAAATGTGTTGGATGCCGAGGTACTCTGCGGAATGGAATGGCTTGATCGAGAAGCAAAAAGCGCATGTGGCGCAGACCTGATGAGTGATGTTTTGGCCTTTACCAAAGAACAAGCACTTTTGTTAACAGGCCTGACAAACATTCAAGTAATTCGTACTGCTGAAATGAGCGACTTAGTAGCCATATTATTTGTACGGGGAAAACGGCCGGGACCAGAAGTAATTGCATTGGCCGAAATTATGGAAATACCTTTGTTATCGACAGACCGGCAAATGTATGAAGCCTGCGGCATTCTGTACAAAGACGGGCTCAAGGGAAGTTCGCAAAAGGAGGAAACTCCGTGCTTCCACAACCGGGAATAGTCTTAGAATTTAGATTAGTAGGCGCCGATTTTGAAGGCGCCGGTGAAGCATCCAGCAAAATTAAACGTACCTTGCAGCAACTGGGGGTACGTCCGGAGATCATCAGGCGAATTGCTGTCAGTGCCTATGAAGCAGAGATGAACGTAATTATTCATGCTTTACGGGGTGTTATCCGGGCTGAGATTTATTCTGACCGAACTGCATTGACAGTTGATGATGAAGGTCCGGGGATTCCTAATATTGACCTTGCCATGCGGGCCGGGTATTCTACCGCTCCTGATCATATTCGCGAAATGGGTTTTGGTGCAGGAATGGGGTTACCCAATATGGCGCGCTGTACAGATGAATTTGACATCCAAACCGATCTAGGAAAGGGAACAAAGCTTAGTATGGTCATTTACCACTGAAATAAGTGTGTATTTTATAGATTGAGTGGTGAAAGTGATGGAAGCGCGTTTTCACTCAGTGCGGTTAATGTCGGAACGGTGCCAGGGCTGTGTAAATTGCACGAAACGCTGTCCAACGGAAGCTATCCGCATCCGTGGCGGCAAAGCCCAGATAACCTCTTCCCGCTGTATTGATTGCGGTGAATGTATCCGGCATTGTTCTGCTCACGCTAAAACGGCCGTGACTGATGATTTAAGCGACCTGAAAAAATTTAAACATAATATTGCTTTGCCTGCGCCGTCCCTTTATGGTCAGTTTAACCCTGAGATTCCGGTTAGAGCCATTTTGTCAGGCTTATTAAAACTGGGATTTGACGAAGTATTTGAAGTAGCTCACGGAGCAGAAATTATCTCACTGGCAATTAGAGATTACATGAAGCGCACTGATATTGCCCGTCCGGCCATTTCCTCGGCTTGCCCGGCTATTGTCAGACTGATTCAGGTCAAATTTCCTGAGATTATTAATCATATCGTACCTTTTGACGCTCCTGTCGAGGTGGCCGGAAGATTGGCCAGGGCCGAGGCTGAGCGGCTCTATGGTCTTGATCCGAAAGATATTGGCATCTGGTTCATTACCCCGTGTCCGGCGAAAATGACCGCAGTATATCAGCCTCTTGGCACAGAAACATCCAGTATTAGCGGTGCCATTGCCATCAGTAAAATATATCATGATTTATTTAAAGTGGTAACCGCCGATGTCCAAGACGCCCGCCGTCAAGCTTCCTGGCTGGGTGTCGGCTGGGCAGTGTCGGGTGGCGAGACCGCTGCTGTAGGTGTGGATAATGTACTGGTAGTAGACGGCATTTACCAGGTTATCAATGTGCTGGAGCAAGTTGCCTTAGGTAAACTCAAAGATGTTGACTATATTGAAGTATTGGCCTGTACCGGCGGCTGTGTAGGCGGAGCCCTGACGGTGGAAAATCGTTATGTAGCCGAACACCGGATGAAACAGCGAATTGAAAAGAAAAAAATGCTAGACCCCAAGCTTGGCAGACTGCCACGCACCGATTACTCAGAATTCGAACTGGGGGTGGCCGGGCGGCGGGCGATTGAACCTAAACCGGTATTGCGGCTTGATGCCGATATTTCTAAAGCAATGTCCAAAATCGAAATCATGGATGCAACGTTAAAATGCTTGCCTGGTCTTGATTGCGGTTCCTGTGGCTCGCCTAACTGCAAAGCGTTGGCTGAAGATATTGCCCAGGGATGTGCTAGTCTGACCGATTGTGTATTCATCTTGCGCAACAAAGTGCGGGATTTGGCATATGAAATGGTTAACCTGGCTGCCAAGCTGCCGCCACCGCTTGATAAAGATCAGGATGATCAAGAGGAGCAAGCTGAATAGTTAAATTAGCAAATCAGTATTGGGAGGAGTATTTGTGACTGTACAAGAGATAGCGGACGCGTTGTCGCTAACAGTAGTATCAGGCCAGTCCAACCTCAACAAAAAAATCAGCGGCGGGTATACGTCTGATCTGCTGAGCAATGTCATGGGTCAGGCGCAGGCTGGTAATGTATGGGTTACTATGCAAGGTCACCAGAATATTGTGGCTGTGGCGTTACTGGTGGGATTGACGGCGATTATTGTTGCCGGTGGCGTGGAGCCTGATCAGGATGCTTTGCGCAAAGCGTCGACAGAAGAAATCGTTATCCTTACCACACCACTGACTGCATATGAAGTGGTTGGTCGTTTATACCAGCTGGGTATAAAGGGAGAATGATCAGGCGGTTTGTGGCCGATCTTCATGTACATACACTTTTGTCGCCCTGTGCTGCCATTGAAATGACGCCGCGTAACATTGTCTGGCACGCACAGCAGCACGGTGTTGATATCGTTGCCATTACCGATCATAACGCTTGTGATAATGTCGTGGCCGCCCTGGAGGCGGCAAAAGGTACTGATGTAACTATACTGCCGGGTATGGAAGTAGAAAGCAAAGAGGAAGTACATCTCGTTGTTTTATTCGAAAAAATGCGACAACTCAAAGCATGGGAACAATTTACCCAGCAGCATATGTCGGGGCGCCTGAATGATGCTGAACGTTTTGGCGCTCAGTTTATTGTTGACGCAGAGGATAATTTTGTCGCGGAAAAAACCGAAATGCTTTTAGCCTCGTTGACTGCAGGCGTTGCAGAAATCTCCGCCCAGGTAAAAGAGCTTGGCGGAATATGTATTGCCAGCCATGTTGACAGGCCAGTATACAGCATTATTTCACAACTAGGTTTTATTCCACCAGATGTTGAGCTAGCGGCGGTGGAAGTATCAAGGAATATGAGTGTAGAGCATGCGCCGCAGCGTATTCCCGCTATTGGCTGTCTGCCAATTATAACAGCTTCCGATGCCCATGTAATGGATGATTTTATTAGTGGTCCAAAAACTGTTTTTCATATTGAGCAACCGACATTAGCAGAAATCCGGCAGGCATTATTAGCTCAAAACTTGCGAAAGGTGGTGGTTTAGCCACTATTTACTAGCACGATAGGAACAAATGTGATTTTTCAAAGGAGGAGTTAAACATGAACAGCGACAAAGAAACTAAATGCTGCTGTGGTGGCGGTGAAGCGGGCAAGCTGGCTATGGATCAGGTAGAAGTAGTTCTTGCCAAATACCATGGTGTAAAGGGAGCTCTTATTCCGGTATTGCAGGAAGCGCAAAATGCTTATGGTTATCTGCCCAGAGAAGTTATTCAATATATTGCTGAAAAAATGGGAATTCCGGTCAGCCAGATTTACGGTGTAGTAACCTTCTACGCCCAATTCCACCTCAATCCCCGGGGTAAGAACATTATTCGCGTCTGCCAGGGGACTGCCTGCCATGTGCGCGGCGCTAAGAGCATTCTTACAGCGCTGGAAGACAGCTTGCAGGTTAAAGCCGGCGGCACCACTCCGGATCTTAAATTTACATTGGAAACCGTAGCCTGTATCGGTGCTTGTGGTTTAGCGCCAGTACTTATGGTTAATGACGATACCCATGGTCGCCTAACTCCTGAGGTGATTCCTGATTTATTGTCACAATACGCCTAGAGTTGTAGCCCATGCGTGAAATATCACTTCATATACTTGACTTGGTCCAAAATTCGATCGAAGCTGAGGCGACGTCTGTTAAACTTGAAATCATTGAAGATACAGTCAATGATCGTATGATCATCAGAGTTTCTGATAATGGCCGGGGTATGAATGAAAAAATGCGTCAATTAGTCATTGATCCTTTTATAACCACCAGGACTACCCGACGAATAGGCTTGGGATTACCGCTAATGGATATGTCGACTAAACGTTGTGACGGATATTTAGACATTAATTCCATACCGGGACAAGGTACTGTAATTGAGGCTATGTACCGGCACAGCCACTATGATAGACCGCCAATGGGAGACTTGCCGGAAACCATTAAAAGCATACTTGTCGCTAATCCGGAGTTACATTTTTTTTATTCTCATACTTTCAATGATCAAAGCCTTTCAGTTTCCTCCCAGGAGATCGCCGATATTTTGGATGGTATACCCTTAACTCAACCGGATGTGTTAATTTGGTTGGACGGGTACTTGTCAGAAAGCATAGACAATTTGTACGGAGGTGCTAAAAATGAAAACGATTGAAGATTTGAAACGTCTGCGCGAACAGCTTAAGACAAAAAACAACCTGCGCCATGACGGAGGCATTCAGGTAATTATTGGCATGGGTACTTGTGGTATCGCTGCCGGCGCAAGAAAAGTTCTGACTGCCGTATTAGATGAAATTGCCAAACGGAAGCTTGAAGATGTTAAAGTTCGCCAAACAGGTTGTATCGGTATGTGTGAACAAGAAGTGCTGCTTGACGTTGTACGTCCTGGCGAACCGAGGATAACCTACGGCAAAGTTACGCCGGCAGATGTCCCCAAAATTATTGCCGAGCATGTAGTTAATGGCAGAATCATACAAGAACTTGCTATCGGTAAAATCATCGAATAATTTTGGTAGAGTAACAGGAGGGGATCGTATGGAACATATCAGAGCGCATGTGCTCATTTGTGCCGGCACTGGCTGCGTGTCATCAGGCTCGAAAAAAGTGGAAGCCGCATTTCAGGCAGAGCTGGTTAAAAAAGGGTTGGATAAAGAAGTAAAAATTATTGAAACCGGCTGCCATGGTTTTTGTGAAATGGGCCCGCTGGTTATCATTTATCCTGAAGGTACATTCTATGTTCGGGTTCAGGAAAGCGACGTGCCTGAACTGGTGGAAACCCATCTTTACAAAGGGCGTACTGTAGAACGCTTACTATTCAAAGAGCCTAGTTCTCATGAAGCAATTCCTAGCTATAATGATATTGATTTTTATAAAAAACAAATGAGAATAGTACTGGCAAACTGTGGTCACATCAATCCTGAGGATGTTAATGAATATATAGCCGAAGGCGGTTATGAAGCTTTAGGCAAGGCTTTGGAAACTATGAAGCCTGATGAAGTTGTTGAAGAAGTTAAAAAGTCCGGGCTGAGAGGCCGGGGGGGCGGCGGCTTCCCGACTGGTATGAAATGGGGCTTTGCCCGCAGTGCACCGGGCACAAAGAAGTATGTTGTCTGTAATGCTGACGAAGGTGACCCTGGTGCATTTATGGACCGCAGCGTGCTTGAGGGCGACCCGCACCGTATTATTGAAGGCATGGCAATCTGCGGGTACGCCATTGGCGCAGATGAAGGCTATGTTTATGTTCGTGCAGAGTATCCGCTGGCCATCAAACGCCTGAGAATAGCCATTCAGCAAGCGGAAGAGCTGGGGCTGTTAGGCGAAAATATTTTAAACTCAGGCTTTAACTTCAGGCTCAAGATCAAAGAAGGCGCCGGCGCTTTTGTCTGCGGTGAAGAAACGGCGCTACTAGCTTCCATTGAAGGCAAACGCGGCATGCCGCGCCCACGTCCGCCATTCCCTGCTATTTCCGGACTGTGGGGCAAACCTACTAATATCAATAATGTTGAGACCTTTGCCAATGTGCCGCAAATTATCACCAGAGGTGCCGATTGGTACGCATCTATCGGTACGGAAAAAAGTAAAGGCACCAAGGTATTTGCCCTTACCGGCCGTATCAATAATACCGGCTTGGCTGAAGTTCCCATGGGTATTACCATGCGCGAAATTATCTATGGTATTGCCGGCGGTATTCAAGGCGGCAAGAAGTTTAAAGCAGTGCAAATCGGCGGTCCGTCCGGCGGATGTCTGCCTGAGCATATGCTGGATTTGTCGGTAGACTATGACTCACTCATTAAAGCCGGCGCCATGATGGGGTCAGGCGGTTTGGTTGTAATGGACGAAACCACCTGTATGGTTGATGTTGCGAAGTTTTTCCTGAACTTTACCCAAGCTGAATCTTGCGGCAAATGTACTCCTTGCCGTGAAGGCACCAAGCGTATGCTGGAAATCCTTACCCGGATTACCGAAGGACAAGGCCGCGAAGAGGATATTGCACTCTTAGAGTCTCTGGCCAAGAACATTAAGGCTACGGCTCTTTGCGGTTTGGGTCAAACGGCTCCCAACCCGGTGCTTTCCACCTTGCATTATTTCCGGGATGAATACGAAGCCCATATCAAAGATAAACGCTGTCCGGCCGGTGCTTGTACCAATCTGCTGGAATACAGCATTAACGATACCTGTAAAGGCTGCGGCTTGTGCAAAAAGGCATGTCCGGTGGAAGCAATCAGCGGTGAGAAGAAAGAACAGCATGCGATTGATCAGGCTATATGCATCAAATGTGGTGCCTGCTTTAGCAAATGCCCGTTCAAATCAATTGTTAAAGGATAAACTTGCCGGTTAACCGCCGGTAATACCCATAATGATTGGGAGAAGAGAGGGTGACACGACGATGGAAATGGTTAATATAACAATCGATGGACAGAAAGTAGCTGTGCCGAAAACATCGACTGTTTTGGACGCTGCACTTTCGCTTGGAATAAAAGTTCCGACTCTGTGCTATCATCCTGAGCTGCGCGTAGAGGGCGCCTGCCGGGTATGTATGGTAGAGGTTGAAGGCGCTCGCAGTTTGGTTGCGTCTTGCGTTTATCCGGTCAACGAGGGAATGGTTGTTCGCACTAATACCGCGGCTGTCCGTGAAGCGCGCAAGACAGTAGTGGAGCTGCTGCTGGCCAACCACCCGACTGACTGCTTATCTTGTCAACGCAATTTGAATTGTGAACTGCAAACTATAGCAGCCGACGTTGGTGTTAGAGAAATTCGTTTTGACGGTGAAAAGAAAAACTATCCGCTTGATGCCAAGAATCCGTCTTTGGTTCGCGACCAAAGCAAATGTATTTTGTGCGGCCGTTGCATTCGTGCCTGCAGCGAACGTCAGGGTGTGCATGTATATAGCTTTGCTAACAGAGGTTTTAATACCACCGTTGTTCCCGCCTTTGATTTGGGGTTAGACGAAGTTTCCTGTACGTACTGCGGTCAATGTGCCGCCGTATGCCCGACAGGTGCTATTGTTGAGAAAGACGATACCGAGGCCGTATGGGCAGCCATCAATGATTCGTCAAAACATGTAATTGTGCAGACGGCTCCTGCTGTTCGCGTAGCCTTGGGTGAAGCGCTTGGTTTAGCCAACGGCTCTATTGTTACCGGCAAAATGGTGGCCTCACTCAAGCGGTTGGGCTTTGACAAAGTATTTGATACTAATTTTAGTGCCGACCTTACTATCTGGGAAGAAGGCTCAGAGCTTATTGACCGCTTGACTAACGGCGGCAAACTGCCCATGATTACCTCCTGCAGCCCAGGCTGGGTTAACTACATCGAATTGAAATACCCTGACCTTTTGGACCACCTGTCCACTGCGAAGTCACCGCAACAAATGTTTGGCGCACTGGCCAAGACCTATTATGCCGAAAAAGTCGGTATTGATCCTAAAGATATTGTTTCAGTATCGATTATGCCTTGTACTGCCAAAAAAGCTGAGGCAGCCCGTCCTGAAATGAATTCCAGCGGCTATCAGGATGTTGACTACGTTTTGACAACCCGTGAATTAGGCCGCATGATTCGTGAAGCCGGCATCACCTTTAACAATTTACCTGAGACTGAATTTGATGCGCCGCTTGGCGTTGGTTCAGGTGCCGGCGTGATCTTTGGTGCTACCGGTGGTGTAATGGAAGCTGCTCTCCGGACAGTTGCCAAGATGGTATCAGGCAAAGAACTTGACAATATTGAGTTTGAGGCCGTACGCGGGATGAATGGCATTAAAGAAGCTTCGGTGCCGTTAAAAGAAGGCTTAACCGCTAAAGTTGCCATAGCTCATACGTTGGCCAACGCCCGGGTAATCCTGGAAAAAATTCGTGCCGGCGAAGCTGATTATCATTTTATTGAGATTATGGCTTGTCCGGGTGGCTGCTCTGGCGGCGGCGGACAACCGATTATTACTTCAGCCGAACACCGGCAAAAACGCATTGATGCTATTTATGAGTGCGACAAGTGCTCAGAACTGAGAAAATCACATGATAATCCGGCGGTTAAAGAACTCTATGACACTTATCTGGGAAAACCGCTTGGTGAAAAATCACACCATCTCCTTCATACCCACTATCATCCGCAAAAGAAATGCTAAAAAAAGATGTCCGCAAGGACATCCCGGGCTGTCGACAAAGTATTGTCGGCAGCCTTTTTTTCTGCTTAACACCAGGTAAGAGTATAACTAATTTTCCCGGATAAGGATCGCACCGGCTTGTTTTTTCTACAGGGATTCGTGTAGCTTGTTTTTACATAAAATAGATTATATGTGAAATAATATAACAAATCTAGGAGTTTATTACTAAAAATAGCAGGATTTTAAAATACAAGTGAGAATAGAATACAAGTATGTGAAAATAAACCGCTTGGATGAGCGTTGACTATTGTGCTAGGGAGAGTTGTTATGAAAGAAAGCAAAGAAAATGCAGTAATTTCTAAAGCTACGATTGACCGGTTGCCGCTTTATTACCGTACACTTAAGCTAAGTCAGGAAGAAGGCATAGAGATAATATCTTCTGATGAATTGGGGCGGAAGATTGGTGTTACGCCGGAACAGATACGTAAGGATTTATCGGCCTTTGGTGAGTTCGGCAAAAAAGGTGTAGGCTATTATGTGCGCGAGCTTATGCGCAATATTGGCGAGATATTGGGGCTTAACCGTAAATGGAATATTGCCATTTGTGGTGTTGGGCATTTGGGCTGGGCTTTGGCCAACTATGCGAATTTTTCACCGCAAGGCTTCCACCTGCAGGCTATTTTTGATATTGATCCTGACAAAATCGGGCGTTATATAAATGAAGTAGAGATTTTCCATGTTAGCCGGATGAAGGAAATAGTGACTGAACGGGACATTCAAATTGGGATTATCACCGTGCCGATGGAATTTGCCCAAAGTACTGCCACACAACTTGTAGAGGCCGGTATTAAAGGGATATGGAATTTTGCCCCGATTAAAATAAATGTGCCTGATACGATTCATGTAGTCAGTGAAGATTTATCGGTGGGATTAAGCAGTATGTCTTATTACCTTTCCCGTCAAAACGGATAACTCGTGTATGTTTTACCGATACAAGCCGGGCGCTTAGTAACAGCGAAGTGCCCGGCTTGTACTTGTTTGGAAATATCTAGCGGCATTCAAAAAATGCAGCAGAATGTGTTTAGCCCAAGCCTTTGTCAGGCAATTATTATTTACTGAAAAATAAATAAATTAAATGTAAAATTATTGCAGGAATATAAAGCTCTACAACGAATATATATTACAAGAGTTCCGAATTACTATCGCCAGACCGGTGCTGGTAATCGGGGTGCGGGAAGGAATTTTCGCGCCGGCCATTGTGCAAAGGAAGTCCGTTAATACGGGCTTTTTTTGTATTTTACCGGAGGATTTTATTTGGCTTATAGAGACAAGAAAAAATTAATATTTGCTTCCGATTTATTATTATCCCTCAGGGAGGTAATAAACGTTAAGGTACGATAAGCAATTATCGTGCCCGCCAATGTGCAAAGGAAGAGGTACTAAAATATTTTTAGCGCCTCTTTTTTTATGTGTCAAATTATTAAGGAGGGTGGTTTTTTTATGAATAATTTTATCAGGGTAAACATGACGACCAAGGAAGTCACAATGAGTGAGACCCCAGCGAAATATGCAGGTCTGGCAGGCCGTGCGCTTACTTCAAACTTTGTTAACGATGAAGTTAAGCCGACATGTCATGCTCTGGGGAAAAACAACAAGCTGATTTTTGCTCCTGGTTTCCTTAGCGGCACTTATGCTGCTCAGT
This sequence comes from Sporomusa sp. GT1, assembly GCF_014634905.1. NCBI lineage: Bacteria > Bacillati > Bacillota > Negativicutes > Selenomonadales > Sporomusaceae > Sporomusa > Sporomusa sp. GT1. The sequence goes on along the minus strand of NZ_BMBX01000001.1, from coordinate 490,652 downwards.
CGGGGCGCATTTCGGTAGGGGCCAAAAGTCCGTTGACCGGTACCATCAAGGAAAGTAACAGTGGCGGCAGCTTCTCACAGAAAATGGCCAAAATGGGTATTAAAGCACTTGTTATTGAAGGAATGCCGGCAGAAGACAAGTTTTATATACTCAAGGTTGACATGCAGGGTGTAAGCATAGACGAGGCGCCGGCTGAAATCCTCGGTGGTTGTGGAAACTATGAAGCTATTAAAGTTCTAAATGAAAAATATGGTGCCAAAGCTGGCATCGCGCTGGCAGGTCCGGCTGGTGAATATCGGTTGCCTACCGCTAATATTTCCTTTAAAGATCCTGAAGGCAATATTCGTAGTGCCGGTCGTGGCGGTTTGGGTGCGGTGCTGGGCTCAAAGAAGGTAAAGGCTGTTGTAATTGATGATACCGGCGCACCTGGCGTTACCATCGCGAAACCTGAGGAGTTCAAGGCAGCAGCTAAAGTATTTGCCAAGGCTTTGACGAGTCATCCGGTTACCGGTCAGGCATTGCCGGCGTATGGTACCGATGTATTGATTAATATCATAAATGAAGCCGGCGGTTTGCCTGCTAAGAATTTCACTGCCGGTCGTATCGACTGGAATGACAAAATTTCTGGTGAAACTCTGAATGCCACGATCAGTGAGCGTGGCGGCGAGGGTAAAGTTTCCCACGGTTGCCATACCGGGTGTATTATCCGTTGTTCACAGTGGTATCCGGACAAGAACGGCAAATACATTACCAGTGGTTTTGAGTATGAAACCGTATGGGCCCTGGGTGCTGACGCCGGCATTCAAGATATGGATGACATCGCCTACCTTGACCGTGCTATGGACGATGTCGGTGTAGATTCGATCGACGTTTCCGTTGCCATAGCCACTGCTATTGAAGGAGGTTTACTGCCATGGGGTGACGGCAAGGCTGCCTTGGATGCTGTCAAGCAAATTGCCATTCCCACTCCGCTTGGCCGGATACTTGGTGGCGGTACGGCTATTGTCGGCAAGGTTTGCGGTCTATTCCGCACCCCGGTTGTTAAAGATCAGGCTATCCCGGCATACGATCCGCGTGCTATAAAAGGTATCGGTCTGACATATGCCACTACGCCGATGGGAGCCGATCATACATCTGGTTACTGTATTGCTACCAACATTCTAAAAGTTGGTGGTTATGTGGACCCGCTTGTGAAGGAAGGACAAATTGAACTTTCCCGTAACCTGCAGATTGCCACCGCTGCTGTTGATAGTACAGGTATGTGTCTCTTTATTGCCTTCGCTATTCTGGATATTCCGGAGGGCTTTAACGCGCTGGTTGATATGATTAATGCCCGCTATGATCTATCGCTGACTGCCGACGACGTAACTGCTCTCGGCAAATCAATTCTTAAAGCGGAGAGAGCCTTTAATGCAGCAGCCGGTTTTACAAACGCTCATGACCGTTTGCCTGAATTCTTTGAATATGAGCCATGCCCGCCGCATAATGCTGTCTGGGACTTCGCACCTGAAGAAATCGACGAAGTCTTCAATTTCTAGGAAACTATAAAAAGCCGGGCTTTTAGCCCGGCTTTTTACAACTGATACCCAAAATGGTTCGAACCATTGGATTATGGTGAACCAAACGGTTTAATGTTCTTGTTTTCAAGGAATACCTGCGACAGACAAGCTTAAAATGTTTGCATAACTACGGGAGGATTTTTATGATATTGGAAGTGCGTTTATATGCTACATTAAGGCGTTATACGCCAGCAAGCCCGAATGGAGTAATAACGGTAGTGGTGCCTGACGGTAGCACGGTGTTGGATGTGGTGAGAAAAATTAACATTGATCCGGCAGAGATTCATCTGATTATGATTAATGGTATTGGATGCGAGTTTGACAAGCCGGTACATGAGGGTGACCGGGTGGGCTTATTTCCGCCAGTGGGTGGCGGTTAGGCGTTCGGCGCAGCATAGAGCGAATACCTGCTAAGAAAAGGGGGAGGGTTGCATGACGATAATTTCTTTGCCGATGAAGGACCCTGTTTATCATGAATGGGAAAAATTCCTAAGTACAGGTAACCCCTATACATGCAAAGCCCGTCAGCAAATTATTGAGTCATGGGCCAGGTGTTATCATGAGGGGATAGATCCTTATGATGATAACATTCACCACTGGTTGGATGATTTGAGCCTTAGTGAGGTTTTAAAAAGAAAGGAAAAACTGATTGAGGCAGCAAAACCCTTTATGTCCAGACTTTATGAATTTTTTAAAGGCTCTGGCTTTATTGTTGTATTAACTGACGAAAATGGCTGTATTCTTGCAATGGTATGTGACGAAGATACCCGGCAGAATCCGATGACGAAATACTTTTATCCCGGGGTTAGCTGGAAGGAAGAAACGGTAGGGACTAATGCCATAGGAACAGTGATCAAGCTGCGAGAGCCGCTTCAGGTATCGGGTGCAGAACATTATTGCAAAAAAATTCATGCTTTTAGCTGCTCGGCGGCCTCAATTTATGATTGTGATGGACAAATTACCGGTGTTCTAAATATATCCTACGCCTTTCATGCGTCGCATTTACATGCATTGGGAATTGTAACGGTTATTGCCGACGCTGTTACTGCCCAGCTAAGCATGAGTCAAAAGAATTGTGAAATCGCATTGATTAACAAAAGGATGGCCAGTTTAAAAAATACCGTTTCTGATGGTGTACTTATTGTTGATAACCATGAGGCAGTAATTGAAATAAATCCTGCAGGCCGGGCTATGCTTGGAAAGCCGGAGCAACATATAATCGGGACAGAACTTAGGCAGTTATTTGATGGTAAGTCAGGGGAGATTCTAACTTCCAGTAAAAGTTATCATCAGGTCGAAATCATAGTGGATGCCCACGGGGGTAGCCGGCATTTTGTAGCTTCCCGGGAGCCTGTATTTAATGAGCAAGACGTGCTGGCTGGCGGCATTATTGTTCTCAGGCCTATCAAACAACTGAAGCATATGGCACAGCGTTCTAGTGGTGATGCCGCAGTGTTGCAGTTCAGCGATATTATTGGGGAAAGCTTTCAAATCCGTGAAGCTGTGCATGTTGCCACACGGGCCGCGAATACGGCAGCCAATGTATTGCTTACTGGTGAAAGTGGTACAGGTAAAGAAATCTTTGCTCAGGCTATTCACAACCATAGTGACAGGCATAACGGACCATTTGTGGCTGTCAATTGCGGCGCCATTCCCCGGGAACTGATTGGCAGTGAGTTATTTGGATATGATGAAGGGGCTTTTACGGGGGCGAAACGCGGTGGTAAACCGGGGAAGTTCGAGCTGGCGTCTGGTGGAACTCTTTTTTTTGACGAAATTGGTGACATGCCTCCCGAACAGCAGACCGCCTTACTGCGAGTGATACAAGAAAGAAAAGTGACGCGCATCGGCAGTGATAAGATAATTCCGATTGACATTCGCCTGATTTGTGCTACAAACAAGAATCTGCTGGAAGAAGTAAACAAAGGAACCTTTCGTCTTGATCTGTATTATCGCTTACATGTGTTGTCAATCCTTATTCCGCCGCTGCGGGAGCGCCGCGAAGATATACAACTGCTGTTTGATCATTTTTTAGAAAGGGTAAGCCGTGCACAGGGGTGTACATTTGCGGTGGAGTCCGAAGTTATGACCTATTTACATAGATATTACTGGCCTGGCAATGTACGGGAGTTACAAAACGTGGTCGAGCATGCGGCCTGTTTGGCTGAGAATAAAGTTATTACCGTGGAGCTTTTGCCTGAAGTACTTTATGCACAGTCTTCACTGATGAAAATAGCGGCACCACAAGTAAATGAAGTTATTTTTACCAGGGAACAAAGGCAAAAGCTGGCCGGCTTTGCAGAGAGAAATAGGATAATTGCCAAGCTTGATGCATTTGCCGGAAATGTTAGCCGGGCAGCTAAAGAATTGGGAATATCCCGAAATACTCTATATAAGAAGATGCGATTGTATGCTATTAAAAACTAGTCAATAAACCAGCCTAGTTTATATTTGCCTGTACCTATTTATTATCATGTAGTAAAATGGAAGATAAAGGTAGGACTTAAGGAGGATAGCCATGTCGGAACAAGCTGGGAGAACTATTGAGATACGGGGATTTCTTCATTTGTATAAATTTTTTAAAGAGAAAAACTGGCCTATTCCATTGATTATGGAACTTGAGGAGCCAACTACAGGCACTCAACTGGCGGAAAAACTGGGGATACCTCTGGATGAAATTGAAATAGTTTTTGTCAACGGTTTTGCGCAGTCTCTGGATTATGCTATTCAACCAGGTGACAGAGTGGCTTTCGTGCCTCCAGGCTGTCCGGGTCCATACCGGATGGCTTTAGGATTTTATGCCAAAAACCAGAAAAACAAATTTAATTTTGTTAGAAAATAGAAAATAATTGAAATGTAAGCAGATAGTATTGCAGGAATTGTTAAACAAATGGCAAAGTGTATAGGAGATAACAGCATTACAGGAGGCAGCCATGAAGCAAATTGACGAATCCATTAAACAGAAAGTACAGGAACTTGCCAAAGACGGCCGTCTAACCTGTGCGGAAGCTATAGCACTGGCTAATAGCCAAGGCGTGCCGCCTATTACTGTCGGAAGGGCTGCAGATGCGGCTAAAGTAAAAATTATTGCCTGTCAGTTGGGCTGTTTTGGAGTCAATAAAGGAGACTGACATGGAATTTTTTGATTGCATTTCTTTAACTAAGGCACAAACGCTGATTAACAATGTATTGCCGGAATGTACAACGGCTGTTGAGGAAACTGAGCTTATCGAGGCATTGGGACGGATTGTTGCCGAAGATATTGCCGCCGCTGATCATTTGCCGCCATTTAACCGCTCCACGGTTGACGGTTATGCGGTGCTTAGCCGCGATACTTTCAGTGCCGGTGAAGGGGCGCCGGTAATGCTGGACATTATTGGCGAAGTATTTATGGGCCAGTCTGCCGATTATACCATTGTCTCAGGCCAGGCGGTAATTGTTCCGACCGGCGGTATGCTGCCTGCCGGTGCAGATGGTGTGGTTATGCTTGAGCATGCCGAGCAGTCAGATCAAGAAACCTTACTGGTAGTCAAGCCGATTGCACCGGGGGAAAATATGGTGGCCAAAGGGGAAGATATAAAACCCGGTACGGTTTTTGTCGCTGCCGGCACCAGGCTGACTGCTGCTGAAATTGGCGCGCTGGCGGCCTGTGGCATTGCCAGGGTAAAGGTGCGCCGGCGATTAACGGTAGGAATTATTTCAACAGGCGATGAAGTTGTCGATGTTATTGCCGTACCTGAAAATGGGCAGGTACGCGATATTAATTCATATACGCTGGCGGCGATGCTGACAGCAGCCGATTGCCAGGTTACGCGTTATGGAATTATCAAAGACGACTATGCTGAGCTGTTGGCAGCAATCGGCAAAGCAGCCGGCGAAAACCAGTTGGTACTGGTTTCCGGCGGCAGTTCGGTCGGGGCTAGAGACCATACGGTGCAGGTCATTGAGGAACTTGGCCGGAACAAGGTCATATTTCACGGGCTGGCGGTTAGACCGGGCAAGCCGACCATCTTCGGTTTGATTGACCATGTGCCGGTATTCGGACTGCCGGGACATCCGGTGGCAGCTATGACCATATGCCAAATGGTAGTTATGCCGTTGGTTAGCAGACTGCAGGGCTCTGGGTCATGTAAAACAGGCTGGAGGATTCCGGCAAGACTGACCCGTAACTGTGCATCCGCTCCCGGGCGCGACGACTTTTTGCGGGTAAAGCTGATTTGGCAGGCTGGAGAATACCGGGCTGAACCTGTGTTGGGGAAATCCGGACTTATCAGTGTTATGACTCAGGCAGACGGGGTTGTGCATGTGCCTGCTGACAGCAGCGGGCTTTACGCCGGCGATGTGGTCCTTGTCGAAGTCATGAGGGAGGCATAGTCATGCGCACAGGAAAAGCATATTTAGAGTGTCTGCCCAGAGAAAAAAGCTGGGAATTATGGCAGAATAAGCTGATGTCAGCCGGTTATTTTACTGATTTGCCGACCGAGACACTGCCGGTTGAACAGGCCTTGGGGCGCGTTACTGCCGGATGTAACTATGCCAAACAATCGGTGCCGCATTATAATGGCTCTGCCATGGATGGTATTGCTGTCCGGGCGCAGGATACGTTTGGCGCAACAGAAACTACCCCTATGCACTTGAAGTTACTGAAAAGTCATGAACCTTTTGTGCCGGGAGGATGCTATATAATTGATACCGGTGACTTGATGCCGGCAGAGACTAATTCAGTTATTATGATTGAAGATGTACATATAGAAAATGCGTCTGCCGAAATTATTGCTGCTGCGGCACCATGGCAGCATGTCCGCATCATCGGTGAAGATATTGTCGCCAATGAAATGGTATTGCCGGAGCACCAGGTAATCAGGCCGGCTGATATTGCCGCCCTGTTGTCTGCCGGACTGGAAACCGTTGAAGTGGTGGCAAAGCCAAAAGTTACCGTTATTCCTACAGGCACTGAACTTGTAGCACGTTCACACGACTTAAAACCTGGCGCAATCCTGGATGTTAATTCCCATATGTTATGTGCGGCAGTTACTCAGTGGGGCGGGGACGCTATACGTCATGAAATTGTGCCAGATAATTATGAGCAGATCAAGCAAGCGGTTATTGCCAGTCTGGCAACCAGTGATATGGTTATTACCAATGCCGGCACTTCAGCGGGAACTGAGGATTTCACTTCCCGCATTTTCGCCGAACTTGGCGAAGTGCTGGTTCATGGAGTAGCCATCAAACCTGGTAAACCGGTAATCCTGGCTTTCTGCCAGGGAAAGCCGGTAATTGGTCTGCCAGGATATCCGGTATCGGCCATGCTGACTGCTGAATTGTTTGTGAAAGATGTGCTCTATGAGCGGCAGCGTCTGCCGATCCCGGCGGCGCAGCAGGTTCCGGCGGTACTGGCACGACAACTGTCCTCTCATGTTGGCGTTGAGGAGTTTGTACGGGTATCTGTAGGGACAATTCAAGGGAAAACGGTGGCTGCGCCGCTAAGCCGCGGTGCAGGAATCATTTCTTCACTCATCAAAGCGCAAGGTGTTCTGGTGGTGAGTGAACGCAGTACCGGGCTTCCGGCCGGCGCTATGGTACAGATAAACATGCTTAACCGGCAGCAGTCGGAAACAGTACTGGCTGTCGGCAGTCATGATCTGGCGCTGGATATTTTAGGCGTATTTTTAAACCGCCAGGCCGGCAAACTGCTGTCGGCCGCCAATGTGGGCAGTATGGGCGGCATAATGGCCGTAAGGAACAATGAAGCTCATATTGCCGGTATTCACATGCTTGACGATAAGACCGGCGAGTATAATATTCCTTTTGTTAATAAGTATTTGACAAAAGGAAACTGGCAGCTAGTACGGCTGGCGCGCCGCGAGCAGGGATTGATGGTGCTGCCGGGCAATCCCAAAAATATTAAGACCCTGGAGGAGCTGGGGAGAGAAGATATCACCTATGTAAATAGACAGCGCGGTTCAGGCACCAGAATGCTCTTAGATCATTTAGTGCCTCGAACAGGATTACGGGTGGAGCATATTACAGGCTACGAAAAAGAGGTCAGCACCCACATGGCGGTAGCGGCAACCATTACGGCCGGTGCCGCCGATACCGGCCTGGGTATCCGGGCGGCGGCGACGGCTTTGGGTTTAGAATTTATTCCGATATCCCACGAATGCTACGATATCTTATTGAACTTCCCGCCTGGCGATATTACGGCCGAAACAATTATTACCATTTTACAGACACCTGCTTTCCGGCAGGAAGTGGAACGTCTGGGAGGTTATGATCTGGCAGAAGCCGGTACGGTGCTGCTAAAGATGTGAATGGTTCCTGGCTATGGGCGCTTGCTACTAAGCAGTGAAACAGGCCTGTATGGCACAATTTAATGACTTTAATAATAAATATTTTCTTCGAGTCTGTGAATCTAAGGCTGAAAAGCTAAGATAGCTGACCGATAGGGTATTCCAGGAAACTGGAGCGCCTTCCTTGTGAAAAGAAGAAGCTTACACCGCCAAAAACGGCATTGCTTTATCTTTCGCAATGCTGTTTTTTAATTTCCAACAGAAAGTATAGCTTTCTTAAGAACAAGATAAGGGCAACATTGACTTGCGCCGCGTTAAGGCGCGTCGCAAGCCGTGTTTTCTTTATGAAAAATTAAAGGCAGGTGAATGTACAAGAACGGCAGTTTTAGCGCTAGACTAATGAATAGGAAAAGGGAGAGGTATGGTATGCAAAGAAAAGTACTAAATTTGATTGGCGTCATGATGATCATTCTCATGACTTTCGCCTTGACAGCCTGTCAGAAAGCTCCGGATCAGCAGGCACAAAGTCCGGCAAAACCGGCCAAACCGGAAGTTATTCTGGCTACTACTACCAGTACCCAGGATAGTGGCTTGCTGGATGTAATCATTCCGGCTTTTGAGAAGAAAACAGGCTATGTAATTAAAACCATTTCTGTTGGTACAGGCCAAGCCCTGGCAATGGGACAAAAAGGCGAAGCTGACGTATTATTAGTACATGCTCCGGATGCTGAGAAAAAAGTAGTGGATAGTGGTGCGGCTATTAATCGCCGTCTGGTAATGCATAACGACTTCATTATTGTTGGTCCTGGAGAAGATCCGGCGGCCATTAAAGGCAAATCAGTTATCGATACGTTAAAAGCCATTAGCACAGGTAAGGCACCCTTTGTATCACGGGGTGATGATTCCGGTACCCATAAGCTTGAACTGAATTTATGGAAAGCCGCTGCCATTAAGCCGCAAGGTAATGCCTGGTATCAGGAAGCGGGTGCCGGTATGGGGCAAACTCTTAAAATTGCCGATGAGAAAAAAGGCTACACCATTGCCGACCGGGCTACCTATTTATCCCAAGCAAAAAACATTACCGCCCAAATTCTGGTTGAGGGCGACGCAAAATTGCTCAACATTTATCATGTAATGGAAGTTAACCCTGAAAAATTCGATAAAGTAAACAAAGAAGGTGCTAAAGCCTTTGCCGACTTCTTGTTGTCAAATGAGGGCCAGAGCATCATCAGTACTTTTGGGAAAGACAAATATGGACAGGCTTTATTTACTGCTGACGGCGGTAAAACCGAAAAAGATTTTGGAATATAGGCCTTAAATTATGGATAATATCTGGCAAGACCCAGAGATTCTGGCGGTTGCCCTGCTGACGATCAAAGTGTCAGGGATAGCTACCATAATAAGCATTATCCTGGGAATACCGCTGGGGTTATGGCTGGCACTTAACGAGTTTCCCGGGAAAAAAATTATTGTCAGCGTGGTCAATTTTGGCATGGGGCTGCCGCCGGTTGTCGTGGGATTGGTGGTTAGTTTAATGCTCTGGCGGTATGGACCGCTTGGGATGCTGGGAATTATGTATACGTCTTGGGCGATGATTATCGCCCAAGCTGTTATTGCCAGTCCGATTGTTGCCGGATTATCGTTTGCCGCTATTGGCAGTCTGAACCCGAAATTACGCTTGCAGCTCTTATCACTTGGGGCTTCCAAATGGCAGGCTAATATACTCTTGATCCGTCAGGCGAAACTGGGATTACTGGCTGCTGTTATGGCCGGGTTTGGCGGCGTAGTATCGGAGGTAGGAGCTTCCATGATGGTAGGAGGTAACATCAAGGGCCAGACCAGGGTGCTGACTACCGCTACGGTCATGGAAGTGGGTAAAGGTAATTATGACACCGCTTTGGCGCTTAGTTTTATTTTGTTGGTTGTGGCATACGGTATTGTTGCCGCTTTAACTTATTTGCAAAACCGGACTGCAAGATAGCAAGGCGGGGAATTATGGAAGAAACCATTATCGAATTAAACAAAATTAAGGTATACCGTAACCGGCAGCCGGTGCTGGATATTGAAAATCTGGTTATCGGCGCAGGGGAACTGGTGGCAGTGTCAGGTGCCAATGGTGCCGGAAAGAGTACGCTGCTGCAGGTAATCAACCTGCTGCTGCCCTATCAGCAGGGAATGCTTACCCTGTTTGGCCGGGATGCTGCTAAAAGCGGTCCGGAAACTGCCCGCCGCTATAGCTCGATGATGTTTCAGGAGACGCTGCTGGTTAATGGCACAGTATATGATAACGTGGCCTTGCCTTTAAAATTCCGCGGCTATTCTCCAGCACAGATAGAAGAGCAGGTACGGGAAGCGCTTACTACCTTCCACTGTCAGCACTTGGCCAAACGTCAGGCCAACCAGCTTTCAGGCGGTGAAGCGCAACGGGCTGGCCTAGCGCGGGCGTTGGTTTTTCAGCCGCAGTTACTGCTGTTGGATGAACCGTTCGCCGCGTTGGATACGGCTTCACGGACAGCCATTCTGACGGATTTAAAGCAGGTAGCAACATTACATAAATTAACGGTGTTACTGGTTAGTCATAATTTTAATGATGTGCTCTATTTTGCCGACAGAGTGGTGGTGTTAGAAGGCGGCCGGATTATTCAAGATGCTTGCCCGGAAGTTGTGCTTCGCCGCCCGGCTACTGCAACTGTCGCTAACCTTGTCGATATGGATAATATATTGCCGTGTCAAGTGGAGCATTGCGGACGGGAACTGGTGGTACGTTTGCCTGGGGGTGTTGAGTTTAGGCATAATACCCCGGCCCCGCCCCGGGCAACGGCCTGTTGCCTGCCGGGGGATGCCCTGTACATCCTCAATGAGAGCTCGCTGCTGCGCCGTCAGCCGCTCATAACGGCTAAAGGCAAGGTGGTCGGAATTATTCCAGGTGTTGGAGCTTATAAAATCAGGATTGAAACCGGTTGTTTGTCACTGCTGGTACGGGTACCCCGGGAGCAAACCATTGGTCTGACACTGGGCAGCAACGTAGAGGTGGCTTTTAATCCAGAGGAAGTTCAACTGGTATAACAAGGCTGTTCTGTTCTGTTGCTTTTATCCTCTTTTTAGGTTCTTAGGGAAATTTGGACTTTCGGTTGGGAAAATAAATAAATTCGAACTGTTATTAGAAAAAAATAGCAGGAATTTAGGCTTTTTTGCAGAATAGATAATAGCAAATAATCTCATGTACAGCCAAGTCTATAATATACGGACAAGCCAGCCATGTGGACGCATTGAAAGTATATTCGAAAACTCCGCTCTTATGGTCTGTTGCCTATCGGTCACGGATAGCTAATAAGCGCGCACCTAGGCTTATTTTGTTTATACAAAATGAACCCATGGGTGCTTTTTTATTGTGGACGGCGAATACTTTTAGAATATTTTTTGTTGTTTTCCTAACAATAACAGTGATTACTTTCTTAATTAGCTAGTAACATATCATTCGCGGGGAGGGTGCGTAAATGATTGACATTAAAGAGCGGGTTAGAAACAAATCTTTATATGCAAAAATTGTTAGTGCCGAAGAGGCGGCTAACAGCATTAAACCAGGAATGAATATTGGTGCCAGCGGGTTTACGCCTGCAGGTTATCCCAAAGCGGTACCCCTGGCATTGGCAGCGAGAATGAAACAAGAGCATTTTCAAGTGAATTTATGGACCGGTGCTTCGGTTGGTAAAGAGCTTGACGGGGCTTTGGCGGAAGCGAAAGGGATTGCCAAACGTCTTCCTTACCAAACTAACGATACCATCAGAAAAGCCATTAATAGTGGTGCTATTCAGTATACCGACCTTCATTTAAGCCATGTAGCGCAGATGTCCCGTTACGGATTTTTCGGCGGCAAGGTGGATGTGGCTATTGTGGAAGCTTGCGCTATTACCGAAGAAGGCCATATTGTTCCAACAACTTCCCTTGGTAATGCAGCATCCTTTGTGCAAAGTGCTGATTTTGTCATAGTGGAAATCAATACCAGCCAGCCGCTTGAGCTTGAGGGTATGCATGACGTCTATGTGCCGCTTGACCCTCCGAACCGTCAGCCGATACCGCTGGTCAAAGCCAGTGACCGTATTGGCACACCTTATATTCCGTGCGGTCCTGACAAAATAGCTTATATTGTGCCCTGTGATATCAAAGATGACGTTCGTCCGCTGGCAGCCATTGATGATGATGCCAGGGCGATGACTGGTCACCTTATTGATTTTTTACACCAGGAGATTAAAGCCGGCCGCATGCCGGTCAATCTGCTGCCCTTACAATCAGGCGTAGGTTCGGTTGCAAACGCGGTCATTGCCGGCCTGGCAGATTCTGACTTTGAAAATCTTACTGTATACACTGAGGTTGTTCAAGACGGCATGTTTGATCTTATTGATGCCGGCAAGCTGATTATTGCCTCAGGTACTTCTCTCACTCCTTCCCCGGATGGCTTAAAACGCCTGTATGATAATATTGCTGAATATCGCAAGAAAATTATTCTCCGGCCGCAGGAAATTGCCAACAACCCGGAAATCGCCCGGCGCCTTGGGGTAATTGCCATGAATACTGCCATTGAATTTGACATCTATGGTCATGTCAATTCCACTCATATTATGGGCACCAAAATGATGAACGGCATCGGCGGTTCAGGCGATTTTGCACGCAATGCCTACTTAACCTGCTTCTTCTCCAATTCAATTGCCAAACAAGGCAGTATTTCTTCCGTTGTTCCCATGTGCTCACACTTTGATCATACAGAACATGATGTTGATGTCTTTATTACCGAACGTGGCATTGCCGACATCCGTGGCTTAAGTCCGAAGGAACGTGCCAGGGTTATTATTGACAACTGCGCTCATCCTGATTATCAGCCAATGCTGCGCGAGTATCTGGAGCGGGCTGAAAAAGCCACCGGCTATGCGCATACACCGCATCTCTTACATGAAGCTTTATCCTGGCATACTCGCTTCCTGGAAACAGGCAGTATGAAATAAAGCAGATTTATCAGCACCTGTTGTTAGTTACTGGTGAAGGTAAACTGGTCAGACTCTTGGCCGTTTTTACACCCAGGTGCAGAGGCGGCAGAGTCTTAAGAGCGTCAGTCATCGGATAAATAGAATTGACTTATACAGAAAAAAAATAATCTTTCCGATGCATCAGAGAACTACATATCTAAAGGAGGAATTTAGAAGATGTGCACAGCTAACCTAATTAGCCTGAAGGAAAAGATGGCCGAGTACACCGGCAAGGTAGAAAAAGCCCAGGCCAAATTTCCGGAACGCAAAAACTTACCTTACAACAGGCTTTATACTCCCCTTGATATTGAGGGCACCGACTATGAACAAGAGATTGGTTTCCCCGGACAATATCCGTTTACCCGCGGTGTGCAGCCAACTATGTATCGCGGCCGTTTCTGGACCATGCGTATGTATGCCGGCTTTTCCACTGCGGAAGAATCTAACAAACGGTATCGCTACCTGTTAGAGTCCGGCGGCACCGGTTTATCCTGCGCCTTTGACCTGCCGACCCAGATTGGTTATGACTCGGATGATCCGATTGCTGAAGGTGAAGTCGGCAAAGTGGGTGTTGCTATCGACTCACTGGCTGATATGGAAATCCTGTTTGACAGCATTGACCTTGGCAAGGTATCGACATCCATGACGATTAATGCCCCGGCTTCCGTACTGCTGGCTATGTACATTGCCGTTGCTGAAAAACAAGGTGTCAGCCCTGACAAACTCAATGGGACTATCCAAAATGATATTCTGAAAGAATATGCGGCCCGCGGTACTTATATTTTCCCGCCTAAGCCTTCTATGCGGCTTATCACCAATATTTTTGAATATTGCTCACAGCATGTCCCTAACTGGAACACCATCTCTATTTCCGGTTACCATATCCGGGAAGCCGGTTCGACAGCTTCCCAGGAAATCGCTTTCACAATTGCCGACGGTATTGCCTATGTTGATGCTGCCATTAAAGCCGGTTTAAATGTTGACGATTTCGCCGGACGCTTGTCCTTCTTCTGGAATGCTCATAACAATGTACTGGAAGAGGTTGCTAAGTTCCGCGCTTCGCGCCGGGTCTGGGCCAAAGTAATGAAAGAACGTTTTGGTGCGCAGAGCCCCAAATCCTGGATGCTGCGTGTACATACACAAACAGCCGGCTCCATGCTTACCGCGCAACAACCGGATAATAATATTGTCCGCGTTGCTTTGCAAACAGCGGCAGCCGTGCTTGGCGGTACCCAATCCCTGCACACCAATTCCAAAGACGAAGCGCTGGCTTTGCCCACCGAAGATTCGGTACGTATCGCGCTGCGCACCCAGCAAATTGTGGCCTATGAAAGTGGTTTAGCCGATGTGGTTGATCCGCTGGCCGGTTCGTATTACATCGAGGCGATGACCAATCAAATCGAGCAGGAAGCCTGGGATTACATTAAGAAAATTGATGATATGGGCGGCGCTGTTGTGGCTATTGAAAAAGGCTATATTCAGCGTGAAATCCAGGAAAGCGCTTACAAATGGCAAATGGAAGTAGAAAATAAACAGCGCGTTATTGTTGGCGTTAACCAGTTCCAAATTGAAGAAAAGGCGGTAGAAGGTCTTTTACGTGTGGATGCTTCTGTTGGTGAATTACAGAAGAAAAAACTCTCAGACCTCCGCGCCCGCCGGGACAGTGCTGCCGTTTCGGCTGCACTTGCTAAACTGGAAGCAGGCTGCAAAGATGAAAATACTAATCTTATGCCGCTTATTCTTGAGGCTGTTAAGGCCTATGCAACTCTTGGAGAAATCTGCGGCGTAATGCGCAAAGTATTCGGCGAATACGAAGCTCATGTAAGCCTATAACTCTAAAATAGGAGGGACAACGATGGAAAAACGTATTAGAGTATTGGTAGCAAAGCCTGGCTTGGACGGTCATGACCGCGGCGCCAAAGTCGTAGCCCGCGCTCTCCGTGATGCTGGATTTGAAGTAATTTATACTGGCCTTCGCCAGACGCCGGAACAAATTGTGGAAGCATCACTGCAAGAAGACGTAAATGTGGTGGCAATCAGCCTGTTATCCGGCGCTCATAATCACCTCTTCCCCCGCATTGTCGAGCTGTGCAGACAAAAAGGCATGTCCGATGTACTTATCATTGGCGGCGGTGTTATTCCCGATGCCGACATTCCGGGACTTAAAGCCGCCGGTGTGGCCGAAGTATTTACTCCAGGCACCCCGACAGCCAATATTGTTGAATTTATCAAAACTACAGTAAAATAATAAACACTCGCATTTGTGAGATGTACAGGTGATAGGAATGAATATCGTAGAAGAGGTGCTGGCCGGCTCCAAACGAGCCCTGGCCCGCGCTATCACCGCTGTGGAAAATGAGTACGATGAAGCAGCCGAGATTATGAAAAAACTCTATCCCCATACCGGTAATGCACATGTTATCGGCATTACCGGCCCCCCTGGCGCCGGCAAAAGTACCCTTACTGACAAATTGGCCAAAGAATACCGCTGTCAGGGAAAAACCGTGGGGATCATAGCCGTTGACCCAACAAGCCCTTTTTCCGGTGGCGCTATTTTAGGTGACCGTATTCGGATGAATGAACTAACCCTGGATGAAGGGGTATTCATTAGAAGCATGGGAACAAGAGGCAGTCTGGGGGGATTGTCACGCAAGACCGCGGAAGCTGTAAAAATATTAGATGCTTCAGGCAAGGATGTTATTTTTATTGAGACCGTGGGTGTCGGCCAGTCTGAAGTCGACATTGTTAAAGCCGCCGATACCACCATGGTAATGCTGGTACCAGGCCTGGGGGATGATATTCAGGCGATTAAAGCCGGTATTTTAGAAATTGCCGACATATTTACCATCAATAAAGCGGACAGAGATGGCGTAGACCGGTTAAATACTGAAATTGAGATGATGCTGGACTTAAATCAGACCATGCTGGCATGGCGGCCGCCGGTAAAACGGACGGTAGCCAGTAAAGGGGAAGGCATCACCGAGCTTGTTGCCACCATTGAAGAGCATATTTGCCATCTGAAACAATCAGGACAGCTGTCCGCCAGGCGTACAGAACGTACGAAAAATGAACTTATTGCTTTACTGGATGAACAAATCGGCCGGTATATACTTAAGACCGTTATCACCGGCGGTACCTTCGACTCGTTAGTGGCGGCCATCGAAAAGCGGGAGCAAGACCCGTACACCGTAGTTACAGATTTATTGCGTCAAGTGCTGCGCTGATAGAAAAAAAATACGCAGTTGACAGGAAAATATAGTACCTGATATTAAAATATGGTATTATGAGAAAGATTGGATATATCAATCAAATTTTAACAGGAGGTATTGCGAATGTCCCAAGAGTGTAAATCAGGCGTAAACGCCCGTAAATTCGAGGTCCTCAAAGTTGATCATATTGGTATTGCAGTAAAAGACATGGAACAAGCCAAGAAATTTTACACAGAAGTGCTTGGCATGACAGCTATGGGTGAAGAAGTTGTGGAAGAGCAAAAGGTAAAAGTATGCTTTATTCCCTGCGGCGACAGTGAAGTGGAATTGTTAGAATCAACTTCTCCGGATGGTCCTGTAGCTAAATTCATTGAAAAGAACGGCGAAGGCATTCAACACGTAGCCCTGCGTGTTGACAACATTGAGGCTGCTCTTGCGGACCTTAAAGAGCAAGGTGTTCGCCTTATCGACCAGGCGCCGCGCTATGGCGCCGGCGGTGCCAGCATTGCTTTCATTCATCCAAAAGCAACCGGCGGCATTTTACTCGAATTGTCTGAACGCAAGTAATCCCCAAGAGTTATGGAGGTGTTTTTCTAAATGGCTACAATCCAGGAAAAAATTGACGATCTGAAAAAACGCCAGGAAAAGGTTAAGCTAGGCGGCGGGCAAAAGCGTGTTGACAAACAGCATGCCAGCGGTAAGCTTACTGCCCGTGAGCGTGTGGAAAAATTATTAGATCCGGGAACTTTTGTTGAACTGGATCAATTTGTCACCCATCGTTGCACTAATTTTGGCATGGAAACAATAGAATCTCCGGGCGAAGGCGTAGTGACAGGCTATGGCACTGTTGACGGCCGCTTAGTATATGTATTTGCCCAGGACTTTACCGTTATTGGTGGTTCGCTGGGAGAAATGCATGCCAATAAAATTGTAAAAGTACAAAAACTGGCTCTTAAAATGGGTGCTCCGTTAATCGGCATTAATGATTCCGGCGGCGCACGTATCCAGGAAGCGGTGGATGCTTTATCCGGCTATGGAAAAATTTTCTATCAAAATACCATGGCTTCAGGCGTAATCCCGCAAATTTCGGTAATCATGGGACCTTGCGCCGGCGGTGCCGTATATTCACCGGCTTTGACCGATTTCATTTACATGGTCAAAAATACCAGTCAAATGTTTATTACCGGCCCGCAGGTTATTAAATCGGTTACGGCTGAAGAAGTTACGGCCGAGCAATTAGGCGGTGCCATGACCCATAACTCGACTTCCGGGGTGGCGCATTTTGCCACGGAAAATGATGATGACTGCATGCAGCAGGTTCGTTATCTTTTAAGCTTCCTGCCAAGCAACAATCTGGACGAAGCTCCGGTTGTCAACAAAGGCGATGATCCTAACCGTATGGATGAGGGGCTTAATACCCTGCTGCCGGATAACCCGAATCAGCCCTACAACATGAAGGATGTAATTAAATCGGTTGTCGACAATGGCGAGTACTATGAGGTTCATGCTCATTATGCGCAAAATATCATTACCTGCTTTGCCCGTTTTGACGGTCAGCCGGTAGGTATTATCGCCAATCAGCCTAACAATATGGCCGGTTGCCTTGATATCAACGCCTCTGACAAATCGGCGCGGTTTATTCGCTTCTGTGACGCTTTCAACCTGCCTTTAGTTAATCTTGTTGATGTTCCCGGCTTTTTGCCTGGTACTGATCAGGAATATGGCGGAATTATTCGTCATGGTGCTAAAATGCTGTATGCTTACTCGGAAGCTACTGTTCCTAAAATTACCGTTATTACCCGTAAAGCCTATGGCGGGTCCTATCTGGCCATGTGCTCCCAGGATTTAGGGGCCGATCAGGTTTTGGCCTGGCCGAGCGCCGAGATTGCGGTTATGGGGCCGGCAGGAGCGGCTAATATTATCTTCCGTGGTGATGCTGATGCGGAAGCGAAAACAGCAAAATATGTGGAAGACTTCGCTACTCCGTACAAAGCGGCAGAACGCGGTTTCGTTGACCAAGTTATCGAACCGAAAGAAACCCGGCCACGGATTATTACTGCGCTCAACATGCTGGCAACCAAACGTGAACAGCGTCCGGCTAAAAAACATGGTAGTATTCCGCTATAATTCTCTCGCTTACACCTTCGAAACAGAAAGAAAGGGGACAGTAACGTGGGATTTTTAGATTCGATATTCGGAAAACCTGAGCCGCCCAAGCCTAAGAAAAAGAAGAAAAAACCAACGGCGGCAGCAACCGAATCGCCAATAGCCTCTTCAATGGCCGTAGATGCAGAGGGCATTAGCCCTGAAGTCATTGCCGCCATTACTGCCAGCATCTATGCCATGATGGGAACCGGCAACCTGGCTGTCAGGATTACCCGCACAGGCAATCAATGGGCAAATGTCGGACGGCAGAAGATTATGGATAGCCGTCAATTTGCGTAAGTGAATAGAACACCATCAATGAATGGAGGTCCGTTACAATGAAAAAATTTAATGTAACCGTTAATGGCAATACTTATGAGGTAGAAGTAGAAGAAGTGGGCGCCGCTGCATCCGCTCAGCCTCGTCCGACCGCTGCTCCGGCTGCTCAAGCTCCGGCTGCCGCACCTGCTGCTGCTCCGGCACCTAAGGCCGCTGCTCCTGCACCGGCTCAGGTTTCTGCCGGTGATACCCCGATAGTGGCTCCGATGCCTGGCAAAGTATCTAAAGTCATGGCCAAAGCCGGACAGCAGGTTAAGAAGGGTGAAGTCATCCTTATTCTGGAAGCCATGAAAATGCAAAACGAAATCGGCGCTCCGTCCGACGGTACTGTTAAATCGGTCAACGTAGCCGCCGGTCAAAATGTTAAACCTGGTGAGGTTATGGCTGTACTTGGCTAAGCCTATTCTCACAGCAAGCCGCGTTTTTCTAAGGTAAGGCTATTTGTCACATCAATGGCCGGCGATAATCGTGTTTTTAGCAAATAGAGAAATAGTGCGGTACTCTTTAAGCCGCACTATTTCCTACTACATAACGCTGAAATGTTATGTAAAGCTTATAATGATGCCGCTTCTTTCACAAACATATATTAGGAGGTACTGAACACACATGGAAGCATTGATTCACCAATATCCTTGGCTCGACGAACTTCTCATGGGCTTCATTGGTCTTTCCTGGAAGCATGTGGTTATGTGGGCTGTCGGCGCATTACTCATTTATCTTGCAGTAAAACATGATTATGAGCCGACGCTCCTTTTGCCGATTGGCTTTGGGGCAGTCCTGGCCAATATCCCGCATTCATCGGCTGTCGCTAATGCACCGGGAGAACAAGGGTTTCTCATTGTTCTCTATAACGCAGGTATTGCCAATGAATTATTTCCTGTACTTATTTTTATTGCCATCGGCGCAATGTGCGACTTTACGCCACTCATTCGCCGCCCTTCGGTCATGCTGTTTGCGGCTGCCGCGCAATTCGGTATTTTCGCCACCGCAGTTGGCGCAACCTTGGTAGGGTTTTCTTTTGAACATGCGGCGTCTATCGGTATTATTGGCGCTGCTGACGGTCCGACAACCATCTATGTAGCCAGCCGATTTGCCCAGGAATTGTTAGGACCTTTATCGGTTGCCGCCTATTGCTACATGTCATTGGTGCCGGTAATTCAACCGCCTGTTATCAGAGCCATTACTACCGAGAGCGAGCGCAAAATGAAAATGGGGTTTGAAGGGGAAGAACCTGTCTCGCAAACAACCAAATTTTTATTCCCGATCATGATTGTGCTTATTGCCGGCATCGTTGCTCCCATCTCGGTTGCTCTTATCGGCAGCCTGATGTTTGGCAACCTGCTGAAAGAAAGTGGTGTAGTAGAGAATCTTTCAAACTCTGCTCAAAATGAGCTTGCGAATCTGGTTACCTTGGTACTTGGTATTACCATCGGCGGTACCATGTCTGCCGAACGTTTCCTGACTTTTGACGTTCTTTTGATCATGGCTTTGGGTGCTGTAGCTTTCGTATTTGATACTGTTGGCGGCGTACTGTTCGCCAAGCTGCTGAACCTGTTTAGTCCGACCAAGATTAATCCGATGATTGGTGCTTGCGGTATCTCGGCCTTCCCGATGTCTGGCCGGGTAATTGCTAAAATGGCACTCAAAGAAGATCCTACTAATTTCATCATACAGCATGCTATCGGGGTAAATGTAGCCGGACAGGTTGCCTCTGTTGTGGCCGGCGGCTTAGTACTTGCTCTGATTCCTGCATTGGCAAAATAGGGAGGTAAATAGATGGAAAGTGCAACTTCAAAAGCAATTACCCTGATGACAGTCGCTTTGCCAACCATGTTCGCGGTTATTGGTGTCTTCATTTTTGCTACGAAGGCGCTTCATGCCGCATTTCCGGCACCGGTGGAAGAGGATGAAGATGATGATGAATACGAAGACGATGAAGACGAAGAATAAGAATAACGCTTAACATCCTGCTGTAAATCTCTATTGGATGATACTATATGAATTACCTAAGACGGGGAAGCTGTGTACGCGCTTCACCGTCTTATTATTTTTGTCCAAATTCCCGGTAAAGAGGTATTACACTCAAGCAATTGTGGAATAGTATAAAAAATGCGTGTTCGCGCTTGAAGATAAGGCTGCAAACACATTCATGATGTAGGAGGAATTGTAAATGGATATTTCAGTAGCAGCAATAATGTCAATAGTGGCCTTGGTCATTGTTGTCGTTATCAGTTGCGTCAACGAAGATCTTAATGTGGGTTTCCTTAGCATTGCATTTGCCATAATTGTTGGAGGCTTTTGGGGCGACACGGCCGGCACAAAAGTGCTTGGCTATTTTCCGACAGGCTTATTTATGATTTTAGTGGGGGTAACCTTCCTGTTTGGTATGGCCCAGACTAACGGCACCATGGAAAAACTGACAGCCTATTCGGTCCGCCTGTGTAAAGGCAATACAGCCATTGTGCCGTTAATCGTGTTTTTGCTGACAACCTTTATTGTTACTATCGGACCTGGTAATATTGCCGGTACCGCATTGATGGCGCCTGTAGCCATGGCCATTGCCACCAGGATCAATATGCCGGCCTTGCTTATGACCCTGCTGGTTGTTGGTGCCGCTAACGGCGCTGCTTTCTCACCTTTTGCTCCCACCGGTATCATTTCCAATGGCATAATCGCTAAAATGGCGCCAGGGCTTGGCATTGCGACCGAGCAGCTTAGTGGTTTAGCCTGGAAAATTCATTTTAACTCGGAAATAGCGCAAGGCTTTGTTAACATTGGCGGCTTCTTTGTTCTGGGCGGCTGGGCCTGGATTCAGAAGCAGCGAGGTCAGGCGTTGAATATTGATGAATTGGCTCCCAGGCCTGAACCGTTTAATAAGCATCAAATACTAACCCTTTTAGCTGTGTTTATCCTTATCCTCCTGGTTATCCTACCCGGTTTGCCTGCCACTAAAGGTTTATTTTCCAAAGCGATGATGAACATTTTAGCTAATGTGGGAACCATCGCCTTTATTCTGGCCGGCGTACTCATGCTGACCGGTTCCGGTGACAGCAAAGCGGCCATCAAGGTTATTCCCTGGGGTGTAATTATGATGGTTTGCGGGGTCACGGTATTAATTGAAGTTATGGATAAAGCCGGTGGCCTGAATGCCCTGGTAAAACTGATTGGCGCTATTTCCAATCCGACAACTATTAATGGCGTGCTTGGTTTTGTAACCGGTCTGCTTTCAGCTTATTCCAGTTCTTCCGGTGTTGTTATGCCAATGTTCCTACCCATGGTGCCCGGTCTTATCCAGGAAGTTGGCGGCGGTAACCCCATCGCCCTTATCTCCTCAATTAACATTGGCGCCCACCTTGTTGATACCTCACCTCTTTCTACTCTCGGCGCGCTGTGCATTGCCTGCGCGGGTGAACATGAAGACAAGGCTAAATTGTTCCGGAATCTTCTAATGTGGGGACTGGCCATGTCGGTGGTTGGCGGTATTGTCTGCTATATATTCTTTGGCATACTGGGTTTTTAGTTTTCTCATTGACCTTTCCCGAATAGCAGCAGCTTTGTCGATGAATGGCAGCAAATTTACGTAATTAGGGGGATGGTAGAATGAAGGCATTGCAGGATGTGATTGTGCTGGATTTAACGAGAGTACTGGCAGGGCCATATGCCAGCATGATGCTGGCTGACTTTGGGGCTGAAATCATTAAGATTGAACCTCCCGGAGTTGGTGACGATTCCAGGGCTTTTGGTCCTTTTATCGGTGAAGAGAGTGCCTATTTCATGAGCCTAAACCGCAATAAGCGCTCCATGACACTCAATTTAAAAAGTCCGGCAGCCCGTGCCTTATTTCGGGAAATGGTAAAAAAAGCCGACATTGTAGTTGAGAATTACCGTCCGGGCACTATGGAAAAGTTTGAGCTTGGCTATAGTAGTTTAAAAGAAATTAATCCCCGCATCATTTACGCTGCCTGCTCCGGTTTTGGTCAGACAGGTCCCTACCGGAATAAACCGGCCTATGACGTAATTGTTCAGGCAATGGGAGGGATTATGAGCATTACCGGGCCGGAAGGCGGGCCGCCTGTCCGGGTAGGCGCCTCTATCGGCGACATTATTGCCGGCCTGTTTACTGTAATCGGGATTGAAATGGCTTTATACCACCGGGAAAAAAGCGGGCACGGCCAAATGATTGATGTGGGAATGCTGGACTGTCAACTGGCTGTTTTGGAAAATGCCATAGCCAGATATATGGTAACAGGCACCGCCCCCGGACCGATGGGAAGCCGGCATCCTTCGATTGCCCCGTTTGAGGCGTTTACCGCCAAAGACGGTTCGCTCATCGTCGGTGCAGGTAATGATAAGTTATTTGAAAAATTATGTAAGGTAATAGGTCAACCCGGATTGGCGCAAGATTCCCGTTTTGCCACCAATGCCATGAGGACACAAAATGTGCGGCAATTAAAAGATTTGCTGGATGCTGCTTTTGTACACAAGACAGTTGATGAATGGCTTCAGGTGATGGAAGATGCGGGAATTCCGTGCGGCCCGATTAACACCATGGATAGAGTGGTAAATAACCCTCAGATTGTTGCCAGAGATATGCTTGTTGGTACTGAACATCCGGTTGCAGGTATGGTAAAAATGGCGGGAATACCTATTAAATTGTCAGATACTCCCGGAGTTGTTGAACAACCGGCGCCGCTCCTGGGACAGCACACGGAAGAAATTTTACAGGAATTTCTCGGCTTAAGTGTACAGGAAATTAACAAACTGAGAGAGAATAAGGTTATATAAAGCAATGTCACACGGAGGCTTCGATTGCATTGGAAAAAGTAGTAGTACGCTCACAAATCAGCAGAAAGAATTTTATGGTGATGACAGCAGCTGTAACAGCTTTTGCGGCTGTTGTCGTATTTTCACTTTACAAATGGTTTGCCCTTGGAATATTTCAACCGGTGGAGCTGATGGCTGAAGCGTTGGTGCTGTTTGTGCTTATTGAGCGTATGTCGGCAAAATACACCTATGAAATGGATAAGAAGGTACTCAGATTAATCAAACATGGTTTATTAGGCCGCATAACGCACGAAATTCCTTACCGTGATATTTTTGGCTTATACCGTTATAAGCCCCAGCTTATCGGCGTAATTAAATTTCGCCGTACCTATCGGTTTAATTCGGCGCTGGACAGCAGGAATGTCTGGACATTGGCCTATACCGCGCCGGGATATAAGGGGAAAATGGAAAATAGACGGTTTTACATTAAGCCAGGGCAGCAACTGCTCATCGCATTGCGGTCAAAATTACCTGAAAAAGTGGTGGCAGAAGAAAAAATTATTAAAGAAGTATTGCTGACAGAAGAAAAAAATGAAACCATGCTTAAAGGATAATAAATTCAAAAATATAAGCCTTTTTATACTAAAAGCCTTTTTGAACGTTACAGGTAACGTTTGAAAAGGCCTTTTTTATATTTATTGTGTTAATTTAAGATTTTGTACAAAATTTCACAAAAAAGTATAGTAATTTTTTTAAAAATCTGGTATTGTAAATACAGTTAGAATTTTTTCAATTTACTAACATCGGATTTACTTAATAACTATAAATAATGAGCAAAAATGCTTCCCAGAGCAGGAAAATTGATTGTAGTAGTAGAAGCATATATATTCTGACTGCACAGGCTAAAAAAACGTGGAGGTGAAAGCCTGATGGATAAGGAGCATGAAGGGATAGTTCTCGAGACTGACGGCGGCGTGGCCCGCATAAAGGCAAGCCGCCATAACGATTGCGAAAGCTGCGGCTCGTGTCCCGGCAACAATGCGATAGTTCTTGTCGCGCGCAACCCGGTGGGCGCGAAACGCGGGCAGAGGGTGGTTTTTGAAATCCAGCAGATAAGCATGCTGAAATCGGCTTTTGTTGTTTATGCCGTTCCTGTTTTGAGCACCATTGCCGGCGCTGTCGTAGGCTGGTATTTTGGAACCGAGATGATGGGGATTAACGACCCTTTCTGGTTGCAAATGGGCGGCGGGAGTATTGCTTGCGTCCTGTCACTTTTGTATGTTCGTTATTATGATCGCAAGGCCAGAACCAGGGCAGACATGCAGCCGGTAATCACCCGGATTTTGTAAGCAGTTTGGTTTGGGCTGGCCAAAATATTAAATTGCGGTTGAAAAATTTCTAAATAAAAAGGAGTTGAATTTATGGCAAAAAGCTTTCGCGGCGGGGTTCATCCCGACGACCGCAAGCGGTATACGGCTGCCAAAGCCATAGAAGTGGCGCCGATACCGCGGAAAGTCATCATTCCTACCAGGCAGCATCTGGGAGCGCCTTGCGCACCGATAGTCAAGGTGGGCGATCTGGTCAAGAAAGGACAGGTAGTAGCTGAGGCACAAGCCTTTGTCGCCAGTCCGATTCATGCCTCAACATCAGGTAAGGTGGTGGAAATTGCCGAATATCCTCATCCGGTTTTTGGCGCCTGTCAGGCAGTTGTCATTGAAAGTGACGGCAAGGATGAATGGGCACCCGGTCTGCCGCTTAGCCGCGACTGGCAGTCGCTTGATGTTAAAGAATTGAAAGAGATTGTTCGCCTTGCCGGTCTTGTCGGTATGGGGGGGGCAACTTTTCCGACACATGTAAAAATGTCTCCGCCTCCGGAAAAGCCTATTGACTCATTTATCCTAAACGGCGCAGAATGCGAACCGTACCTGACTGCCGACCACAGGGTAATGCTGGAGCAAACCGAGCGCATTATTACAGGCATGAAGATTGCAATGAAGATTCTTGGCGTAAGCAAAGGCTATGTCGGCATCGAAGAAAACAAGCCTGATGCCATTGAAATTATGCGTAAAGCTTGTACCGGTTCTGCTATCGAAGTTGTACCGCTTAAAACAAAATATCCGCAAGGTGCGGAAAAGACCCTGATTAAGGTTATCCTTGACCGGGAAGTACCATCCGGCGGCCTGCCTATGGATGTAGGTACTGTTGTTCAAAACGTTGGCACGATGGTGGCTATGGCTGATGCTGTCGAGAAAGGTATCCCCTTGATCGAGCGTGTTGCTACCATTACCGGTGGTGCTATTGCCGAACCTAAAAATATTTTGCTGCGGGTAGGCGCAACTTTTGCCCAGGCAATTGAATTGTGTGGCGGCTTTAAAGAGCAGCCGGTCAAAGTGATTATGGGTGGACCCATGATGGGGATGGCCCAACGCACTGTTGACGTACCTGTTATCAAAGGTACGTCCGGAATTTTAGCCCTGAGTGCAGCTGACGTAAATATGGGGGATGAACAGCCCTGTATTCGCTGCGGCCGCTGTGTAGAGGCCTGCCCGATGGGGCTGGTACCCAACATGTTCAGCATTCTTGGCGAACGCGGCGCGTTTGAGGTGGCCGTGAAAGAATATAACGTTTTGGACTGCGTGGAGTGCGGCTCATGCGTCTATGTATGTCCCGCCAAGCGCAATATTGTTCAGTATATCAAACTATGTAAAGTCCAAAACGCGGCCCAGGCTGCGGCGAAGAAATAGGAGGTGACGCAAAGAGTATGAGCGCAGAAGTAAAACTTGACACCGGTATGTTGACGGTCTCGGCGTCGCCGCATATCAGGTGCGATGAATCCATTTCCAAAATAATGTGGACCGTTAATATGGCTCTGGTGCCGGCGGCTTTATTTTCCGTTTATCAGTTTGGAATCGGGGCTTTTACTACTTTGGCCCTGTGTATAGCGGTATGTGTTTTGACCGAATATCTTATTCAAAAATGGCAGGAAAAACCTATTACCATAAATGACGGCAGCGCGTTTTTGACAGGCCTTTTATTAGGGATGAACATACCGCCGGATGTGCCGTGGTATATGCCGGTTTTTGGTTCTGTCGTTGCCATCGGCATTGCCAAACACACCATGGGCGGGCTTGGGTTTAATATTTTTAACCCCGCGCTAATCGGCAGAGCGGCGCTGGTTGCTTCCTGGCCGGTTTTGATGACAACCTGGCCGAAGATGGCTATGCCCGGCAAGGTTGACGCGCTTACTAGCGCCACTCCTTTGGGTATTTTAAAAATGGAAGGTTATGCCAAGCTGGTGGAGGTTTTTGGCGACCAAGCCACTATGTACAAGGCCATGTTTTTGGGCACACATGGCGGCAGTATGGGCGAAACTTCGGCGATTCTCCTGATTTTGGGAGGTCTTTACCTCATTTATCGGGGTTATGTAAATTGGCAAATTCCGGTTGTTATGATTTCTACCGTAGCGGTTTTGACTTGGATTTTTGGCGGCTTGTATAATGTTAACGGCTCTACCGGCCTTTTCACAGGTGACCCGATTTTGAGCATGCTTTCCGGCGGGTTGATTTTGGGGGCGTTTTTCATGGCTACCGACATGGTTACTATCCCCATTACCGTCAAAGGGCAGATTATATTTGCCGCCGGAGCGGGAGCTCTTACTGTTTTGATTAGGCTTCAAGGCGGCTATCCTGAGGGTGTTTGTTATGCTATTTTGCTGATGAACTCGGTAACGCCGCTTATTGACCGCGCTATTAAACCCGTCAGGTTCGGAAAAACGGTGTAAGGAGGTGGGAGCATGTCACATGATTCTGGTAAAAATGACAGTCTTATAAAAATTGCCCTTAACTTGACGACGGCCTGTCTGATCTCAAGTGTAATTCTTTCGGGAGTGTATTTTATTACCGCGCCTTACGCGGCTGCAAATGATACGAAAAGAAAAGAAAAAGCTATGCAGGCGGTAATTGAAGATGTGCCGAATAAGGAGTTTGCTTTAAAATTAAGCCCGAATGATTGGGGTATAATTCCGATTGAAAACAAGCCCGGATGGTATAAAGCCGCAATGAAGGCTGACGGCAAGGTGATAGCTTATATTGTCCCGGCTGCGAGCAAAGGTTATTCTAGTGTAGTTTCGATGATTATCGCCGTTAGCCCGGAAGGGAAACTATTAAATTTCAAGGTTGTATCCCAAGCGGAAACTCCCGGTCTTGGCGACAAATTCTATGAGCCGAAATTTTATCAACAGTTTCCGGGGAAAAAACCTGAAGATTTGGTAGTTGTAAAAGAACCAACCGATAAAAATATTCAGGCGATGACCGGCGCGACTATCACTACAAGGGCAATAGCCAAAGGTATTAGAGAAGCGGCTGAGGAAGTTGGAGTATATATGAAAGAAACCCAGAACAAGTGAGGTGAATAAAATAAATGAGTAACGAAAATATGAGATTGTGGCCTGAGTTTACCAAAGGGCTTTTCGAAATGAATCCCATTTTCCGGCTGGCCTTGAGTTTGTGTCCGGCTTTGGCGGTAACTGCGACCGTGAATAACGCGGTTGCCATGGGCATTGTGGTAACTTTTGTTATTACCACAAATAATATTGTTATTTCTCTTTTGAAAAACTTTATCAATCCCAAAGTGCGCCTCCCTGTTTTTATTACTTCCATATCCACAATTGTTACGGTAAGCGGGTTGGTACTGCAAGCTTTTTCTCCGGAGATTTTTGAGGCGCTGGGTATTTATTTGCCGCTGGTGGTCGTTTTTGCCATTATTATGGCGCGTGCGGAAGTTTTTGCCACAAAAAACGGCGTTATCCCTTCGGCGGTGGACGGCTTAGGCATGGGCATCGGCTTTCTGGGTGCCATGGTTTTAATCGGTGCTACCCGTGAATTGTTTGGCAGCGGGACTCTGTTTAAGATTCCTATATTTCCCGAAGGCTTTTACAATCCTGCACTCATTATGATTTTGCCGCCTGGAGCTTTCATGCTTATTGGGCTTTTGATCGGCCTTTTTGCCATCATTGGTCAATATCAAGATAAAGCGGCGAGTAAGAAACTGAAAGAGGCAAGAATGCAAAAAATGGCGTTGCAAAAAGGAGTGAGTGCGAATGGGTGAGTATTTCACTTTATTTATCGGAGCTGTTCTTATTAACAACTTCGTTCTAACTCGTTTCTTGGGCCTGTGCATATTTTTCGGGGTTTCCAAAAACCTTGACGCCTCGCTTGGTATGGGTGTTGCGGTAACTTCGGTTATGGTGGTAAGTTCGGTAATGACTTGGCTTGTATACACATTTGCCCTTGTTCCATTTGGGCTTAAGTTTTTGCAAACACCGGTTTTTGTCCTCCTTATCGCCTGTTCTGTGCAGCTCTTGGAGATGATTATCAAGAAACATTCGCCTGCATTATATAATATGTGGGGTATTTACCTGATGCTGATTGCCGCAAACTGCATAGTATTCGGTTTGCCTGTAATCAATGCCGCAGAGGGCTTTGGCTTAGTTAAGAGTGTCGTAAACTCTTTTGGTTCCGGTGCGGGATTTGCCCTAGCTATCGTGCTTATGGCGAGCCTTAGGGAAAAATTACAGTATGCGAATGTGCCTAAGACGCTTGACGGCCTGGGGATTTCCTTTATTCTAGCTGGTATGCTGGCGTTGGCGTTTCTCGGCTTCTCCGGCATGATTTCATAGAAAGGAGGTTTGGCTGAATAAATTATGAAAAAAACTGTAAGGATATGCGCAATGAAAAAAATAACAGCCGGCATTCTGTTTCTTATGCTGGCCGGATTTGATCAAGCTGTACATGCTGCAGTGGCAGTCGAGTCGTCGATTGACGCGAATGTCGGGGCTGATACCGTAATTGCGGCTATAGTTTTACTAGTCTCCATGGGACTGTTGTTCGGTATTATTATGGCCTATGCCAACAAGAAGTTTGCCGTTGAGGTTAATCCGCTTATTCATATTGTTGAGGACATACTCCCCAAAGGACAATGCGGCGCGTGCGGCTATCCCGGCTGCATGGGCTATGCCGAGGCCGTGGTGACCAACCCGGATGTCCCGCCCAATCTCTGTACCCCTGGCAAGGACGTTGTCGCCAAACTGGTCGGCGAGCTGACAGGCAAGGCGGCGGCGCCCGTTGACCCCCGGATTGCCCAGGTCAGGTGCGCCGGTACGTATGTCAAGGCCGGTAAGGCCAATGAATACGTCGGTGTGGAGGACTGCGTGGCAGCCAACCTGTTATTCGGCGGCCCTAAGAGCTGTAAATATGGTTGTCTGGGTCTTGGCACCTGCGTTAGAGCTTGTCCGTTTGGCGCTATGGAAATGAGTGCCGACGGCCTGCCGATTATTGATCCGGATAAATGTACCGGTTGTGCAAAATGTGAAACAGTTTGTCCGAAAAAAGTCATTGCTATGATGCCGCTGGGAGCTTCTGTCCGTGTTAATTGTAATTCACATGATAAGGGCGCGGTTGCTAAGAAAGCCTGCAAGGCTGCTTGTATTGGCTGCACCTTATGTATGAAAGAATGCCCGTATGGCGCTATTAAGATGGAGAGCAATTTAGCGGTTGTTGACGCCAAAGTATGTATCGAGAAGTGTAACAATCCTACTTGCCTGGCTAAATGTCCGACTAAAGCCATCAGGGAAGCAGTGCTTGGGGTAGTGCCCGGCAGCGAAGTGGAAGATGTTGTAGCATAATACAAACAATAAGTAAAAGAGGAGGGGAAGCCCTCCTCTTTACTATTGTCTTCCCAGGATTTTTGGTCAGGGGCCCAGCACAACGGCATACAACGCTGTGCTGCTGGCGCTTACCGGTCCGCTTTTTTCAGGAGTGAAAATATAATTCCTGCCGCTGCGACCGGATGATGCCAGAGCCCGGGTAAAAACCGGCATTTTCTTACAAAGGATAATTTTGGTATTATTTGCATAAACCATTATTTTAATGTAAAATATAATAGAATATGGGCAAGGTGGCAATTATGCTTACAAAAGCTGACAAATGGCTGATTAGTGCTTTGTTACTATTTGCAACTGCCGGTATCGGCCTTAATATGTACTACCTGTCAGGAGCAAGCGGTCAGGAAAAGCATATGGTCATATCAGTAAACGGCCAGATAGTAAAAACAATTCCGTTACGTCCGGGTTATTCCGGAGAATTTAGGATTGGCGGCGATAGCCATTTTAATGTTGTTGAGTACAAAGATGGACATGTACATATGAAAGAAGCTGACTGTCCGGATCAAATTTGTGTTCAGTCAGGCTGGATAAATACTCCGCCACAGCAGATCGTATGTTTACCTTACCGGGTTGTTGTCAAAATAACAGCCGATAGTTCTGCTGATATTGACGACATTGTGAGGTAAATATGGCTAAGACAAAACGCCTGGTTTTTTTAGCCCTGCTTGTCGCCGTAGCTGCCGCCCTGCATGTTGTGGAAAGCCGGCTGCCGGTTCCCGTACCTGTACCTGGTGTAAAGCTGGGATTGACTAATATAATTTCACTGCTGACAATCATTATGCTAGGCTGGCGGGATGCTGTGTATGTTACCGTTGCCCGGGTGTTACTAGGCTCGTTATTTGGCGGTTCCCTGTTTGGACCGGCATTTGTTATGAGTATGGGCGGTGCGATGGCCAGTATTTTTATTATGAGTTATGCAGCTAATACCTACGGCAAGGTATTTTCCCCTGTCGGTGTCAGTGTACTTGGCGCAGCAACTCACAATATTGCGCAAGTAATTTTGGCAGCTATGCTTGTTAATAGTCCGGGGCTGTTATGGTATCTGCCATACCTATTGCTTTTTGCCGTACCGACTGGACTCTGCACCGGCCTGGCGGCTAATTATTTTCTTGCTAAAATTCCGGTAAAGCATGGCTTGACTTGTAAAGATACGGATTGACAATGTCCTTATACCATTTGTTCATATATGATTTGTCATACTTTTGTCAATATATTGTTATATAGTAGTGTTCTGACAACATTTGTTAATGCATGAGGGGGTTTTACGGTGAAAACCGGCACAAAAAGAGGCAGCTCAGCCGGAAAAAATATGGGTATGATGGTATTATTTCTTGTCACCGGAGCAGTTGTCGGCGGCATTTTAGGCGAACTTGCCGCCAGTTCCAGTTTGCTTTCAGGCATTGCTCCCTATTTGATAAAACCGTTTCCTGTGTTTGATGTTCCACCGGTAGCCATTAACCTGTATGTAATAAAACTGGTAATTGGTTTTGCCTTGTACCCTAATTTGATGAGTATAATAGGGATTATTGCGGCAGTTATCCTTTTCCGGCGTTTTTAGGAGGATTGGGCATGAAAATAGTTCTGGCATCATCGTCGCCCCGGCGGCAGCAGCTGCTGGAGTTAATCGGTCTTACGTTTACGATTGTTGTCAGCCAAATTGAGGAAGATAATGCTAAAGACCTGCCGCCTCACGAATTGGCGATAGGTCAGGCACGCGATAAAGCCATGGATGTTAGTAAACAGGTTGCCGGAGATGCCGTAGTCATTGGGGCTGACACTATTGTGGTTTTGGACGGGAAGGTATTTGGCAAACCGGTGGACAGGCAGGATGCTGTCAGAATGCTCACAGCTCTTGCCGGCAGAGAGCATACGGTTATTTCCGGCGTGACAGTGGTCAGAGACGGCCGGGTGTTCACTGGTTTCAGTGCGACTGCCGTTACCCTCAGACCGCTGTCAGCAGCTCAAATTGAGCGATATGTGGATACCGGCGAACCGATGGACAAAGCCGGCGCTTATGCGATTCAAGGGCGGGGAACACTGCTGGTGGAAAGCATTAATGGCTGTTATAATAATGTGGTGGGTTTACCGCTTGTTTTGCTGTCAAAACTATTAGGACAGGCTGGAGTAGAACTGTTATGACTGTAGATAAACAGTTAATGATGAAAGAGCTGCCTGAGACGGAAAGGCCACGCGAAAAAATGCTTGCCAAGGGAGCCAAAGCTCTTAGTAATGCCGAGTTATTGGCGATACTTCTCCGCACAGGCACGAAAAATATGCCGGTTAACCGGCTTGCTGAACAACTGTTAGTTAAATATGAATTGTCCGGTCTTGGCAGCATATCACCACAGGAATTGAGCCAAACGGCAGGCATCGGCTTAGTCAAAGCCGTTACGGTGGTGGCTGCCATAGAACTGGGCTGCAGGCTGAGCCGGAAAGAGCCGGCAGAACGTCCGGTAATAAGGAATCCGCGTGATGCCGCAGATTTGATGATGCCGGAGCTGAGATATCAGACAAAAGAGCATTTTGTTGCCTTGCTTTTGTCCACCAAGAATCATGTTATTGCCCGGGCAATTATCTCTGTCGGCAGTTTAAATGCTTCTATTGTTCATCCGCGGGAACTTTTCCGGGAAGCCATCAGTTACAGTGCGGCATCGGTTGTCCTGGTGCATAACCACCCCAGCGGTGATCCGACTCCCAGCAGGGAAGATATCGCATTGACGAAACAACTGGTGGAAGCCGGAACAGTACTGAATATTTCCGTACTTGACCATGTAATAATCGGCGATGGCAAGTATGTTAGTTTTAAGGAAAAGGGAATAATATAATAGGTTTTCTAAATGAAAGGGGCTAAAATTTCTATGTTCAATTTGTTCGGTTCACTATCGCGTGATATGGGGATAGATCTCGGTACAGCCAATACACTGGTGCATGTGAAAGGCAGGGGGATTGTTCTGAGAGAACCGTCCGTAGTAGCCATCCAGCGTGATACCGGGGAAGTGTTGGCTGTCGGTGAGGAAGCCAAGCAGATGATTGGGCGTACGCCGGGGAA
The DNA here is from genome assembly GCF_014634905.1 of Sporomusa sp. GT1. Lineage (NCBI taxonomy): Bacteria > Bacillati > Bacillota > Negativicutes > Selenomonadales > Sporomusaceae > Sporomusa > Sporomusa sp. GT1. The sequence continues at coordinate 457,555 of NZ_BMBX01000001.1, read as the reverse complement.
TATTGTGGCCATTCGACCGCTCAAAGATGGCGTAATTGCTGATTTTGACGTAACTCAGGCGATGCTTAAATATTTTATAAAAAAAGCAATGGATTCAAAGTCTTTTATCAGGCCGCGAGTCATTGTCGGTGTACCTTCCGGTGTTACCGAGGTTGAAAAAAGAGCGGTTATTGACGCTACAATTCAGGCCGGGGCACGGGAAGCCTATTTGATTGAAGAACCGATGGCCGCAGCCATTGGCGCGGGCTTGCCTGTTCATGAACCGACCGGGAATATGGTTGTTGATATTGGCGGCGGCACTACCGAAGTAGCCGTTATTTCACTGGGCGGCATTGTTACCAGCCGTTCTATCCGTATTGGCGGCGATGAGATGGATGAGGCGATTATTCAGTATATTAAACGCACTTATAACTTAATGATCGGTGAACGTACTGCAGAAGAAGTGAAAATTACTATTGGTTCGGCCATTACTCCGAAAGCCGATGAACAAATGGATGTACGCGGGCGGGATTTAGTAACCGGTTTACCTAAGACCTTGATTATTAAAGCCAGTGAAGTGCAATTAGCACTCAGTGAGCCGGTAGCAGGTATTATTGAAGCTGTTAAGGTTACCTTGGAGAAAACCCCCCCTGAACTGGCTTCCGATATCATGGACCGTGGAATCGTTATGACTGGTGGCGGGTCGCTTTTAAGAGGGCTGGATACGCTGCTGAACAAAGAAACAGGAATGCCGGTACATATTTCCGAAGAAGCTTTGTCCTGTGTTGCCGCAGGTACTGGTGGAGCACTGGAAAGCATTGATCTTTTAAAACGGGTGCTAATGCCGCCCAAAAAGACTCAACTAGGCTGATTCTCGCAGCTGGAATTATTGTAAGGAAGGGGCCCGGAAAGTGCGATTCATTCACAAAAAGGCGGTCATTCTCTTAGTGGCGGTGCTTACCGTCTTTTTGCTGGCCGGTACTGTAGCCAAAGGGAAATATCAGTTTGCTTTTATGGAGCAGACTGTAATTACATTATTAACTCCGATCGAATATGTATTAGGCAAACTTGGGTTTGCTATACGTCACACAAGTTCTTTTACCGGACAAATTATGACAGTGTATCGTGATAATCAGGCGCTGAAAGCTGAAAATGAGGGACTGCGCCAAAAAGATGTTAATACTACGGAGATTTTGGCAGAGAATGCGCGATTGCGGGGTATGCTGGATTACAAAAAAACTGTTCCGCAGTTTGATTTTGTCACCGCGCAAGTAATTGCCCGTGATCCGGGAACATGGACCAGCATAATTATCATAAACCGTGGTGCTGCCGATGGGATAGCAAAGGATATGGCGGTGGTAACTGCCCAAGGACTTGTTGGCAATGTCGTAACCGTTTATAATAATGCTGCCAAAGTGCAGCTCATCCTGGACCCGCGGAGCGCGGTCGGCTGCCTGGTGCAACGGCCTGAGTCGCGGGTAGCTGGTATTGTTGAAGGCAGTACCTTTAATTCGCACGCACCGCGAATGATTAATATTGCCCGTGACGCCGATGTAATCAAGGGTGATAAGATCATTACCTCCGGTTTCGGCGGTATATATCCCAAAGGTTTATTAGTTGGTGAAGTTATGGATATTGTTAATGATGAAGGCGGATTGTTAAAATATGCTGTCTTGAAGCCGGCAGTAGATTTTGATAGACTAGAAGAGGTATTAATCATCGTACAGTCGCGCGAAGTGCAACTTGTGCCGTCGGCGGCTGCTCCCACTACACCGGGGCAAACCTGGTCTAGTTCGCCTGTACAGCCGAAAGGGGCAGGTCAATGAGAACAATAGTCGTCTGGGCCGGGTTACTTCTAGGCACTATTGCTGTTCAGTCTGTCTTACTGCCATTAATTTTTAGCAATGGGACTAAACCTGATATATTGTTAATTATTGTTGTAGCCAGCGGTTTGCTTGCCGGCCGGGAGCGGGGTGTTGGTATTGGTTTTTTTGCAGGTGTAATGCAGGACTTTGCGTCAGGCAATATTTTCGGCTTGAACACCTTATCGAAGATGGCTACAGGCTATATAGCCGGCTTGGCTGAACGCAAGGTATTTAAAGAAAGTATGGTATTGCCGGTATTGGCGATTACCATGGCTACTTTCTTTAACAGCGTGAGCATGCAGGCTCTGCTTTTGCTGTTGGGTTACAAGGTAGAGCTTATTCCTATGCTGCAATATCAGCTATTACCTTCCTTGGCCTATAATATTTTGTTTTGTATTCCGATTCACCGGCTGATTTACCGGATTACTTTCGGTAACCGCAGTCAATTTTGAAACAGCAAATTAATTCTCTGGTATGTCAGTTCGTTGGTATTCTTGGAAGGGAGATTGTCGGATGCTTGCTAAACGTGAATATGGCAGACTAGAGATTTTTGGTATAATTATCATTTTCATATTTGTTGCCTTAGTATCTCGTCTTGGCTATCTGCAAATGGCACAAGGTCAATACTACGGACAGCTGGCTGACGGCAACCGCATCAGGCTTATTCCCATTATGGCCCCACGGGGCGTTTTTTATGACCGGAATGGCGTAATGCTGGTATCGAATCGTCCGGGTTTCACCATATCTTTACTGCCCATTAACGGGCCGGTTCCCGATGAAGTCATCGGCAAGCTGGCTGTTATCCTTAACCTCAATGCAGAAGAGATTAAAGAGAAATTATCTCAGAAAACCGGCTCATTTGAACCTATCCGGGTCAAAACCGATGTCGGTCCCGAAATTGTTACCAAAATTGAAGAACGGCGCTCAGAACTGCCTGGGGTTGTTATTGAAATTCAGCCGCTGCGAAATTATATTAATAATGAGCTTGCCGCTCATATTTTTGGTTATGTCGGCGAGATTAATGAGACAGAGTTGGAAAGCGGCAAAGCCCAGGGGTATAAAGCGAGAGATATTGTCGGCAAATTTGGTTTAGAAAGAGTGTATGACAAAGAAATTCGCGGTACTGACGGCGGCAACCAGGTGGAGGTTGACGCTAATGGCCGTCCGGTACAGGTAATTGGCAAGAAGGACCCGATACCTGGCAATAACTTAGTGCTGACAATTGATCAGCGAATCCAAAAGGCGGCCGAAGCGGCCATTGATGAACAGCTGATTTATCTGCAGACCAAAGCAGGATACACCAATGCCAAAGCCGCCGCTGCCGTAGTCTTGAACCCGAAGACCGGGGAAGTTTTGGCCATGGTAAGTCGTCCGACCTTTAATCCTAATGCATTTAATGGCGGTATCTCCAGTAAAGACTGGAAATTACTTAACGAGAATCCGCATCACCCGATGGATAACAAAGCGATAGCCGGTGTATATCCGCCAGGCTCAACCTTTAAAATTATTACCGGTGCGGCGGCATTAGAGCTTGGAAAAGTAACACCGGAAGAAAAAATCCTTGATACCGGCACGCACTGGATTATCCCCAAAGGTAATGCTATGGGGGAAGCTTTGGGATGGATTAACTTCCGTGAAGCCTTGTCTAAATCGGATAATGTGTACTTTTATGAGATGGGTAATCGGTTGGGTATTGATAATCTGGAAAAGTTTGCCCGCATGTTTGGCTTAGGTGCCTATACCGGAATCAATTTGCCGGGGGAATCGGACGGTCTGGTGGCCAACCGGCGGTATAAAGAAAAAGTGTATGGAGAAGACTGGTATTTATCAGAGACCTTCGACGCTGCCATTGGGCAAGGCTTTCAATTGGCAACGCCGCTCCAAATGGCTGTGGTTATTGGTCAGGTTGCCAACGACGGTCAACGTTATAAGCCACAACTGGTTAGCAGGATTACCGGCCCTAATGGTGAGGTTCTTAAAACTTTTGAGCCGGAAAAAACAGGTCAGGTAACTCTGGCTGAGAGCAATTGGACACTTATCCAGGAATCACTGCGGGAAGTTGCCCAGGAAGGTGGTACTGCGGCCACTGCCTTTGGAGATTTTCCGGTTGCCATTGCCGGAAAAACGGGTACATCGGAAAATTCTCATGGCAGTGACCATGGCTGGTTTGTAGGCTATGGTCCTTATGAAGATCCGCGGGTGGCAGTTGCTATTATTGTTGAGCAAGGCGGTTTTGGTTCATCATCAGCAGTACCTATTGCCAAAAAAATTATGGAAGCAGCTTTTAATATTAACCAGACTCCGGCTGAAGCGGCTAAAATATACCGGCCGCAGACTGCGTTATAACCAGATAAAAGAAAACATGAGGCTAGACTTTATCAGTCTAGCTTCATGTTTTTTTAGTCTAACAGAGTTTATTCCCGTAACCCTCTGGCTTCTTTAGCTAAAGGAAGTTCGGCGCTCCGCTTGGAACTAAGCGATTCACACAAGTTTTCGCGTCGCGCTGCTCCTAATAACCTGGTTCTCTGCTTATGGGGCGATGCCAAAAGTAAGACCGCGACGCTTGATTCCTGAATTATCTGATATGCGTAAAGTCAAAGGACTGCGTCAGTGGTTTTGCTTACCCCATATTTAGGTTGCACCCTGGTCTTTATTGCCTGTAGACCCAAAAAAGTAAGGAATGATGGCTGCAAATGGCTGCTGGTATAAAATTGTCATAGTTACCGGTATAGCGACAGCATGGGGAAAGAAGGTTAAAGCCAGCACCACGCCGAAACTGGCATTACGCAAGCCAACACAATAAATCATGGCCAGCGCCACTTCACGTGAGCGGTTTTTAAAAACCAAAGAACCCAGATAACCCATGGCATAGCCCAGCGCCACCAGGAACATGGTTACCAGGACGATTTTAAGGGTCGACAAGTCCCAGGCGATATCTGGTCCAACTAAAGCGGCATTAATGAATATAACGGCAAAGAAGGCCAGCTTGGCAATAAAATTGCCAATAACCTTAAGCGACTTGGGCAGCATATCGCTGCGGCCATGATCATGAATCAGCATACCGGCTATACTTGGGATGGTAATCATCGCAAATAACTGAACCATCATTTGCAGGTAATCAATTTGCAATGTCTGCCCAATGACGGCCTTAAAGAAAAAGGGTAACATGACAGGCACCAGCAATGTATCAAGGGTGACGGCAACCAGGGCAACAGATACGCTGCCACCGGTTAAAGCCGTCCAAATGACAGACGTCACACCAATGGGAGTGGAGGCGGCTATTAAATAGCCTAACTGGGTATAAGGATCGCCGCTGAAAAAGAACAGTCCTGCCAGCCAGGCAATACATGGGGATACAACATGTATTAATACCAGTATCCAGAGCGGGATAACCGGCTTTTTTAACACTCGTAAAAATTCTTTTAAACTTGTACCAAGTGCGGTAACAAACGTCATATAACCAAAGGAACCGACTACGGTCGCCCGCAGGGCGGGAGAATCGGGAAGCGGTATTAAAAACCCGGCTATCAGGCCGGAAAGTACGATAAAGAACATATGCTGTCCCAGCCAGGCAGTAATTTTTGCCAAAAAGTTAATCACGTTATAGCCTCCAATACAATACTAAAGTACTATATTCCAGCTTATATGGGACATACCCTTTTTAGCTGTTAACAGGATATGCCTCCCGATAAGAACGATACGGTTTGGTATCGCTTTGCCGTTGCCCGCCGGAAGCACAGGTTTGCCGGTACACCTGTGCTTGCAAAAAGCTTTACTATGTTGTGTATATAGTTTGCAGGAAATTTGGGAAATAGGGCGAATTTTAGTTGACATATGGGTAATAATTTATGGTAAAATTTAGGAGAAGATATGCGGGAGGATGTAGTTTTTAAAGGAAGTAAAGACGGCCTTGAATTGGTACTGAACCAAACGGCTGATTTTACCGCCATATTGGAACAGTTAAAAGAAAAGTTGGAGTCGGCTGCCTACTTTTTTACCGGCAGCACCGGCGTCAAAGTGTCATCCGGCACCAATACATTAACCGGTGATGAACGAAGGCAGCTAATCAGCCTGCTGGCCGGTTATGGACTTGCCTTACATGACCGGCCTGAGCCCCTGCCACCCGAAATATCGCCTCAGGATAATAGCTGCGGGGAAGCTGCTCTATACCGGCAGGAGAACGAAGGCGGACAAACGTTAATCATATCAAGAACGCTCAGAAGCGGTCAGAAGGTAGTATTTGACGGTTCTGTCATCGTTATGGGAGACGTTAATCCCGGTTCTGAAATTATTGCCAGCGGCAATATTACTGTTCAGGGAACCTGCAGAGGCTTAGCACACGCCGGCGCCAACGGCGATCAAGCGGCGGTTATTACGGCTGATAAGCTAATCGCAGGCCAGCTAAGAATCGCCGGACTTATTGCGCGGGCACCTGACAACCAGGATGTGCCTGCCTACCGGGAAACAGCCCGGATTGACGGCGGAGTTGTTGTGATTGGACCGGCAGACGATGTAAAGATTACATAGGAGGTACATAGATGGGGGAAGTAATAGTTATTACGTCAGGAAAAGGCGGCGTAGGAAAAACGACGACAACCGCTAATATAGGTACTGGTTTTGCTCTTCAGGGCAAAAAAGTTGTTTTAGTTGATGCCGATATCGGCTTAAGGAATCTTGATGTAGTTATGGGGCTTGAAAATAGAATTGTCTATGATTTAGTTGACGTGACTGAGGGTAACTGCCGCTTAAAGCAGGCACTGATCAGGGACAAGCGGTACGAGACACTCTACCTGCTGCCTGCTGCCCAAACCAGAGATAAAAACGCCGTTACGCCAGACCAAATGCAGCAGTTATGCAAAGACTTGGCGCAAGAATTTGACTATGTAATTATTGATTGTCCGGCAGGTATTGAACAAGGGTTTAAAAATGCCATTGCCGGTGCAGACCGCGCCATTATTGTTACCACACCGGAAGTGTCGGCTGTTCGCGACGCGGATAGAATTATCGGCTTGTTAGAATCAGAAGGCAAGCACAACCCTAAGCTGATTGTTAACCGTATCCGGCCACTCATGGTCAAAAAGGGCGACATGATGGATATTGACGATATTATCGAAATTTTAGCTGTTGATTTATTGGGAATCATTCCTGAAGATGAGTACATTGTCATATCTACCAACAGGGGCGAGCCTGCCGTTGTCAACAACTCCGCCCTGGCCAGTACGGCTTACCGCAACATCGTGCGCCGCCTGACAGGCGAAAATGTTCCGCTCATGGTTCTTGAGACGAATGAGAGTTTATGGGGCAAGTTTAAAAAAGTGTTGGGATTGTAAATAATGGGTCTAGGAGGAGAAAATGTTGTTTGAACTTATTCAAAAGCTGTTTGGCCGAGAAGCGCAAGGTTCGAAAAATATTGCAAAAGAACGTTTGAGATTTGTTCTGGTGCATGACCGGGTTAATGTATCACCACAGTTTATGGAAGTTATAAAAGATGATATGATTAAAGTTATCTCTAACTATATGGATATTAATGAAACCGAAATGGAAATAAATTTGACCCGGACTAACACCCAGGTGGCATTGGTTGCTAATATTCCGGTAAACCGCATGAAACGGACCATGCCGGGAGAGTAGGGAAAATAAGATTGATGGCGGCCTCTTACGGCAGCATACTGGACGCGGGCAGAAAATACTATTATAATATATAAGATATTGTTAGAGAGAGGTCACTAGGTTATGCTTAACCAGCGCCTGTTGCGGAATTTAGATTTTATTCTGATCGCTGTTACTGCCCTGCTTATTCTTGTAAGTCTTGTTATCATCGGTAGTGCTACTCATATCAACACTCCCAGTGAGGACCGATACTGGTATGTGCAGCGTCAGGGTTTTTTTGTCCTGGCTAATATTGCTGTTTTCTTTATTATGCTGAATTTTGACTATAAGTCACTGGAAAGATTCTCAGGTTTTTTGTATATCTTTAATCTGATAATGCTGCTTGCCGTTATGTTTGTCGGGCAAACGGCGCTTGGCGCCCAGCGCTGGATTCAGATCGGCCCCATCAGTTTGCAGCCATCGGAGTTTTCTAAGCTGATTATGATTATTGGGCTGGCCCAGGTATTGGATAAACGAACAGGTAAGCTTAATTCTTTTAAAGATATTATCCCGATTTTTGTCTATGTGGGCATACCGTTTATCCTGGTGTTAAAGCAGCCTGATCTTGGCACTTCCCTGGTATTTATGGCCATATTGTTCGGAATGATTTTTGTAGCCGGCATTAATATGCGGCTCTTAATGTCTATTATTGGGGCAGGTATTGCCTTTATGCCAATTTTTTGGCATTTTTTAAAGGATTATCAAAAAAAACGGTTAACGGTATTTATCGATCCCAATGTGGACCCTTTGGGTTCAGGCTACCACATTATTCAGTCTAAGATTGCCATTGGTTCGGGCATGTTGTTTGGCAAAGGCTTATTTAACGGTACGCAAAGCCAGCTGAACTTTTTGCCGGAAAATCATACCGATTTTATTTTTGCCGTGATTGGGGAAGAACTGGGGTTTGTTGGCGCTGTGATAATTTTGCTGCTGTACCTTATCTTACTCTATCGCGGAGTCAAAATTGCCGGTGGTGCCCGTGATAATTTCGGCACACTGCTGGCAACAGGCATTGTTTCGATGTTAGCCTTTCATCTGCTTGTTAATGTTGGTATGACCGCGGGAATTATGCCTGTTACCGGTATTCCCCTGCCGCTGATGAGTTATGGTGTAAGTTCACTGACCACTAATATGATCAGTATCGGGATATTATTAAATATCTATATGCGAAGGCAAAAAATTTTATTTTGACGGCAAAGCATCGGTTATATTTTATCCCACCGCCATCAGACATCTGCCGACTTCTTTGGCTGTAGTGCCTATTGTACATAGACAGGCTGTGAATGTTGAAACAGCCTGTCTGTTTGTTTTTGCTCTAACAAAATGTATAAGTTTTATGCGCCAGCAGTTTTTCTTATTTGGGTTTGTTGCTGATTGGCGTGGTAGCGGCCTGCCATTGCTGGAGAGGGAATTTTGCCGCTGGTTATAAATCTGTAGTTTTAGCATATATATTCCATAAGAACACTTAAGCCGGTACTTATGGAGGGTTTAGGATGACAAAGCTATGGAACCGTTTAAAAAATCACTGGAATTTTTCTGCCCGCAATACGGAAAAAAACTGGCAATCTTATTATGAAGAAGAACCTGACTATACCTGGCTTAAAAAAATAATAGCAGCGTTAGCGATATTTGCGCTGGTTTACGGTGCCCAGGCATCAAATACCAGAGTTGGACAGGAAGTCACAGGTATTGTTCGTCAGGTCCTGGCGACTCAGACTGATTTTGTCTATTATACAGCCAGAACCATTGAGTATATAAACCGGCATTGGCCTAATGGCGCCGATATATCCGGGATACCTGTGTTGAAACAAATGCAGACAACCATTTCCCGTCCTGCCGATCCTTTGCGCTATATGACTAAACCGGTAGAGGGGCAGATAGTAGCGCAGTATGGCTGGCAGGGCAATACTGCGGTTAAGCAGGATATCTTCCACGAAGGCATTGATATTGCTGCGCCGGCAGGAGCAAGTGTACGTGCAGCGGCTACCGGCAAAGTCAAAATCGTTACCGACAGTGTCCAGTTTGGCACGATCCTTATTATTGACCATGGGCAGAATATCGAGACAATCTACGGTCACTTGACCGATGTATTAGTCAAAGAAAGTGATGAGATCAGTCAGGGGCAGGTGGTGGCACGGGTTGGAAAAACGGGAGCTGCCGTGTCCGTATTGTACTTTGAACTGCGGGAAAATGGCAAAGCTATTGATCCTTTGTCGAGGATAAAGTAGTGTCGCACGATACTGGCAGATAAGGATGTGAAATATGCGGGCCGGGAAGATAGCAGGGGTTGAAATCATAGTAAATAATTGGTTTTTGGGGCTGATTGCCGTATTTGCTGTTGCCGGTCTTGCCGATAAAGCGCTGCTAATTGTTAGTGCCGTTTTATTGCATGAATTGGCGCATATGCTGATGGCAGGCGGCTTAGGTTATAAAGTCAAGCAGGTGGAATTGCTGCCTTTTGGCGCTACGGCGCGCGTAGAACGCCTGGCCGATGCCGGGGCGGTAAGTGAAATAATGATTGCAGCCGCCGGACCACTGGCAAGCCTGGGTCTGGCGGCTTTATGTTATGCCGCAGCGGGGGTGGCAGGCAGTTGGCAGGAAGAGATTTATTTTTATGGCGAAACACACCTTATGTTGGCCGGTTTCAATTTGCTGCCGGCATTACCGCTTGACGGCGGCAGAATTTTGCGGGCTGTTCTTACCCGCAGACGCGACTACCGGGCTGCCACAGCTATTGTTGTAACCATGAGTCATATCATAAGTTGTCTGCTGATCGTGCTGGCAGGATTGATTTTTTTGTTTGATCATACGGTGAATTTGACTATGCTGGTAGCTGCCGGGTTTTTGCTGCTTACTGCCCGGACGGAAAACACGCTGGCCGGATTCCGGACCATGCGTATCCTGGCCAGAAAAAAAGCTGAGCTCATTGCCTGCGGCATTATGCCGACAAGACATCTGACAGCCATTGAGGATGCTGCTATCAGTGAGGTTATTGCCTTATTTGGCCCAGAGCAATATTATATTGTGCATATTGTTGACCAAAATTTCAAATTGTGCGGAGCGCTGACAGAAACCGAAGTGTGGGAGGGCCTCCTGAAAAAGGGGATAAGAGCCAGGATAAAAGAGTTTTTGTAGCCGCATCTTTTTGTCAGGTTTCAAATCTGGCCAAGATGGAAAAAATAAGTCTTGATATTTCCAGTCAAAGAATAGATAATAATTTTTATAGCTGTCGCGCTGCCGGCCGTTGGCTTTTGTCTGAATTCTATTGCAGAAATATACTTTGGAGGTACCTATGTCTTCTTTAGATCCTGTCAGTCCCGGGATTTTGAGCCGGGTCATGAAACCGGCCCGTTACACTGGTCATGAGTGGAACAGTGTTAGCAAAGCCCCTGATGAATATGTTGTAAATTTTGTGCTGGCTATGCCTGATGTGTATGAAGTGGGCATGTCTAATCTTGGGCTTAAAATATTATATGAAGTATTAAATAACCGTCCGGATACGTTTGCGGAGCGTGTGTATGCGCCATGGGTGGATATGGAAGCGGAAATGAGAACCGCTGGTATCAAGCTACATACCTTGGAAAGTAAGCGGCCTGTTGACCAATGTGATATTATCGGCTTTTCCTTACAGTATGAGCTTAGTTACAGTAATGTGCTTAATATGCTTGATTTGGCGGGTATTAGACTTTTGGCTGCCGAACGGGATGAAAGTCAACCGCTGGTAGTGTGTGGCGGCCCATGTGCTTTTAATGCCGAGCCGATGACTGATTTTGTCGATTTTTTTATACTTGGTGAGGCTGAAGAGGTTATAGCCGAGGTGGCCGCTGCTATTGCTGAGTGGAAACAGGCCGGCAGGCCTGGTGGCAAGACGGGGATACTAAAACGGCTTGCCGGCCTGCAGGGAATCTATGTTCCCCGGTTTTACGAGGTAGATTATCAGGCTGACGGTGCAGTGGAGGCGATTAAGCCGCTTATACCGGAAGCCAAAGCCGTTATTGTTAAGCGTGTTATTCAAGAGCTTGATCAGATAATATTTGCGACAAAGCCGATTGTTCCTTTTATTGAAATTGTGCATGATCGCATCATGCTGGAACTGTTCCGGGGGTGTACGCGCGGCTGCCGTTTTTGCCAGGCAGGAGTAATCTATCGTCCGGTTCGGGAACGCAAACTTGAGACATTATTCAAGCATGTGCAGCAGCTGATTGACAATACCGGCTATAACGAAATCTCGCTGGTGTCATTAAGCTCGGCCGATTATTCCTGTCTTAGTCATTTAATTACGGAACTTATTGAGCGGTTTAAAGAGCAGGGAGTAAGTGTGTCGCTGCCTTCGCTGAGAATTGACAGCTTTTCCATTGATTTGGCCAAGCAAGTGCAGCAAGTGAGAAAAAGCGGACTGACATTTGCGCCGGAAGCCGGGACTCAGCGGCTCAGAGATGTTATCAATAAAGGAGTTACCGAGGAAAACCTGACAGAAGCGGTAAGTGCTGCTTTTAAGTCCGGGTGGTCAACCATTAAACTCTATTTTATGATTGGCTTGCCGACCGAGACGGATGAAGATATCGCAGGTATTGCTGCGTTAGCTCAGCGGGTGGCTGATCTGTATAAACAGCTGAAAGGACGCAAAGGGGCCAAGGTAACTGTCAGTGTTTCTTCTTTTGTCCCCAAACCGCACACTGCGTTTGAATGGTTTGGCCAAAACCCGGTGGAAGAGCTTGAACGCAAACAAAAGCTGCTGCGCTCACTCATTAAGGACCGCAGTATTTCGCTAAGCTGGCATGATGCCCGCACCAGTTTTTTGGAAGGCGTGTTTGCCCGCGGTGACCGCAGGCTGGGCAAGGTGCTGCTCCGGGCCTGGCAGAATGGTGCCAAGTTCGACGGCTGGTCTGAACATTTTAACTATGCTGTGTGGATGGAAGCTTTTGCTGCCGAAGGAATTGATCCTGTTTTCTATGCCAACCGGGAACGGGCGCTGCAGGAATATTTGCCATGGGAACACTTATCGGCAGGTGTGGACAAGTCTTTCCTGGCGCGGGAGTGGCAGGCGGCGAAAGATGCTGCGTTTACCCCTGATTGCCGTCATGAAAACTGCATGGCCTGTGGCGTCTGTCAGGAGCTTGAGGTTAACGTTGTGGATTGGGGGCAGGCATAATGGCTAAATTACGGCTTCAGATAACCAAAAGCAATGAAATACGCTATGTTTCCCACTTGGACCTGGCCGGTACAATGGAACGGGCCATTCGGCGGGCTAAGCTGCCGGCCGCCTACTCGGAAGGTTTTAATCCCCATATGAAGCTGGCTTTTGCTTCAGCTTTGGCGGTGGGAGTAACCAGTGAGGCCGAATATCTGGAGCTTGAACTGACTGAAGAAATCAGTGTTGACCAGATAACAGCAAGACTGAAGCCCCAGTTACCTGCAGGCATTACTCTGAAAGCCGCTAAATATGTGGGTGGGCGCAGTAAAGCCCTGATGGCAGTGGTTAATTTGGCAACCTATGAAGTTGTTGCTTCCCTGGCGCCAGGAGCGCACTGGCATACTGTCGAAACGAGCTTGGCAAAGTTTAATAGTGAAGTTGAAGTCATCTATAGTAAACAATCGCCTAAAGGCCGGCGTGAAATTGATATTAAAGAATATCTTGCCACACCGGTTGCCGTGAGGAAAGTGGCCGACAGCCAGCAGGAAGTCATGAGCCTTGGCTTATCGATAAAGATTACTCCCGGCGGCAGTGTCAAGCCGGTTGAAGTGATTGACGCGCTGATTGCCGGTTTTGGACTGCCTGCTGATAAAGACAATGCCTTAATTAATCGCACCGGGCTGTTTGTAAGCGATGGCCGGGTACAGCTATCGCCTATGGAATTATAGGTAGAGAGAACGTAAGAGGAATAAAGTATGAGTAAAAGTATAATCGCCAGCGTGATGCCGGAAGAAACCAGGGTGGCCCTTTTAGAAGCAGGTGAGCTGATGGAAGTATCGGTGGAACGCAGCGAAAGCGGACATTTGGTCGGCAATATCTACAAAGGCAAAGTAAAAAATGTTCTTCCGGGTATGCAGGCCGCATTTGTGGATATTGGCCGGGATAAAAATGCTTTTTTATATATGGGGGATGCGGGTCGTCAAGCCGCCTGTCAGCACTTGACCATCGGCCAGGATGTACTTGTGCAGATTGCCAAGGACGCCATGGGGGACAAAGGACCGCGGGCTACCATTAGTCTGACACTGCCTGGGCGGTATATTGTGCTTATGCCTACCGTCGACTATATCGGTATTTCGCGCCGCATTGAAGAAGAACCCGAACGTGAACGCCTGCGTCAGATTGCCGAGAAAATTCGTCCGGCCGGCATGGGAGTCATTGTCAGAACGGTAGCCATAGGCAAAGGTGAAGAAGACTTAATAAAAGATATGGCTTATTTGGCTAACATGTGGTCAATACTAAGCTCCAGGGCTAAACGCAGCAATGCTCCGGCGCTCATTTACCGGGATGCCGAGCTTGTTGTGCGGATTGTCAGGGACTATCTGACTGAGGATGTTACCGAGTTTGTTATTGATAACCAGGAAGCTTACAACCGGGTTGTTGATTTACTTACCCATATATCGCCCGAGCTGGCAGAGTGTGTTCGCTTGTATACACCAACCGGCCAGGAGAGTGATATATTCAGCCGCTTTAACCTGGATGCCCAGTTGGACAGCCTGCGTAACCGGCGGGTAGAATTAGCCTGTGGCGGCTATTTAGTCATTGATCATACCGAAGCACTTACTGTCATTGACGTTAACACCGGCAAATTTGTCGGCAAGACCAACCTGTCGGAAACGGTATTTCAGACAAACCTGGAGGCAGCGGCACAAATCGTCAGGCAGCTAAGGCTGCGGGATATTGGCGGCATCATTATCATTGACTTTATTGATATGGACAAAGCCGAGCAGCGGGCAGCCGTGCTTGCCGTACTTGAACTGGAATTAAAAAAGGATCGTACCAAATCCAATGTGTTAGGCTTTACCAGCCTGGGTTTGGTTGAGATGACCCGGAAAAAGGCCAGGCAGAGTATTAACGGCATGCTTTACAGCCAATGTCCGTATTGTTTGGGAAAAGGCCGCATTAAATCGCCGGAAACGGTAGTGCTTGACATTAAACGGGATTTAAGAAAGCTAAATAAACGGTCACGGCCGGGAGGAAGGCTGTTAATTCAAGTTCATCCCCAGGTAGCTGACTTGTTAACAAAGCAGGGTGAGCTCAAGCGTCTGGAAGAGGAAACAGCCAGAAGCCTTACGCTAGAACCTGTTGCCGACCTCAATCCGGAGATATTTTCCTTGCTGTGGAAACCAGATTGACAAACTATTACCAGTATGATAATATTTGATGATGTAGGCAGTGTCTACACCACCGCACGGAGAGGTTCCTACAAAAAACGAAACTTTGTTTCGTTTTACCGTATTCGGCGAGTCCTAACACAGGGGAGGTGCAAACTAAACATGTACGCTATTATCGAAACAGGCGGTAAACAATACCGCGTTACTGAAGGCGATGTGCTCAATATTGAGAAACTCGAAGCTGCCGAAGGTCAGACTGTTGATTTTGATCGTGTTCTGACTGTGGTAAAGGACGGCGAGGTCGTTATCGGCAAACCGCTCATTGCTAATGCCAAAGTTACTGCTGAAGTAGTGGCCCATGGCAAAGGCAAGAAGATTCTGGTTTTCAAATATAAAGCCAAGTCCAATTACCGCCGCCGCCAAGGTCATCGTCAGCCGTTCACTAAAGTCCGCATTGCGAAAATTGAAGCATAAGGCCGGACAATGATTACCATTACATTGGTTCGTGATAACAACAAGGCAATTACCGGATTTACGGTCGGCGGTCATGCCAATATTGCGCCACATGGTCAGGATATTGTCTGTGCCGGAGTATCGGCACTGGTCCAATCCTCCATCATGGGAATTGAACGCCATTTGGGGCGGGATATTGAGCTGGTACAGGACACTGATGTTCTTACTATGGAACTTATTGGTCAGCCTGACAGGCTTACGGACGCAATTTTTGCAACAATGCTGCTTGGCTTAACCGAAATTGCCAGACTATATCCTAAAAGTGTTCGTATTATTGAGCACAGGAGGTGAAAGCAAGATGGAAAAATTTAAATTGAATTCTTTTGATTTACAATTATTTGCTCATAAAAAAGGTGTTGGCAGCTCACGTAACGGACGCGACAGCGAGGCTAAGCGCCTGGGTGTGAAGCGTCAAGACGGTGAAGCTGTAACCGCAGGCAGCATTCTGGTGCGCCAGCGTGGTACACATTTCCATCCCGGTAATAACGTCGGTATTGGCAAAGATGATACTTTGTTTGCCAAAGTTCCCGGCAAAGTCGCTTTCGAGCGTAAAGGCCGTTATGACCGGCAAGTTAGTGTGTATCCTGCAGCTGAAGAAGCGATGTAAGAAACGCCTGCGGCCTAATTGGCCGCAGGTTTTTTTTACCCTAACAGAAAGTATAGGTTTTGGGTGCCAATACAAGCCGTGTTTTCTTTAATTTTCAGTGAAAATGTCGAAGTCCGACAGGTATTTTAGCTGCCGGGAGCGAAAGATACATCATCCGCAGTATATTGGAAGGATGATAGTATGACCAATTCCACTTGCCCTGAAGTAGCTACCTGTGCTGATATGATCAAACTGCTTCGTATTCAGCGGCATGATTTTTTAAATCATCTGCAGGTCATCCATGCGATGATACAATTAGGACGGGGCGAAAAAGCACTGCAATATATCGAAAAATTGGCGCACGACCCTGATATGATATCCGATCTGCTTGCCGCCTACCAAAATAAGTCTGTGTAAAAAATATACTTATGCCTGTGGCTGAATCTCTAAACTTCCCGGAGCTTATATGCTTAATTCTTGTTTGCGGAAGCTGGGAGTCTTAGCTGGATTGGCTATCGGATAAGAATGGGTGCGAACGCGCATATTACATATAAAAAATGCAAGGGGATTTCTATGTTTATTGATAGAGCCAAAATTACGGTTAAGGCTGGTAGCGGTGGAAACGGTATGTCGAGTTTTCGCCGGGAAAAGTATGTTCCGAGAGGCGGGCCCAGCGGCGGCGATGGCGGCCGTGGCGCCAATGTAGTATTAATTGGGGATGCCAACCTGAATACCCTTATTGATTTTCGTTACAAGCGCCAGTTCAAAGCCAATAACGGGGCTAACGGCCAGTCCAGCAACATGCACGGCCGCGGTGCGGAAGACTTATTGATTAAAGTACCGCCGGGAACTATTATCAGAGATGAAGCGACCAACCAAATACTTGGGGATATTACCGAACCCGGACAAATGGTTATTGTTGCCAAAGGAGGACGGGGTGGACGCGGTAATGCCCGGTTTGTCAATAGTGTAAACAGGGCACCGACTTTTGCCGAATTAGGAGAACCCGGTGAAGAACAAACACTGCTGCTTGAACTCAAGCTATTAGCAGATGTTGGTTTGCTTGGCTATCCCAGTGTAGGCAAATCCAGTATCTTATCTATGGTATCGGCAGCGAAACCTGAAATTGCGGCCTACCATTTTACCACTTTGTCGCCGGTATTGGGAGTTGTCAGCATTGCTGAAGGCCGAAACTTTGTGCTGGCCGATATTCCGGGATTAATCGAGGGCGCGCATGAAGGTGTGGGGTTAGGGCACGACTTTTTGCGTCATATTGAGCGAACTAAAGTGCTGATCCATGTGCTTGATGTATCCGGGATAGAAGGCCGTGATCCAATAGAGGATTTTCACAAAATTAATAATGAGCTTAAACTGTATAATGAAAAACTGTTTAAGCGGGCACAAATTGTTGCCGCCAATAAGATGGATTTGCCGGAAGCGCAGGAGAATTATCAGCAGGTAGCCGACTATATGAAGGCTGCCGGGCATGAGATTTATCCTATTTCAGCTGCTACCGGCGAGGGTTTGCAGGTTCTTATGCAGCGGGCCTCTCAGCTCCTGGATGCATATGTGGAAGAGCCGGAGGAAATAGAAGAGGCCAAAGTATATGAAGCCAAACCTGAGGACGAATTCTCCATTACCCGGGAAGACGACGGCGCGTTTGTCGTTCGGGGTGACAATATCGAAAAACTGGTGGCCATGACCCGGTTTGGTGATGAAGAGGGCTTACGCCGTTTCCAGGCCATTTGGCGTAAACTGGGAATTGATGCAGAACTCCGGGCAAGAGGAATCCAGGAAGGTGACACAGTTCGTATCGGCGATATGGAATTTGAGTTTAGACCATAGGAGGCTATATTTTGCAAGTGCAAGTGAATGAAACAACACTCACAGGTAAACAAAAACGATTTTTACGGGCGATGGGCAGCACGCTTGACCCTGTGGTGCAGATTGGTAAAAGTGGCGTAATCGACACTGTTACGGAAAGTGCTGAACAAGCATTGGCTGCCAGAGAAATTATCAAAGTCCGGGTGCTGCAAAACAGCCCGGAAGAACCGAAAGCTGCTATTGCCGCACTCGCAAAGGCTACCGGTGCAGAATTAGTACAGGTAATTGGCCGCAACGGCTTACTTTATAAAAAAAATGAGGAAAAATCAAAAATAGAATTGCCGTGAATTGTGGAGGGGAGTATTAGTATGCTTACCAGAGAGAATTTAAGCAGTGCCAACCGTATTGTTGTTAAGGTTGGAACCAGTACATTAACTCATACGACAGGCAAACTTAATCTTTTGCGGATAGAGAGACTGGCACGTGAGTTGTCTGATCTTGCCAATCAGGGAAAACAGATTATCCTGGTTACTTCCGGTGCAGTTGGTGCCGGCATGGATCGCCTGGGACTTAAAGAAAAGCCCAAAACGATTCCTGAAAAGCAAGCGGCGGCGGCTGTTGGGCAGGGAATTTTGCTGCACATTTACGAGAAAATGTTTGGTGAATACGGTCAGATTGTTGCCCAGGTATTATTAACACGCGCCGACTCTGTTAATCGCAAGCGGTATACTAACTCCCGCAACACATTAATGGCGCTCTTGAACCAGGGCGTCATTCCCATTATTAACGAAAACGACGCAGTTGCCATTGATGAATTGAAAATTGGTGATAATGACACACTTTCCGCCATGGTAGCCAGCATTATTGACGCCGATTTGCTGATCATTTTGTCCGATGTGGAAGGCGTTTACACCGCCAATCCTCAGACAGACCCACAGGCCACTCTGCTTGATGAAATTATGGATATTACCCCGGCGATTGAAGAGTTGGCAGGCGGACCAGGCACCCTTCGGGGAACAGGCGGTATGTATACCAAAATACAGGCAGCGAAAATTGCCGTTAATTCCGGGGTAACCATGGTGATTGCCTCCGGCGGCCGGGATGGTGTAGTTCGTGAGGTACTGCAAGGCCATAGGGTAGGCACGATTTTTATTTCCAAAGAAAATCGCCTGCAAATTCGTAAACGCTGGCTGGCTTTTGGCGCCGGCGTGAGCGGCAAGGTAAAAGTTGATAAAGGGTGTGAACAGGCACTGCTAAAGGGCGGCTCCAGCCTGCTGGCTGCCGGAATAACAGCCGTGGACGGTGACTTTGAGCTAGGCAACACCATCAGTATCGTAAGTGACTGTGGGCGGGAACTGGCGCGAGGCATTACCAATTACGGTGCTGATGATGTGAAAAAAGTCATGGGGGTTCACACCCATGAAATTAGTCAGATACTTGGCTCTAAACCCTATGATGAGATTGTACACCGCGACAACCTGGTATTACTGGTATAGAGAGGAGACAAGGTATGGATTACATAAAGGAACTCACCGAAAAAGGCGGCAAAGCTAAGCTCGCAGCCCGCAAACTGGCGACATTATCTACTGCGGTGAAAAACCAGGCACTCTTGGCGATGGCAGCAGCGTTGGCAGACAATCAGGCAGTAATTATTGCCGCCAATGCCAAAGATATTGCGCAAGCAAGGGAAAATGGCATGGCTAAACCCCTCGTTGACCGGCTGATGCTTGATGAAACCAGAATCAAAGCCATAGCTGACGGCTTACGGCAAATTGCGGCACTGCCAGACCCTGTCGGGGAGAGTATCAGCGGCTGGCTGCGGCCTAATGGCCTTAAGGTCACAAAAATGAGGGTGCCATTAGGGGTTATTGGTATTATTTATGAAGCCCGCCCCAATGTTACGGTAGATGCTGCCGGACTTTGCCTAAAAGCCGGTAATGCCGTTATTTTGCGCGGCGGCTCGGAAGCCATCCATTCGAATACTGCTATTGCGTCCATCCTGGCCAATGCCGCGCAGGCGGCCGGCGTACCGGCAGGAGCCATTCAGCTTATCGAGACCACTGACCGTTTGGCTGTCACTGCCATGCTTAAGCTTAATCAATATTTGGATGTAATTATCCCCAGAGGCGGGGCCGGGCTGATTAAGACTGTTGTTGAAAACAGCACGGTACCTGTTATTGAAACAGGTACAGGTGTCTGTCATACCTTTGTCGATGCTGCGGCTGATCTTACCATGGCTCAGGACATTGCCTTCAATGCCAAGGTTTCGCGACCGGGCGTGTGTAATGCCATGGAGACTTTGCTGGTTCATGAAAAAATCGCGCCTCAGTTCCTGCCTGCCATGCTGGAACGGTATATCCAAGCCGGTGTTGAAATAAGAGGCTGCACCCAGACTATGACATATCATACCGCTGTTAAGCCAGCGACAGAAGCAGACTGGGCGGCCGAATTTCTGGATCTTATTCTGGCAGTACGGGTAGTCGGCAGTTTGGATATGGCGCTGGATCATATTGCAACATACAGCACGCGGCACTCGGAAGCCATTGTCACCTGCGACTATGACAATGCTAACCGCTTCCAGCAGGAGGTCGATGCTGCTGCCGTATATGTTAACGCCTCAACCCGGTTTACTGATGGTTTTGAGTTTGGGTTTGGCGCTGAAATCGGCATAAGTACTCAGAAGCTTCACGCCAGAGGGCCGATGGGGCTGCCGGAGTTGACCAGCATTAAATATATAGTAAACGGCAATGGGCAAATACGATAGTTTGGCATAGCAGGCACTGATGAATAAGCTAAAACAGCTGTCAGGTTATTATTATGCTGTAATGAATTATTTGCGTACGCCAAAGGGACGGCATGACGCTGTTGATTATGCGCAGGCAGCCGCCCTTATCGCCGCAGTAGCTGGCATAGTGTGGTTCATCATAACCTGTAGCCGATGACTGACTCGCGCTGAGACTCACGCTTCTCCAGGCAAGAGTAAGAGCGATTAAGTCTCCGGATAAAAGCAGCCAAGCTTTGTGGTGCAGCACTTAAATATCTTTTCATGGTGACAAGCATTTGCTATAATGAAAGTGAATTTGGATTTTTTGGATATTTTGAAAGGCAGATACTATGGTGTGCGCAACAGCTAAAGTAGGTATTATGGGTGGGACCTTTGACCCTATTCATGTCGGTCATTTAGTAACGGCGGAAGCTGTCCGTATTGAATACAACCTGGATAAAGTCTTATTTATTCCTGCCAGCAATCCGCCGCATAAACAAGAATCACTGGTTACGCCAGCCATCCACCGTTATATTATGACAGTGATGGCTACCTATTCTAATCCCCATTTTTTTGTGTCAGGCATTGAACTTGAGCGTTCCGGTCCCTCCTATACGGTTGATACTGTCAGAGCATTAATTGATTGCTATGGTGCCAGTACCGAATTTTATTTTATTACCGGTGCCGACGCGGTAAAAGATTTGCCCACATGGCGGCATATCGACCAGCTTCTGGATTTATGTTTCTTTGTGGCCGCTACCCGGCCGGGCTGCATCAGTTATATTGATCAGGTAATAAAACAGTTTGGCGCCAAAGGACGCCGCAGCATTCAGCGGCTGGCCACACCGGAGCTTGAAATATCTTCAACCGATATTCGTGAACGGGTGAAGAAGGGGCGGTCGATTAAATATATCGTGCCGGAAAGTGTGGAAGCTTACATCTACAAGGAAGGCTTGTACCGATAGTAGTCCGCCAATTTAAAAAGGTAGAATCAGGCAGGCATAAATACCGTGCTTTTGCAAATAATGTTAACGTAAAACTTATTTTGTTTAAAAGTATCCTGAGGTAACGGAGGTGATTCCCTTTGGCAAAAACACTTTATGTCGGCAATCTGCCCTGGACTACTACAGACACAGAGCTTGCAGATACTTTCCGCCCACATGGTTCTGTAATTTCGAGCAGAATCATCACGGATAAGGAAACAGGACGTTCCCGTGGGTTTGGGTTTGTAGAAGTAGAGGACGCTGATGCCGACAAAATGATCGAGGCTATGAATGGTTCTCAAGTCGGCGGCCGGCAAATCGTTGTCAATGAAGCTAAGCCACGGCAAGGGTAAAAGGCCGGTGTAGCAGCTTGTAGTTTATAATAAACTGTAACCCTATATATTAACCTCCTATATATTTAGGAGGTTTTTTATTTGCCTCTTTCAGCAAAGCCAGCAGTTTATTGCACAACCTGCCTGCAATTGTTGGATACTATATATGTAAGAGGATTTTTGCAAAAAACTGCCGAATTTTATCTGATGACTAACCCGCTCTAAGACTCCCGTCTTCTAAAAGTGGGAGTTTAAGAGCGGTTAAGCCCCTGGATAAGAGCGACTAACCTTCAGATGGGGTTTAAAACCCCACCCTGAAGCTAAGTCTACTTTATAATAAGAACAACAAGGTGGTGTCAAATCATGGAGTATAACCAGGCTATGGACAAGCTGTCACAAGTATTGTCTGCCAAACGCTTTCAACATTCATTGGGAGTAAGTCAGACTGCCGGTGAACTTGCCGGCAGATTTGGCGTAGATGTACAAACAGCCCGCCTGGCCGGGCTGTTGCATGACTGTGCCCGCAACATTTCCAGCGATAGCCTATTGCAAAAGGCAGAAGCTTTTGCTATAGTGATGAATGATGTCGAACGTTGCCAACCCGTGTTATTGCACGCGCCGGTCGGCGCATTTCTGGCCAACACGGAATATGGGGTCGATGATCCTGATATTCTGGCTGCCATTAGGCTTCATACTACTGGCGGGCGTACTATGTCAACCTTGGCAAAAATCATTTATCTGGCTGATTGTATAGAACCGGGCAGGAAGTTTCCCGGGGTAGACAAGCTTCGCCGTTTAGCTGACGCCGATCTTAATGCGGCTTTGCTTGCCGCCTTTGATCAGTCCCTTTACTATGTTATTGAGCAAGGCTTGCTTATACATCCGGCCACAATAGAAGGCCGTAATTATTTATTACAAAGATAAAGAAAACACGGCTTACGCCGAGTCTCAGCGAAGGCGAAAGCCGATGTTGCCCTTATCCAGGCGAAAGTTATACTTTCTATCAGGATAAAGAAAACACGGCTTGCGCCGAGCCTTTGGCGGCGATGGAAGCCGATGTTGGTCCTGTTATCTCTTGGAGAGGAGATGATACCATGAACGAAGCAGACAATAAAACAAGACAGCGGCGACGCAAAATTCGCTGGGATCGCATTCTTATTCTGCTGGTGCTGCTGCTGCTGGCGGTAGTGGCTATTGCGGGAGCCACTGTTTATGCATACCTTAGTATGGCTCGTGTACCGGCAGTAACGCCGGTGGTAAAGTCTACCGAACGTCCGCCGGAAACACTTAAGAACAGAGTCAATATCCTACTCTTAGGTCTTGATGATCAAGATCATGAAAACCCTTATGATAAGGCCAGACGATCAGATACCATGATGGTTGCCAGCCTTAATCCGGATGATGGCACAATCAATTTGTTGTCCCTGCCGCGTGACACTAAGGTGAACATCCCCGGACGCAAGGGCTATGACAAGCTTAACCATGCTTACGCTTATGGCGGCGCTGAACTTGCCCGCAGCACCGTGGAGCAGTTTTTGCATATTCCGGTTAATTATTATGTAGTAATTGACTGGCAGGCATTTATCAAAGTCATTGATATTTTAGGTGGTGTGGATCTTTACGTCGAGCATGATATGCACTATCGTGACCCTTACGCTGATCTTACGATAGATATTGATAAAGGCTATCAGCATTTAGATGGTGAAATGGCGGGGCAATATGTTCGATTCCGCAGTGATGAACTTGGTGATATTGGCCGGGTGCAGCGACAGCAGCGTTTTGTAAAAGCCCTGGCTAAAGAGACCATGCAGGTGGGCACTCTCTTAAAGGTACCCGCACTTGTCAGTACCCTTAATCAATATGTTGATACCGATATGTCGGTGATAACTATGGCCAAAGTAGCCAATAGTCTCAAAAGCTTTGACTCAAATAATTTTAATGCGGAAATGCTGCCAGGTGATTTTGCCACCATCGAAGGCTTGAGCTATTGGGTGCCGAATACCGAGCAGACAACACAGGTAATAGAAAAAATGTTTTTTTCTAAAAAGGCAGCCGGTGGCATATCCAGGGATGGTTCAAGTCCGGCCAGCACCAGAAACAACTAAAATGTTCGAGGGTAAAGCTTATTTTTGAGGCTTTACCCTTTTTAGGCAGGAAACTGGCCTGTCTGGTCCGAATAAAATAATTTTGGAAAGAAAAAGCTATAACGAAGAGTTTCCAGGAGGTAATGTTTAACCGATGATTGATAATCATAATTTAGCTGAATTAGCGGCCAAAGCTGCCAGCGACAAAAAAGCGCGTGACATCATTATTATGGATTTGCTGGGAATATCACCAGTTACTGACTCCTTTGTCATTTGCAGCGCTAATTCAACTACCCAAGTACAAGCCATTGCCGATAACATTGTGGAACAGATGGAAGAACAAGGCATTAGGCTGTTGCGTAAAGAAGGATACCGGGAAGCGCGATGGGTGCTACTCGATTATGGCAGTTGTGTGGCCCATATTTTTGTGGAAGATGACCGTGTATTTTACAATCTCGAGCGGTTGTGGAGCGATGCCAAACAAATGTCTTACCAAGGTTAGGTGTGAGTATGGATAGAAATAAACATGCATTCAGGCCTGGTGATGTAGTAGAGCTGGCAGTGGTACGGAAAAGTGACTTAGGCGTATTTTTAGACGCCGGTACAGGCAATACCAGTGATGATATTTTGCTGCATAATGCCCAACAGACAGAACCTGTTGCCGTAGGACAAACTGTTAAGGTATACCTCTATACAGATCCCAAAGGCAGGCTGACGGCCAGTATGCGCCTGCCGCAAATGCGTGAAGGCCAGGTCGCCAGAGTGGAAGTTATTAACACGACCCGTGACGGCACTTTTGTCAATATTGGCGCTGAACGGGGTGTATTCATGCCGCATGCCGGCAGGCGGGGCCTGCCGCGCCGCGGTGAAAAAGTGTGGGTCAAGCTGTATCGCGATAAGTCCGGCCGTCCGGCTGTTACTATGGAGGTGGAAGACGAACTCAGACAGGCTTCCCGGCCGGCTGAAGGCGTTAAAGTCGGTGATATGGTAACCGGGTCGGTATACAATTATAATGAGCAGGGCGCCTTTCTTTTTACTAAAGACCGGTTTATTGCCTTCCTGCACAATGATGAGATGACAGAACGGCCCCGGGTAGGTGCTGAACTTGACACCCGGGTTACTTATATCAGAGAAGACGGCCGCATCAATGTATCCATGCGTCCGGCCAAAGAAAATGCCATGGACGAGGATACCGCCAAAATACTGCAGGTGCTTCGCAGCAGGGGCGGTCAGATGCCTTATAGTGATAATTCACCGCCGGAGATCATTAAGGAAAAATTTAATATAAGTAAGGCGGCCTTTAAACGTGCGATGGGCCGTTTGTTCAAAGACCGGCTTATTGAACAGAAAGAGGGCTGGACTTACTTAATAAATAATGAAGGTGGCGAATAGCCACCTTCATTATTTATTAAGTGGGAAGGGAGTTTTTGCAAGGTGCATGCTTTTTTTTGTCGGCAGGCTTGTCGGTGGGATGCATTTTGTCGGCAAGTTCATTGCTCTTGGTATTGTTTGCCTTCCTTGTCTGTTTGTCAGCCATAGAATAATCCCTCCTTAAAAGTTTGCCTGCGGCACAACTACCGCTTTTTTTTGTTGGGTCAGCCAGGGGTGTGTTTGCCAGCAGTATCCGGAGCTTCTGCGTTGGCCTGGAGGTCAGTGGCAGAGACGGTATCTGTGCTTACCTGATATTTTGACTGGGTAGGGCTTGTGCGCGGCCCTTCACTGATTAACCCTTTAACACCCGCATGTGATTCGCCGGCCATGTTTTTGCCGTTCCAGAAGCCAGTCTTTTTTGTCAAATTATCACCTCCTGTGCTGGTGTTAGTTTTCCCGGATGCAAAATAAGCATGAGCGACAATGATTGCTAATCCCAATGCTTACATGTTTTTTATGATGAGGGAAAGACTATAAATACAAGACAATAAGGAGGAATATTGCATGGACCAGCAGTTACAGACTATTTCTCTGCAGGTTAAAGCACTTAGGCAGCAGCTTAATGAACTTATGCAGAATTCTAATTCGGCTGATGCCGAGATCATAACAGCCAGCAGCACGTTAAGCACACAGCTTGAGGAGTATGCTCATACAATTAATGAAAAACGCACTCCGTCAATGCGAACTTTTTAGCACCGGTTTGGTGGCTGCTTCCGCCAAAGGTCAAGCCATGTTTTCGCTATAAATAGAACGCAGCCCTGCGAATTGCAAATTCGCAGGGCTGCTATGTTATTATTCTGTTGAACGATCGCCATGTACCTGTGGCAACTGACGGGTAATAAGCACTTTGTCAACCCGGGCCTTATCCATGTCAACGATTTCAAAGGTATAGCCGTTCCACTCGAAACTTTCGGCAGTTGCCGGGATGCGGCCAAGGAAAGAGACAATGAAACCGCCAAGGGTTTGAAAATACCCTCTTTCTTCACCGGGAAAATGGTCTACATCCAGTAATTCTTTCAATTCCTCGGCAGAAAGCATACCATCTACCAGCCAGGATGTATCATCACGAATGATGACATCAGGATCTTCATCTTCACCAAGATAGGGCATATCACCGACAATGTGCTCAGCAATATCATAAAGGCTGATCAAACCGGAAATACCGCCATATTCATCAACTACCAGGGCCACATATACATCGGTTTCCCTGATTTTTTCCAGAACCTTCAGGGCTGGGGTGTTTTTGGGAACATAGAGCGGTTGGCGGGCAGCCTCCTCCAGGCGTAAGGGCACTCCGGGAATATAGTTTGCCAGGAGTTCGTTAGAGTAAACAACGCCGATTATATCGTCTAAACTGCCGCGAGCTACCGGAAAAAACAGATGGTTAGAGTTGCGGATGATGCGCAGGTTATATTGATCATTATCTTCAAGATCCAGCCATTTGATCTGGGTCCGGGGCGTCATAAGAGCACCGACGCGCATATCGCCAAGAATAAAAATCTTTTCCAGCATTTCGCGTTCAGATTTTTCAAAGACACCATATTGTGCTCCCTGCCCAATCAGTCCCCTGACTTCCTCTTCTGTTACCGGTGGTTCATCAGGCGCTTTGGTTCCAAGCAGCTTCATTACCATAACTGTCGAAAGACTTAACAAATGGACCAGCGGACGGTTAAGACGTACAAAAGCAGACATGGGTCTGGCAATGGCTGCTGCAATTGGCTCAGGGTTATTGAGCGCCAGTTTTTTCGGCACCAGTTCCCCGATAATCAGCGATAAATAGGTGATTATGCCAACGACAATAGCAAGGCTGATGGCCTCACTGTAACCGCGCAGAAAGGGGATGGTATTTAACGGTACGACAAGATAGCTCGATAATCTGGCTCCGCCAAAAGCGCCTGTCAATATGCCAATCAGGGTAATCCCAATCTGTACGGCGGATAGCAATGGCGTAGGGTCTTCTGCCAGCTTAATGGCGGCCTGCGCGCCCTTACTGCCGCTGGTGGCCATACTTTCTAAACGGCTTTTACGGGAAGAAACAATGGACATTTCGGTCATAGCAAATAGCCCGTTGGCTAAAATAAGAACAAGGATAATTATAATCTCGGTACCAATCGAAGCTGTGTCCAAAATTACAATAGCACTCTCCCTTTGATAAATGTAGACTTGATTCGGGTGGGGTTTTAACCTCATCTGAATCCTAATCGGAATTATCCAGAGGCTTAGTCGCTCGCCTGTGCCCGTAGGGGTAGACTCCCACCTAAAGAGGCGGGAGTCTTAAAGCGAGTTAGCCATTGGATAAAGTAAAATTCATGTACAGGTACAGTCATATCATATCCTTTTATGCACAGTATCAAACACGCGCGGTTGCTATAGGATGATCATGATGGCCATCTCGTTGCTAAACCTCCTTATAATAAACTGCCCGCTGGCTTTGACTGCAGCGGGCAGTGGATATTACAATTCATCAATCACGGTATCGTTTTTTTTACTTCTTTTTATAATATAAGTCACCACACCGACGATGGCAATGAGAATGAGTGAAATGATCAACATATCATCTTTGTGCTGGGTAAACATTTCCACCGCCTGCGGGCCAAAATAATAGATAAGCACACCTTCCAGTAAAAAACGTTTGCCGCGGCCCAGGCAAGAAATGATTAAAAAAATTGACATATTTATTCTTAACGCTCCGGCTGTGATACTGACAAACTTGTACGGAATAGGGGACAAAGCAGCTAGAAATATTGCCAGCAGCGCATTTTTTTCCACAGTGGTGTGTATTTTGCTCAGATATTTGGCCGGCATACACTTACGGGCGGCCGGCAGGCCGATTTTTAAACCGATGCCATAGCCAACTAAACCGCCTAAGACAGATACAACCGTGGCAGCTAGCCCGTAATATATGGCGTAGTGCGGATTTGCTAAAGCTAATGGGATGAGAAGCAGGTCAGGCAACACCGGCGATATAAAGGATTCTGTAAAAGCGGCAAGTAAGAGACCGGGAAAACCCCATTCCAAAAGTATTTCTACTAACGATTCCATTAACACGCTCCTCTCCTTCTAAATAGTTTATCTTACATCCGGGCGTCAGTCAAGGTAAGGAGTGGATAAAATGGCAGGCGGACTTAACCCGGAGCAGTGCAGGATAAAAAAGCAAGAAGAATTAACCAGATGAACAGTTAATTCTTCTTGCTTGGTGGAGATAAGCGGGATCGAACCGCTGGCCTCTTGAATGCCATTCAAGCGCTCTCCCAGCTGAGCTATACCCCCAAATTTTATAATATTACACTGAATTACATTGTAATTATACTTATCTGGCAAGATAATGTCAAGAATTTTACAGAAAAATCCGGGAGCGGCAGGGACTTAATCGCAGCATGAAGAATACTGTGAAAATGTACACTCAGCTAAATTTTACAAGCAAAGTCAGGTGTGGGAAAGAAGGACGAGCATGAATTTGTTTAAGATAGGTCTGCTAATAGAGGGAACAGGCCGCTGCCGCGAGACCTGTTACTTGGCTGTAGAGCAGGGACGCATTGCCGGTATCGGTCAAGCCGGCGATTTTGCTGCTGACTGTGTGGCCGCAGCCGTTGATTATACTCAGTACACCGTTATGCCAGGTCTCGTTGATCCTCATGTCCATTTATTTTTGGAAGGCATTTCAGATGCAAAAGCACGTACTTTGCGCTGGAAGGAGGATAAGGAAACAACACTGCTCCGGGCGGTCAATAACCTAAGGCGAACCATTTGTCAGGGCGTAACGACGGTTCGTGATTTAGGCGGCCCCTACGGGATAAGCACCTTTTTAAAAAAGGCTGTAAATCAGGGAACTATTCCGGGCCCCAGAGTGTTTACGGCCGGACAAGCTATTTCCATAACCGGCGGGCATTTTCATTATGCCGGCGGGCGGGAGGCTGACGGACCGGATGAAATGGTTAAGGCGGTGCGGGAACAGGTCAGAAGCGGTGCCGATTGCATCAAGCTTATGATGACAGGCTGTGTCAACTTTGTTGCCCAAGACGCCGGTATTGTGGAACTGTCGCTGGCAGAAGCCAAGACAGCCGTCAATGAAGCGCAGCGGTTAAACCGGCAGGTTGCTGTACACGCAAACGGTATAGCCGGCGTGCGTCAGGCACTGGCTGTCGGTGTGGCTACCATCGAGCATGGGGCGCTAATTGATGAAGCTACGGCAGATATCATGGCTGACAGTGCTGTGTATTGGATACCCACCCTGGTGCCGTTTGAGCGTATGCTGGACTATGGCCGTACCCATCAGACCAGGACCTTGCCGCCGGCGGGCATTGAGACAGTATACTTGCGGCATAAAGCGATGGTAGTGCGGGCCTATCGGTCAGGTGCCAGGATTGTTGCCGGTACTGATGCCGGAGCACTCGGGGTAGAGCATGGTGATATCTGGCGGGAGCTTTATTTGCTGGCCGAGTGTGGCTTGCCGGCCGCTGCGGTGCTTCAGGCTGCTACCGGCTTAGCGGCGCAGGCGATAGGTGCCGATCAGGAACTTGGGACCCTGGAAATGGGTAAACGGGCAGATTTGCTGGTGCTGGCCGGCAATCCGCTAACCGATATCGCGTGTATAAAAAATGTTGTAAAAGTATTTAAGGATGGGGTGGCTCAATAATCAGTTAATGGAGTTGGTAGTGATGGAAGCAATTGAGAACCTGAAAGCCGGCTTAGCGGCAAACGGCTATCTGGCTGATAATAATTTAGCGGCAGCAATGTATTTGGCCGAGAACCTGGAGAAGCCGCTGCTCTTGGAAGGGCCGGCCGGTGTTGGCAAAACCGAGTTGGCAAAGGCGTGGTCACGGCTGCGCAACCGGCGGCTTATCCGTCTGCAATGTTATGAAGGTCTTGACGAAAGCAAGGCGCTGTATGAGTGGAACTATCAAAAACAGCTGTTATACATCCAGATTGAGGCATTGGCGCAAAGCGGCTGGGAAACAGGGCGGCAGCAGATCTTTGATCAGGAATTCCTGCTAAAACGACCGCTGCTAACGGCGCTTACCAGTCCGGAACCGGTGGTGCTCTTAATTGATGAGATTGACAAAAGCGATCAGGAGTTTGAAAGCTTCCTCCTGGAGGCCTTATCTGACTGGCAGGTAACCATTCCCGAACTTGGCACCATAAGTGCCGTTACCCGGCCGCATGTTGTGCTGACTTCCAATAGCACCCGGGAATTAGGTGATGCGCTGCGCCGCCGGTGCCTGCATTTTCACATTGATTATCCTGATTTTGAACGGGAAATGGCGATTGTTGAGTTGAATGCTCCGCAAATTGACCGGAAGTTTGCCAATCAGCTTGTCGAATTTGTTCAAAATCTTCGCAAACAGCCGCTCAAGAAGCCGCCCAGTGTTACCGAGAGTATTGATTGGGCATTATCCATGCATCTTTTTGGCGGCGAATTAACGCCAGAAGCAGTCCGCGCTACGCTTACCGCACTGCTCAAATATACCAAAGACCGTGAGCTTGTCGCCGATAAGCTGCCATATTTACTTAAGCCATGAAACATTTGATTGTCGAATTTGTCCGTTTACTGCGGAAAGCCGGTCTAACGGTAACCACCATGGAAGCCGCCGATGCCCTGCGGTCGGCCGAACTCATTGGCTTTAACCCGGTGCTGCTGCGGGGCGTGCTGGAAACCACGCTGGTCAAAAGCATGTGGGAGCGGCCGGTCTTTGCTGCTTTATTTGATCTTTATTTTGATTTAGCACCGCCGGCGTCCGAACAAGCGGCTCATAATCAGGAACTGCTGACAATTAAAGCCGCTACCGCTGATGGCAGTGGCCGCAGTTCAGCCGGCGCCGGTGGCGATGCCGAAGGTCTGCTGGAAACCATTGATAGTCAGCCGGCCGTTGTGCTGGAAGACTTGGCCAGGCAATTTACCAGAGATATAGCTCTTGCCAGTGCAGAGCCGGAAGAAATATCGCAAAAGCTGCGGGCTGTTCAGGTCAAACTCAGATGGTTTGAAGCCGTTAACAAAATTGAGCGTCAATATGTAAATAAACAGATGAAAGAAGGCCGGTTTCAGAATTGGCAAAAGCTGTTTGCTCAGTTGGAGGCACTTATCCGCCGGGAACTGGAGCGTAAAGCGGTCAGGCAATTTGGCCGTCAGCATATCGTGCAGCTGGTTGAGTATGCTAACATCAGGCGCCGGGAATTTGATGGCCTGGCTGCGGCAGAAATTATCACCGTGGAGCAGGAGATTGCCAAACTGGCCAAAAAATTGGCCGAAAGGCCTGGCATTCGGCTGCGGCGGGCCAAACGCGGCAAGGTGGATCTTCGCCGCACCTTCCGGGAAGTAGTTCGCACCGGCGGCTGCCCGCTGCATTTAAAATACCGGGATAAGAGCAAGAGTAAGGTGGATTTATGGCTATTATGTGACGTTTCCAACTCGGTAGAACAGTTTAGCCGGTTTATGCTGCAACTGGTGCAGGCGGCTAACAGGCGTTATGCCAACATCCGCTCGTTTGTGTTTGTTGATGAAGCCGTTGAAGTTACCGAGTGGTTTAAAAATCAGGATGTTAATGCTTTTTTGCAGGCCAGGCATTTACGCGACCGATTTAACCGCCGGGTAGGTTTGTCACGTTATGATTTTGTTTTTGAACAACTGGCCCGGCATGAGCTTTCGGCCATTAGTAGCCGCACTAAACTAATTATTTTAGGGGATGGCCGGAATAACTGGCATCCGGGCGGGGCGGACGAACTGGCTAAAATTGCCGAACAGGCTGAGGCCATCTACTGGCTGAATCCTCTGCCGGAGAAAGAGTGGTTTGCCGGAGACTGTCTCATGCAAGAGTATTTGCCATATTGCCGGCAAGTGTTTGAATGCCGCAATTTGGAGCAATTAACCAATGTAGCCAGCCATATTCTATAAATGGGCCGACTAGTATATTCCACAGTAAAGAATATGGACGCTGCAGGCGGGCAGCACATGAAACAGGCTTGGCTTTAACAGGGTATTTTTATTTTTTGCCCATAGGTCTTAATGTAGGAATCACAGGGCTGTTGATCGCTGCCAAAAATAATCGTGGCACTATGCAGGAAGGTCTGATTGAAAAAATAACGCAGATCATAAATGTGCACAAATTTAGCATGTTGCTGGTGATCCTGATGTTCGGTAAAATAGCTAAACGGCGTAAACGACGAAAAAAATTCGCCCAAAACGGTTTTTTGTGCCCCCTGGGCAGCCGGAGACAAGGTTTGTTTGGCCAGTTCGGTATGAATCGTGAACGCCTGATGAAATACACCGATTTGCCCGACATAATAGTGGTTATTGGTTTCAATAACAAAATCCCAGAAGCGGGTACTCTTAAGGGATGGCATAAGCAGCATTCGCATAATTGCATTACTGCCAAAATGGTGTCTGCACCGATTGGTTGCGCGTAGCTTAAGTACAAATCTTACCGCAATATACAAACCGGTTACGGCAAAAAAGAGCAGGGAAGTGTCCCGCACCGGAAAGCCTGGAACAAATACGGCAAGCATAATGATTAGCAGTAACGGATCAAACACATTTAACAGACTGAAGCTTTTGCGTTCCCGGCTAAATGGCCACAAGACGGCTGCGCCATGGGCATTAAAAAAATCCATAATACTATGTGACAGACCTCCGAGAAAAGACCAAACAAAAACGTCAACAGGTGCTGTCGCTGGTGACGCTAAGAAAAAGCCGGCAGTAATCAAACCTGACCACAGGATAAGCCCGGGGATGGAATGCGAGAAAGCCCGGTGCTGACGGAGTAAAGCGAGTTTTCCCCGGACGCTGGCAATTACATCAAAATCAGGTGCCTGGGCACCGATAATACTTGCTACATAAATAGGGTCGCCAATGCTTAACGGGTGTCCTGATAAACCTGCAACAGCAATACCCAGCAAGGCATGGGAGAAAGTATCCATGCGATCGAAACCTCCCCAACTAGGTGACATAACATATCAATACTTGCTAATTATATCACAGCTGACGGGGAGGTGGTCTATTGGTAATTGCAGGCAAGCAAGTGAGGCGGCTGCAAAGCTTTATTAGATACTATCTATATTGACGCAAACCAAATTTTGTAAAGCACAAATTAATTGTAAGGGGGATTTGTTTACAATGAAACCAGCAGTGTCAGGCAGGTATTGGCGGAAAAACCGAATATACTCTTACTCCGGCGAGGGCAGCTATGGAGCTTGATCCCCGTTTTGCTCAAACACTTGTTGATATTGTTGCCGCAGAACTCAATCAAAACGTCAATATTACAGATAATCACGGTGTTATTATTGCATCCTTCAGCAAGGAGCGTATCTCGCATATTCATGAAGCGGCTGCAAAAATGCTGCTTAGTGGTCCGATCCGGGAATTTTCCGTAACAGATAAGGAAGAACGGCAATTAAAAGGGGTACGGGCAGGATTCAATGTGCCGATTATGGTAAATGATTGCTGTGTTGGGGTTATCGGCGTTTCCGGTGAACCTCATACGGCAGCGCCTTACGCCCGATTGGCTGCAAGATTTGTCGAGGCGGCCTTAGAATCTAATGCCAGACAGGAAAAGCTGGTGCGCGCTCTGCTGGAGAAGGAAGAGCTGCAATCCACGTTGTTAAACAAGGTGATTAGTGTTCAGGAAGAGGAACGTAAAAAGATATCGCGTGAGCTGCATGATGAAACCAGCCAGGCTTTAACGTCAATTATTGTTGGTTTACGGGTATTATCCGAGCATGTGCATAGTGAGAATGAGCGGATGAAAATTTTGGAGATGCGTGATTTGGTGGTAACAACACTGGAGGCTGTGCATCACCTGGCCGTGCAGCTTAGACCGGCCTTGCTGGATGACCTGGGGCTGGTGGCAGCAGCGCAAAAGTATATTGAGAACTATTCACGTCAATATAATATTTTTGTGGACCTGGCTGTTGTTAATTTGTCGCGGCAAAGGTTTTTGCCGGAGATTGAAATTACCTTATACCGGATTTTGCAGGAGGCTTTAACCAATATTGCCAAACATGCCAAAGCCAGTAAGGTGAAAGTCACCCTGAAAAAGCACAAGGGAAGACTTATGCTGATAGTAAAAGACAGCGGTATTGGTTTTAATGCCAAGCGGATCAGCGGTACTGCCAGTGATAATTGTCTTGGTATTCACGGTATGCATGAAAGGGTCGCACTTTTGTCAGGAGATTTTACCATTCATTCCTCTGAAGGGGAAGGAACGACCATTGCGGTGGAGATTCCTGTCCAGCAGCATAAAAAAACAGAAAGCGGTTTGGGGCAAGCCCATTAACCGCTTTCCATTTTTTACTCTGGACTTAATTTACACATTACTGTGATAATGGCTGGGGGGTGAGTCAGACCATCGGCCACCATCGCAGTCTATGTGGAGTAAGCTTTACTTGCGCTGGCCGGCTTTATAAGCCCTGTCTAACAGCTGAATGACATGGAATACGTTTTGGTCCATGTTGTTTTGGACCAGGCCGTCGGTGATATGCATGCGGCAGGTGCCGCAGCTGGTAGCCACTGTGTCTGCTTTAGTTTCAGCAATATTGGCGATTTTACGGTCGTTAATTTTACGTGAGATTTCGTAGTTCGCCAGACTGAAAGAGCCGCCGGAACCGCAGCAGCGGTCGGCTTCTTTCATTTCTACGAAGGTCAGACCGGGGATGGATTTTAATATTTCACGCGGTTCAGCGGTAACTTTGATACCACGCGCCATGTGACAGGGGTCGTGCATGGTGACTGTGGCATTGACCGGACCGAGCCTGCTTTTGTCAAGCTTCACAACATTGACCAAGAATTGGCTGATTTCATAGGTCTTGCTAGCCAGTTTCTCAGCCTTGGCTTTCATTACCGGGTTATCGTGGAACAATTCGATGAACTCTATCTTCCAGGCTTCGGCACAGGAGCCACAGGCGGCAATGATGTAATCAATATCATATTGTTCGAAGACTTCGATATTGTGTTTGGCTAAGAGTTTAGCCGACTCAACATCGCCGGACATAAATATCGGTGTGCCGCAACAATGCTGCATAGGCGGGATGACAATTTCAACATTGTTGGCCTTGAGTACATCAATGACTGCCTGACCTACATCGGTGTAAATATAATTAATAGTACAGCCGGTGAAAAAACCGACTTTCATTTTGGGTTTATCAACTTTAATTACTTCCGGGTTTTGGCTGCGCAACGGTGTGGCGGCAAACGGTGCGGTTACGCGCCGTTTGTCAAGTCCGGGCATCGGGAAACGGGCTACGGCCGCCATAGGGCGGGGTAGTTTTTTCATGCTTAGCGGGCCAAAGAGACCGGCCATTCTTAGTGCCAGGTCAAACATGGCCCGGTTTTTCAGCAGGTTAAACACCTGTTTCTTTACCGGATGCAGACCACGGGCTTTTACGGCAGCCTGGCGGCCGCGGACGATAAGTTCGTCAGCCGGTACACCGCAAGGACATTTTACCGAACACGCTTTACAGGATACGCATTTGGCCATCCATTTATCGAAGTTTTCACTGATGGGAATTTTACCGCTTAATACCGCCTCCATCAGTGCGAGTTTACCTCTGGCAACTGCTGTTTCGGTGCCCAGCTCTTTGTAGATGGGGCACACTTCCATACAGTTACCGCATTTCATACAGTTGGCAAGCGCATCCTGAATGTCAGCCAACAGTTCCTTATCCTGCGCATTGATGGCCTGCGCGGTGACGGATTTGTTAGAATCACTCATTTTAACACTCTCCTACTAGTTTTCCAGGATTTAAAATGAGGTTGGGGTCAAGGGCGCGTTTAATATTGCGCATAGCTTCCATCGCTACCGGACCGAATTGATCTTCCATATATTTAAGTTTGCCAAGGCCAATACCATGTTCACCAGACAGTGTGCCGCCCAGTTTAATGGCGGTACCGAAAATTTCGTCCATGGCCTTATATACCCGGCTCATTTCTTCCTCATCACGGATGTCACAGACAATAGTCGGATGCATGTTGCCGTCGCCGGCATGGCCGAAGGTACCAATAGTGACATTGTATTTTTTTGCAATTTCATTTACAGCGCGAATCATATCAGGAACCTTGTTTCTGGGGACGGTGGCATCTTCCACAAAGGTTGTGGGGCGGAGCTTGGCCAGGGCCGGGAGTGCGGCGCGGCGGGCGGCCCAGATTTTATCGCGTTCAGCCGCATCTTTGGCCTGTCTCACTTCATCTGCCTTATTAATGGTCAGCACTTCCAGGACTTTTGCAGCTTCTTTTTCCACTACCTCGGGAATACCGTCAACTTCAATCAGCAGGACGGCCTCGGCATCAACCGGCAGGCCAACTTTGGCATAATCTTCGACCGTGCGGATGGTGGGATTATCCATAATTTCCAGTGTTGCCGGAATAATCTTGGCGGCGATGATGGCCGCTATGGAATTACCGGCATTGTCAAGGTTTTTAAAAATAGCCATCATGCTCTTTTTGGCCTCAGGAGCGGGGACCAGTTTAACAATAATTTTAGTAATTACGCCTAAGGTGCCTTCCGCACCGGTAAAGAGCTTGGTCATGTCATAACCGGACACGTCTTTTACATTTTTGCCGCCGACATTCATAACTTGTCCGCTGGCAAGCACTACTTCAAGGCCCATCACATAGTGTTTGGTTACGCCATATTTGAGCCCGCGCAGTCCGCCGGCATTTTCAGAGACGGTGCCGCCTAAGGTAGCTGTGGTTACGGTGCCGGGGTCTGGCGGATAGATGAGGCCGTGGGTTTCAACCGCCTTATTAAGATCAGAAACTATGACGCCGGGCTGGGCTACCGCCACCAGGTTTTCGGTATCAATTTCAATAATCTGATTCATACGGGTCATGAGGAGCACAATGCCGCCTTTTGTCGGTATAGTGCCTGCAGACAAGTTGGTGCCCGAACCGCGGGTATAAACCGGAATTTTTTCACTGTTGGCCAGCGCCAGCACCTTGGCTACTTCTTCCGTAGTGCCTGGTATGACAACAACGTCGGGCATATGGGAAAACCCTGGAGTAGCATCATACGAATAGCAGTGCAGCTCTTCCGCACTTGTTAGTACATGCTCAGTACCTACAATTCTTTTGAGCGCCTCAATATGTTGGTTTTGCATTTGCTCATACCCCTTCATGTTTAAAATTTTCCGACAGTAAAGAAAATTAGCATTTGATAATATTGTCGCTAAATTTCGTCAAAATGTAAATCAGGCACTTACAGTAATATTATGTAGGGGATTACTGTAAGTGCCTGTAAGGGAAAATCCGACAAATAGTCTTAATTTTCACATATTGATAAGTTTATACTGCAGAGCGTAATTGACCAGTTCGGATTTTTTCCGGACATTGAGTTTGGTCATGACGCGTGAGCGGTAAGTATCTATCGTTTTGGTGCTTAAAGACAGGTGACTGGCAATTTCACTGTTGGTATGCCCCTGGGCCAGCAGCCGCAGCACTTGACGCTCCCGCGCGCTTAAGAGGGTATAGGGATCGCGCTGGTCGTTTTTTTCGTCTGGAATTTTGAGCAGACTATCCAGCAGGGTTTGCGACATGGTTTCATTGAGATGTTTTTTTCCTGAGGAAATTTTAAGGATACCTTCAACCAGTTCGGTGTCTGCCGATTTTTTTAGCACATAGCCGTCGGCACCGGCCCGCATGACTTCTTTGATATATTCATCATCATCATACATTGTCAGGACAAGTATGCGGCAGGAAAGTCCCCGGGATTTCATTTCTTTTATACACTCTACGCCACTCATAACCGGCATGGATATATCGAGCAGCAGTACATCCGGACGGAGCTGTTCTACCATGCGAATGGCCTGTTGACCATCACCGGCTTCGCCAATGACTTCAAATAATGGTGAACAATTCAGCAATGCTTTGAGTCCCGAACGCAGTACGGCATGATCGTCAGCAATTACAATACGTATTCTATCCATATTTTAGCCTCCACTTAATTAACCTGTAATTTCATGTTGGAAAATTTTTTTTCTTGCCCCATACCTGATAATATTATGTTACAATAGTATCATATAAAATATCAATCACTATTTACCGGACCGGAGGCGTTACAATGGTTGCCGAAGTTTTATTGTATTTTTCCCTGTTTTTCTTTATTGCAGGTGTACTGTCACCATTTTTCACTAAAAGTAACAAAATAGTCAACTATGTTGCACATGGGATGGCGGCGCTGGGGTGTCTGGCGGTTGTACTGTGTGCGATTTTTATTTTTGCCGGTGGCAAAGTTGACTTAATGACACCGCTATTGCTGTTAGGCGAACCGGTTCACATCCGGCTGGATTATCTGGCGGCGTACTTTTTGTTGATTATTGGGGTAGTAGGCGCTGCAGCCAGTATATATGCTGTTGGTTACAGCCGTGAGTACGCGGGGGACGGACGTCGCTATCAGGTTATGGTATCGATGTATTGCGCTTTTTTGCTGTCGATGGTGCTGGTGGTTGCTGTTAGTCATGTGGCCGCCTTTATTGTTGTTTGGGAATTGATGGCTGTTACTTCGTTTTTTCTGGTCAATTATGAGCATCATCATAGTGAAGTCAGGCGGGCAGCCTTTGTCTACATTGTCATGACCCATGTGGGGACGGCTTTTGTTATCACTGCTTTTTTTCTGCTGGCTCACAAGGCAGGCAGTTTGGACTTTGGCAGCCTGGTTCAGGCAGCAGGCAGTCTTGATACTTGGACTAAGAACATGGTATTTTTGTGTGCCTGGATTGGTTTTGGCACCAAGGCCGGTATTATTCCGCTACACATTTGGCTGCCCCGGGCACACCCGGCGGCTCCCAGTCATGTGTCGGCACTGATGTCAGGTGTAATGCTCAAAACCGCCATTTATGGCTTATGCCGGTTTTATCTTGAATTTTTGGGTACAGGCCCGGTCTGGTGGGGCGTAGTGGTGCTGGTATTTGCTATTGTGTCCGCAGTATTGGGTGTGCTTTATGCGCTGATGGAGTCGGATGTAAAACGGTTGCTTGCTTATTCCAGTGCGGAGAATATGGGTATTATTTTGCTGGGAATGGGGGCCGGCATGGTATTTATGGCCAAAGGCCTGGGCACGCTGGCAGCGCTGGCCTGGGCGGCAGCGCTTTATCATGTGCTAAACCATGCTGTTTTTAAGTCGCTGCTGTTTATGGGAGCCGGAGCTGTGCTTACAGCTGTCAGGACCAAGGAGCTGGAACGCCTGGGCGGCCTGATAAAAAAGATGCCTTACACGGCTGTGTGTGTGTTGGCTGGTACTGCCGCTATTTCGGCATTGCCGCCGTTAAATGGTTTTATCAGCGAGTGGTTAACCTTTCAGTCTTTGCTCTATTTGCCGCAAGCCTTGCAAGGGGTGCTGGGGAAGGTGCTGGCAGCGCTTTTGCTGGCGCTGCTCGGGCTTACCGGGGGGCTGGCAGCGGCTTGCTTTGTGAAGGCGTTCGGCATTGCTTTTTTGGGCAAACCGCGCAGCAGCCAGGCTGAGCAGGCTGGGGAGGCTAACAAGCCTATGCTGGTGTCTATGGCGGCTCTTGCCGGCTTGTGCGTATTTTTTGGTGTATGGCCGCAGCTGGTTATTGAGGCTCTGAAACAGGTGCTTTTTGGGATACCTGGTATAAATGCTTTGCCGGCTTTTGCCGATACGGCCTGGTATCTGGCCGGGGTTCAGCCGGCCGGCGGCAATACCAGTCTGGAGATGCCTGTGGTCGTGCTTATTATGTTTTTTGGTGCAGCTCTTGCCTGGGCGTTATACCGGTTATACGGCAAACCGCAGATTGTTGGTGGTGAGACCTGGACCTGCGGGATTGTGCCGACAGCCAGGATGGAATATACTGCTACCGGCTTTTCCAAGCCAATCCGCATGGCTTTCCGGGCAATTTTACGGCCCCAGCGTGAGACGGTTGCGGATGTAAGCCCTAACCGCTACTTTGGGCGTCGCTTGAGTTATCATGTCAGTATTATCGATATATTTAACGCCCTTTACCGGCCTGTTAATCATGCCATCATTCAGGCGGCTCAGTTTATGAAGGGTATTCAAACAGGCAGTGTCCAGCTTTATGTCGGATATATCACGGCAATTACCGTGCTGGCACTCATTATAAGTAACGGGTGGTGAGTAATATGGAACCAGTAACGCTAATTAAAAATTTTGTTTGTGCTTTCGCTATTGTGGCTGTTTCACCGCTCATAGCCGGTATGATTAAAACCGCCAAAGCCGGCATGCAAAACCGTCGTGGCCCGGGAGTACTGCAAGTATATTATGATTTGTCTAAACTACTGCAAAAAGACAGTGTGGTATCGCCGACCACCTCGTGGATTTTTTCCCGGGCGCCCTTTATTTATTTTGCCGGCGCTTTTGCCGCGGCAGCACTCTTGCCGGCAGGCGATTTATTTACTTTGCTCTATGTGCTGGCGGCCGGACGTTTTTTTCTGGTGCTGGCTTCCCTTGACGCCGGCAGCAGTTTTGGCGGCATGGGCGGCTCGCGGGAGATGTATATCAGTGTGCTGGTAGAGCCTGTGCTATTATTAACCATGCTGACAGTGGCTGTGAGAGCCGGAACAACCGGGCTGGCGGCTATGGCCGGAGCGGCAGCGGCTACTCCTTTTTCGCTGCCATATATTTTCTCTGCTATTGCTTTTTTTCTTATATTAGTGACAGAAACAGGGCGCATTCCTGTTGACAATCCTGATACGCATCTGGAGCTGACCATGATTCACGAGGGCATGGTGCTGGAATATTCCGGCCGCTGGCTGGGGCTGATTTTTTGGGCGTCGGCCATTAAACAATTAGTCTTTATCATTTTGTTCGTTGTATTGTTTTTACCCTGGCAGCCGGGCGGTTTATCGCCGGTTATGGCATTTTTCTGGACAGCCGGCAAGGTACTGCTTACGGCCCTGATCTTAGCGGTTATCGAGACCAGTACTAACAAAATGCGGCTGTTTAAAGTACCGGGTTTTATGGGAGTAGGTGCTATGCTGGCGCTGCTGGCGTTGGTGGCACAGTAAGAAGGGGGTGAGGCTGTGAATGTGCTTATCATTATTTTGTTATTTCTGGCACTGCTGTTAAGCCGGGTTACCAACCTGAAAACAGCGGTTATTATTTTACTGGGCCAATCCATCCTGGTGGCACTGGCCTGTGCTATTGTAGCTGCTGAAACCGGCGCGGTGCATACTTACATTGCGGCTGCGCTTACACTGGTTATCAAAGCCGGCCTGATTCCTTACGCTCTGTTCCGTATTGTCGGTATGCTGCGGCGGGAACGGGAAGTTAATCCTATTTTACAGCCTAATTATTCGGCCATGGTAGCCGGGATTATGATTGTATTGGCCTATGGACTAACTGACAAGGCGCTGCCGGAAATTGTCAGCCGGGATGCGCTGGCTGCCGCGGTTGCCATGATGTTAATTGGTCTGACGATGATTATGATCAGGCGTCAGGCGGTACTTCAGATTGTTGGCCTGATTACGATGGAAAATGGCCTGTATCTGATTGGACTGTCGGTAACGCAGGGCTTGCCGCTCATTATTGAGCTTGGCGTGGTTCTGGATGTGATGGTGGCGGTAGTGGTACTGGTTATTTTGACTTACCGGCTGAAACGCTCGTTTATGTCGACAGATACCAGTGTGTTAAAAAAGTTAAAGGGATGATAGTATGGAGCAATGGATAGTTCTGGCACTGGTTCTGCCATTGGCAACTAGTCTTTTAAATATGGCACAATTGACAGAGCAAGCCATCAGGCGGCTTAATCTGACCGGCAGCTGTCTGTTAAGTTTGACTTTGCTGGTTATTGTTTATCAGGTGGCGGTGAATGGGAATATTCAAGCCGGTCAATTCTATGTTGATGCCCTGAGCGCCGTGTTGTTGCTGGTGATTGCGATACTTACCTGCACGGCCACGCTATTTTCGCTGTCATACATGAAGCTGGAGATTGTGCAGGGGCATGCTTCCTTAAAAATGCTGAAACGCTATTATATTTTGCTAAACTTATTTGTATTTACGATGGTATGTGTGCCGGTAGTAGAGAATATGGGGCTGCTGTGGGTTGCCATTGAGGCCACTACTTTAAGTTCGGCCTTACTGGTGGCGTTCTATTTTGACCGCCCGGCACTGGAAGCAGCCTGGAAGTATGTAATGGTGTGTACTGTAGGGATTTGTTTAGCACTCTTAGGCACCATTTTGCTGTACTATGCGCAGGTCAGCGCCGATATCGGCGGCGGGCAGGCACTAAGCTGGCAGGCGCTTAAGGCTGCCAGCAGCCGGCTTGATCCTGGTATGGTTAAACTGGCTTTTGTATTTATTTTAATCGGCTATGGCACCAAGGCTGGCTTGGCTCCCATGCACACCTGGCTGCCTGACGCCCACAGCCAGGCGCCGTCGCCGGTCAGCGGTCTTTTATCCGGGGCACTCTTAAGCTGTGCACTGTATGCCATTATCCGTACCTCTATTATAGTTAAAGGCGCTGTAGGGCCTGCTTTTACTGAACAATTTTTGACAGGCTTCGGTTTATTGTCCATTGTCATTGCGGTTCCGTTTATTTTAGTACAGCATGATCTGAAACGGCTATTGGCCTATTCGAGTATTGAACATATGGGGCTGATTACACTGGGGTTGGGGATTGGCACACCGCTCGCCATGTATGGGTCGCTGCTGCATGTAATTAATCATGCGATAACGAAATCAGCCCTGTTTTATCTGGCAGGTGCTGTTATCCAACACTATGGCACCAAGAATATCCTGCGTATCCGGGGCCTGGTGGGCGCCGCACCGGTTATGGGAGCCTTGTTTGTGGCTGCCGTGCTGGCTATTGCCGGCTTGCCGCCGTTTAGCATCTTTTACAGTAAGCTTACCATTGTATGGGCCGCCTTTCAGTCAGGCAGTTCCTGGCTGGGAGTGATAATATTATTGCTGATGGCTGCTATTTTTGCCGGTATGATTTACTATACTTTAAAGCTGGGCTTTGCTTCAGCGCCACGGCGGGTTGCCGCCAGCGGCTACCGGCCTGGCAAACCGGCGATGGCAGCCATAGTGGTATCGCTGGTGCTGATGGCCGGCGGCGGCATTTACCTGCCGGCCTGGCTTGATACTCTTATCACCAGGGCTGTGGCTATTATGACAGGAGGGGGACTATGACAGCAACAATGGAAGTAATACCGGTGGCAACCCTCCGGGCAGCCGCCAATGTACTCAGCCATGGTGGCCGCTACCGGCTGACAGCTATGTTTGCGAATGATGAACGCGCTATCAATGGTTGTTTTGCCATCTATGCCGTCTTTGCCGGTAAGGCAGACAGGCTGATTAAAACCATTAAAGCCCTGATCAAGCAGGAGGACCCGCCCGAATTTCCTTCCCTTACGCCTTTGATGGCGTCTGCCGCCTGGTATGAGCGGGAGATTCATGATTTATTTGGGTTAGTACCGCTTGGACATCCGGATTTAAGGCGGCTTGTGCTGCATGAAAACTGGCCCCAGGGCCTATACCCGCTCCGGAAGGATTTCGATCCGGATGCGCCTGTACCTAATGCCAACAGCGAGTATACAATGGCGCCTGTTCAGGGCAAAGGTGTATTTGAAGTGCCTGTCGGCCCGATTCACGCCGGCATTATCGAGCCAGGTCATTTTCGTTTTAGCCAGGCAGGTGAAAATGTTATTAATCTGGAGGCCAAGCTGTTTTTTACTCACCGCGGCATTGAAAAAGCGGTGGAAGGCATGTCCTTTGGCCGGGCATTATATCAGGCCGAACGTATTTGCGGTGCTTGTTCGGTGGCCAATACGCTGGCTTTTGTTCAAGCTGTGGAAACCATGACTGCGGTTGAAATTCCCGTTCGGGCCGAATACCTAAGGGTACTGGCTGCCGAACTGGAACGACTGTATAATCATGTTGGCGATATTGGCAATTTATGTGCCGGGCTGGGCTTTGCGCCGGGAGTAAGCCATGGAGCGCGGTTAAAAGAGCAGGTAATGCGCCTGAATGAACGTCTGGCAGGCAACCGGTTCTTGCGTGGCTGGGTGACTTTGGGCGGGGTTACTATGGATATTACTAAGGATATGATCAATGACATTCGCCGCACCCTTGTCAGACTTACACGGGACTTTAACGAACTAATGGGGCTGCTCAGGGAGAATGACGCTTTTTTGGACAGGGTCAATACTACCGGTATTTTGCCGCAGCGGGCAGCCAGTGATTTGGGGGTTGTCGGGGTGGCCGCCAGGGCATCAGGTATTGATTCTGATGTGCGGCGGGATTTTCCTTATGCGGCCTACGGGCGGTTTGATTTTGAAGTGCCGGTGTATAAGAAGGGCGATGTGGCAGCCCGTTTATGGGTGCGGGCTGATGAGGCCGGCGAGTCACTCAGAATTATTGATCAAATACTGGTAGGGTTACCTGGTGGCAAGCTGTTAGTTGAAGTACCGTCTGCCCCGCCATATAAGGCAGGCTGCGGTTATGCCGAATCGCCCCGCGGCTCTGTTTTGCACTGGCTGATGGCAGGTGAAAATAATACTGTCTACCGTTATTTTTCCCGGTCGGCTTCTTATGCCAACTGGCCGGCGCTTACGGTTGCTGCTCCCGGGAATATTATTCCTGATTTTCCCTTAATCAATAAAAGTTTTGAATTATGTTATGCGTGTCTTGATCGCTAGTAGTCCGCCAAGACTAAAGCTATGGGATGAATTGCGCGAGATTTTTCGTCCAGCAAGGCGGAGGAGCCGCGCATATCGGACA
Organism: Sporomusa sp. GT1; assembly: GCF_014634905.1. Lineage (NCBI taxonomy): Bacteria > Bacillati > Bacillota > Negativicutes > Selenomonadales > Sporomusaceae > Sporomusa > Sporomusa sp. GT1. The sequence continues at coordinate 412,561 of NZ_BMBX01000001.1, read as the reverse complement.
TATGTAAGGTGACGACAACGAAGCTGGGCGGGAAATATCGCGACAAGAACACCATGGATTTATGCTTGGTGGACTACTAAAGGGGGATACTATGCTGGAACTTCTCAAAAAAATAGTGAAAACAGGCCGCGTAACCGAACCCTATGATGGTGGCATGGTGCCTCCCCGGTTCCGCGGTGAGGTGACGAAGGCAGCCGGTTTGTGCCAACAGTGCCAAAGTTGCTGTAAGGCTTGTCCTACCGGAGCCATCCGGCTTACGGACGGGCAGCTCCTCATTGATAACCGGGCCTGTATTTTTTGCGGGGCATGTGTTGCTGCCTGCGAGCATGCCGTCTTAGATCATTCGGACGAATACCGGTTGGCTGAGCTGACAACCCGGCTGTCGGAAAAAATTAAAGCCACGCTGAAACGGTCACTGCATATCCGGCATGTGGATGCCGGGTCGTGCAATGCTTGTGACTGGGAAATGACGGCGCTGAATAATCCTGTTTATGATTTGCAGCAATATGGTATTGATTTCGTGGCCTCGCCGCGGCATGCCGATATGCTGATGGTGACAGGAGTAGTTACCCGTAATCTGGAGCAAGCCCTAACTATGACTTATGAAGCTGTGCCGGCACCAAAATTGGTTATGGCGGTGGGCGCCTGTGCTGCCAGCGGCAAAGTTTTTGGCAGCAGTTATGCCATTCGCGGTGCTGTCGGCACAATCGTTCCTGTAGATATCTATGTGCCAGGCTGCCCGCCGCGTCCGGCGGCTCTTATCTATGGTTTGCTGCTGGCGCTGGACAGACTGGGAGGCAAGGATAAGTAATGAATATTTTTGATATTATTGGTCCGGTTATGGTTGGCCCTTCAAGTTCTCATACCGCAGGGGCGGTACGTCTGGGGAATGCTGCCAGGGCAATTTTAGGTCAGCCGGTCATTGAGGCCACTATCGGCCTGCATGGATCGTTTGCTCAGACCGGACGGGGGCATGGAACTGATTTGGCACTGGTAGCAGGGCTTATGGGCTGGCCGACCGATGATCTGAGGATCCCGCAGGCGTTTGACTATGCCCGGGAAGCCGGTTTACATTATTTTTTTCGGACAATTGATGCCGGTGATGCGGCTCACCCCAATTTTGTGAAATTCTGGCTGACCGGGCAAGACGGAGTTAAGAGTCAGGTCGCGGGAGCATCCATTGGCGGCGGACGCGTGGTAATTAGTGAAGTAGATGATTTCCCGCTGGCCTTTACCGGCGATTTTCCGACAATCCTGACCTTGCATGAAGACCGTCCCGGTGCAGTGGCTGAGGTAACAGGAATATTATCCAAATGTGGCGTTAATATTGCTCAGATGAAAGTGTTCAGAAAAAATAAAGGTGGTTTGGCCAGTATGGTGCTTGAGACCGACCAGCCGCTGGCTGAGGCAGACCTGGCTGCTGTGGCCGGTCTGCCGATGATAAAAACAGTACGTTGTATTCATGCCATTAGCGGACAAGGAGTGTAAGGGAATGTCATTAGCAAAATTGTCGCTTGCCGAGTGGATTACGGCGGCTGAAGAAGAGGCACTGCCGTTTACAGAATTTTGTTTAGGGCTTCAGGTCAAACAGACAGAATTATCGTCTGCTGAAATTATTGCACGGATGGAAGCCATGCTTGCCGTAATGGAAGAATCAATTGCTGCCGGGCTAAAGGGGCCTCGTTCCAAGGGGGGCCTAGTGGGCGGCGATGCCAGGAAGTTACAGCAATACAACCAAAGTCGGCAAAAGACGCTGATGGGGCGTTTTAGCGGCAAAGCGGTGGCCTACGCTCTGGCTGTCGGGGAAGCCAATGCTGCTATGGGACGGATTGTCGCCGCCCCTACCGCCGGTTCCAGCGGTGTATTGCCAGGCATCTTATTTGCCCTGAAAGAAGAATATGACCTTGATCAGACACAATTGGCCGGTGGGCTGATTGTAGCCGGTGCCATTGGGATGGTTATTGCTTCTCGGGCTTCACTGGCCGGTGCGGCAGGCGGCTGCCAGGCTGAATGCGGTTCAGCCGGAGCTATGGCTGCAGGCGCGATGGTGGCACTGTTAGGCGGTACAGCAGCTCAAGTCGGACAAGCGGTAGCTATTACAATTAAAAATATGCTGGGGTTGGTGTGTGATCCGGTAGCCGGCTTAGTGGAAGTACCGTGTGTTAAGCGTAATGCCGGTGCTGTGGCTCAGGCTGTCATTGCTGCGGAAATGGCATTGGCCGGCATTACCAGTGTTATTCCGGTGGATGAAGTAATTGATGCCATGGAGTCTGTAGGCCGATCCATGCATTGTTCGCTTAAAGAAACGGCTCAGGGTGGTTTGGCAGTTACACCTACCGGCCTGGAGTTGACAGAAAAAATCAGTGCCAGATAGCAGGTTTTTTCAGATATATGGAGAATACTTCAAAAAAATATATTTTCCGGAGGGCTGCAGCATGAAAACCGTGATTAGTTCTGATCGTGCCCCGCAGGCCATTGGGCCCTACTCTCAGGCTATTAAAGCCAATGGATTTTTATTTGTATCAGGCCAGATTCCGCTTGATCCTACTACCGGCCAAATTGTTTATGGCGGCATAGAAAGCCAAACCTACCAGGTTATTGCTAATTTGCGGGCAATTCTGGAAAGAGAGGGTCTCACTTTTGCCAATGTTGTCAAGACAACGGTATTTTTGAAAGATATGGAAGATTTTACGGTGATGAATAAGGTATATGCGCAAGCATTTGCCGATGAGCCGCCTGCTCGCGCTTGTGTGCAAGTGGCCAGGCTGCCGCGTGATGTCAGTGTAGAAATTGAATTGATAGCCGTATATCCATAAAATTATAAAGAGGCTGTGGGAAAACTTAGTGATAAGTCATCCACAGCCTCGCTTTATAATAGCTTTTATTATTTACTTTTGCTGCCGAGGCCGATACGTTCGGCATAATATCCTTGCCGGATAAATAGGATCAGGCCAATGAGTATGATGCCCAGGCTGGTGAGCTGGGCGGATTTTAAGCCAAATAAAAGTGTGCCATAGTCTCCCCTGAGGAATTCGAGGAAAAAGCGGGCGGCTGAATACAAAATCGCATAAAGGATAAAAACCTGGCCTTTGGCATGGTTGGTTGTTCTAAAGAGCAGTAGCAGTACAAAAATAACAACATCGATCTGGCCTTCCCACACTTCAGCCGGCCATAACGGTTTGTCGCCATACACCTGGTAGGCTAAAGTTGTCGGCGGATAAATTATGCCAAAGTTGCCGCCGGTAGGATTGCCAAAAGCATCACCGTTCATTAGATTGGCCATCCTGCCAATAGCTTGTCCCATGATAACCGCCGGAGCGGCAACAATATCGGCAAAAGCCCAGGTGTCGATTTTGTGGATCTTAGTGTAGACGATACCAGCGATAACCCCCAGCAGGACACCGCCCTGAATGGCCATTCCCCCCTGCCAGACAAAGGGAATCTCCAGCAGGTGGTGTTGGTAGTAATCCCAGTCAAAGAAAAAGACATCCCATAATCTTGCACCGACAATACCGGCTAAGCCACAATAAATTCCCATATCCGGCACATGCTGATGCCAGCGCCCATCCTGCTTGGCAAAAAAATAGGCAGTGCAGGTAGCCAGAATAATACTAAGACTTAAAATGAGCCCGTAAGCCCGGATGGGGAAGTCTCCGATAAAAAAAAGATACTGATGCATAGTGCGGCCTCCATTATAATATTGGTGTTAGTAATTCGCGGATTCTGTATATTCCTTAGTAAGCATATAGTGTATGAGAGGAGATTATTATGCCAAAAAGACTTATCATTTTAGCAGTGGCTGTTATTTGCATGACTGTCGCCATGGGATTTGTCGCCATGCAGCCTGACAGTTTTTCCGGGGCGGAACCCCAGAAACCGCCAGCCGAGACTGGCGTTACAGTAAGCAAAGCTCTGCCAGGGTTTACATTGCCTGCTTTGGACGGAAGGCAGGTCACAGTTGCTCCGGCCGGACAGATTCTGGTAATCAACTTCTGGGCGACCTGGTGTCCGCCTTGTCGTCAGGAGATGCCGGAATTGGATAAGTTTGCTGAGCAGTATAGTGGCAAGGTTGAATTCCACGCTGTCAACATTCAGGAGCCTGGTGATAAAGTGGCTGCGTTCATGGCTCAGAACAAGTATACCATGAGCGTTTTAAGTGATACAGAGGGGGAGGTGGCAAAGCTCTTTCGTATTAACGCCATTCCTACCACTTTAGTGGTGGATAAGCAAGGGATTATCAAATACCGGAAGTCAGGCCCGGTAACGCTGGCCGAATTGGAAGGAGTGCTGAATGGATTATAGCATCACCCTGATAACGGTTTTCGGGGCGGGGTTGGTCTCTTTTTTGTCACCCTGTGTGTTACCTATGCTGCCCACCTATACTGCGCTCTTGGCCGGAGGCGGGGCCCAGACCATGGCGGACAATCGCTGGCGGTTTTTAGCCAATGCCATTAGTTTTCTCAGCGGTTTTACGCTCATATTCGTGGCTATGGGCGCAACGGCCTCCTATATTGGTGAGCTGTTTTTGGACTATCAGGAGGTTATTCGTAAAATAGGGGCAGTATTCATGATGATCATGGGAATACATGTGCTTGGCATACTGAAACTGCCTGGCCTTGCCCGCGAATACCGGCCATTTTTACAAAGCACGTTTACCGGCCCGGCAGGGGCGTTTTTCTTAGGGCTGGCGTTTACCGCCGGCTGGACACCTTGTACCGGTCCTATTTTGGCTACCGTACTTATGTATGCAGGGGCAACGGCCACTGTCAGCCAGGGAGCATTTCTCCTGTTTATTTACGCTATGGGTTTTTGTCTGCCATTTTTGGCCCTGGCGCTGCTGATAAACCGCTATATGAGTAAAATTCAGGGAATCTATAAATGGCTGCCGGTTGTTCAGCAAGTGGCTGGCATCATACTCATTGCCGCAGGTCTGTTTATTTACTTTGATTTGATGCAAAAGGGCATCGGCATATTGTGGAACCTATTGGGTTGAACTATTACATCGCAGCAAGGCCGAGCGGCTAAATCAACTGCTTGAGCTGAAATTCCAGCGCATCGCAGGATACAAGATGGTAGGCGGCACCGTTAATTACACCGGTTGCCGCATTTTTTATGGAATCGCTGTGCAGATGACCGTAGATGCAGATCTCTGCCTTGTACTTAGTAATCAGCTGGGCAAAACCTGTATGGCTCTGGTGGTCATAAAACGGGGGGAAGTGCAGCATAAGAATGATGCGGGTAAAACCGGCAACCCGGGCGGCCTGCAGGGAAGCTTCGACACGCAGCAATTCCCGTTCGAAAATGGGCCGGTCCTTGGCTTTGAACAGCGGGTCTTCGGGGCATGTCCAGCCGCGGCTGCCGCAGATGGCCCATTCGCCGGCAGGGGCAAAACTGTTGTTAAGAAACTCCAGTTTGCCGTGGACGGCTTTGGTTAGTTTGCTTACTGTCTGCCACCAATAATCATGATTGCCGCGTATTATGATTTTTCTTCCAGGCAGACTGGCGATAGCGTGTAAATCGACAAGTGCGTCCGGCAGCTTCATTGCCCAGGAAGTATCACCGGCAATCAGAACCACATCGTTATCGGTGACTTGTTCGCGCCAATTTACTTTAAGTTTTTCCCAATGCCCTTCCCAGTGTGCGCCGAAAATGCTCATCGGCTTAGCAGGGGGCGTTCCTGACAAATGAAGGTCAGCAATAGCAAATATCTTCATAACTAAAAGTATCCTCACCTATATTTCTGGAATATATTTTATCTAATAATGGGGTGAATAGCAATGCCATGAGTAAGAGTGCCATGGCTGCCGACGACCCGGAAACGGCAAGTATGCTGGCAGCAGGTTGCCGCACCGGCATCTTATAGGGTGAACAGTTCCCTGATTTCAGACTCACTCATCTTGGTCAGGAAATTCTCCCCAGGCTTAATGAGGGTATCAATCATTTCTTTCTTCTGCTGCTGCAGCAGATAAATTTTTTCTTCAATGGTATTTTTCGTAATCAGCTTGTAGACCTGAACCGAATTTTTTTGTCCAATCCGGTAGGCGCGGTCGGTTGCCTGATCTTCGACGGCAGGATTCCACCACGGGTCGTAGTGAATAACCATGTCGGCGCCGGTAAGATTGAGGCCGGTGCCGCCGGCTTTGAGTGAAATAAGGAAAATTTCGTTTTCCCCGGCGTTAAAAGCATTTACCAGCCGGAGGCGTTCATCGGCCTTGGTAGCGCCATCCAGATAAAAATAGCTGAGCTGCATGGCGGTAAGTGTTTGTTTAATCAAGGCCAACATCCCGGTAAATTGAGAAAATAGTAAGATCCGGTGTCTGCTGCCGATAGCATCCCTGATTAGTTCCTGCAACATTTCCAGCTTGCCGCTGCCGGCTTCATAGTTTTCAATAAACAGAGCCGGATGACAGCAAATTTGTCTAAGCCTGGTCAGCAGGGAGAGGATTTTAATCTGGCTTTTTTCAAAGCCGTTGGCGCTGACTTCGGCTTCGAACTCTGATTTGGCCTTTAAGAGCCAGGCGGCATACAGCTTGGTTTGTTCCGGGGTCATTTCGCTGACCATCTTAGTCTCGACCTTTTCCGGCAGTTCTTTAAGAACTGCTTTTTTCATGCGCCGCATAATAAAGGGTTTGATGTGCCGCCCCAGTTCTGCTAGCGCTCTCTTGTCGCCATTTTTAACAATGGGAATTTCAAACCGGCTGGTAAACGCTTTGTGTGAGCGCAAATAACCGGGCATCAGGAAATCAAAAATCGACCACAGCTCGGTTAAGGTGTTTTCAATCGGGGTGCCGGTAAGGGCAAAATAACTGCCGGCCTTAATTTGCTTAACTGATTTGGCATTTAGCGTGTTGGGATTTTTAATATGCTGGGCTTCATCCAGGAAACAGTATTTAAAAGCAGTTTTTTGATAAAAGGTTACGTCACGGCGAATCAGGCCATAGGAGGTTATGACCAGATCGGCATTACCGATATCCTGGAGCTGTTCCACCCGTTCATCAGGCTGGCCGGAGATAACGACTGCGTTTAGGCTGGGCGCAAACTTGAACACTTCTTCCTGCCAGTTGTAGACAAGTGAGGTGGGAGCGATGACCAGTGACGGCGCTTGACAGTTAGCCTTTTCTGAAAGGACAAAAGCAATTACCTGCAGGGTTTTTCCCAGCCCCATATCATCGGCTAAGATACCGCCTAACCCGTAATTGGCAAGAGATTTGAGCCATTTAAAGCCGGTTTTTTGATAATCTCTGAGTTTGCCCTGGATGCCTTGCGGAATAACGCATTCGCTATCCTGCGGTTCGCGGATGTCTTGTACCATACGTTTAAAGGTACTGCTGCGTTCCATGGTAAAGTCCGGTGACTCCCTTGCCAGGCTGTCAAGATACAGGGCACGGTATTTGGGCAGTTCTACCACTTGTTTCTCAATGTCGGCCGGGCGCAGGCCCAGCGCGTCAATCAGTCTGGCGGCTGTTTGAAATTCGGTGGAATCAAGCGGAATGAATGCACCATTTGGCAGACGGTGATAGCGCTTTTTCAATTTGTATGCGGCTAATAATTCGATTAATTCTTTAGCAGAGATATCGTCCAGCTGCAGTGAAAACTCCAGCATGTCAGTATGGGTATTCAGTCTTACACCGGCGGCAATCTTGCCGGCAGGCTGAATTTTGATATGGTGAAACTCATTGGAGTAAAATATTTCGGCAATATCCTGCAGCTGTGGCAAGCCTTGCTGCAGAAACGTATAGGCAGCGTCTTCGTCAGGTAAAACCAGGCTGCCATTTTCCCAAACAAAGCCGTGCTGTTGAAAAATACTTAACAGCTCCCGTTCCTCTGCTGTAGACCGCAAAAGCCATTTTTCCTCCGGGATAGAAGAAACTGCGCTTGTGTCGGCAGCCGGGTTGATGATAACAGTGCCATAGCAAAACTCAATTTTTGCGCTGAGCCCTTCTGCGAATTTATCCAAATACACATGTTGTACCAAAGGTTCTTTGTGGAATTTGTTGTAAACAGTGGCATCTACCTTTACTGAAGCAATAGTTTCCAACACCGGTAGGGTACCTGACACAAAATCAGACACTGTTATTGCCGGAATAGCTATTTCGGCTTTTCTGGTTTCGCATAAGCACTCAAGCAGCCGTTTAACATAGCCGGCGAATACCGTATCGGTGTGATAGATAGTGTTGTTATGGTAAATGTAGCGGTAATCGGTATCAAGTCCGTAAAATACTTCATCTTTGGCCGCCATAGACAGGCGTAAACCGCCTTTAGCGGCTTCAACTGCAAGCTGTATTGGCGGTCTGCCTTTTTGTACAGTAAGCTTAGCCGGTGTTTGACCGTCAATTATGGCAGTAAAAGGCTGAGTGTGCATAATCTCGAAGAAGCGCATAAGATAGGTATTGGTTAGTTTAAAATGCCTGGCTTCACTAAAAGCAGAGTTGGCAGATGACCCGGAAAATGAATGATAATTCCATAAGGCTCGCTGATTTTCTTCGTCGTAAGCATTTTTCAGCAGCTGCAGCAGAGCTGCTGAAGGTTCATCAAAGATAGCTTCGACGGGATGTAAGGTAAAGTTTTTACCAAAGATAAGTTCTTGATTAGTGTCCATAGCGGTGATGAGTTGTGGAATATTCTTCACAACATACATCCGGTCGGTGCCAATGGTAAAATCCAGCCGACTTAGTCTTTGGTCAGGATACCATTGAAAGCTATAGGTGGGGATAAGCTTTAACCGCGAGGCTGAGTAGGGCTTGTCCACTTGGGCTTCAAGCCCGGTATTCTGAAAAAAATCCAGCATTGCTTTGGTTGCACGCGTTATTGGGACATAGCTGGCTGTAGTGAAATAGGTATCCCAATTCTGCTGGATGGCTTTCAACACAGCGACAATATGCTTGCAAGCGCCATGATATCTGAAAAAAGCCGGACAATCGCAGTGATATTGTTCAATCTTTTGCGCCGGGGTAAATGTCACAGCTATTCTATACAGGTCGTTTCCCAGCACTTTGGCTTCAAAGGTGCTGTCAGAGGCTGAGAAGTGCAAAGTTTTGACACAGCTATTGCGATAATAGTGCAATCCTCTGGTATATGAAGCATCAATATCCGCTTCGTGCCGAATCTGTTCATCTGTTAGCATAACGACTCCTTCAGGCTATCTCTAATGGTTCAATAGTAGATAATTATTCTCTGGTCTCTGAAAATCCTGCATTGCTATTCCCCCGGCTTGACCGGCTGCATAAATTATATTGACGGCGTATTAAAAAAAATAATGAAAAGCGGGGTTGAAATATGATTTACCGGAACCCAGGAAGTTATTTTCGAACCCTAGTGGCCGGATGTGATACGAAAGTCACATTGGCAAATGGCCGGCAGGTTACGGCGATTAATTTTGATAATGCAGCCACCACGCCGCCGTTAAGCCCGGTAATAAAAGCAATTTCCCGGTTTGCTCCCTGGTATGCTTCGGTTCATCGGGGCAGAGGTTATAAATCAATTCTGACTTCAGAGCTTTATGACCGCGGGCGGGAAGTTGTCAGGCATTTTGTTAAGGCTGATCCAGGTGATGTCATTATTTTTACCAAAAACACCACCGAATCCATCAATATACTGGCCTATGTCCTGGCAGCAGGCGGCAAAGAGCAGGTCGTGTTATCAACAGATATGGAACATTTAGCTAATGACATGCCTTGGCGGGATAAATTTACTGTCGACTATGTAGGATTAACCAAATCAGGCAGATTATCGTTAGAAGACCTGGAAACCAAGCTGCGGGCCTATCGGGGAAAAGTAAGCCTGGTAGCTGTTACCGGTGCTTCTAATGTTACCGGCTATATCAATCCTATTCCTAAAATTGCCAGATTGGCCCATAAATACGGGGCCAGGATTTTTGTTGATGGTGCCCAATGGGTTCCGCATGCTCCGGTGAACATGAAACCGCAGCATTCGCCCGAACATATTGATTTTCTGGCTTTTTCAGCCCATAAAATGTATGCGCCGTTTGGCACCGGCGTGTTGATTGGGCCGAAGAAATGCTTTGAACAGGCTGTTCCCGTGTATCAGGGGGGAGGAGCAGTTGGCCTGGTTTCACAGCAACATATTGAGTGGGATGACCCACCGGCAAAATATGAAGCCGGCACTCCCAATATGATGGGGGTGCTGGCGCTGATTACCGCCATAGAAGCGCTGTCCCGTCTGTCTATTACCGAAATCCATAATTACGAACAGGCACTCATTGAGTATGCTATCGACAGCTTGTTAGAGATTCCCGGTGTTACTTTATACAGTCGCCAGGAAAGAAGAGAGGAGCGGGTAAGCCTGATATCCTTTAGTTTAGAAGGCTTGCACCATAGTCAGGTTGCCGAACTTTTGTCCCAGGAAGCCGGAATTGCCATTCGCAGTGGCTTATTCTGCGCCCACCCCTATGTTGAAAAGCTGCTGAACTTGAATGAAGAGGAAATCAAATACTATCAAACCCATGATGATAAAAGGATACCCGGTTTAGCCCGGATTAGTTTCGGTATATATAATAACTTTGAGGAAATAGATATATTTTACACCCTATTGGCTCATGCTGCCAAACACAGGAACCACTATGCACGCAAATACGCCTATGTATTGTCACCCGGACGCTGCAACGGCAATGAAAAAGATGCTTATCCCTATTGCTAAGAGCAAACTAAAACCACCCGGATTCCGATTTTGGTTTCAGGGTGGTTTTGGTTGTTTCCCCGTAACTTCTGACTTGTCCGTAAGTGCCGGTTATGTATGGATTTGGGAATTTTGAGAACTTACCCATTCTTCTAATCTTTTCAAAACGTCCTGACGCGCTAACTCGCATTCCTGTCCCCGCCACTCCTGACCTGTTTCGCTGTCAAACCATAAATCTTTTTGGGAAAAGGTTCCGGTGGGATAGAATTTCTCTTTGGCGGCATCTAAGACACCGTCAAGCATACTTTGGGTAATGGATTTTCTGATCATGCGGCAACCGGCTTTTTCCGTGCAGGCAACCTCAATACCGTCTGGTCCGGTACTAAGTTCAACATGGGAGAGTAGCTTGCCCTGCTGGCTGGCAGCGGCAATCGCCTGTTTGCCATAAGCGGCGGCCTGCTCCCGCTTAATACTGTCATCATTTACGGTCACTCTGACATTGCCGATAATAAGCTTATACATGACGCACCTCCTTATGAACAGTGTATGAAGGTTTGACTGAGATAGAACAGTTTTATAAACCCTCTAAGTTTTTCGCTGCCGGTCGGCGCTTGTGCCGCCGGTACTCCGGAGCCGGATTGAAGGGCAGCTGTTCCCGTAGCTTAGGCCTGCTGCCGCAGTCTTTGGACGGCAATCCTGCCGTCTTGAATTTCCAGCACCATGTCCACATCACGGATGGTGTTTAAACGGTGAGCGATAATAAACGTGGTCCGGCCCTGCATAATGGTCTTCAACGCAGTCTGGATATACCCTTCTGTCCGGGTATCAATGCTGCTAGTGGCTTCATCTAATACCAAGATGGAGGGGTCAGCCAGGATAACCCGGGCAATGGCTAACAATTGCCGCTGTCCCTGACTTAAGTTACTGCCGTTTTCCGTCAGTTCGGTCTCATACCCCAGTGGGAAGCGCTCAATAAACCCGGCCGCATTGGCTTTGGCGGCTGCGGCCGCCACATCCGCATCGGACGCCCCCGGCCGGCCATAACGGATGTTATCCCGGATTGTCCCCGAGAACAGGTAGGTGTCCTGCAGGACAATGCCGAACGTGCTGCGCACACTGTCGCGGGTATAGTCGCGGATATCCCGCCCGTCAATGTAAATGGTTCCGCCGGTAACGTCATAAAAACGGGTTAACAGATTGACGATGGTCGTCTTGCCGGCGCCAGTCGGGCCAATGAGGGCAATGCTGCTGCCGGCGGCGGCTGTAAAACTAATAGCATGCAAAATTGGCCGGTCCGGCCGGTAGCCAAAGGAAACCCTGTCAAAGATCACTTCGCCCCGTGGCTTGTGCAGCACTGCCGCCCCTGGCGGATCCGGTGGTTCTTCGGCAGTATCCAGCAGCTCTATGACCCGTTCGGCACCGGCGACCCCTGACTGGAGTGTATTAAAGGTATTACCCAAGTCGTTGAGTGGCCGGATAAACTGACGGGAATACCCTAGGAAACTGGCGATGACGCCGACGGTAATTCCCTGATTGACGGCCAGAATACCGCCGACGATGGCAATGGCGGCAAAGCCCACATTGTTGATGACATTCATAATCGGCATTAAAAATCCTGACCAGATTTGCGCTTTAAGCCCCACCTGGCAGAGCTGGTCATTGATCAGGTTGAATTCGGTAATGGCTTTTGCCTCATGATTATAGGCCCTAATCACTTCAATCCCGCTGATAGTTTCTTCAGCATGGGCATTGAGACGGCCTAACTGATCCTGCTGTTCCTTAAACAGCTGTCCGGTCCGCCGGGAAATTGCCTTGGTCAGCAAAACCAACAGCGGCACCGTAATCATAGCAGCCAGCGTCAGGAGCGGACTCAGCCACAGCATCATGACCACTGAACCCGCAATTGCGATCGAGCCGCCCATTATCTGGCTGGCCGCTTGCGAAACCGTTGTACTTACAATATCAATGTCATTGGTAAAACGGCTCATGACATCACCATGGCCCCGGGTATCGATATATACCAGCGGAACCTTCTGCAGCTTGGTAAACAGTTCCCGGCGCAGGACAGCCACCAGCCGCTGAGACACGCCCACAATCAACCAGCCTCCAACGGCAGACAGTGCAGCTGTGCCCAGATACACAGCCAGCAGCATAAAAATGAGCTGTTCCAGCCGGGCGGGAGAACCGCCCTGGCCGTAGGCTGTCACTGCATCCACTGCCACACCGACCAGATAGGGGCCGGCCAGCGCCAGCGCTCCTTCCAGCAGTACCATGCCAAAGATAACGCTTAGTTGTTCTTTCTCCCGGCCAAGATAGTACCACAACCGGCCAAGTGTTGACCAAAAATGCTGCGGCTTGATCACTGCTTGCTGTTTGCTCCGGCCCAAACCCTTGCCGCCGCGCAAAAATTCCCGGTAAGATCCGGAGCCGGAATTTTTCCGCCGGTCCTGCTCTGCCATCAGCAACCCTCCCCGTCTAGTACCTTGTGTCACTTGAAATTTGAGATTAGATAGCAAGGGTTTTTTCGCCCTGCTAGGCGGAGGAGCCGCGCATATCGGACATATGTAAGGCGACGACAACAACGCAGGGCGGAAAAAGACTGCTATATAATCCAAAGAATTAGGTGACACAAGATACTAACTGCGACTGGCAAATTTCCCGGTATACCGCGCAACTTGCCAGCAACTCTTCATGCTGTCCCAGTCCGACGAGTTTTCCTTCATCCAAAACAGCAATTTTATCGGCTGTCATAATAGAAGAAATCCGCTGGGCGATAATAAAACAGGTCAGCCCGGCCGCATAGGCCGCTAAAGCCTGTCTAATCCGGGCCTCGGTAGCAACATCTACCGCACTGGTGGCATCGTCGAGAATCAAAATGGCCGGCTTGCGCACCAGCGCCCGGGCAATGGCCAGCCGCTGTTTCTGCCCGCCGGATAAATTGACGCCTCCCTGCCCAATCCAGGTTTCATAGCCTTCCGGGAAATCCATGACAAAGTCATGGGCCTGGGCCATGCGGGCGGCAGTTTCTATTTCTGCCGACGTTGCTCCCTCTTTGCCCCAGTGGATATTGTCCAGAATCGTGCCGGAAAATAGCAAGGCCTTTTGCGGCACAAAGGCTATCCTATCCCGCAGCAGCCGGGGATTTAGCCGGCGGATATCGAGGCCGTCCAGCTTCACAGTGCCGGCTGCAGGTTCATACAGTCTTGGAATCAGCTGCACCAGCGTGCTTTTCCCTGAGCCGGTCGGCCCGATAATGCCGACGGTTTCTCCCGGCAGGCAGGTCAGCGAAATATTATCCAGTGCCAGCGTTCCATCATAGGCAAAAGAGACCTGTTCGAAGTCAATCCTGCCCTGGAAGGAAAGAGGCGCCGGGTCGGCTGCCAGTTCCTCCGTCCCGTCTGCCTGGACATTCAGCACTTCTTCGATCCGGCGGGCCGAAACCCGGGCCCGGACAAATACGTTGAATACCAGCGCAATAATGACCAGTGCAAATAATATTTGGGTCATGTAATTTATAAAAGCAATAATATGGCCGACCTGCATCTCGCCGCTTTTCACTCCGCGGCCGCCCAGCCAGAGGACGGCGACCACTCCCAGATTCATCGTCAGGGCAATGCTCGGTCCGAAAACTGCCATCCGGCGCAGCGCTGTCTCCGACCGCTCCCGGAAATAGGTATTAACAGTCGCAAACTTGGTTTGTTCATAACTAAACCGGTTAAAGGCCCTTACCACCCGGACCCCGGCCACTGTCTCCCGTACTGTCCGGTTCATTTGATCAAGGGCGGACTGCACCGCCAGAAACATGGGATACCCGATTTTCATATTAATGGCAATCAGCAAGCCCACCACCGGCACAACGCCGGCCAGCACCACGCTCAGGCGAGGGTTTAGACTGACTGCCATAATCAGGCCACCAATGCAAAGAATAGGTGCTTTCAGCGAAATGCGCATCATGCCGTTTACCAGCGACTGAATCTGGGTTACGTCATTGGTCAGCCGGGTTATCAGGGCTGCCCGGTCAAATTTGTCAACCATGGTAAACGGCAGGGTCTGAATTTTTTCATAGACCTGGCTGCGCAGTTCGGTGCCCATCCGCTGGGATACTGTACTGGAAATGATATTGCGGGCGGTTGCCGCCAAAGCGCCTACCGCCGTCACCAGCAGCATGATGCCGCCCTGCTGCAGTACATAATCCAGATCCCGGTTGGCCACACCAATATCAATAATACTGGCCATAATGGTCGGTTGCAGCAAATCGCATACCGCCTCCAGCGCCACAAACAAGGCCGCTCCGCTAAAATGCAGCCGGTATCTTTGCCAGTAACCTTGCCAATGCTTCATACCCATACCCCTTCGAAAACGTCTCACCGTATAATTATACCATATAGATTTCGGCTGCAAAATTTACTGTGGTCGCGGAGCCAGCCAACCATCTGCTAGAAACAGCTGCTTGCGTTTATAGTCTGCTGCACTTGGTGCTATTTATGTCAAACAGGGGTCGGGGTGCTATCCACCCGGCTTATGACGGTGCGGCACAAAGACTCATTTATCCATAAGTTGACTTTTGCAAATTATTACTATATAATTGAGAATGCAAATCTTAAGAGGCAGAATAGTAAATGATAGCTGCGGTTCAGAAAGTTGGCGGTCGCTGTGAGCCAATCTGTACTATTATTGAACTCGCTGCTGAAGAGCGACTGTGAACGTTTGTAGTGGTCGACGCGAGGCTGGCGTTATTGGCAAATGAGTGGATGACAATTGTCATCAAACAGGGTGGTACCGCGAGAAGCCTCGTCCCTGGCGTTAGCCACGGGATTTTTTTATATTCTACGGGTATAGAAATTAATCGGCTTCTCTTACGCTAAAGCTCAGTGTAAGCTATAGTTTATTATCTTATCTGTCCAAGGGGGATTTACTCGATGAATGAAAAATACATGCCAGGCGAGATTGAGGCCAAATGGCAAAAACTCTGGGCTGAAAGCAATGCTTTCTGCACAACTATTAACCGCCAGCGACCAGAATATTATGTTTTGGAGATGTTTCCCTATCCATCAGGAAATTTGCACATGGGCCATGTACGTAATTATTCGATTGGTGATGTTGTCGCCAGATTCAAAGTCATGCAAGGCTACAATGTGCTGCATCCTATGGGGTGGGATGCTTTTGGCATGCCTGCCGAAAACGCCGCTATTAAGCATGGCATTCATCCTTCGTCCTGGACTAAGGATAATATTGCTAACATGCGCCGCCAGCAGCAAGAGCTGGGGTTGTCTTATGACTGGGACCGCGAAGTAGCCACCTGTCATCCGAATTATTATCATTGGACCCAGTGGCTGTTCTTGCTGTTTTTTGAGCGTGGATTAGCGTATAAAAAGAAAGCGGCAGTAAACTGGTGTAATGACTGTAATACCGTACTGGCCAATGAGCAGGTGGTTGACGGACGCTGCTGGCGCTGTGACTCTGATGTTGTTAAAAAAGACCTCGAACAATGGTTTTTAAAGATAACAGAGTATGCTGACCGGCTTTTAGACGATTTGCCTGAGCTTAAAGGCTGGCCTGAACGGGTTAAGACCATGCAGGAAAACTGGATTGGCCGCAGTGAAGGCGCTGAATTCAGTTTTGCCGTGCCTGAAATAAATGATAAGATTGCCGTGTACACCACCCGCCATGATACGGTTTTTGGTGTCAGTTATATTGTACTGGCACCGGAGCATGCGCTGGTGGACAAGCTTGTTACCGGCAAACCGGAGGAAGCGGCTGTCAGAGCCTTTATCGAGAAGGTCAGAGGACAAAGTGAAATTGCCCGCACATCCACTGAGACGGAAAAAGAGGGCATCTTTACCGGGGCGTATGCTCTTCACCCGTTTACCGGTGAGCAAGTGCCTATCTGGATAGCCAACTATGTATTGGCAGAATACGGTACCGGTGCAGTTATGGGTGTACCGGCTCATGACCAGCGTGACTGGGAATTTGCCAATAAGTATGATTTGCCGAAAAGGCTGGTAGTTCAGCCGGCTGACCAAGCGCTAAACCTTAATGATATGACTGGCGCGTATGATGGCCAGGGTATTATGGTTAATTCAGGTGAATTCAGCGGTCTGGATAACGAAGCCGGCAAGGTCAAAATTGCGCAATGGTTCGAAACACAAGGCATTGGCAAGCGGCGGATTAACTATCGTCTGCGTGACTGGCTCATTTCCCGTCAGCGTTATTGGGGCGCACCGATTCCTGTCATCTATTGTCCTGAGTGTGGTACAGTACCTGTTCCCAAAGAACAATTACCGGTTTTATTGCCTGAAAACGTTGATTTTACCAGCGGCTCGGTATCGCCACTGGCTAAAGCCGAGGAGTTTATCAGCTGTACTTGTCCGAAATGTGGTGGCAAGGCGCGGCGGGAAACAGATACTATGGATACCTTTATCTGCTCCTCCTGGTATTACTTCCGGTATACCAGCCCGCATAGTGCGGACGAGCCCTTTGATCCTGATAAAGCCAACTATTGGATGCCTGTCGATCAATATATCGGTGGCATAGAACACGCCATTTTGCACCTTCTGTATTCACGGTTTTTTACCAAAGTATTAAAAGATGCCGGCCTGGTTAATGTCAATGAGCCGTTTAAGAACCTGTTAACCCAGGGGATGGTTATCAAAGACGGTGCCAAAATGTCCAAGTCCAAAGGCAATGTTGTTTCGCCGGAAGAGATTATTGGCAAGTACGGTGCCGATACCGCCAGATTGTTTATCTTATTTGCGGCACCCCCGGAACGGGATTTGGAATGGAGTGACCAGGGCGTTGAGGGTGCATACCGTTTCTTAGGACGTCTGTGGCGGATTATCGGTCATTATGGACCGTATATCCAGGCAGAGACGGCAAGCTATGATCCAAGCCAACTGACTAAAGCAGAAAAAGAACTTCGCCGCATTCTGCACATAACCATCAAACGGGTAACCGAGGACATCGGTCAGCGGTTTAACTTTAATACAGCCATCAGTGCGATTATGGAATTGGTTAATGCGATGTATGCCCTGAAAGAGCAAAGTATAACACCCAACGCTGCTTTGTTGCGGGAGGTAGTCGCAAGTCTGCTGAAAATGCTTGCTCCGTTCGCTCCTCATGTCACCGAAGAATTATGGCTGGAGACCATTGCCGACGGCAGTGTTCATAAACAATTCTGGCCGACATTTGATGCGTCTGCCCTGGAAGTCGAAGAAGTCGAGATTGTTCTTCAGATTAACGGCAAAGTCCGCGACAAAGTGGTTGTCGCAGCAGGCCTCAGTGCAAAAGAACTGGAAAAGACAGCGCTTGAGCAGGAAAGAGTCCGTGAGCTTATTGCCGGTAAAGAGGTTGTCAGAGTAATATCTGTGCCGCAGAAACTGGTTAATATTGTTGTGAAATAGAGATAATAAATACCATCGGTAGTCTGCCAAGTCTAAAGCCGTAGGATGAATTGCGCGAGATTTTTCGTCCAGCAAGGCGGAGGAGCCGCACATATCGGACATATGTAAGGTGACGATAAAGTAAACACGGTTTGTGCCGAGTGATAACGACAGCAGAAACCGATCTTGCCCTTATGCCCTTGTGGGCCAACGAAGCTGGGCGGGAAAGCTCGCGATAAGAACACTGCGGATTTGGGCTTGGCGGACTGCTAGTCCAAGGAGGCGGGAAAATGAGTATAATTACCATTACAAACGCGGTGGAATTTAATGACAATGTCATTAAAGCCGACAAACCGGTGCTTGTCGACTTTTGGGCGCCCTGGTGTGGTCCTTGCAAAATGGTGGGACCGGAAGTGGAGGCTGTGGCCAAAAACTTCGAAGGCCGGGCAGATGTAGCTAAGATTAATGTGGATGAGCAACAGGAACTGGCCAGCCAATACAATGTTATGAGTATTCCTACGCTGGTATTCTTTAAAGGCGGCAGGGAAGTTGCCAGGATTACCGGCTATCGTCCGAAAAAAGATATTGGTGATGCTTTGGAAAAGCTGTTTTAAAACCACAACTCCCGGGTACTATATGGTATCCGGGAGTTGTACTATATAAAATCCAATACAGATTTTCCTCTACAGCAGGTTGTTAGTTATGTTCCGACGCAGGCGCTTAACCTGCGCTCTTACCAACAACCTACTGTAAATCCTTATGGGATACTATATATTCCCCGTCAACTATAGGGCTTGTTTACAATTATCGGAAAAGTTTGTAAGGCCAGCAGGGAACTTTTCGCCGTATGTCGAAATTATTATAAAACTTAAAATCGAAGGAGAAATAATACAAGATGATAGGTTGCACCAAATTGCTTTGCGGCACGGCGACTGTGTCTGACATCGTAAAATATGGTCGTAGTTCCCGCCACTTGCCGCCCCAGATGCTTCAATTTTCCTCAGACGCAACACCCATTGTCGTATGGAATTCGACCAACCGCTGTAATCTTAATTGCCAGCACTGTTATATCTGTGCTGAAGACCGTGATTATGCAGGTGAATTTACTACTGCTGAAGCCAAGCGTTTTATTGATGACCTGGCAGGCATGAAAGTGCCTGTATTACTGTTTTCCGGCGGTGAACCACTTGTCCGCCAGGATTTGTTTGAACTGGGGGCTTATACCCTTGAGAAGGGCATTCGCCCGGTTATTTCAACAAATGGCACGCTCATTACCCCGCAGATGGCCAAACGTATTAAAGATACCGGCTTCCAGTATGTCGGCGTTAGTGTTGACGGCAATGAAGAAGTGCACGACTATTTCCGGGGGAAAAAAGGGGCTTTTAAAGAAACTCTTGCCGGAATCCGCAACTCTATTGCCGCCGGTAACAAAACAGGGATCCGTTTTACTGTTAACAAGCTGAATTATCATACATTGCCCGATATTTTAGATATAGTTGAACAAGAGAAGATTCCTCGTTTCTGTATGTATCATCTGGTATATGCCGGACGAGGCAAGGAAATGGCTGAACTTGATACCACTTCTGAACAGAAACGCCAGACAATTGAATATTTAATTGAACGGACACTGGATTTTCACAAGCGTGGCGTGGAAGTTGAAATTCTTACCACCGATAATCATGCCGACGGCATCTATATTCTGCAACATTTTGAGCGTACTCAGCCGGAACGGGTACCCGAAATTAAAGAGCTTTTGGGTATGCATGGCGGCTGTTCGGCCGGACAGAAAATGGCTAATGTTGATCCCCAGGGTGATGTTCATGCCTGTCAGTTCTGGGGCCATAAATCGCTTGGCAATGTTCGCAAACAATCATTCAGTCAAATCTGGCACAATGCACAAGATGAATTTTTGTGCAAGCTGCGTGATAAACAAAGCCATGTTACCGGTCGCTGTGGCGAGTGCCGCTACAAAAGTTTCTGTGGTGGCTGCCGGATAAGGGCAGAGGCAGTATCGGGTGATATTTGGAGCGAAGATCCGGCGTGCTATCTTACTGATTACAAGGAGTAACTGCATGATAATCTCATGGAATACCACACAACAGTGTAATATCAATTGTATACACTGTTACCGCGATGCGGGCGCTAAACGTTCTGATGAGCTAAGCACCGCTGAAGGCAAAAAATTGCTTAGCGAGATCGCCAGAGCCGGCTTTAAGATTATGATTTTAAGCGGTGGCGAGCCCATGCTGCGCGCTGATATCTATGAACTCATTACCCATGCTGCTGCCGTCGGGCTTAGACCGGTACTCGGCACCAATGGCATTATGCTGACCGGTGAGGTTCCGGCCAGGCTGAAGTCTGCCGGATTAATGTGCGCAGGCATAAGTGTAGACAGCTGTGACGCTGAACGTCATGACACCTTCCGGGGAGTGAAAGGCGCTTGGCAGCAAACCATGGAGGGGATCAAAAACTGCCGGGAAGCCGGTTTGCCTTTCCAGCTCCATACCACCGTGACCAACTGGAATGAAAATGAAATTACCAAGGTTACCGATCTGGCTGTTGAGTTAGGCGCTGTTGCTCATCATATCTTTTTTCTTGTGCCTGCCGGGCGGGGAAAAGATATTGAAGAAACCACGCTTAAGACAGCAGAGTATGAAGCCCTGCTGACACGCATTCTTGACAAGCAGGCAACCACCTCTATTGAAATAAAACCAACCTGTGCCCCGCAGTTTATGCGTATTGCTAAAGAACGCGGCGTACCCATGCGTTATACCCGCGGTTGTCTGGCAGGTACTACCTATTGTGTCATATTGCCTAATGGCGATGTCCAGCCTTGTCCGTATTTACCGCTGAAAGTAGGTAACGTGAGAGAGGCTGCTTTTGATACAATATGGCAAGACAGTAAGGTCTTTCAAGAACTGCGCCAGGAACCGCTCAAAGGCGGCTGCGGTTCTTGTGGTTATGACAGCCTGTGTGGCGGTTGCCGCGCCAGAGCGTATTATTATTCTGACGGAGATTATTTGGCTGAAGAGCCTTGGTGTAACCGGGGAAATAGATGATACTGCTAAAAAAGAAGCTGTGCTGAAACTTTGTTTCAGCCAGCTTCTTTTTTTGGCATAAACCCTTCCAAAAATGGGAATCTAATAATGCTGAATAGTACGCAGATCTGAACGGTTATCGGGAGGTGGCTACATTGGGATGGAAAAAATATCTGGAAAGAAACACTCTTGCCTTCATGCTGATTGGCGCATTAGCAGCCATTGCCGGGTTTGCCATAGCAGGCGGCGGCATAGCTTATGCAGACAAGGCTTCCTTTTGCAGCAGCTGCCACTCCATGCAGCATGCAGCGGTTACCTGGCAGGCGTCCAATCACCGTCAGTTTAGTTGCGGGGATTGCCATTTGCCTCAGGAGAACCTGGTTGAGAAAATGATTGTCAAAGGACAAACCGGTATGCATGACACCTATCATGAATTCTTGCGTGATTATCCTGATACTATTCGGATTAGTGCCAAAGGCAGAGCTATTGTAAACGATAACTGTGCCCGTTGCCATGCTTATACGATCGGCAATACTTTTATGTCGGCAAGCGGCGGGTACGCCTGCACCAAATGCCACCGCGGCATGATTCATAATCAGATTGTAGTTAAGGAGGGTGTTCCTGTTGAATAAGACCCAAAAAGTCTTGGCTGCTTTTCTCGTGCTTATTATCCTGTTTACAGGAGCGGTGCTTAGCCGTATATGGTTGTTTAAACCGCAATCAGCAGTACAGTTGGTTAAACTTCCGGCAGGTGAATATAACATCGAAGCCTGGGGTAAAAACTACCCGCTGTATTACGAAAGCTATCAGAAGAATTTAGAAACCGCACCTTCGCCGACAGGTTATGGGGGCGGCATCAATATTCAAAAATCGGAAAGACAGCCCGAATTATTTGTCAACTTCAAAGGCAATCCCTTCAGCAAAGATTATACCGAAGATCGCGGTCACCAGTATGCGATGCACGATTTGCGGGAATCCAAGCGAATTGGTCCGGCAGCTAAAGGTGCCTGTGTTACCTGTAAAACACCGTATCTGGAGCAATTTTATCAGGAAATGGGCTGGGGTTATGCCAGTCGACCGCTTAATGAACTCATGGACCGGGCCAAAGATCATCCGATCAACTGCGCTAACTGCCATGATCCTGAGACTATGGGATTGCGGGTAATTAATCCGGCCTTTATCGAAGCTATGCAACGGCGTGGCATAGATGTCAGCAAGGCCAGCCGTGAAGAGATGCGTTCTTATGTATGTGGTCAATGCCATTCTGAGTACTATTTTGAGCCAGGCACCTTCAAAGTAATATTTCCCTGGGATAAAGGCCTGACTCCTCAGGAAATGTATGAGTATTATTCCGACAAACCGAACGGATTTGAATATGATTTTCTGCAAACCGATTCAAAAGTGCCTGTTTTAAAGGCACAACATCCCGATTATGAAGAATGGCAAAATGGGGTTCATGGCAAATTTGGTGTGTCCTGTGCTGATTGCCATATGCCCTATATGCGAAAAAACGGACAGAAGTATAGTTCGCACTGGATGACAAGCCCGTTAAAGACGCTTGATGAATCTTGTTCCCCCTGCCATACCCAGGGACAGGAACTTTTATTCAACCAGGTTAAGGCCTATCAGGATAATACCTGGCAGCTTCAGCATATGGCGGGAGAAAATGTTGCCAGAGCCCATGAAGCCATTCAAAAAGCCAGTCAAATCCCGAATGTCAATCAGACTGAACTGGCCAATGCCCGTGAATTGCTGCGCCGGGCTCAATGGTATTGGGATTACATGGCAGCCTCCAACAGTATGGGGTTCCATAATCCGGTTCAAGGACTTAACACGCTGGGGCAGTCCATTGATTTATCTCATCAGTCTATTAATGCTGCCAATAAGGCAGCAGGAACCAACTCTCTATAAGTAATTAACAAGTGAAAGCAGTTTATGGTGCAGGCGGGTGGTGTATTGCCTATACATCACCCGCCTGTAAATTGCCTGTATAGCTGCGGCATAATAAGTTCTAATTGTAATTTATTATTTTTTGACAAGTGCGACAGGAAACTGGAAAAATAAGCAGAATATCAGAAGAAGGATTAATTTGTAAACAGTATTATTTTAAGGGGGGCGACTATGGAAAAGCGGGATACCCTTTGGGGATTATTTCAGAAGAAAAATATCAGCAGGCGTGATTTCGTTAAAACATGCGTGGCTCTGACCAGTATTATGGGGCTGTCTACCGAACTAATACCCCGTGTCATTGAAGCGGCAGAGAAAAAACCGTTGCTGCCGGTCATTTGGCTGCATGGTCATGAGTGTACAGGTTGCGACGAGAGCTTTATTCGTTCCCAGTCACCGTTGGCTTCCGATCTGGTGCTTAATATGATTGCTCTTGAATACATGGATGTACTGGCTGCCACTGCCGGCGAGCCACTGGAACATCACCTGGAAGAAACAATAAAAAAATATGCGGGTCAGTATGTTCTGGTTTTTGAAGGCGCTGTGCCTACTGCGGAAGCTGGCATATACTGTATGGTTGGCGGGAAACCCATGCTTGAGACATTGAAGCATGTCGCTAAAAATGCGGCAGCGATTATTGAAAATGGTTCCTGTGCCGCCTGGGGCGGAATTCAGGCCGCCAGACCCAATCCCACCAAGTCGGTGGCAGTAAGTGAGATTGTTAGTGGCAAGCCGATTATCAAGGTGCCTGGCTGTCCGCCGATTCCGGAAGTGCTGACAGGTACCATTATGCATTATGTTCTTTTCGGCCAGTTACCGCCTGTTGATAATCAGGGACGGCCTAAACAATTTTTTGGCAATCGCATCCATGATACTTGCTATCGTCGTCCATTTTTTGATTCCGGTATGTTTGTGGAAAAATTTGACGATATTGCCAGCAAGGCCGGCTGGTGTCTGTATAAGGTGGGCTGCCGGGGGCCGGAAGCTTATAACTCCTGCGGCAATATACGCTGGTGGAATGGTATGAGTTATCCCATCCAGGCAGGTGCGCCCTGTGTTGCCTGTGCCGCCAATAACTTCTGGGATAATGATCCTTTCTATGAACGGCTGCCTAACATCCCTGTGCCTAATACTATTGTCAATGCAGACAAAGTTGGCGCTATCCTGGCCGGCGTGACTGCCGCCGGTGTAGCGACTCATGGTATTGCATCCTATGTTCAGCACAAAATGCATGAGTCTAAAGCAGAAAAAGCGCAGGACGGCACGGACGAACCAAAGCCGGAACGCGGCCAGGACAATGAATAGGGATGAGGAGGAGCGGTTTAGATGAAACGCATAGTTGTTGATCCGATAAACCGGATTGAAGGCCACCTGCGGGTTGAAATAGAAGTAGATGAAGCTACCGGCAAAGTGGAAGATGCTCTTTCAAGCGGCACTGCCTGGAGGGGGATTGAATTAATAGTAAACGGGAGGGATCCGCGGGATGCCTGGATGTTTGTCCAGAGAATCTGCGGTGTTTGTACTACCGTACATGCTTTAGGCAGCTTGCGGGCGGTTGAAGATGCGTTAGGTATTGAAATTCCCAAAAACGCCAACTTTATTCGCAATATAATAGCCGGTACGCAAATGGTGCATGATCATCTTGTCCATTTTTATCATTTGCATGCCCTGGACTGGGTCAGCCCGGTAGCGGCGCTCAGAGCCGACCCGGCAGCTACGGCGGCTCTGCAGAACACGGTACTGGAAAAATACAGCCTCACGTTTGAGGGCCCTGTCAGTTTTGACACCAACGCCTATCCTAAAGAGTTTCCGAAGGCAACAACCGCGTACTTCAGGGAAATTCAAAATAAAATAAAAGGCATTGTAGAGAGTGGCCAACTGGGTCTTTTTTCGGCCCATTACTGGGATCATCCCGACTATAATGTGCTGCCGCCGGAAGCTCATCTGATGGCTGTATCCCATTATCTGAACATGCTTGACCGTCAGCGGGAAATTGTTATTCCCCATGTTATCTTTGGCGGCAAAAACCCTCATCCGCACTATATTGTCGGCGGGATGCCCTGTTCCATTTCCATGAATGATATGAATGCACCTATTAACACCGAACGGTTAGCCGTAGTGGATACTGCGATAAATCTGACGATAGATTTGGTAAATAATTTTTACATACCGGATGCGCTGGTCATTGGCGATTTGTTTGTCAAAGCAGGTTTTGCCGACGGGGGTGGTTTAGCCGGACAACGGGTGCTGGCCTTTGGCGATTTCCCCGAAGACCGCTATAGCGGAACTTCCAATGGCGATTATTTTAAAAATCTGCTAATCCGTGCCAACGGGGTTGTAGAAAACTTTGGTCAGGGTATTGGCCAGGCTGTCTTCCATCCGCTGGAAGGTAAAGACCTGACTGATCCGAATGTGTTGACCGAAGGTGTTGAACATTCCTGGTACCGTTATCCTGAAGCCGGCAAGGACCTTCATCCCTGGAACGGTGTTACCACTCCGCAATATACCGAACCGAAAGAAGGAACCAAGACCAACTGGAAGTATCTTAACGAGGATGGCAAATATTCCTGGATTAAGACACCCAAATGGAATGGTAAAATGGCTGAAGTTGGCCCGCTGGCTAAATATATTATTGTGTATACCAAGGTTAAACAAGGCATTATCGGTGAGCCAACCTGGGCGGAAAAATTCATGGTTGACCAGATTGAGGCAGTGTCCAAAGCATTAAATCTGCCGCCGGAAAAATGGATGCCGACTACAGTGGGGCGTACGGCAGCCCGCGCTTTGGATGCACAGCTGCATGCGTATATTGCCAAGTATTTCTTTGATAAACTGATAAACAGTATTAAAGCCGGCGACACAACAGTAGCTAACACGGCTACCTGGGATCCGGCAACCTGGCCGAAGGAAGCCAAAGGAGTGGGTCTGCACGAAGCGCCGCGAGGCGGCCTGAGTCATTGGGTAACCATTAAAAACGGCAAAATTGAAAACTATCAGGCGATTGTTCCTTCCACCTGGAACGCTTGTCCCCGGGACGGAAAAGCCGGCTATGGCGCTTATGAAGCCAGTATGATTGATACCAAAGTAAAGATTGCCGAAAAGCCGCTTGAAATACTGCGGGTGCTTCACTCTTTTGACCCTTGTCTGGCCTGTGCCACTCATCTCTATGACAAAGAAGGCAAGGAACTTGCAGTAGTTCGCACCGACCCGTATTTATAAAAAAGGAGGAATACCGGTCATGCGTCAAGGAGCAATGAAACCTTATTACCTGTTTAGCCCGTGGACGCGGATTTTCCATTGGGTTATGGTAATATGTACATTTATTCTGTTTCTTACCGGCCTGTACATTGGCAATCCTTTTTTCCTGGGGACACAGGGAATAGAGCCAACGTTTGCCGTTAATCATGTTTTATCGATGGAAATGATAAGGTATATTCATTTTATCGCAGGCTATGTGCTTATCATCTCCTTTATTCCCCGCATTTACGGCTTTATCATTAATCCCGGCGACAGGCTTTTGCCTAAGCCGTGGACTAAGCTGTACTGGACTGGAATTATGGATACGCAGATGCATTATATGTTCATGCGCGGCAAGCATCGTCCTTATCTCCGGAATTCATTGGCCAGATCAGGCTATCTGGCAGTATATCTTATGTTTCTGATTGAAGCCATAACCGGTTTGGCGATGTACTACATGATTGAGCCTAACCGGTTCCTGGCAAAAGTATTTGGCCCGTTTAACAACTGGCTGGTTAACGAATACACTGTTCATATCATTCACCATTTTGTTGCCTGGTGTATCATCTTGTTTGTCATTGTGCACGTATATATGGCAATCAGGGCTGACTTTACCGAAAAAGGCGGCGAGATATCGGCGATGTTCTCCGGTGTCAAGTATATGGAAGAAGAACCTGATGATTTGGATGATATTAGAAAAGATAAGCTGAAAACTAAGATAGAGTAATCAAGATCGAGATTGCCACGCCGGATGTATAGCAGAATTTAGCGTGGCAATCTTCTGTCTATTGAGCGAATGATAGGAGCTTGCATCATGGAAAAAATCGTTGTTTTGGGTATCGGCAATATTTTAATGCAGGACGAAGGTTTTGGCGTCCGGGTGGTTGAAGAACTTACCCGGCGTTATACCTTTCCGGATACTGTTGAAGTTCTTGACGGCGGTACGCTTGGCATGGAATTGCTGCGCTTTATCAAAGGCGCTGACCGGCTGCTGATTATTGATGCCATCAATGGCGGCAGTGAGCCAGGGGCTTTTTTTCAGTTTGCCAATGAGGAAGTCAAGGCTTATTTTAAACATAAAGTATCCATGCACGAACTGGGGATTCAGGACGTGCTGGCGGCACTGGAAGTATTGGAAGAGCCGGTGAAAGACGTGGTTGTATTAGGAGTTCAGCCGGCCGTTATTGATGTTGGTTTAGAATTAAGTGAAATAGTACAAGCTAGTGTTGACAATGCTATCTGCAGGACATTGCGAGTATTAGATTCTTGGGGTATAAACTGCCTGCCGCATACATAGGTATTATAACTGAAGACTTGCTTCCGGTGAGGTTCCCCCAACTGGAGTATAGTCGGAATTATCCAGCGATTTAGCTGCTCTTACTCCCGCCTAAAGAGGCGGGAGTCTTAGAGTGATTAAGTCAGCGGATACATGCGGGAGGTGGACTGTGAAGTACAATGTTCTCTATGTTATCCTTAGCCTTAAAGGAGTGCCTGAAGTATTTCCTGCTGAAGATTACAGGTTTAACGAGCAGAATGGTGTACATGAGCTGTTGATTACTGTTTTTGGGCAAAAATTATGGGTAGATACCCGGTCGGTTATGTTAAAGAAAATAGCGGGTGCCAGCTTTTGCTGGCAAGAGTATGAACAAGGAAAATATGTTGAGCTGAATCAGTCCAATGCCGTTTGCCCCGAATGTGGCTGGTGGCGGTGCCATGTATGCGACTCCTGCCGGTGCAATAAACCTAAGAAAGAAGACTAACCTTAACAGCATGGCGGCGAGGCTTTAGTGTTATTGGATATATATATTTACAATGTTGGCAGGAAAAAGGATTAATTTCGCGTATATTGTATACTAAGCCTATGCTAATTTTTCTCTAGGAGTGGTTATTATGCTGCGTGGCGTTCGAGGCGCGACAACTGTTACCGCAAACCAATGTGAAGAAATCTTTGAGCGCGTGGCTGAACTTCTAGCGGCAATTGTACGGGAAAATGCGATGAATACCGAAGATATTGGCGCTGTGATATTCAGCTCAACCCCTGATTTAAACGCGGCTTTTCCGGCTGCAGGTGCAAGAAAACTCGGCTGGACACAAGTGCCATTATTTGGCACCCAGGAAATAGAGTGTCCTGAAGCGCTGCCGTTGTGTATCAGAGTATTGATTCTTTGGAATACCGATACTTGTCAGCAGGATATCAAGCATATTTATTTGCATGACGCAATGGTTTTACGTCAGGATATCACAGCGTAAGAAGGTTCCAAGTGAAAAAGCGAGATTGTTTCGCCGTACCTCTCACAATGACTGTAGCGGGTCCTTACCGTCATTGCAGGTATGGGAAGTAATCTCGCTTTTTCAGTTCCAGGACTTGCATTCACTGCCCGGCAGTGCAATAATAAAATGGTGAAAAGGAGGCTGATTATGGCTTCACCGGAAAAGGTAATATCTATTGTTGTGCCGGTATTTAACGAACAGGATAATATCGACAACTTTTATCAGGAAGTTGTTAATGCTATGGAGCCGCTGGCCTATTCTTATGAACTCATTTTTATCGATGATGGTTCAAGTGATGCTACTCCGTTTATCTTAGAACGTTTAGTCAATGCGGACAAGCGGGTACGGGCGCTCATTATGGCTCGCAATTTTGGTCATCAGGTGGCTTTAACCTGCGGACTGGACCATGCAAAAGGGGATGCCGTTATTACCATGGATGGCGATATGCAGCACCCGCCTGAGATGCTGCCGCAGTTGATTGCCAAATGGGAAGAAGGTTTCCAGGTAGTCCAGACAGTGAGAATTAATACCGAAGGAGTATCCTGGTTTAAAAGCTTTACCTCAGGCATGTTTTATAAATTGATGAATGCCGTGTCTAATGTACAGGTTACCGAGGGTGGCTCTGATTTTAGATTATTAGATAAACAGGTGGTAGATAGTTTCCGGCGCTTTCGGGAGCGTGCCAGATTTATTCGAGGTATGATCAGCGCGATTGGCTATCGGCAGACTAAGATTGAATTTGTTGCGCCGAAACGTTTTGCCGGGCAATCCAAATTCTCATTAAAGCGAATGCTGCATTTTGCGCTTGATGGTATAACGGCATATTCTAAAACACCGCTCCGGTTTGCCTTTTATATTGGACTGGCCCTGGGGTTCAGCAGCATTGTGCTGACAGGCCATGTTGTTTATATTAGGCTTTTTACCGATGAAGCTGTTCCGGGCTGGGCGACAATTACGGCCAGTATTTTGCTGTTGGGCGGTTTGCAATTAGCGGGCATTGGTATTATTGGTGAATATGTCGGGAGAATATTTGAAGAAGTGAAACAGCGTCCGCTCTACTGGCTTCAGGCTGATTTGAGCCGGCAGCAAAACAAAGGTAACGAGTAGTAATTATCAGGAAACTATAATCCTCCCTAAATTTGTAAAAAAACCATGAATTTTAGGCAGGATTTTCAAATTTGATACAGAATAATAACCAAGGAGCGTTTTAGAAAGCCGAATCCAGCTCAGGTACGGGGGAACCAGTTTTATGGGGTGAAACCTGATTAGCACTGGCTTTTCAGGTAGGGTGCCTGCAACCCTAACCCGTCAGCTAACCTCGGAGGCCAAGGAGAGGGGAAACCAATTGCAAAAGTATTTCGGGTTTATTGTTGCTTTTTGTCTCTTTTTTGGGACCGCTGCTTTTGCCCATGCTTCAGGTACATATGAATCCGGTGACCGAGGCGCTGATGTAGCCGCTATTCAAACTCAGCTTAATGAGCTTGGTTTTGATGCCGGCACAGCAGATGGTGATTTTGGCAACTTAACGGTCAGTGCTGTCAAGGCTTTTCAAAAAGCTCGGGGTCTTGAGCCTGATGGTGTAGTTGGAGCACAAACTTATCGTGCTTTGATGGGGCGGGATATTCCTGCCAGCCGTGATTCTTCCACAACTTCGGTACGGCGTATTATTCAGACATCGCTGCGTTATCAAGGTGTGCCTTATGTATTTGGTGGGACAAGCCCTGGCGGTTTCGACTGTTCCGGCTTTACTCGCTTCGTATTTGCCCAGAGTGGTATTTCTCTGCCGCGAATGGCTGATGAACAGTTTGCAGTTGGGCGGCCTGTGTCTTACAGTCGTCTTCAACCCGGTGATTTGGTGTTTTTCACTACCTACGCACCGGGAGCATCTCACAGCGGCATCTATATTGGTGATGGTAATTTTATCAGCGCTACGTCCAGCCGCGGTGTGGCTATTGCCAGTATGAGCAGTAGCTATTGGGGTCCGCGCTACATTGGCGCCCGCCGGGTGATGTAAACCAACAAGAAGGGAAGGCATTATCTGTCTTCCCGCTTTTGTTATTTCATGCTATATACAGTCGATCTTTTGAGGTTACCCGTGCAACCAAGTAAAATAATGCTAAAAAAAGCAGCGGCAGCTATATATGCCGCTATATTTTTTTGATTTTTTGTTAAGAATAATCTTATTAAGCGGTGGAAAGTGTTGACAGTAGGATTCCGGCCTGTTACTATCTTAATAGGAATATTCTTATTAAAAGGGGATAGCGATATATATGATAAAAACAAGGATGGTTTTGGTTGTACTTTTTCTATTGGGGGTACTTGTCAGTGGTTGCGGTCAGAGAACAGCTGCGCCAGGTGATAATGCACAGCAAGCAGCCAAAATCAAGGTTTTGGCCAGTGTTTATCCGGTATACGAATTCGTCCGGCAGGTTGGTGGCGACAAAGTCGAGGTAGACATACTTGTTCCTGCCGGAGCCGAACCGCACGAATGGGAACCATCTGCCAAGGACTTGATACAGGTCAAAAATGCAAAACTGTTTTTCTTTCACGGTGCCAATTTCGAGCATTGGATTGGCAAAGTAACGGGGAAAGACGTACTTGGCAGCACAACGGCGGTTGAGGTCAGTAAAGGTATTGAATTAAAAGAAGGCATTCCCCATAGTCATGGACATGACGAACATAACCATGTTGATGAGCATAAGCATGAGCATGAAGAAAACGAAATTGATCCGCATGTTTGGCTTGATCCTGTATTGGCCCAGAAGGAAGTAGACAACATTGCGGAAGCTCTGGCTGCTGCCGATACAGCCAATGCCGCCTATTACCGTGAAAATGCCGCTAATTATAATAAAGAGCTGCAAAAGCTTCACGAAGAGTATCAGAGCGGTTTGCAAAAGGTAAAGAAACGTACAATTATTACTACCCATGCTGCTTTTGGCTATTTGGCAGAGCGCTACCAGCTGGAACAGGTTGCCATCATGGGTTTGTCACCGGATGCTGAACCAACGCCGGAAAAGATGGCTGATATTACCAAGCTGTGTCGTGAACGGCAAATTAGTTACATATTTTCGGAGACCATTGTGAGTTCCAAAGTAGCGGAAACTTTGGCTAAAGAAGCCGGCGCCAAAGTTCTGGTATTGCATCCGGTGGATGCGTTAACCCCTGAGGAAGTAAAGCAGGGGAAGAATTATCTTACACTGATGCGAGCAAACTTAGCCAATTTAATCCAGGCTCTCGAATAATAAATTGCATTCAGAGATTGCCGCGTTACCGCTTGCTGGCGTAGCGTGGCAATCTCATTCCTATTAGGAATCTTTTTTGCAGTAGAAAGGGGGGAAAAGATATGACTGTCGATCATGCAGCAAGTGTCATTGCTGTAATAGCCCGTTTAAGAGATAAAGGCTACCGGATAACAGCCCAGCGGCAGGCTATGATTGCGCAGCTGGTTGAGTCAGGCCAAGCGTTGTCCGCCTTTGAAATTTGGGAAAAACTAAAGGTGCGCTATCAGGACATAAGCCTGGACACTGTATACCGCAATCTTCATGTTTTGGTTGACTTAGAAGCGTTAACCCCGATAAATGCCCTGGGAAAAGAAAGTGTCAGATATGAATTGGTGGACACCAGCCATCATCATCATATTGTATGTGTAAAATGCGGACAAACGCAATGTATTGAGTATTGCCCGGTAGACCCCCGCCTCATGCTGGTGTTGCAAACACATGGCTATGAATTAGTGCGTCACAACTTAGAATTGTTCGGTGTATGCCGGCAATGCAATCCTTCTTAAGGAGTAAAAGGAAAACTATGGCTGAAATTAACTTACATAATATTACATTCGGGTACAACACAGAAATGGTGCTTAATAATATTACCTTTTCTGTAGCTCAGGGTGAATTTGTAGTAGCGGTCGGTCCTAATGGTGCGGGGAAAAGTACGCTGTTAAAAATTATGGCCGGACTTATCGAGCCCCTGGCTGGTCACGTGTTGATTGACAACCAGACGGTTTATACCGCTGCCAGGCAGGGAATACTTGGCTATGTGCCACAGCATTATGCCCAGAATACGGCAGCTTTTCCAGCCACTGTCGAAGAAATTGTGGCATTGGGGCTTGTTAATTATTCCAGTTTGCTAAAAGACAAAGGAGCCAGGCATATTGTCCGGCATATGCTGGAATTAGTGGGGATGGATAAGCTAAAAGACCGCCGGATTGGCGAACTATCCGGCGGCCAGCAGCAGCGGGTAATGGTAGCACGGGCTCTGGCCGGTAATCCGCAATTATTACTGCTGGACGAACCGACCAGCGGTATCGACTATGCCGCCAGTGCCAAAATTTATGAACTACTGGGTCAGCTTAACAGCACACTAGGCATTACCATTGTTATGGTTTCCCACGATATTGAAAACGCTACCCAGTTTGCCAGTAAAGTAGCGTGTATTAATCGCAGCCTGTGTTTTTTTGGTGACAGTGAACAATTTCATTCCAGTCATGCCACTATGCGGCATTTGTGGTATTATTCCGGCTTCACAGGCTAACTGAACAAGTGGGGGGATTTAATTTGGAAATATTGCAATACGACTTTATGCAGCGGGCTTTTTTAGCCGGGTTTATAACGGCTGTCATTTGCCCGGTTTTGGGGATGTTTATTGTGGTACGCCGGCAGTCGCTGATTGGTGACGGGTTAGGACATATTGCTTTTGCCGGAGTAACAGGTGGTTATCTGGCAGGTATTTACCCGGCGATAGGAGCATTTACATTAACCGTTGCCGGGGCTGTCGGCATTGAGCTTGTACGGCGCCACCGCACCCAAATGGCAGATACTGCGTTGGCTATTTTTTTCTATGCGGGAATAGCATTAGCGATAATTTTTAGTACTATTACCCGGATACCCAGCGCCAGTTTGCTGGGATTTCTGTTCGGCAGTATCCTTACAGTATCCTGGCAAGACGTTCTGGTGATTAGCGGGTGTGGCATTGTTGTTTTGGGAGTGGTATTTAGCCATTTTAACAAACTTACTTTGGTTGCTTTTGATGAAGACGTGGCCAAAGTTGCGGGCATTCATACCGGTGCGGTGAATATGGCATTAAGTATAGTTACGGCCATTACTGTTGTTACCGGTATGATGGTGGTAGGGATTCTTATGGTGAGTGCTTTGATGATTGTGCCGGTAGCGGCAGCGGAACAATTGGGGAAAGGCTTTAAGGCTACGCTGGGCTGGGCAATTCTGTTAGCTGTATTGTCCGTAGGGTGCGGTCTGACGGCAGCATTTTACCTGGATATTGCACCAGGCGGTTCCATCATTATTACCGCAATTTTGTGCTATCTGGCAACGGCCATTTACCGTCAGCTTCACCGTTATTGGCAGCGGACAGAGTCCCATAGCCAGATAATCAACTTGTAATGTATTTAACAAATTTGGTATAATCGGATTAAATTACTATACATAATTTAGGAGGATTATTACATGGACTACAACAGACAACAGGCTTGGCAGCTTTTGCGTCAGCATGTACATAGTGAGGTTCTGCTAAAGCATTGCCTGGCGGTTGAAATTGCGATGCGGGCCTATGCAGCTAAATTTGGTGAAGATGTTGAATACTGGGGAGCTGTAGGGCTACTGCATGATGTTGATTTTGAAAAATTCCCGGATGATCATCCCCATCATGCCCGGGAATTACTCTCGGCAGCCGGGTATAACAGTCAGTTTATCACCGATGTTGAAGCCCATGCCCGTGACTGGCAGCCGGAGCGCACCTTGTTGCAAAAAACGCTGCTGGCAGTTGACGAACTGACCGGCTTTATCATTGCCTGTGCTTTGGTGCGCCCGGATAAGAGCTTAGGAAATCTGGAACTAAAATCGGTTATGAAGAAAATGAAAGACAAGGCTTTTGCCCGTGCGGTAAACCGTGAGACCATTACAGTCAGCGCAGCCGCCATGGAGGTCGATTTTAAAGAACATGTTGAATTTGTTACCCATGCGCTGGCCCGGGCAGTGACTCTGCCTGAATATCAAGAGCTGCCGCTTATTAGTTAGTAGTCCACCAAGCCCAAATCCGCAGTGTTCTTATCGCGAGATTTCCCGCCCAGCTTCGTTGGTCCACGGGGACATAAGGGCAACATCGATTTCTGCTGTCACTATCGCTCGGCACAAACCGTGTTTACTTTAGCGTCACCTTACATATGTCCGATATGTGCGGCTCCTTCGTCTTGCTGGACGAAAAATCTCGCGCAATTCATCCTACGGCTTTAGACTTGGCAGACTACTGGTCAATATTAAACATAAACTAAGGCAGGGGGGCATACAGATTAAAGAGGACAGCTAAAAGGAGAGGGATAATGGCAAAACATGTTCTGAATAAGCTAACCGTTAATCTGCATGATTCCAATAGCCGGGAAAAACTATATGACCATCTGATAATGCTATTAAAGTGTCAGGAAGGGATACACTTACGGCCGTTGGTGGTACTGTGCATTGGCTCTGACCGCTATACCGGTGATGCTTTGGGGCCGCTAATCGGAACCTATCTGGAAGAATACACCGAATGCCATGTGTATGGTACATTGGAGCAGCCTGTTCACGCCGGTAATTTCGTCGAAATGCTTAATATTATTAAGCATCGGTTTCATCATCCGCTTATTATTGCCATTGACGCTTGCCTGGGGAAAAGCCATGAGATCGGCAATATTGAAGTTTGGCAAGGCGGATTGGCTGCAGGCATTGCTGTCGGCAACCGGCTGCCTACTGTTGGTGATATATCAATTATTGGTGTGGTGAATGCGCAAAGCCAGATAGGTTACCTTGATTTGCAGAGTACGCCGCTGTCTAAGGTAATGAAAATAAGCAAAGTGATTAGCGAAGTGCTTACCGAAGCAATGAACACCATCCAGGTTGAAACAATGCCGGCCTGCACTCAGTCTATGGCTAAATGAACCAAGTGAAAAAGGCGAGATGGCTGCACTGCCATCTCGCCTTTCAGTTCGATTAATGGCTGTTACCTACTCCTCAGGAAACAGCCTGTCCCACATCATGTATAGTACTACCAGCGTGCCGGCAAAGAATACACCAATATCAGCAATATAACGCTCCATGCGAAACCACGCTCCTCCCGAACGGCATACATTTCTTATCGATTATATGCCACCTGCGCTGCCGGCGCAAGTGGTATATAAATATTTTTTATTGCCAGGCACATTCATCTTGTCTACTCCATAGAATTTAATCGACAGATTTTTTGGGGGTGAATGACTGAATGGCTCTTACGTTTATTACGGTATTAGCAGCTTCGGTAATTAAAGGCATCACCCTGCTCGTCTCTTATATAGCTAACAATACTTTCCCTTTGCCGCTGTCGGAGAAAGATGAACGTATTTATTTGCAGCGGTTAAAGAACGGGGAGGAAGAGGCCCGAAACGTACTAATTGAACGCAATCTGAGATTAGTGGCACACATTGTCAAGAAGTTTGATAACACTGGCGAAGATGTTGATGATCTCATTTCCATCGGCACGATAGGTCTTATTAAAGCCATTAACACATTTGACCCTGCCAAGAAGATCAGGTTGGCTACCTATGCAGCCAGATGCATTGAGAATGAAATACTCATGCATTTAAGAAGTACCCGCCGCATACGCAGTGAAGTTAGTTTGTATGACCCGATCGGGGTTGATAAGGAAGGAAATGAAATAACACTGACTGTTTATCTGTTTAAGCAATCACAGCTGCGCATTACCTGGGTAAAATGGGATGCAGCTCCAGAATAAAACTGTCGCCATTTTGGTGCTTTTCTTTGCGGTAAGTGGCATATGCTAATACAGTTTTTAACAATTGATTTTTAACCGCCGGGTCCTTTGTCTTTTTATAAACGACAAGGACCTTTTCAAATTTCGGAATAATATCTTTATTGGCTTGTTCTCTTGCTATTTCGTGCTTGATAGCAGTCTCGGTGTCGGCTATGGTCTTTTCCGTTTCCAGAATCCGTTCGGAAAGTTTCTGAGACCTGTCCCGGTAGGTAGCTTCATCATAGATATTTCTTTCCAGAAAATCGTGGAGACGATCTTTTTGCAGCTCTAACTCTTTGTGCTCCTTGTTAAGATGCTGCAATAGCTTTTTCTTAATACTTATTGCATTATCTTTTTGTTCGACAGGCTTGTTGCGCACCCATTGAGCCCGGTATTTCTCCAGCCAATATTCAAGGCCATTCAGCACGCTGGTTTCCACATACTCAAAGCGGCTGCTCTTATTCGGGCATTGCTTGTTATAGCAGATGATATGGGGGTACTGCTGGTGGGAGTATGGCCTGTATACCATGGCTCCACCGCATATTGCGCATTTAACAAGTCCGGCCAGTGGGTTGGTAATACCGTTGACTTGCCGATAGGGGACATGATATTTACCTTTTAGGATTGCCTGTGCTTTGCTGAAAATCTCTTTGGCCACAAGCGGTTTGTGTTTGCCTTCAACGTCAATCCACTCCGAACGGGGGCGTGTTCTAACGTCCTCTTTTTTGCCCGGAGTTTTTGACTTTTTTTCCTCTTTCTTTTTCCATTGCAGCCGGCCGATATAGACTTCGTTTTTCAGGAT
Source organism: Sporomusa sp. GT1 (assembly GCF_014634905.1). Taxonomy (NCBI): domain Bacteria; kingdom Bacillati; phylum Bacillota; class Negativicutes; order Selenomonadales; family Sporomusaceae; genus Sporomusa; species Sporomusa sp. GT1. The sequence continues at coordinate 375,476 of NZ_BMBX01000001.1, read as the reverse complement.
AAAGAGAACAGTAGAGGCCTCCCAGGGTTTGCCGCTATAGGTAGGCTTGCCTAGCCGGTTAAGTTCAGCAGCAATCTTGTTGCTGCCCATTCTGACATTAGGGTCATCATGAGTATATAATTCAAAAATGAGCTTTACTACGGGAGCCTGGTCTGGGTGAGGTATTAATATTCTCTCACGGTTGGTTTTCTCAATTTGATAGCCATATGGCGGTCTGGCGCCGATATAATTGCCATCCTGCACCGAACGCACCCTGCCGCCTTGCAGACGCCGGGTGATAATCTTCAATTCCTTGCGTGCCATAAAGGCTTCGAATTCGGTGTATTCTTCATCAAATTCATCATTAAGGTCATAAATCTTGCGCGGTGTTACGATGAGCGTATTGGCGTTCTTGAAGGTTTTAAGAATGAATCCCTGATCTTCCATGTCGCCACGCCCCAGGCGGTCAACTTCCATACAGAATACAGAGCGCCATTTTCCCTCGGCAACTTCCTTAAGAAGCTGCATCATCTCCGGACGGTTAACGACACTTTCTCCAGATACTATTTCTTCGAAAACATGTGCGATAGTTACGTTGTAGTCTTTAGCCAGTCTGAATAAGTCCCGTTTATGTTTAGCCAGTGTCTCACCCTCGCCCCGGGCTTCGGCTTCGCTGTCTTCGCGCGATTTGCGGAGGTAAAAGGCGGCTGGCTCTAAGTCCTGACAAGTGTGTGGTGGCCTCATAGTATCACCTCTGAGGGTAATATACAGGTTTCCGTCGAATAGTTAGGCGTCTTTATAAAAAACAAGCATAATAGTATCTTTATCAAGAACCAGAGTTTCTCCGGAAATGTGTTTATCAAAAATCCAGCCATTGCGGGCATGTTCATTCAGAATTTCCTCCAGCCGTCCGCCATCAAGCCGTGAGGTTCCCAGAAATCCTTTTTTCTTTACTTCTATCACTTTATATTGGCGCATATTACATACCTCCTCGAAGTTTCATTTTGCAACCTGTGCTCATATCAACCGGTTTGGTAACTATTTCTAATGATTAATGACTGTTGGTGAACCACTTTGTGTGGTTACCTCGTCGGCAAAGCAGGTATTCTCTGTTTCCCAGCGTTTTAATTGGCAGTAAGCCCAAGGCACGTACAGCCCAAACGTTATAAAGGTTAATACCATGATCAACAGCCAGTGGCCCAGAAATTGGATTCCGGTACCGGTAAACAGTAGCTGCCGTCCATTCACGTAAGTATTATCGGCAATCCATCTCTGTTGAGCGGAATAAGCCCAAGGGAAGTATAGTCCCAGGGTAATGACTGATACAATTGAAGTCCATATTACCAGCCAGAGGTAACCAAACCCGGTACCACGAAATTCAAAGGTTTTTGACATAATGACTCCTCCAATATGATTAATTCTACATAATCAACAAAAACACAGCCTGTGGGATTAGTACTGTGTCCTTTGTCACATAAAGAATAAATGTTTCAGCTTTCTATTACTTCTGGTATTACATCTAGCCACAGCATAGTATCCCGCTATGTTGATTTTACTTTATATGTTGCTCGCAGACAATATATGAGGTGAAAAATATTGTCTGTAAGCAACATTGGACTATTGATGACTGCCAAACGGACCGGGGAAGAACTTTATAACCTTCCTGCGACCGGAGAGGTGAATTTTGGCAGTTAGCAGGGCCGTCCATACCGGTCACCGGCATATATATAAATGAGGTGATCGCGTGGGAAAGAAATATGCCGTTACTTATAAATTAGGTAAAACCACGGTTCACATAGTAGCTCCGCCGCCCATGAAGGAGGAGGAAAAAGAGATAATCCTTCGCCAATTCCACTTCGCCGCCTGGGCCGCCTGGAATTCGCTGCCTGTTGATGAAAGGCTGAAACTGAATTTGGGTGTTGATTTAACTGCAATCCTTCAACACAGGCTTACTACACTGTTCAAAGCCGAGTAATCGGCTGATAGCAATCCGGACAAGCGGGAATGATACCTGGGCGAAGAAATCGAAGCAGCAAACCGGAGGTAAATCAGTTGCCGGCATACCAAACATTAGCGATATTAAATTTATGCAAATAGATGCTTTCGTTCCTGGGAAGACTGTAATTATCCAGGGGGTGAAAGGGCAATAATCATGAAAGAATTAATTGAACTGCAAGTAATGATTGAGAAAATGCGTGATAAGTTGCATGAAATCGCGAAAGAAAAATCACTAACAGATATGGAAGTTGTTCGGGCAAGCCAGATGCTGGATGTGCTGCTCAATGAATATCAACAAATGCTAAAGAATAAAATTAAATAATTAAAGCCTTCGGGCTCTTTTTTCATGCCTAAACAAGGGTATAAATATATGCCGCAATTTTTTACAGTAATAAATTCATGCAATTTTCATTTAATCATGATATAATTTACATAAAGTCATCTTAAGGGGGGCTGTCTATGAGAAGAGAAACATTTATCCGTATATTAACTGCTATAAAACTTGTATCGAATAATATTACTGTTGTCGAGAATTTCAATAATAAGGCACTTGTTATTGTTCGAGTTCCTAAAATAGCAGGGGATTCTCCCAAACAGCTCCGATCATTACGCAAGATACTTTCCCATTGCTCGTATTTTAGTGTTCAGCCTGAAGCCGGTGAACTGGCGGTAACTATGGAATTTAATTGGGAATAGCAAAAAATGAGCAATTAACCGTTCCTATGGACTTGCTTGGCAGCAGGAATTAAATCCTTTTTGCCGAAAGATGTACATGTAAATGGTAAAAGGGGAGGTTATTATGGAGTCTCAATATTTTTGGACAAGCCAAGATGATTTGGAGCAGGTAGTAATTGGCAACGGCGAGATTCTGTTGATTAATAAAACCGGAGAATCAACAAGAATCGGAACTACGCTTGCTGAGGCGAGGCAGAAATTAACAGAATTAAGTAAAGCTGAAGATTTTCCTGATTTCATGAATGATTATAACTGGTAAGCCGTCCGCAAGGGCGGTTTTTTAAATCTAACAGATGAGCCGTCAGACAACGCTGCGCCGCTATGCATACCGGCCGTCTACGCTTCAGTAGTGTTGTCGGTTGTAAGGACCGGGTCAGCGGTTTTTAACTCTCTTTTTTGCAGTAGGCAGTGGATATGTGATATGTCTGCAGAAATGGGAAAATATTTACTCTTTTTTATCCATCTTAGCAGGATTTTGGCAATAGATGTATAAAAATAATTAAAAAAAGAATAATGGGCAAACCTTCTTAAAGGAAGGGACGCAAAGCCGTGGGTCTAAGGATGAGTTACATCTATGATTGCCAGGTTGCATTAAACGCAATCTGGTATTTTTATTTTGTGCGGGAGGGTTAGTGATGGGCGGTACGGACGATATTGTATTAAGTGAAGAAGAATTAAAGGAAATAGAGGAACTATTGCTTCAGCTGCCAGATATTATCGAAGAGCTAGAACAGCATGTTCCCAAGCCGAAAGCGTAATTAGATACTCAGCCGGACGAACTTGAACTATGAAACAGATAAATACCAGATGTTAATGAAATAACACTGATTGATGTGCTTGGCACAGCTCCGGATGTTGTGGGCGAAGCAGTCGAAAGTCTATGTGAGCAAGAACGGTTGACGCGGGAGATTCGCCGACTGACAGCGAGAGAAAAATGGGTACTTGAAATGCGGTTTGGTATACCTGATGGCAGTCGGAAGACACAGCGGGATATTGCTAAAATTTTAGGGATATCCCGCAGTTATGTCAGTAGAATAGAAAAACATGCGATTAACAAATTGGGTAAGACTTTGTCGGTGGATGGAAACCCACCCAAATAAGATTGCCGCACTGCGCTTACAATGACCAGACTTTGGCCGTCATTGTAAGCGCCTGTGTGGCAATTCCTTTTGTTTTTACTTTTGCCATGATATAATTTATGGTAATTGTACGGCAGCCAATACCGATTTTTCCATAAATGCTGTTAGTAATGCCCGACCTTGGCGTCGGGCTGCTACCAACCTATAATACTATTGGCTGAGGAGGGGAAATTTGCTTAAGTTATTAGCACCTTGTTTGGTGGTAAACACCTTATATGACATTAATCTGGAAAAACTCAAAAAACAGGGTATCCGTGGCATCGTTTTCGACCTTGACAACACTATAATTCCCTGGAATAGCTCGGAAATTTGTCCGGAAGTGTTGGGATGGCTTACCGATTTGGTTAACCGGGATTTTAAACTGTGCCTGGTGTCAAACAACGGAAACCGGCGGGTAAGACAAATTGCGGCACAGTGTGAAGTGCCTTTTGTCGCCCGGGCGTTAAAACCTTCCCGGACAGGATTTCGCCAGGCCGCGCGGGTTATGGAATTGAGTCCGGCGTCAATTGCCGTAGTTGGTGATCAATTGTTTACCGACATATTAGGCGGTAATCGCTTAGGTATGTTTACTATTTGGGTTAAACCGCTGGCAGCTCAAGAGTTTATTGGCACGAAATTTACCCGCCAGTTGGAAAAGCTGGCCGTCCGTTTGTTAAAATCTGCCGGACGCTTATCCTGAGATATATCTGACGGCTAACCCGCTCTAAGACTTCCAGCTTCTGCAAGGGGGAGTTATACCCCTACGGGCACAGGCGAGCGGCTAAGCCCTGGATAAGGGCGACTTAGCTTCAGGCGTGCCGTTTGATACTGACTATAGGCTGGTATGTAAAGGAGAACTGTTTTATGAATATAACCGCCACAACTCAAAAAGTTGGCTTGTTGGGCTGGCCGCTCAGCCATTCGCTGTCTCCGGCTATGCATAATGCTGCGTTTGCTGCCAGCGGTCTGGATTACGTGTATCTGCCGCTTGCAGTTCCGCCGGAACTGCTCTCTCAGGCGGTAACCGGAGTTAAAGCGCTGGGATTTGCAGGTATCAATGTCACTATCCCCCATAAAATCGCTGTCATGGATTATTTAGATGAAATAGACAACAGTGCCAGGTTGGTTGGCGCTGTTAATACCATCGTTAGTAAGGAAGGTCGCCTGATAGGTCACAACACCGATGCCGGCGGTTATATCAGCTCCCTCAAACTGGCAGGTGTTGCTGTGACCGGAAAGCATGTCGTTATTTTAGGGGCAGGCGGCGCGGCGCGGGCGGTAGCCGCCGGGTTTATCACCAATCATGCTGCGTCAGTAGCTATTAGTGCCCGGGACCTAGGGAAAGTTGACGGTATTGTAAAGCTGCTGCCAATAAATACGCCTGTGTACGGCACCGGGTGGGATAGCCGGGATTTTACCGCCGCGCTGTCTAAAGCCGATATTGTTGTTAATACCACACCTCTGGGGATGTATCCCAATATAGCCAGCCAGCCACCTCTGCCCTGGGAACTGCTAAGGCCGTCAGCCGTTATCTCAGATCTGGTTTACAACCCGCTGACAACCGCTTTTATGGCCGAGGCGGTGCGACATGGCCACACTGTGGTCGGGGGGGAAGGCATGCTTGCTGAGCAGGGGGCGTTGGCATTTGAACTCTGGACTGGCTGCTCTGCTCCACGTGATATTATGCAGCAGGTGCTGCTGTCGAAATTAAGTAAATAATACCCAATAATGGATTTTTTTTATAAAAACACCATTATTGGGGCAGGAATTCTTTATTTATGTACGAACTATATAAAAATACTCTCTAATTCATCCTTCATAAAAATAATATAAAGATTATGAAGTTTGAAGCTATATTTTATTACTTATTCAACAACGCAAGTAATGCAACCGATCATGCAAAATAGCTATGTTTTGCTGTGCCGGTTGCTTTTTTTTCCTCTGAACTCGCTTCCTTTCGCTTTCGCTCAAACTTCGGTACAAGCCGTTTAATTATTTTTGGGTGGAGATAAACAAATGTTGAATAATTGTAAACGGTTGGGCAATGTATTACTTGAAGCTGGAATTCTCAGTCACGAACAACTGAATAAAGCAGTAAGCGTGCAAAAAAAGACAGGTGAACCTCTAAGAAAAGTGCTTATTGCTTTAGACTATATTACCGAAACAAAGATGACTGAAATACTGGAGTTTCAACTGGGTGTACCGTATGTTACTATTGGCGCGATGGAAATCTCGCGCGAAATTGCTTCAACGATACCTGTCGCTTTGGCTGAACGCTATCAGGTTATTCCCATAAAGAAAGAGGGGCGTACATTAACCTTGGCCATGGTTGATCCCACTAATTTTTTTGCCATTGATGATGTACGGATGGCGTCAGGCTGCGACATCGAACCGGTAATTGCTGCCGAACGTGAGATTATGTGGGCCATCCGGCGGTCCTATGGTGTGCAGGATTTGGTTGAGAAGGCTGTCAGCAAGCTTAAAACAGACGCAGCCGGTACTAGCACCACTGCTGCTGAACTTCAATTAACCGACGATGCACCGGTGGTGAGTATCGTCAATTCCATTATCAGCCAGGCTATTAAAGAACGGGCCAGCGATATCCATATTGAACCGCAGGACAAGTTGCTGAGAGTGCGGTTCAGAATGGACGGCGTACTAAGAGAAGTTGTTACTTTCCCGCGACATACTCATGCTGCCATTATCTCGCGGATTAAAATTATGAGTGAAATGGATATTGCGGAAAAAAGGCTGCCACAGGACGGACGGATAAAGGTGCAGGAGTTTGGGCGTGAGATTGACCTTAGGGTATCAACTTTGCCCACAATCAGCGGTGAAAAAATTGTATTACGGATACTGGATAAACAGACTGTTATTTTGGATGTTAATGGACTGGGCTTTGCCGCCGCGAATTTAACAGTATACCGTAAACTATATTCTCAATCTCATGGCATGATCCTCACGACCGGTCCTACCGGGGCAGGTAAAACCACCACCTTATATTCGACTCTTACTGAGATTAGTACCCCCGGCAAAAATGTGATTACGGTGGAAGATCCTGTTGAATATCGCTTAGATGGTATTAACCAGGTGCAGGTAAATTATAAGGCGGGATTAACCTTTTCTAATGGTTTACGGTCGATTTTGCGACAGGACCCTAATGTGATTATGGTTGGTGAAATACGGGACAGGGAGACTGCCGATATTGCTGTCAGGGCAGCGCTTACCGGTCATCTGGTATTTAGTACATTGCATACCAATGATGCGCCGGGAGCAGTGATACGGTTAATCGATATGGGGCTGGAACCCTTTTTAGTGGCTTCCGCAGTACTGGGGATAGTTGCCCAGCGGCTGGTGCGGATAATTTGTCCGGATTGCAAACAACAATATACACCGGCAGCTGAGTCGCCGGAGTGGCATTTCCTGCTGACAAATGGTTTTAAAGACAGGCCTGGCTTGTACCGGGGTGTTGGTTGCCCGCGCTGCAGCCATACCGGCTATCTTGGACGTATGGCCATCCATGAAGTGATGGCTGTCAGTCCGGCGGTGCGCGAGGCCATCAACCGGCGGGTATCGAGCAATATTTTAGGAAGTATTGCAGCCACGGAAGGTATGAAACCCATGTGCCTGGATGGTATTGTCAAAGCATTCAACGGACTTACTACCGTGTCCGAGGTTATGCGGGTTGCTTACTCGGGCCAGGAGTAGAGGGAAAAACATGAAACATATAGATAGTCTGCTGGAAGCAGCAGTATTGGCTCAGGCCTCAGATATTCATCTTACGGTAGGGATTTCCCCCATTTTTAGAGTAGGAGGCAGTTTGCAAGGCACCCGGTATCCAAAACTCGAAACTAAAGATACTGAATTCATGGTTAGGGAGATTACCACTCAGGAACAGCAAGACAAGCTTCAAGCTTTGGGAGAGATTGATTTCGCCTATAGTATCGCTGGTTTGAGCCGTTTTCGGGTCAATGTTTTTAAACAGCGTGGTTCCCTGGCGGTTGCCATTCGCGTGGTGAGCGAGCTGGTACCCAGTTTAGAGCAGCTTGGCCACCCGGAAGTGCTCAAAACCCTGGCGCGAAAACCACGGGGGCTGGTGCTTGCCGTCGGGCCTACCGGCAGCGGCAAGTCAACTACCTTAGCCGCTATGCTTAATCTAATTAACACCGAGCGGGCTTGTCATATCATTACCTTGGAAGACCCTATTGAATATTTGCATAACCATAAAAAAAGTATTATTAACCAACGCCAAATTCATGTAGACACCCGGTCGTTTGTAAGTGCTCTCCGGTCAGCATTGCGGGAAGACCCGGATGTTATCCTGGTAGGTGAGTTGCGTGATGCGGAGACCATTGGCACTGCGCTGACAGCCGCTGAAACCGGACATTTGGTGCTGGCTACTTTACATACCGGTGATGCTGCCCAGAGCATTGACCGCATTATTGACGTTTTCCCTCCTTACCAGCAGCAGCAAATCAGGATTCAGTTGTCACTCACATTGCAGGGGATTGTGGCGCAGCAGCTAGTGCCCAACCGTGATGCTTCCGGGCGGACAGCCGCCATGGAGGTCTTGGTGGCGACACCGGCGGTGCGCAATATTATCCGTGAAGGCAAAACCCACCAGCTTATATCGGTTATCCAGACCGGAGCTAAAAGCGGGATGCAGGCTATGGATATGTCACTGCGTGATTTGTATCGCAGGGGTATCGTAACTTATGAGGAAGCTCTCGCACGGGCTATAGATCAGGAGACCTTTATCCGTTTGGCAAATGGTTAAATGTATATTCGCTAAACATAGAGGTGTATTTAGCAGTGATAAAAACATATAGCTATAAGGCCAAAGCCCGAACCGGTCAGGTGTTGACAGGCAGCGTTATGGCCGAAAACGAGGCGGCAGTAGCTGCCTATATCCGGGATAAAGGCTATTTTGTCACCCAAATCAAAGTACAGAAATCAGCATCCGCTATTGGTGCGACGTTAGATAAACTGCAGTTGGTTACTATAAAAGATTTAGCCGTTTTTTGTCGCCAGTTTTCGACAATGGTGGATGCCGGGCTGTCCTTATTAGCCTGTCTCAGTATCATGATTGAACAGGCCCACAATCCTAAACTCAAAGCTGCCCTAAAAGTCATTTATAAAAAGGTACAAGCAGGTGAAACTCTGTCCAGGGCTATGGCCGGGTATGCCACTATTTTCCCTGATATTATGATTAATATGGTGGAAGCCGGGGAAGTTGGCGGTGTGCTTGACGAGATGCTAAGCAGGCTGGCAATTCACTTCGAACAAGAGCATAAACTTAATGAACGGGTCAAATCGGCGATGGTTTATCCGGCAGTGGTTGTAGGTATTGCGTTAGTAACTGTTAGCTTTATTCTGACCTTTGTTTTGCCTCCCTTTATGAAATTATTTGAAGATATGCAGGCTGAAATACCGCTGGCGACGCAAGGATTACTGAAAATCAGCAGTTTGCTCACCGATTATGGCCTATGGCTGACAGCGGCACTGCTGTTGTCAGCCATAGGGGTAATCATATTGGCGCGGCAGCCGCAATACCGGCTGGTGCTGGATCAATTACTGTTTGTTTTGCCGGTATTTGGCCTGTTATGGCGTAAGGTGGCAATTGCCCGTTTTAGCCGTACTCTGTCAACTTTGGTACGGGGTGGGGTACCCATTATCACCGCCATTGAAGTTGTGAAAAAGAGCTCAGGCAATCTTAGTATGACAAGAGCATTGACTGTGGCTCAGGCTAGTATTCGTGAGGGAATGGGGCTGGCAATGCCACTAAGGGCTAGTAACGTGTTTACCCCTATGGTGGTGCAGATGGTAGCCGTTGGGGAAGAAACAGGCGAATTGGATAAGATGTTAGAGAAGATCGCCGATTTTTATGATAGTGATGTTGAGGATATGGTTAGCAGGCTGAGTAGTATGCTGGAGCCGGTATTGATTGGAATTGTGGGGATAATTATTGGGTTTATTGTGATTTCGGTGATGCTGCCGATATTTGATGTGCTTACTAATTTTAACCAATCTTATAATTAACAGAGGGTTGAAGCAATGCTTATGAACAGCAGAAACAATATAAAAAGTCAAAAAGGCTTTACTTTAGTTGAATTACTGGTAGTGATCGCCATTATCGGGATTTTGGCTGCCATTGCCGTTCCTAAATTTACCAGTGCTACCGACAGTGCAACCAAGGCGAGAATTCAGGCTGATTTGCGGAGTATTGACAGCGCAATTGCCCAGCACTATGCTGCCACAGGCGTATTTGCCACAGATATTGCTACCTTATCGCCTTATTTTATCTCAACAGTGAAGAGCGGCGAACAAAGCTTTAAGTACCAGGACAAGAAAGTTATTTATGGTATTGATGGTGGACGTGCGTTTGCGACTGTGGAAGCTACAGCCAAGTCGTATTATGCCGACTGGAGCGAAAAATCATAAGCGGTTGTTAGGACTATAGCTGTATTGTGCAGCAGAATAATCAGCTGCTTAACTATATGGGTTGATAGGGGTATTTTAGTTGTTAAGTATGTTCATGTTTTTTATTGGTTCTGTTATCGGCAGCTTTCTCAATGTTTGTATCTATCGCTTACCGCAAAACGAGTCTGTAGTTACTTCGCCTTCGCATTGTCTTCAATGCAACACCCCGCTTACAGCTCGGGATTTAATTCCTATAATGAGCTATCTGCTTTTAGGCGGCAAATGCCGTTATTGCGGCAAGCCCTATTCGTCACGCTATGCGCTGGTTGAGTTGCTTACCGGATTATTATTCCTTTGGTGTTTCTTGTGTTTTGGCGCAGGGATTGAACTGGTTACAGCTCTGCTGTTTACTTCATTTCTGGTCATTATTGCCTTCATTGACTATGATCATCAGCTTATTTTGGATAAAGTGCTTGTCTGGTTTGCCGGAGCCGGTGTTGTTGCCAAGCTATATACCGGTTATCCCCTTATTGGGGATATGCTTCTTGCTGCTGTTACCGGCGGGGGAGTCTTACTTTTTCTCGCCCTAATTACGCGCGGCGGTATGGGCGATGGGGATATCAAGCTTGTTGCAGCTCTTGGTTTATGGCTGGGGTTAGAACCCATCATGCTGACCTTATTTTTAGCTTTTGTCCTGGGCGGTCTAAGCAGCGCCTTGCTCTTGCTGTTCAAACTGAAAACCCGCAAAGATTTTATTCCCTTTGCCCCTTTTATTGCTATTGCCGGTTTTATTAGTGCTTTATACGGAGTTGAGGTTATCCAATGGTATTTTCAATTTTTGCCATAAAGAAGAAAATTTGTCTAAAGCCGTCTGGTCAAAGCGGCTTTACTTTTATAGAAATGCTGATGGTGCTTGCCATCCTTGCGTTGGTGACCGCATTAGCTGTCCCGAAACTGGGAGATTCGACAGCCAGACGGGAAATGGATAGTGCGTCAAGGCAATTGGCGGCCGATTTGCGCTGGATGCAGCAATTGACAGTTAATAGCGGCGGCGAAGCTATCCCCAGGATGGTTTTTGCTTCGGCCGAGCCTTATCAATACAGTGTGATGGTGAGTGGTCACAGTGTAAAATCTGTTAGGCTGCCGGCCAGTGTTTTTGTAGTTAATGCTGTTGTATCTTTTAATGTAAACGGACTTCCGGTTTTGCCCCACGGTATGGGGACGACCATTAGCGTAAACAGCAGGAAGATAACCGGCTTGAGCAAACAAGTGATCATTGATTCTGTGGGGCGGATACGTATCGAGTAACCGTTGTGACGGGGTGGAGTGAATGTCTGGACTAAGGCGGCAAAACGGCTTTATTATGGCTGAGGTAGTGGTGGGAATGATGCTTACCAGCATAGTTTTATTAGCAGTTACAGGTATGTTCCTCCAGTCCACCAAAGCTGCCAATGGCGCTGCGGAATATACGGCGGCTGTCAATTTAGCGCAAAAACAGCTGGAACTGTTAAAGCTGCGGTCAGATACCTATTGGAAAAATCTAGCCTTGCCGGCCAGCATTGCGTGGCAGGGAACGGCAGCGGCAACAGGTCCTTACTCGGTTGCAACTACGGCTTTTGTCAGTATTGATGACAGCCGCCTTGTCGAAGTGGTGGTGGTGGTTTCATGGACCAGGCAGGGACAAGCGCGTCAGGTACAACTAACCACTTTTTACTCCTGCATTCCATAATTATTGCAGTTGCCGGTTTTACTTGGAGTATTTGGAGAGATGTTAAATGCAAAACAGCATGACAGGGCAACGGGGAATGACTTTGATCGAATTGATGCTTGGACTTATGCTGACAGTAGTATTATTGTCCGGAATTTTTGGGCTTCTGTCTACTTCGCTTGTTTCCTGGAAGTCCGGCATCAGCCGGTCTGAGGTGCAGCAGACAGCCCGTTTTGCGGTTGATAGTATGGTTAGGGATTTACGTTATGGTGATAATTATCAACTGGGGAACGATGGCAGATCTATTACCTACCGTAATATAAAATCAGGCCAGTATGGCAATACCTACCGCTATCATGTCAGTACAGCCGACCATAAATTATATAAGACCGGTATCATTCCGCAAGTTGTTTCGCAGCCGGTGACTGGTGAGAATGTTAAAGGGGCGAACTACATTATTCTTAACCCGGATAATCAAGCCCTGTTTAGGCAGCCTGATTCCAGCAATCCTGATACGATAACCATAACGGTGGAAGCAAAGGATACTGTTACCGGGCATAGTTTCGTACTTTATTCGGCAGTTACCAGTTTGACGCAGACCTTTAAGTGATAATGCCAAAGTAAGAATTGCTTCAGGTGGAGCTTCAACTCTATCTGAAGCAATATCACGCTTATTTGATAAAGAAAACACGGCTTGCGCCAAGCCTTTGGCGACAGTGGAAGCCGATGTTGATCCTGTTTTTAAGAAAGTTATACACTTTCTGTCAGGATGAAAGAAACAGAGGTGATGCTCTTGCTGTTTACGCGGCGCTTATCGCCGGAACGCGGTTCGGTTACGCTGATGGCAATCATTGTCATGACCTTACTTTTAGGCTTAGGCGGAGCCTTTATCTCACTTAGTTCGACCGAAGTGGATATAAGCAAAGATTATTGCAATGGAGTTGCTGCTCAATATCTCGCTGAAGCAGGAGTTCAGTGGGCTATTGTCAAATTAAAAACAGAGACTGATTTTGTGGCAAAAACCGGAATTCCTCCAGGGGTTACCAAGACTTCTGCCATTAAAAATGAGGGAACTCCTACAGCGGGCAGCTATACTGTCAAGGTAACAGGCTCGGGGACAACACGCATTATTACTTCAACCGGGACAGTTGGCAGTGGGAAAACAGCCGCTAAACGGCAAGTAATACTTCAGGTTACGCCACATGCTGCAAGTACGTCCGGCTTATCTATAGATTCGTATAGCAACTATTAAACAGTGGGAGGGATATTTGTGGAACTTAAAAACTTTATGGAAGACTTAGTTTGGCAACAGATTGATGAAGTCATTGAAAGCCATAAACATGCCTGCAGATGTGAAAAATGCCGTTTTGACACTGCTGCCCTGGCTTTGAACCTTTTGCCGCCTCATTATGTTGTGAGTGCACAGGGGGAAACGTTTAGCAAGGCAAAATCACTGGAACAGCAATTTAATGTTGATATTCTTACTGCTATTAGTCAGGCTATTCAGATTGTGTCCAGCCAGCCGCGTCATGAATCTAAAAAGGATTAAAAAACATCTGGTTCACTGGTTTGTAGGGCAATCCCAAAATATTGTAGGTATTGATATTGGCACCGGACAGGTTAAGGCGGCGGAGCTATCTTTACATAGCGGACACCCGGTACTTAAAGCCGCAGGTTTGATTGATTTGCCTGAACATGCGGTAGAGGACGGGTATGTACTTGAGCACGAGGCACTGGCAGATAGTATTCGCCGACTGTTGGCCACCAGTGGAATTTACTCCCGGGATGTGGTTGTAGCAGTAGCCGGCAGAGCAGTATTTGTCCGGGAAATCATTTTTCCGGTTATGACTAAGGAAGAACTTAAAGCGGCCGTCAGGTGGGATATGGAAAAGTATGTACCCTACGAGCCTGACAGTTATTATTATGACTTTGCCGTAATTGGGCCGGGAAAAGATGAATCAGAGCTCAAGGTGCTGCTGGTGGCAGCACCTCATGAGCTTGTTAACACCTTAGCTGCCGCGTTGGCAGCGGCTGGGTGCAAACTGTTAGCCATCGATATTGAACCATTGGCTGTATTTCGAACATTGCATGACGTGAAAAATGCCATGGTTATTGATATTGGCACCACTGTTTCTCAAATTAGTGTTTTTCAGGGTGAAAGTCCGGCAGTTACCAGACTTGTTCCGATCGGCGGCCGCAAGTTTACCGAAGTCATTATGCAGACAACAGGGCTTGAATATCCAGAGGCTGAACGCTTGAAACAACAGACCGGCATGTTGAAGTGCCATGATTTCAAAGGCGAATTGTCTATGGTGCACCAGCATCTCCAATTGCTTGCCAGTGAACTTGGGCGTGAAGTAGAGCGTACGGTCGAGTATTATCAGGCACAAAACCGGGAAACTGTACTTGATAGAATCTATCTTACCGGCGGTGGAGCAAAGCTGGATAATCTGCCGGAATATTTAGTTGCGCAATTAGGGGACATTCAGGTGCTGCGGCATAACCCGCTCAGCGTGTTAACTCCGGCTGCTTCGCTGGATAGAGAGTATTTGCATGGCTTGGCGCCACAGCTGGCGGTTGCGATTGGCCTTGCTTTGCACGGAGGAATGGATGTTAACTATTAATCTGCTGCCGCCTGCCAGGAGACGCCCAAAATGGCCTTTGAAAAAGCTGGCACTGGTTACCGGCGGAGTCTTTACCACTTTGGTTTTGGGAATAATCATTTTTAACACTTATAAAATATGGGCATTGGAACAGCAATTGGCAGCTTTGAGCCAGCAATATGAGCTGTTACGTCCAACCCAGGAAAAAATGCAATTAGTCATAGATAAACAACGTCTGATTAATGAAAAACATGCAGTTCTGCTTAACATAACGGCTGAACAGACTTCGTGGAATGCCATCATAGTGCATTTTGGCGTGATAACGCCGCCGCAAATATGGCTTTCCGAACTAAGTGCCGGGGAGCAGCAGGTGTTGCTGGTAAAAGGCAACGCGGCAACCTACCCTGATTTGGCCAATTTTATTACCCAACTGGAACGGGATGAACTTTTGGGCGAACCTGTTCTGCTTAAGGCCGAACAAGAGGCTGAGTATTTGTATACTACCTTTGAAATGACTGTGAAAATTAAGGGGATATAGTTGTGACAGGCTGGCTGGTCAACTTAGACAGTAAGCACATGGTGATTTTATTCGGGGCAGGGTTGCTGACTGCCATTGTCTTGGTCTATTTAGGGATAATAGCGCCACAAGGCAAGCGGATGGATGTCCTTGCAGCTCAATGTCAAATAGAACAGCAACGCATAAAAACTATTGAAAGCTATGCACAAAAGTACCCTGACCCGTCACAACATGTACGGGATATGGATGCGAAGGTTGCCAAACTGGCTGCAAAACTGCCTGATAAACCTGAAATCGGCAGTTTTTTAAAAGAAATTGAACAAGCCGCTAAGCTAAGTCAAGTAAGTCTTTTGGAGATTAAGCCATTGGCCATGGTGAACAGAAATGGCTACAGGGAGATTCCGATAGAAATCCAGCTCAAAGCATCATTTCCCAATCTGCTTGAATTTACGAAAAAAATGGGTGAGCTTCAGCGGTTTAATTACCTTACGTATGCTCATCTTCAAGCAAAACAAGGCATATTAGAAGTTAAACTTATAGCAGTTGTGTACAGCTACGGCATTTTTTCCGAACCTGTACCACAACAGCCGTCTCAGTCATCTCCGGTAAAAAATAAAAAAAATTAAACAGGGGTGTTTTCATGTTCAGATTCCTTACAGCCGGCGAGTCGCATGGACCGGCGCTTACCGCTATTATTGAAGGGATTCCGGCAGGCTTGGCCTTGGATTTGGATCAAATTAATGCCGATATGGCACGCCGCCAACAGGGGTTTGGTCGCGGCGGCCGGATGAAGATTGAAAAAGATAAAGCCGAAATAACCTCAGGGGTGCGTTTTGGCGTTACATTAGGCAGTCCGATAACTATGCTTATTCATAACCGTGACTGGGATAACTGGCAAGAGCGGATGGCTGTATTTGGCCAGCCGCAGGGAGAACCCATTCGGGCTCCCAGACCCGGACATGCTGATTTGCCTGGGGTGTTAAAGTACCAGCGGCAAGACATCCGGGACATTTTGGAAAGGGCCAGCGCCCGCGAAACTGCAGCCCGCGTTGCGGTAGGCGCTGTTGCTAAGCAGCTTTTGGCGGTGGCTGGTATTACCATAACTTCCAGAGTTTTAAACATCGGTGGTGCGCAAACTGAGGCAGAAATGCTGGAAGCTATTGCGAAAGCCAAGGCGGCAGGCGATTCTCTGGGCGGTATCTTTGAAGTAGTAGTTGCTCAGGTTATGCCCGGGCTAGGCAGTCATGTGCAATGGGACCGGCGATTGGATACCCGCTTGGCGGCCGCTGTTATGTCTATTCAAGCCATTAAAGGCGTAGAATTCGGGGCAGGGTTTGCTTATGCCAATTTGTCAGGCAGTCAGGTACATGATGAAATATATTATGAGGGCAGTCAGGGGTATTGTCGTCGCACCAATAATGCCGGTGGTATTGAAGGTGGTATAAGTAATGGTGAGGCCATTATTATTAAAGCCGTAATGAAGGCAATTCCGACACTGATGAAGCCGCTGGCGACTGTGAATATAGCCGATAAATCGGAAGAAAAGGCCAATACGGAGCGGAGCGACGTGTGTGCTGTTGCCGCGGCCGCGGTTGTTGCCGAAGCCATGGCGGCTATTGTAATGGTTCAGTGTCTGTTGGAAAAATTCGGCGGTGACAGTATTGACGATTTGCGGCTGGCCATTAATAATTATAGAATACGGATTAATGATTAAATTCATTATCTATGTGTCATGATGTTTTACTAAGAGAGGAGTTACTTTGTGGAAAGGCTTAACCGGGGGCAGTGCACACAATGCAAGCAGCACAGGCGAAGCTGGCGGCATAGTATCCAGCTGATCCTTTTCTGTTGTTTTATCGCCGCGGCATCAGGGTATTTTTTCTGGTTGCCGGGACGGACTGCCTTTTCCGGTACTCATCCGGGCTCCTCTCGGCAAAGCATTAGTTCACCGGCAATGTCACGGGCGGTAATGCCATCACGCTATCCGGTACATGCCGTGGTACGTGACCCGTTTGCCGTTCCCCCGGAATTTCAGCCGGCGGCGGTGGTCGTTGCATTACCGTCAGCAAAGAATTACTCAAGTGTTCAGGCATCTGCCGCGTTACCCTCTGCAACGCCGGAAAGTTCGTTAGAACTGGCTGGAACAGTGAGTGGCGGCGGGCAACAGGTTGCGATAATAAAAAGAGATGGTGTTAGCCGCTCTTATCTGATTAAGGAATATATCGGTATATATCAACTGGTAACTATTGGGGAAGGCACGGCCACTCTGCGGAGCCCGCAGGGCGAAAAAGTTTTGACTTTAGAAAGGTGAATTTAATGTGTTGCCTGAAGAAATCAATACTTATAGTGTTATGTCTTTTTTCCTTTAGCATAACAGGTGTTGCTGCGGCTAAACCCCCCGTCAACATGCAGGTGAGCAATGCGGAAGTCCGGGATGTCCTTACGGCTTTGGCGAGTGTCGGCAAGGTAAACATGATACTGGATGATTCGGTCAAGGGGACGATCACCATTCAGCTTACCAATATCCCGTACGATTCGGCTTTTGATTTGGTATGCAAGACCAAAGGACTCACCTACCAATTAGTTGGTGATGTTATGGTGGTAGGGGTTGCTGAACAAATCGGCCGCGCGTTTGGATCGGTACATACCTTTAAACTGAAATTTATCAATCCGGATTCTGTTAAAGACACAATTCTCTCCATTTTGTTTGGGGCGAAAAAAGGACAGAAAATCACACAAACCGAGGGTAGTTCAGCTATGAAAACTGCCAATACACAGCAAAGCAGTGCTGCCGCCACTACCGGCGAAAAATCCAGCGAAGAATCAACAGCATTAGACAGGCTGACTATTGATTATGCAACAAATTCATTAATTCTTTTTGGCACCAATACCGAGGCAGCAAGGGTCCAAAAACTGTTGGATGAATTGGATGTACCTTATCAGCAGGTATCACTGGAAGCCGAAGTGCTGGCTATCAGTAAAGAGAAAACAAAAAATATAGGAATTGAATGGTCATGGGAAGCAACGCCGCAATATGCAGAGCGGGATAAAGACGATGATGATAATATTATGGTTACCCGCGAAAATAATAAAGGGATTATTCAATTTGGCCGTAATCCGGAAGGCTATCCTTACGAGTTTTATTACCAGGCAACGATTAATGCACTTGTAAGCAACGGCGATGCGAAAGTGCTTGCCAGGCCCAAGGTTACCACGATTAACGGTCAACAGGCGCAGATCCTTATTGGTGACCGTATTCCTGTACAGGTGCAAACACTAACAAATGGGACAACAACAACAAGTACCGAGTATATAGATGCCGGTATCAAATTGATTTATACGCCGAGGATTAATACCGACGGACTGATCACCGTACAGGTTCTTACAGAAGTCAGTAGTCCCACTTTAGTGTCAGATATTAAACAATATAAGATTACCACCCGTCAGGCTGAGACTACAGTGCGGCTGAAGGACGGCGAAACCATGGTAATTGGTGGTTTAATCGGGTCTACAGACAGTGAAGCGAGAAAGGCTGTGCCCTTCTTCAGTGGGCTGCCAATAATTGGTGCTTTATTTAAAAATTTTAGTAAAACACACAACGATACAGAAGTAGTCATTTTCCTTACCCCACGTATTGTTAAATAGGCAATGTTTAATTTGGAGGAACAAGTGAAAAACATAGTTCTAATCGGATTTATGGGTACAGGTAAGACCAGCACCGGGAGGTTATTGGCAGGAAGACTAAACCGTCCCTTTGTTGATGTTGACAAAAAAATTGAGAAAGAAACAGGGCTGGCTATTAGTGATATTTTCCAACTCTATGGCGAAGACCATTTCCGTCAATTAGAACGGGAGGTTATTTCACGGGTTGCGCGTTATACCAACACGGTTATCGCCACAGGCGGAGGGGTAGTGCTTAAGCAGGAGAATATGGTCAGACTTAAAAATACGGGAATTATTATCTCGCTCACGGCTTCGCTGGATACCATTCTGGAACGAACCTCCCGCCGTGGCGTACGGCCGCTCTTAGATTGTGAGGACCGGGCCGAGCGGGTAGCCAGGTTGTTTCAAGAGCGGGCCAGCCTCTATATGAGGGCCGACTATACTATTGATACCAGTTGTATGCCGCCCCACCAAGTGACAGAGAAAATTATTGGCTTGCTGCGGGAAGGAGGTTATTTGCGTGGCCGAAGTAAGAGTTAACCTGGAAGCACATAGCTATACCATCCATATAATGTCCGGCGGAATCAGTCATGTGGGTGCACTGATGCGCCGCTTGCCGCTGGGAGATAAAGCCCTTATTGTGACCGATGAAAACGTATGTCCGCTCTATGCGGGAACCTTAACTGACAGCCTGACAGCTGCCGGCTTTACAGTCGCGATGGTAACTGTAAAACCGGGAGAGGGTTCAAAATCGCTTACTACAGCAAATGCGGTGTTCACTGAGGCCATTAGCGAAGGCCTTGACCGTAAATCGCCGATTATTGCTCTGGGCGGCGGTGTTGTCGGTGATTTGGCCGGCTTTGTGGCGGCTACTTATTTGCGCGGCGTACCTTTTATCCAAGTGCCGACGACCTTATTGGCGCAAGTTGATTCCAGTGTTGGCGGCAAAACTGCCGTTAATCATGAGCTGGGGAAAAATTTAATCGGTGCTTTTTATCAGCCGAACCTGGTCGTTATTGATCCGACAGCATTGGAAACACTGCCTGAGCGGGAACTAAAAGCCGGTCTGGCAGAGGTCATAAAATATGGTGTTATTGCCGACCAGAACTTTTTTGCTGACTTAGCCGCTGCTGCTGCCGCTTTATTGGCTCGCGATCCGGCTGTGCTGGCGACGGTTATCGGCCGGTGCTGCGAGCTTAAGGCTGAAATTGTGGCCCAGGATGAACGGGAGAGTTCACTGCGTATGCTGCTGAACTTTGGGCATACTGTTGGCCATGCCGTTGAAGCTGTGGGTGGTTATTCGGAGTATAATCACGGGGAAGGCGTAGCCATCGGTATGCATGCTGCCGGACTTATCAGCAAGGGTATGGGGGTATGTAAGCACGAGGATGTAGAGATTTTACAGCAATTGCTCAGCCGCATGGGTTTGCCGCTTAAAGCTCCCGGCTATTCGCCCCAAGCACTTATGAGTTACTTACAGAGAGATAAGAAGATGGAGAGCGGTAAAATCAACTGGGTACTTATGACAGGCATTGGTCAGGTAAAGATAACCCGCGAAGTTACGGATTCTGCAATTAAGGAAGCGTTGGCGCAGATCACCTGACACCAGCGAGTTACATCAAGAGAGATTTTCGATACTTTCTCGCAATTCCCGTAACCCTCCGGCCATTGCCGGAAAAAGCGTTCCGCAGGAGAAAAGCCGGGCGGTATTCCGTTAAAAAATCCGTACTGTTTGAGCGTAGCGAGTTTACGGATTTTAGGAATACCGCCCGGCTTTTCAGCTTTTGGAAGCTCTAGGCCTAGACCTTAGCTAAAGGAAGTTCCGCGCTCCGCTTGGAACTAAGCGATTCACACAAGTTCTAGCGTCGCGTTGCTCCTAATAACTTGATTCTCTGCTTATGGGGCAATGCCAAAAGTAAAGATCTTTTTTGACATTCCGGGATTATCTAATTTGTGCAAAGCCAAAGGACCGCGCTAGCGGTTTTTCTTATCAATAAATTTACATTACGGTGGCAGGATAGCCTGGTCACTTGTCGAATAAAAACTGAGGATTTTAAAATTTATGTGGAGGAATGAACAGGTGGCACGCAAGCAAAGGGCAATCATTATTGTAGCAATTATGGCATTGGTTTTAACCGGGATTATCAGCTACCGTATCTATAGCAATGTGCAGGCGGGAAAAGAACGGGCCGGGCGCGTGGCGCAGGGGCAGGCAGTGGCGGTCGAAGTGGCTGCTGTTACCAGACGGGACGTTACGCCTGTGCTAACCTTTTCCTCCAGTCTTGAGCCGGTATGGAGTGCGGATATTTCCGGTAAAGTTGACGGTCGTATAGAGACCCTTACGGTGGATGAAGGGGATGCTGTCACTGCCGGTATGACGATAGCCGTGCTTGATATGGGAGAACTTTCGGCCCAGGTTATTCAGGCAGAGGGAACTCTGCTGCAGGCCAGGGCCAATTTTGAACAAGCTGAGCTTGATTATAGCCGGATGGCCAGACTTGCTGAGCAAGGTGCCATATCGGTGCAAACACTCGATTCTGCCAGAACGAAACGCGATTTGGCTATAGGTCAGGTTCGGGCGGCTGAAGGCGCGTTAAGCCTTTATGCAAGCAAACTGACAGGCGCTACCATACTAGCGCCACAGAGTGGTGTGGTCACCCGGCGTCATCTGCAAGTCGGCTTTTATGCCAAAGCAGGTACGCCGCTGGTTACTGTGGCCAACATTAGCACGCTTTTAGCTAAGGCTACGGTAGGCGAGGCGGAGATTACCCAGCTTAAGACCGGTGCCAGTGTAAAGGTCAGGGTAGATGCGCTTGGTGGCCAGGAGTTTGTGGGGACAATAACCCGTCTGTCACCGGTAGCTGCCATGCCTTCACGAACCTTTACCGCCGAGATTTCCATTCCTAATGAACAAAATATTATCAAGGCCGGTATGTTTGCCAAAGTGGAAGTTCCTGTTCCGGCGCATGAGCAGGCCCTTGTTGTGCCGGAAACGGCACTGGTGATGCGGGAAGACCGTAAAACGGTGTATGTGCTTACAGCTGACAACAAAGTGCAGCAGCGTCTGCTTACTCTGGGGTATGTGGGCGGCGGCTGGGCGGAAGTGATTGACGGCGTTAAAGAGGGAGAGCAGATCGTCATTGCCGGTCAAAATAAACTGCGGGACGGTTCGCTGGTCCGAATGGCTGCGCCGGGGGAGGCTCGGCAGCTAAATGATTAATTTATTTATCAAGCGGCCGGTATTTACCACTATGCTGGTTATGCTGCTGGTGGTATTCGGGCTTAACTCCTATCCGAGCCTGGGGATTGACCTGTATCCTGATGTGGAGTTTCCTATTGTTTTGGTCAGTGTTACCTATACCGGCGCTTCGCCGGAAGAGATGGAAAGCCTGATTACAAAACCTGTCGAAGATGCCGTAAGCTCAGTGTCAGGCATTAAGACACTATCCTCGGTATCGCGGGAAGGCGTGTCGCAGACCACGATTGAGTTTGAATTGGGGACAAATGCCAAGCTGGCTGCCAACGATGTGCGGGAGAAGGTCGCCGGTATTCGCCGGCGGCTGCCGGACGAGATTGATGAGCCTGTCGTCCAGCGGTACGATATTACGGCACAGTCTATCCTTACTTTTAGTCTGGCCTCCGACAACCGGTCGCGGGGTGAAATCCGCAAAATTGCCGAGGATATTGTTAAAGACCAAATCCAGCAGTTAGAAGGGGTAGCCGAGGTTAGTGTCTATGGGGCAGCCCAAAGAGAAATTCAAATTCTGGCCGACCCCAGCAAACTGGAGGCTTATGGTCTGTCATTGCAGCAATTGCTGGAGGTTGTTAACAGCAATAATGTCAATACTCCGGGCGGGCATGTCAAAGAAAAAGGCATGGAGTTAACAGTTAGAACCATTGGTAAATACAAAAGCATTGATGATATCAAGCAAATTATTGTTCTTAACCAACAGGGGCGTTTAGTGCGGCTCCACGAAGTGGCTGAGGTCAAAGATGCCTGGGAGGAAGAACGCAACTATGCTGCAACCAATGGCGTACCCAGCGTGATTGTCAGCATCCAAAAACAATCAGGCACCAATACTGTCGGTGTCGCGGAAAAAGTAAAACAGTCGATGGAGCATCTGCAACAGAATGTGCTGCCGCCTGATATCAAGGTCACCAAAGTGCGGGATAACTCAGTGTATATTAGAGACAGTGTGGAAGATGTCATGGTGACCATGGTGTTTGGCGGTTTCCTGGCTGTGGCCATTACTTTTCTCTTTTTACGCAACACGCGGGCAACCATTATCAGTGCTCTTGCCATTCCGACTTCCATTATTGCCACCTTCTTTTTGATGAAGGTGATGAATTTTACCCTTAACAATATGTCGTTAATGGGGCTTAGTCTGGCGGTAGGCATTCTGATTGACGATGCCATCGTAGTCATTGAGAATATCTTCCGCCACATGGAGCAAGGTAAAAAAACCTTCGAGGCGGCGTGTGAAGGCACTAAAGAAATTTCGCTGGCAGTGCTGGCGACAACCTTTTGCATTATTGCCGTCTTTGTGCCTGTCGGCAATATGGGTGAGATTATTGGCCAGTTTTTCAAGCAGTTCGGGTTGACGGTGGCATTTGCCGTGGCGTTCTCCCTGTTTGTTGCTTTTTCACTGACACCCATGTTGTCGGCTTATTGGCTTAAGGCCGGTCATGGCGGGGAAAAAGGTGGAATTCGCTGGCTGGAGGCCATGCTTGATAAATGGGAGCGAGGGTTTGAGGCTTTCCGGGAATTTTACCGGCAGGTATTGCATTGGGCGCTGCGGCGGCCGAAAAAACTGGTGGCGCTGGCGATAATATCCCTGTTGGTTAATGGCTTGCTCGTGCAGTTTCTTGGCTCTGAATTTCAACCCACCTATGACTCCGGTGAATTTATTGTCAATATGACGGCTCCGGCAGGAACGTCGATTGAGCGGAACCGGGAATTAGCTGCCCAGATTGAACAGGAAATTCTGGCTATTCCGGAACTGGAATCAGCTTATATGGTTGTTGGCAGCAACCGTCAGGTTTATCGCTCAATGATTGGTGTAAGGCTGGTTAGCACCGGGGAGCGTTCACGCTCCATGATGCAGATTATGGATGAGCTTCGGGTTAAGTTCCGGAGTGTCAAAGGCTTAAAGGTATCGGTGTCAAGCGGGCAAGGCGTGGGGCGGGGCGATTCGCGTCCGGTACAGGTGGCACTGCGCGGTCCGGAGCTGGATAATCTGAATATGTATGCCAGCTTACTTGCCGAACAAATAAAACAAATTCCCGGTACTACCGATGTTGATATATCCAGCGAACAGTCTGAACCGGAGGTTCAGGTAAAATTTGATCCGGCTCGTTTGGGCGATGTCGGCCTGGATGCGGCAACTGCCGGCAAGGCGGTACAAACTGCTTTTCTGGGGTCAACAACCGGCAACCAGTATAATGTGGCTGACAGTGACTATAATATTCGCGTCCAGCTTAAACAAGAACATCGCCTGGGTATGGACGATGTGGCCAATCTTCGGATTCAGAGCCGGAGCGGTTTTATCCGCCTCGGTGATATCGCCGAAGTGAAGCTGTCATCCGGTCCGACGCAAATTGACAGGGAAGATCGTCAGCGTCAGGTCATTGTCTACGCCAATGCGGTAGGCACTTCTACAGGTGAAATCCTTGCCCAGGTAAGAGATTTGATTCCAGGGCTTAATTTGCCTTTAGGCTATACCCATAAGCTGGTGGGCCAGGCCCAGATGATGGAAAACTCGTTTAACGAGATTGCCAAGGCGCTTATCTTGGCTATCATTCTGATTTATATGGTGCTGGCAGCGGAATTTGAAAGCTTTATCCATCCGCTGACAATCATGTTGTCATTACCATTTTCCCTGGTTGGAGCCATACTCGGTTTATTAATTGCAGGCAATACCATTAATATCATGTCGTTGATTGGCGTTATCATGCTGATGGGACTGGTAACTAAGAATGCTATTTTGCTTGTCGACTACACAAATCAGCTGCGCGCAGGAGGTATGCCGACCGTCGAGGCTCTGGTGGAAGCAGGTTCAGTCAGGCTCAGACCGATCTTAATGACAACACTTGCCATGATTTTCGGCATGTTGCCCATTGCTTTGGGCATTGGTGCCGGGGCTGAAATTCGCTCATCCATGGGAGTAACCCTTATCGGAGGCTTAATTACTTCAACTTTCCTGACACTTATTATTATTCCGCTGGTATATCTTTTGATTGACAGACTGCAAAATCATTTCAGACAGGCTAACCCTGATACAACAGACAGAAGCCCCGGCATGTAAATGCCAGGGCTTCTCGTTCAGACCAGTCGCCAGCCCTCGATAACCAGATTCTTAAACCATAGGAAGCGATTGAGCGCAATGGTTAAGGGGATGTCGGGCAGTTCGTAGGGGATATATACTGTTACGCCTTGTATTTCCTCAAGAGAATATTTTTCCGGATTATGCGGTTGGCCCAGGCGTACAGCCGGGCTTTCTCTTATGTCAATTCAGCAGGAAATGACTTGAAAAAGTTCAAGATATATTGGTTTGCCGCGAGAAGTAATATATTCGAGAGCCTGGTCAGTTATTGTCAGCGTTGCCATAAACATACCTCCTTCTACCTATTTACCAAATTTGTTCGGGATAAAGCTATAATATCCTGCCGGCGTACTCTACCATAAAGTAAGGAATTTTGGTAAAATATATTTAAAATATATCAAGTGTCTCATCCGGCGGGGTTATGAAGCATAGCTCCGAGAATTTTTGTTGTCAGGCGCGGCGGAGGAGCCGCACATATCGGACATATGTAAGGCGACGACAACAAAGCCTGGCAGCAAAAAGACCGGTGATATACTTCGTGTTCCCGCCGGGTGAGGCACTGGCAATGCAGGTAACAAAAAGGAGCTGTTGACAGTGAAACAAAAAGTATTTGTTTCGGGGCTTATTCCCAAAATTGCGGCCGAGATGCTGTCCAAGCATTTTGAGGTAACCATGCACAACGATCTTCGCCTTTTAAACAAGCAGGAAATTATCGATGGCCTGGCAGGAAAAGATGCATTATTATGCCTGCTCTCGGATAACATTGATGCCGAAATAATCGCTTCAAATCCCAATTTGAAGATTATTGCCAACTATGGTGCCGGATTTAATAATATTGATGTAGCTGCCGCTACCTCCCGGAAGATTCCGGTAACCAACACACCTGCAGTTTCCACAAACGCCACTGCTGATTTAACCTGGGGGCTGATTTTGGCTATTGCCCGCCGTATTGTTGAGGGGGATAAAACCACCAGGGCCGGCAAGTTTACCGGTTGGGCGCCATTGTATCATTTGGGCGTTGAAGTGACAGGAAAGACACTGGGGATTATTGGTATGGGCAATATTGGCAGGGCTGTGGCAAAACGTGCCAGAGGCTTTGATATGCGGATCGTTTATTATACCCGCACCCGTTTGCAGCCTGAACTTGAGCAGGAACTGGGGCTTGAATATCTGCCTCAGGAAGAAGTCATTAAGCAGGCCGATTTCCTAACCTTCCACCAGAGCTATAATCCGGCCATGAAACATATGATCGGCTCTAAGGAATTGGCCGGTATGAAGCCTACTGCGTTCCTGATTAACGCCGCCCGCGGCCCGTTGATTGATGAGGCCGCCCTGCTTACGGCGCTCAAGAGCAAGACAATTGCCGGTGCGGCTCTTGATGTATATGAATTTGAGCCTAAAGTGACCGCCGGTCTGGAAGAACTTGATAATGTAGTGTTAGCGCCGCATTTGGGCAATGCAACCATTGAGACCAGAAACGCCATGGCCGAGATTGCTGCTAACAATATTATTGCCGTTCTCACCGGCGGCAAGCCGCTTACCTGTGTCAATTCGCAAATTTACGAATAGAAATCCCGGTAAAATTTTCTTCTAACATATGGTGGCAGTAAAATTCCGTCGCAGACACTATTCTTACGAATAGGTTTTGCGGCGGTTTTGTTTTGCAGGTACCTAGTGACATAATATGGGGGAACTGAATACTATGAAGTATAATGCTCTAAAAGGCACCGCCTTGGGGGGATGCTATTGTTTAATCAGACGGATGAAGTAAATAATTTGTTAACATTAATGAAACTGCAAAACAGCAATATTCATGAGCTAAACAAACTCATCTTAACTACAGTCTCGGATATGATGCTGCCTACCAGTCATGAATTTAATGAGTTTGTTAAGCATGTTTCCGAATTTGCCCATTATCATTACAATAGTGAAGGATATAGTCAGGCTGCCCAATTGGTGCAGGCATATCACTATATTCTCTGGGAGCGATTACTTGACAGCCAGGTTTTAGCGGCTGCTGAACAAATGGAACTGGCAATTGGGTATTTGGAACTGGTTGCGCGGGAAAGGCAAATACGGATTCACCCGCAGATTCTGTTGCTAAACCAGTGCATATTATTTATGGAAGAAACTCAACTGAAAATCATCGAGACCCTGGAAAAACTTTTAGAAAACTCACATCCTGCTCCCCAATTGCAAAATTAAAAAAATTCAGCCATAAACAGGATTTTGGCTGTTCATAGGGAATTCTTATAAAGACATAATGCATATAAAAACATTATGTCTTTATGTTGATAATTAACAGGAGGATGGCAATGATTACAATCCAGGAAAAAGTAAATAAGCTTAATACCATACTCTTAACGCTCAAAAGTGCAGTTATTGCCTTCTCCGGCGGTGTTGACAGTACTTTTTTGGCTGCAGCCGCGCATAGGGTGCTGGGGGACAATACTATGGCCATAACGGCGGTATCCGAATCATCTCCGGCCAGAGAGTGCGAGGAGGCCAGGGCGTTTGCCCAGGCAATTGGTATCAAGCATACTGTGCTGCCAGCTTCAGAGATGAATAGCGCTGATTTTATTGCTAATACGTCCCAGAGATGCTATTATTGCAAAAAGGAACGGTTTTCCGCACTGGTGGCTTGGTCGCGGGAGCATGGCTTTGACTGGGTTATTGAGGGCTCCAATGCCGATGATTTAGGAGATTTTCGCCCAGGGATGAAAGCCATTGCCGAACTGCCACAGGTAAAAAGCCCACTGCTGGAAGCCGGCTTTACCAAAGAGGATATCCGGGCTGTGTCGAAAGAGTGGGGGCTGCCCACCTGGGACAAGCCAAGTGCGGCCTGCCTTGTATCCCGCCTGGTGTATGGGCTGGAGATTACCGCTGAACGGTTGCGCCAGGTGGAACTTGCTGAGGAAGTGGTGCGGCAGCATTGCTCAGGTCAGATCCGGGTACGTCATCATGATGCCCTGGCACGTATTGAGCTGCAGCCGGAAGTTATGGCAAAGCTGTTAGCCAGCCAGGAGTTGTTGCCGGTTATTGTGTCCGGTATAAAGAAGCTTGGGTTTACATATGTTACGCTTGATCTTAGTGGTTATCGCACCGGCAGTATGAATGAGACGTTGAACGAGGTGTAGAAAATGGATGTTGACCATGTAAGCAGCCTGCTAAGAGAATTTAAGACAGGCGAATTAAGCTTAGAAGAAACGGTTGAGAAACTAAAGATACTGCCCTATGAAGATTTGGAATTTGCTAAACTGGATCACCATCGCCTGATCAGGCAAGGCTTTGCCGAAGTGGTTTTCTGTCAGGGGAAAACGGTGGAACAAGTGCAGGCTATTGTTCAGCGGCTGGCCGAATATAATCATAGTATTTTGGCGACAAGAGCCAGCAAAGAGATGTATACTGCCGTAAAAGCCGTTGTAGCTGATGCTGAGTATCATGAATTGGCCAGATTAATTACTGTTGAGCGGCAAAAACCGCCTGTTGACAGTGAACGGTTTATTTTGGTGATGAGTGCCGGCACCAGTGATATTCCGGTAGCTGAGGAAGCAGCTGTTACTGCTGAAATTATGGGTAATGAAGTCAGACGGGTATATGATGTGGGGGTGGCCGGGATTCATCGCCTGCTTGATCAAAGGCAGCTTATCGAGCAGGCTAATGTCCTTATTGTTGTTGCCGGGATGGAAGGGGCGCTGGCCAGTGTTGTCGGCGGCATGGCAGCTAAACCTGTCATTGCAGTGCCGACAAGTATTGGCTATGGCGCAAGTTTTGGCGGGCTTGCGGCATTATTAAGCATGCTTAACAGTTGCGCGGCAGGTATCGCCGTTGTGAATATTGACAATGGTTTCGGCGCAGGCAGGCTGGCCAGCATTATTAATCAAATGAGGTGATTTGAACTAATGGATGTAAAATATAATGCAATTTATCTTGACTGTTTTGCCGGTATTAGCGGCAACATGCTGCTGGGGGCTCTGCTGGACGCCGGTGCACCGGCAGAACTGCTCCGGACAGAACTGGCTAAATTGCCGGTAACCGGCTATGAGCTGGTAATAACCAGAGTGGACAAAGGCGGTATCAATGCCTGTTATCTGGATGTTCAGGTAGACGAGTCGGTGCATGAGCATCGCACTTTAGCTGATATTGTCGCTATGATCGATTGTGCAGAGCTTGCACCTGCGGTTAAGGAACTGGCTAAGCGGATATTTACCCGTCTGGCAGAGGCCGAAGGGAAGGTTCACGGCATGCCGGCCGAAGAGGTTCATTTTCATGAAGTCGGCGCAGTTGATTCGATTGTGGATATTGTTGGGATCGCCTGGGCGCTTGATTACCTGGGGATCGAACATATCTATGCTTCACGCCTGCATGTTGGCAGCGGCTTTGTTAAGTGCTGTCACGGACTTATGCCGGTACCGGCACCGGCCACTGCCGAACTCTTGCAGGGTATTCCCTGCTATCAGGGAGATATTGCCAAAGAACTGGTGACACCTACCGGCGCTGCTGTGCTGGCGACTTTAGGCAATGGTTTTGGAGCTATGCCTGAAAGCTTTGTCAGTGCCCGAATTGGTTATGGGGCCGGTACCTGGGAACTGGAAATTCCCAATGTTTTGCGGTTATATGCAGGCAATGTGTCCGCCTTGCTGAGTGGCCGGGAGGACGGACAATGTTTGGTGCTGGAAGCCAATATTGATGACCAAAGCCCGGAGTTGTATGGTTATGTAATGGACAGACTCTTTGCTGCCGGGGCACTGGATGTTTGGCTGACGCCTATTTTTATGAAGAAAAACCGGCCGGCAACGAAACTGTCTGTACTGATTCCCGCAGATTGCCGGACTAAAGCAGTTGATATTGTTTTACAGGAAACCACCTCAATTGGCATGCGCATCTATCCGGTATCACGGTCTATGGCTAGTCGCGAGTTTATGATTATTAGCTTGCCTTGGGGAGAAGTCAAGGTGAAAATTAGCTCCCATCAGGGCAAGATATGTAATGTAGCGCCCGAATATGAAGATTGCCGTAAAATTGCTGAAGCCACCGGGGTGCCGCTTAAGGTAGTTCAACATATTGCGTTAAAAGAAGCTATGTCAATTTGTTAAGGACAGAAGGTTGTAGATGGATATGCTAAACGCAAGACTGGCGGTTTTGAAGGAAGGGTTTGCCCAGGCAGGATTTACTATAACGGCGGAAAAGCCGATCAATTATGGCCGGCAGGTAAAGGTTTCCGACGGGCAGGCCACAGTGACTGTTAATATATATAATGGAAAAAAGGGCATTAGTATTGTTGTAGGTGGTTCTGGGTCTCCGCTCAAAACAGCCGTGGAGGCCATTTGCGCAGGAAAAACGCCGGCTGCGGGCGGGGGTGCCGGGAAGGCGCAGCTAATTGCCGGACGGCCGCCAGGCTTTGAGGCTGTGGCTGATTTTGATAATAAATGGATTGGTCTTGATGAGTCAGGTAAAGGCGATTTCTTTGGTCCGCTGGTAGTGGCTGCGGTGCTGGTGGATGAACAGACGGCCGATAAACTGGCCGCCGTAGGAGTAAAAGACAGCAAAGCCCTGTCTGACGAAAAAAACCGTGCTCTGGCAGAACGTATCAGGGAAGAGTGCGCACACCGGTTTGTTGAACTGGCGTGGATGCCGGCTGAGTATAATGCTATGTACAGCAAGTTTAACAGTGCCGGCAGGAACCTCAATCATTTTCTGGCCTTTTCGCACGCCCGGGCTCTTGAGAGCCTGCTAACCCAGGAGCCGGCCAAGTTTGCCATCGCCGACCAGTTCGCCCACGAACGTTTTATTCAGGCCGAACTCTTAGAAAAAGGTCAGGAGATTACCTTAATACAGATGCACCGGGCTGAGCGCAATATTGCCGTTGCCGCCGCCTCCATCCTGGCGCGTGACCGATTTTTAGTCAGCATGGCCGAGCTTTCTGCACAGTTTGGCATCAGCTTTCCTAAAGGGGCAGTCCAGGTAGTTGGCGTTGCCCGGGAATTTGCCGGAAAGTATGGAAAAGCGGCATTAAACCAAGTTTGCAAGCTCCATTTTAAGACTTTTGAGCAGATATAACTCAATTTGGAAAATTTTTAGCAGGAAAAAAGGAAAACATGTAAAATTATATTGTTAATATTGTAACATATACTAATTATATATCCGGGAGTGGCGTGCGGGGAGGGAAAGCAATGACTGCAAAGTATCGTATCAAACCATATCCGCTCGACGAAATAAAGCCTGGTATGGAAATTGGGCGGATGGTACTGACGCGGGATAAAAAGATTGTTCTCAGTGAAGGAACAATTCTCTCACAAAGCATGATTGAAGGCCTAAAATTTTGGGATATTTCCACAGTATTTATTAAGGAATTACTCTCAGATGAGCCTGATATTGATTTTTCTATTCCGGAAACTCTCCAGCAAAAAAAGTTTTATGCTGACTATGACGATACGGTGCATGCGCTCAAAGAGTCATTTGCTAAAATACGCTTTTTCAAGGAAGTGCCACTGGCAGCTATACGTGAATTAACCAATAACTCGATTGACCCGTTGGTTAACTCAACCGGAGTAATCAATCATATTCATATGATACGCCGTCAGGATGATTATACGTTTCATCATTCAGTTAATGTGGCGGTAATTTGTGGCGTATTGGGAAAATGGCTTGGGTTTGCCGAACAGGATTTGCAGGATTTGGTGTTAGCCGGTTTGCTGCATGATGTTGGCAAAACCCAGATTCCTTTAGAAATACTCAATAAGCCTGGCAAGCTTACCCCTGAAGAAATGGAGATTATGCGTTTGCACACAATCCGGGGGTATCGATTGGTGCATGATATACCTAATCTGCCAATGGGTGTGGCTTATGGAGTTTTCCAGCACCATGAACGTTTTGACGGCAGCGGTTATCCGCTGGGTGTTACCAGCGAAAAAATACATGAATACGCAAAAATTATTGCCATAGCCGATATCTATGATGCCATGACTTCCGACCGTGTATATCATCGCAAGATTACACCCTTTGCCGTAGTAGATATGATCCTTGAGGAAATGTTTCATAAGCTTGACCCTGAGATTGGCATAGTATTTTTAAATAATATTCGCGATTTTTTTGTGGGCAATATTGTAGAATTAAGTGATGGACGACAGGCAGAGGTGATTTATCTTGGACATTTTCTGGCATCAAGGCCGGTTGTAGTCACTTCGGACATAGAATACATTGATTTGGAACGTAATAAGAATCTGAGCATTGTAAAAATTATCAGAGCTTAATTGCAGAAAATAAATGATTAGATAGGGGAACGCTTATGAAGAGAAAGGCAGTTGTGCTGTTGTCTGGCGGATTGGATTCTACAGTATGTATGGCTGTCGCTAACAGTGAAGGCTATGAGCTGCTGCCAATAAGCTTTAATTATCATCAGCGGCACAAGCGGGAACTTGCGGCCGCCGCCAGTGTCGCTCAGCATTATAATGTTGACCGTCATTTGATTATTGAGACAAATATGGATGCCATTGGCGGCAGTGCGCTGACTGATCCTAAACTGGCTGTCCCGGAAGGGGATACCGGCGCTGCGGCAGTTCCTATTACCTATGTGCCTGCCCGGAATTTGATTTTTTTGAGTTATGCTCTTGGCTATGCTGAAGTAACGGGAGCTGAGCGGGTATATATCGGTGTTAACGCCTTGGATTATTCAGGCTATCCTGATTGCCGCCCTGAATTCATTGCCATGTTTCAGCAACTGGCTAACTATTCTACCAAAGCTACGGCTGAGGATGGCCGGAAGATTATTATTGAGACGCCCCTGATAGCCTTAAGCAAAAAGGATATCGTATTATTAGGGGACAAGCTGGCAGCACCGCTTCATCTGACAACAAGCTGCTATCAGGGCCAGGATGCGGCTTGTGGACAATGTGACAGCTGTCTTTTGCGTCTTAAAGGATTTGCTGAGGCAGGACTGAAGGACCCTATTTTGTATCATACTAGGAGTGAATAACATGAAGCAAACGACCCAGGGAAAGAGCGGGATTAAGGATGTTCAAAACAGCTGTGATGAGCGTGGTATTGCTATTCAGAAGGTTGGGGTCAGCGATGTTCACTTACCTTTTTTAATAAAAACCAAGAGTGGCTCGTTCCAGTCGGTATTGGCAAAAATTAAGCTTGCTGTTGATTTGCCCCAAGAGTTTAAAGGCACCCATATGAGCCGCTTCATCGAAATACTGAGTGATTGGAGTCAAAAACCGGTATCCTATCGCGAAGTGGAGTATATGCTGACAGATACTATTGATCGCTTACATGCCATGCGGGCACATATTGATATTCATTTTAAATATTTTATCGAGAAAGCGGCACCGGTAAGCGGCTTAAAAAGCATGCTGGATTATGATTGCGTATTTTCCGCTGAGCTGGTTCGCGGCGAACAATTGGACTTTATGTTTGGAATTACGGTGCCATTTACGTCGCTTTGTCCGTGCAGTAAAGAAATTTCGCATTATGGAGCCCATAACCAGCGGGGAACTATGCGGGCAAAAATTAAGCAGCTGCCAGGCAAATTTATTTGGATTGAAGATCTGGCGGCCATGATGGAGGAGCAGGGCAGCTGCCAGGTGTATGCGTTGCTAAAGCGCGAAGATGAAAAGTATGTTACGGAAAAGGCGTATGAAAATCCGAAGTTTGTGGAAGATGTGCTTAGGGATTTGGTACTAACACTGCGCAAGATTGATGGTGTAGAGTGGTTTGAAGTGGAATGCGAAAACTATGAGTCCATTCATAATCATAGTGCCTATGCTGCGCATGTTGAGTGCGTGGAACAATGAAACAAGCGGCGCCAGACTCTTTGCATGAGTCCGGCGCCGTCCTGGTTTTCACTTATTGCTATTCGGCGCTATAGTCGCCATTAGCATCATATTTTGCGGTTAATGTTTGATTGGCCTTTTGGGTTTTTGCGTTAGTAGCAGCTGTGCTGCTGCTGGTTTGCGACTGTTTAGCCAGTTGGCTTAATTGGTTCATATCTGCTGAAGAAGCCGAGGTGCCGGCAGCCGTGGAAGAGGAAGCGCTGGTTCCGGCAGTGTTGCTGGAATAATCTTTGTTGGCATCCATTTTAGCAGTCAAGGTACCATATTCGCTTTTGCTTTCAGCTTGCTTGCTTTGTTTGGATTGTGTCATCGTGTAATTACCTCCCTGTATTTTATATTTGGTCACGCAACCAGTAATAGTATCAGAAATCACATATCAACTCATACCAGGGATATTTTGCCCCATTAACCATTTTCGCAGAGGAAATAAAATCTTTTTGAGGAAACTATGAAACAGTTAATTGTAAATGCCGACGATTTCGGTTTGCATGAAACCATTAATCTCGGTATCGTTGAAGGATATACTAAGGGCTGTATAACCAGCACTTCGATCATGGCCGGTGCGCCTGCCTTTAATCATGCAGCCGCTTTAGCGGCAGTCCATCCGCAGTTGGGAATAGGGGTTCATCTCACGCTGGTTGGCGGATTGCCGGCAGCCGAACCGGGACAGGTTATTTCGCTGATTGATAAGGACGGACTGTTATGCTCCAGCTATCCGGTATTTTTGCAAAAATTTTGTTTAGCCGGTGTTCGTCTTGAGGATGTAAGGCGGGAGCTTACCGCCCAAGTGAAAAAAGTAATGGCAGCCGGCATTGCCATTACTCATCTTGACAGCCATCAACATATGCATGTGGTGCCTGGGATAATCGATGTTGTCATCGACATTGCCAAACAGTTTGCTATTCCGGCTCTGCGGGTTCCGGCCGAGCCGCCCTTGTTTTTCGGTGGTTTCAGACCAACTGCCGGTAGGCTTATTGGCCGGCTGGGTCTTAGTACGCTGGCAAACCTGGCCCGCTCGAAGGTGCGGCGTGCAAGGCTGGCTGCGCCTGAACATTTTTATGGAATGTTGGCCGGCGGCAGCATGAATGAAGAGATTTTGCTGAACATTATTGATAATCTGCCTAACGGTCTGTCAGAAATTATGGTCCATCCGGGTCTGGATAATAGTGTATTACACCAGGCATTCGGCTGGGATTACCATTGGCAGCAGGAGTTGGCGGCCGTTGCCAGCCGGCAGGTGATGGAACGCCTGGCACAGCGGCAGGTCAGACTGGTATCCTTTGGCAGTCTGCCAGTCCGCCCGGTTTAGTAACCTGCCAAGTCTGGTAGTCTGCCAAGTCTAAAGCCGTAGGATGAATTGGCAAGGCCACTTGAATTTGGGCCTGATGGCGTACTATGTAGAAAGAATAACAGATAGAGGATGAGCAATATGAAAGCACTAGTAACTGGCGGCGCCGGCTTTATCGGCTCGCATACTGTTGATAAGATGCTGGACAAGGGCTGGGAGGTTGTTGTACTTGATAACCTAAGTACAGGCTTGCGTGCCAATGTTGCGGACGGGGTCAAATTTGTGAAGATGGATATTCTGGACGCTGAGCTGTTGAATGTATTTTCCCAGGAAAGGTTTGATTGTGTAGTGCATCTTGCTGCACAAACATCAGTACCCTATTCTGTTGACCATCCTGATATTGATTGTCAGGTAAACTTGCTCGGCATGGTGAATGTTTTGGAAGCCTGCCGCAAAACAGGTGTTAAACGGGTGGTATTTGCCTCCAGTGCTGCAGTTTACGGCGATGCGGACTGTTTGCCGATTGTTGAGGAAGCGCACCTTAAGCCCGGGTCTTTTTATGGTCTTACCAAGTGTACCGGTGAGAAGTATCTTGCGCTCTACAGCCAGATCCATCAGCTTGACTATGTAGTTCTCCGTTATGCCAATGTATATGGTGAACGTCAAGGCGACGGCGGCGAGGGAGGGGTAGTAAGCATTTTTACCCGCAAACTTCATCAAAATCAGCCGATCTGTATTTTTGGCGATGGCGGCCAGACCAGAGACTTTATTTATGTTGGTGATGTGGCTGAGGCAAATTGTCAGGCCCTTATGGCGCATACGCGGGTAAACAGGGTATATAACATTAGCAGTCAGACACAAACCAGTGTTAACGATTTGATTGCAATATTGGCGGCTGTGGCTGACAAGCCAATGGACAGGAGCTATCTGCCGCCTCGAGAAGGGGATATTTATCACTCGACACTATCAAATCGTGCTGCTCTTGCCGGTATTGGCTGGCAGCCTTATATGCCGTTGCCTGAAGGCCTGCGACGAACCTATCATGCTTTGAATAAGGCAATGTAAATTACTAACTTTTTTTTTGCAGCTTATAAAATTTTTAGCAGGAAAATGTCGCAATAACAGCAAATTTAAAATTGGATAACCAATTATTATGGTTATACTAGGGTATATATATCAGTATCCACACTAGTCATACACTGATTGAAAGAGGAGTGAAAGCTGTTATGGCACTGGCTATTAAACCAAAGCTATGTAAAGGCTGTGGTATCTGTGTGCATTTTTGTCCTAAAGCCGTTCTGGATTTAGACGAAATGGGCAAAATCTATGCAAAAGATCCAGATAAATGTATTATCTGTGGTCAATGCGAGCTGCGTTGCCCGGATTATGCGATTAAAGTAACCAAAGAAGAAAAAACCAGTACGAAAACCGATGGGGGGACTGCCAAGTGACAAAAGCACGCTTAATGCAGGGTAATCAGGCTTGTGCCGAAGGGGCACTGGCGGCTGGAGTTCGTTTTTTTGGTGGTTATCCTATTACCCCAAGTACTGAAGTTGCTGAAATACTTGCTGAAAAACTGCCGGCGCTGGGCGGTAAGTTTATCCAGATGGAAGATGAAATTGCCAGCATGGGTGCCGTATGCGGCGCAGCCCTGACCGGAGTTAAGGCACTTACTGCTACCAGTGGCCCCGGCTTTTCACTCAAGCAGGAATTAATCGGCTATGCCTCTATTGCTGAAATTCCGGTTGTAATTGTTAATGTGCAGCGTTTGGGCCCAAGCACCGGCAAACCTACATCACCCGGTCAAGGGGATGTTATGCAGGCTCGCTGGGGCAGTCACGGCGACCGTGGTGTAATTGCTCTGTCGCCGGCATCTGTGCGTGAATGTTTTGATGTAACCGTCAAAGCAGTTAATTTTTCGGAAAAGTTCCGTACTCCTGTTGTGCTGCTGTTGGACGAAGTCATCGGCCATATGCGCGAGCGGGTAGAATTACCGGAACCGGATGAAATTGAGATCATTGACCGTAAATTGCCTGCTGTCCCGCCAAGCGAGTATCAGGCGTACAAACCTGAGGCCGATGGCATTCCGCCGATGGCTGCTTTCGGGTCAGGCTATTATTACCATGTAACAGGCTTGGTGCATAATTATCTGGGACAGCCTACCCAGGCTAATGACCTTACAGCTGAGCTCATTGAACGTTTACATACTAAAATTGATAATGCCAAAGAGGAACTGACGCTTTACACCGAGCATTATCTTGATGATGCCGAAGTATTGGTTGTGTCTTATGGCGGGTCGGCCAGAGCAGCCATTGCTGCTGTGAAGGCAGCCAGAGAGCAGGGGATTAAGGCAGGTCTCTTGAAATTGATTACCATCTGGCCGTTTCCTGGCGATGTTGTAAAACAGGCAGCAGCAAAAGTCCAAAAGGTTATTGTGCCTGAAATGAACTATGGCCAATTGGCCGGTGAAATTGAGCGGTATGTAGGTCAGGACAAAGTAGTTTCTGTTACCAGGGTCGACGGTGAACTATTTAAACCGGAAGAAATACTGGCACCAATTGTTACAGCCGTTGGAGGTGCTAAATAATGGCAGACATCGAAAAATATTTGCGGCCGTCAGCTTTTCCCCATATCTGGTGTCCCGGCTGCGGCAATGGTATCATCTTGGCTTCTATCATTCGCGCCATTGATAAATTAGGTCTTGATCAGGAAAAGACCATTATTGTATCAGGTATCGGCTGTTCGTCCCGGGCATCCGGTTACATGAACTTCAATACTGTCCACACAGCTCATGGCAGAGCGCTGACTTTTGCCACAGGTATTAAGCTGGCGCAACCTGAACTGAATGTCTTGGTCATTACCGGTGATGGCGACTCTACCGCTATTGGCGGCAATCATTTCATTCATGCTGCCAGACGGAATATCGACCTTACTACCATTATCTTTAACAACAATATCTATGGTATGACCGGCGGACAGTCCTCGCCGCTTACCCCGCTTGCCAGCAGATCAACGACGGCACCGTTTGGTCATATTGAGCGGTCCTTTGACATTGGGGCATTAGCTATTGCTGCCGGTGCTACCTATGTGGCCAGGGCAACCGCATTTCATGCCAATATGTTGACAGATCTCGTCGTCAAAGGTATTGAAAATAAAGGCTTTTCCGTAATTGATGCCATTACCCAATGTCCTGTTTCTTACGGACGTAAAAACAAGATGGGTTCGGCAGCTAAAATGATGGAATGGCAGAAAGAACACGCAATTCCGGTTCAGGCTGCTGCCAAGCTTTCGCAGGAACAGCTTAAAGACAAGTTTGTTATTGGCGAGCTTCACCGTTCGGAAGCCCCTGAGTTTACCGCAGAATATGACAAACTGATTGCTCATGTTCAGGCCAAAAGGGGGAATAAATAATGTGGCAAATTAGCTTGAGCGGTACTGGTGGTCAAGGTTTGATTCTTGCCGGTATTATTTTGGCGGAAGCGGCTATTCTTGACGGCAAGCAGACCATTCAGACCCAGTCCTATGGTCCGGAGGCCAGAGGGGGAGCCAGCAAATCCGAAGTCCTTATCAGTGATCAGGAAATCGATTATCCCAAAGCTACCGCGGCAGATATTTTGCTGGCTATGAGCCAGGAAGCCTGCAATAAATATATCGGCCTGTTAAAGCAAGGCGGCAAGCTGGTTGTTGATACTACCCTGGTTAAAACACTGCCGGAAGTAGATGCCAAAGTCTTGGCATTGCCGATAACCCATATTGCCCGTAATGAACTGGGGAATGTTATGGTTGCCAATATTGTTGCTCTTGGTGCATTGGCCGGTTTTGCCGATCTGGTAGAACTGGAATGTTTGACCAAGGCTGTACTGGCCAGAGTACCTAAAGGTACTGAAGAACTTAACAAGAAAGCGCTTGAAACTGGCTATGCCCTGGGGCAGGCAGAGAGATAAGCAGCAAAATGAACAGCCAAAAGGAGTCTTTCTCAGCGAAAGACTCCTTTTTTTATCCTAACAGAAAGCTATGCTTTCTGTTAGGATAAGGGCAACATCGGCTTCCGCTTTCGCCAAAGGCTCGGCGCAAGCCGTGTTTTCTTTATTTACTCTTTAATATTTTCCGCTAAAATCTCGGCTACATGCTTAATCTTTACATTTGGCAGCTGCTTATCAAGGCCACCCTGAATTTGCATCATGCATGCCGGGCAGGCAACGGCGACTATCTCAGCGTCGCTGGCTTTAATGTTGGTAATTTTTTGCTTAAGGATAGGCATGGACAGCTCGGTATATTTGACGCCGAAGGCACCGGCCATACCGCAGCATTTATCGCAGTCTTTCATTTCTACCAGCTCGTAGCCGTTAGCCGCTTCCAGCAACTGGCGCGGCTCGGTATAAATGCCAAGGCCGCGTTTCATATGGCAGGAATCATGGTATGTTACTTTTACATTGCCGGCAGTTTTGACCAGGCGGCCGGCTTTTTGATATTCCTTCGCGACAAAGCTGGTAAACTCGCAGACCTTATGACCGATTTTTTCGGCCCGGGCCTTCCAGGCCGGCTCATCTTCAAACAATTCGATATAAGTTTGATGCCAGGTCTCGGCGCAAGTCGGGCAAGCTGAAAGAATGGCGTCAGCGCCTGTGGCTTCGAAGGCCTCGATATTCTTTTTGGCAATCCGTTTGGCTGTTTCGCGGTCACCCATCCCCAGTACCGGTTTGCCGCAGCAGCTTTGTTCTTCCGGGAAAACTACTTCCATATTAAGATCCTGTAGTACCTTATACACCGACTCACCGGTTTCCGGGAAAATAAAATCAATGTTACAGCCGCTAAAGAAGGCGATTTTCTTGACAGGCTGATTTATTTTCCTGGTTACCTTGGATACGCGGTCACGGAAGGGAACATCAGCCACTGCCGGGAGACTGCGGTCTTTGGCCATGCCGGCTAAAAATAGCGGCAAATGACGGATTACACGGCCGGATTGGAACGGTTTTTGACCGATCGCTGCTAACCGCAGCAGGGTGTGGAATACCTTACGGTTTGACAGTACGTTTTCAACTACTGCTTTAACACCGAAAGGCAGACCGTGTTCCTTGACGGCTTTGGCCCGGAGTTCTTCAATCAGGTGTGGTATGTCAATTTTGCCAGGGCATATCTCAACACATTTGCGGCAGCCGATACAAAGTTCATTGATTTTTTCAAAATCCCCCATACTGTTGAGGAAGGCCGTCAGGATGGCGCCGATACCGCCGGCATAGATGTGACCATACACATGACCGCCGACAATTGTGTATACAGGACAGACGTTGAGGCAGGAAGCACAGCGAACACATTGGTAGATTTCTTTGAATTTATCGTCATGGGCAGCTTGTAAGCGTCCGTTATCAAATAAAATAATATGAAGTTCTTTGTCTTGCTCAACCCATTTTCCGTCTTGTTTGACCATGACCGGGGTTACACCGGAAGTCATGGTCATATAACTGGTCATCAGCTGGCCGGTGGCATTACGCGGCAGGGTGCGCAGGATGGGGGCGGCATCTTTAATGGTGGGAATCAGTTTTTCATAACCGATGATGACAACATGAACCCGTGGCAGGGTAGTGACAAGGCGGGCGTTGCCTTCATTCGTTACCAGCCCGATAGCGCCATTTTCAGCGATACCGAAGTTTGCGCCCGATATGCCCATATCAGCTTCCAGGAACTCCCCTCTGAGCGCTTGGCGGGCAGCCTGAACCATGAACGGAATATCGGTCGGAATTTCCTGCTTCAGTTCTTTGGAGAAGTAGCCGGCAACTTGTTCACGGTTTAAGTGAATGGCTGGCATAACCATATGGGACGGTTTATGACCGGCCAGAGAGATAATCCATTCACCCAGGTCAGTTTCTTTAACATGCAAGCCGGCTGCTTCCAGATCGTGATTAAGATGAATTTCCTCGGAAGCCATGGATTTGGATTTAACAATTCGTTTTACATTTTTTTCTTTACAGAGGTTTATCAAATATTCTTTTAACGCATTGCCATCTTTGGCGCGAAACACTTTAGCGCCCCGTTTGGCAGCTTCTGTTTCAAATTTATCGGCTAGGTTTTCAATATCGGCAACGGCGCTCATCTTCATTTGACGGACTTGTTCGCGCAGAGCCTCAATATCGGCAACATTTTCATAAGCTTTGGCCCTGGATATTGGATAGGCCTCCGCAAAGCGGCTTAATGCGCCACGCAGCACTTCATCCTGTAACTTTTCCTGGATTTCATTTTTTATATTACGATTATTCGCTTCCATTATTGCTTACCTCCGTTAACTTCTTCATCAACGGCAATAATGACAAAACGGCTGGGACCATGTACGCCGATTGTCAGTACGCGTTCAATATCGGCAGTGCGGCTGGGGCCGGTAATAAAGCTGATATAACCGCGGTCGTAGACTTTGGCGATTGTTTCCATAGCTTCTGTTATGCCGGGAACAATTCTATTGCTGTTCATGAAAACAATATGTAAAGGAGGCAGCATCGAGACAAGCCTGCTTTCAAACGCTAACGCATCCTGGCAAACACTGCCTGACTCGGCAATGCCAAACTCAACAGCGGAGATGCCAATGTCGGCACTTTCAGCATGCTCGGCGATATCTGCTTGTTCGGTGTACAGGCTTACACCCAGGTCTGTTAGGGTGGCATTAATTCCTGCTGCCTGTTGCAAGGGGCTGTCAACGGCTACTACTTTGCGGGCGTTGGTGTATTTGACTAAATTGGCAATGACTTCTTTGGCTTCAGCCGCTGTTTTGACGCGAAATACTTCGGCGGCCGCGTTTTTTGCCCGGGTTTCAAACTCCGGGAACAGGTTGGCGCTACAAGTACCGGAGGTAAGCGCATGGGTCCAATTTTCACTTACTTTTTTCAAATTCTCCACTCCCTTATAACCGAATTAATCGGTATGATGGTCTGACCAGTATACACTTCGTAATAAATAGGCTAAAACCCTTTTAAAAATTGACAAAAAACGCAAAAAATACAGAAAAATTTTTAGATTATTTAATTTAGATAATTCCTGCCTGGTAAGCAGGAAAATAATTAACTATATGGAATAATAGTACTAATCGCAAATTTGATACATGTAAGGGAATGGGTGCTTTGCGCTTAATAGGGAAGTCCGGTGTAATACCGGCGCGGTCCCGCCACTGTAATGGGGATGCTGCTTAATACATGCCACTGGGAAACTGGGAAGGCTAAGTACGCGAAGAACCAGAGTCAGGAGACCTGCCTGTTCTAACACATGCCGCTAGGACCTACGGAAGATAGGCAGGTGTGGGTACAATATTCAGGCAATCTTTACATGTTGTTTGGTGTTATACCCCCTGCTCAAGGGGGCTTTTTTATTGTCCGATAAAGAAATGCGCAAAGGGATAACCACCGGGACTTGTGCCGCAGCGGCAGCCAAGGCTGCGGTTATGGCCTGGCTGGGCCAGCCGGTGACTGTTCTTCAGGTTTTTTCACCACAAGGAGTCCTGCTGACAGTACCTGTTGCCGAAAGCTGGCCGGTTGCCGGCGGCGGTATGGCGGCAATAATCAAAGATGCCGGTGATGATCCGGATATAACCAATGGGGTTAGGATTATGGCAGAGGTCATTATTACCGATAAACCGGGAGTTATGATCAAAGCAGGTATTGGCGTAGGAACGGTGACCAAACCCGGGCTGGCTGTGCCGGTAGGTGAACCGGCAGTAAATCCCGGGCCGCGTTCCATGATTACCAGGGCTGTGACTGAGTGTTTGCCAACAGATAAAGGGGCTGTTGTGACAATTTCTATTCCCGAGGGAGAGAAATTGGCGACCAGAACGCTTAACCCCATATTGGGGATTGTTGGCGGACTGTCGATTATTGGCACTACCGGTATTGTTGAACCGATGTCAGAAGAGGCTTTTAAAAATTCACTTGTACCGCAGATTAGTGTGGTGCAGGCATTAGGCTATACAGATATAGTATTTGCTCCGGGAAAAATCGGACAGGATATAGCCATCAACCGTTGCGGCCTGCCGGCCGCTGCCGTAATCCAGACAAGCAATTTTATCGGACATATGTTGGAGAATGCAGTAAAATACGGCATGCGCCGGGTGTTGTTATTTGGACATCTTGGCAAAATCGTTAAAGTGTCGGCCGGCATATTCCATACTCATAACCGGATGGCCGATGCCCGCCTGGAGACAATAGCCGCCTATATGGCGCTAAACGGAGCGCCACAGACGGCCATCGAAGAAATAATGGCTTCGACTACTACCGAAGCTGCTATGCCAATCATCGCCCGGTATAATATGACCGAGGTTTATTCTGTACTGGCCGAAAGGGCCAGTGCCAGGGCAAAGCGTTATGTGTTTGGTGATTTGACAGTGGGAACCGTTATTGTGACTTTACAGGGAGATATACTGGGGCTTGATGAGACAGCCCGTGAAATTGGAGGCCATTTAGGATGGAATGTAGGTACCAGGTAGTAGTTGTTGGCATTGGCCCCGGATCGCCTGATTATGTACTGCCTGTCGTTAGCCGGAGGATTGCCCAGGCCAGAGTTCTGGTAGGCAGTAAGCGGGCGCTGGATACCTTTGCCGCAGGCGGTCAGGTTACCAGGATTATTGATAAAGATATCAACGGTGTGCTTGATTTTATTGAAGAACAGCTGGCAAGTCAGGATGTAGTGGTTATGGTGTCCGGCGACCCGGGCTTTTACAGCATGCTGGTGGCAGTCAGAAAACGGTTTGCGCCAGAGAGTATTACGGTGATTCCCGGTATTAGTTCGGCCCAATTGGCGTTTGCCCGGGTGGCCGAAGTGTGGCAGGATGCCGCTCTGATCAGTATGCATGGCCGTACAGCCGCTGATGAGGTACTGCGTTACCGGCCAGGCCATAAGCTGGGCATCCTGACTGACACTCAGCACAATCCGGCCTGCATTTCGCGCATCCTGTTAGCATTCGGGTGGCCGGAGGCGGCTCATGTCTGGTTATGCGCCAATTTGTCTTATGACAATGAAGTGGTGGCTGCTATGACCTTAGCCGAGGCCACAGAAACTCCCGGTTTTGAACATAGCGTAATGGTGGTGAAAGCATGAGTCACAGCTTAGGTATTCCGGATGAGCAGTTCATCAGAGGCGACATTCCGATGACGAAACAGGAAATTCGCATCTTAACTTTGGCTAAGGCCAGCATTGGTGCTGCCGACACTGTCATTGATATCGGGGCAGGTACCGGTTCGCTATCCATTGAAGCAGCGTTATTGGCCAGGCAAGGCAGGGTATATGCCATTGAGCGCGAACCCGAGGGGATTGAACTGATTAAGGCCAACGCCGCTAAGTTTGCGGCCGGCA
Organism: Sporomusa sp. GT1; assembly: GCF_014634905.1. Lineage (NCBI taxonomy): Bacteria > Bacillati > Bacillota > Negativicutes > Selenomonadales > Sporomusaceae > Sporomusa > Sporomusa sp. GT1. The sequence goes on along the minus strand of NZ_BMBX01000001.1, from coordinate 330,963 downwards.
ATGTTAAGGCTGTGCTTGGTTCGGCACCGGCGGCGCTGGCCGGGCTGCCGGCGGCGGAAGTCATCTTAATCGGCGGCAGTGGCGGCAGGCTGCCCGACATTTTGTCCTCGGCCGATCAATTGCTGAAACCGGGCGGACGCCTGATTGTAACAGCTGTTACCGTAGAAACACTGTCTGCCGCTCTCCAGCTTATGCGGCAGCGTCCGGCCTATGCGGTTGAGGCTTGCTGTGTACAAGTTACCCGGATTCAGCCGGTGGGCACCAGTAATATGTTTAAAGCACTTAACCCGATATATATTATTACCTGTACTAAAGAAGGGCAGGCTGCCGGATAGGGAAACAGCCTGGATGAAGGGAGAATATCAATGAATGTATTTTTTGTAGGAGCCGGTCCGGGAGATCCTGAGCTGATTACCGTGAAAGGGCAGCGCTTTTTGGGACAGGCAGATATCATTATTTATGCCGGTTCGTTAGTCAATCCGGCGCTCTTATCCCTGGCTAAAAATGGAGCTGCCATCTATAACAGCGCCTCCATGACGCTGGATGAAGTCATTGCTGTTATGGAGCAAGGGGTTAAAGAGAACAAGCTGGTAGTCCGGTTACATACCGGCGATCCCAGCATATATGGTGCCATTCAGGAGCAAATGGATGCACTGGCACCGAAAAATATTGATTTTGAAGTTATCCCCGGCGTTAGCTCGTTCCTGGCTACAGCTGCTGCCTTAAAGCAGGAATATACATTGCCTGATGTATCCCAGACGGTAATTATTACCCGTTTGGAAGGGCGCACCCCGGTGCCGGAAAAAGAAAAACTGGTTAAGCTGGCCAGCCACGAGGCTACGATGTGTATTTTCCTGAGTGTGCATATGCTGGACAATGTGGTTAAAGAGCTGGTAGATGGCGGCTATACCTACGAAACCCCGGTGGCTATTGTGCAAAAAGCCTCCTGGCCTGATCAAAAAATCTTCCGCGCTACCTTAGGCACTATTGCTCAAATTGCCAGAGAAAATAATATTGACCGTACAGCCATGATTGTGGTCGGTAAGGTCTTGCAAACCGATTATGCTTTGTCGCGGTTATATGCTCCGGAATTCGGACATATGTTCAGACAGGCGCAGGAGGCTAAATAAATTGTGAAGCTGGCAGTCATCTCAGTTACCCGCAAAGGGGCCGAACTGGCTGAACGGATAGCACCGCTGCTGGGGCCGGGGGTTGATGTCTATGCTAAAAACGGGCGCAATCTGCCAGAGTTACATCATACCTATGACTCCTTAAGCGACCTGGTAGCTGAAATATTTTCCTTATATGATGGCTTGGTGTTCATTATGGCGACAGGAATTGTCGTGAGGGTCATTGCGGCACAGGTGAAGGACAAACGCTGCGATCCAGCGGTAGTTGTCATGGATGATGGCGGCAATTATGCGATAAGCCTGTTGTCAGGTCATATCGGCGGCGCCAATGAGTTAACCGGGTTAGTGAGCCGTGCCGCCAAAGCTGTGCCGGTTATCACTACCGCTACCGATGTTGCCGGCTTGCCGGCTGCTGACATACTGGCAGTCAAACTTGACCTGGCCATAGAACCGTTCAGCTCGCTAAAAACCATAAACGCAGCCATTGTTAATGGTGACAGGGTGTTGTTTTTTGTTGATAAAGAACTGGCTGAAAGCGAGCGGTATATTGCTTTGGCAGCCAGGCAAGGGGTTGCATTAGTTTATAGCAGTGAACTTATCCATCCGGATCAGTATGATGCTGCTGTAGTCATTACCGATAAAGAACTTACTATTCAGAAACAGCATCTGTATTTGCGTCCCCACAGTTTAGCCCTTGGTATCGGCTGTCGGCGGGATACCACCGGTGCTGAAATTTTGTCAGCCATCAATCAGGCTTGCCGGACAATCGGACGGAGCAGCAACAGTGTGGCTGTGATTGGCAGTACTGTCGTAAAAGCCGATGAACAGGGTTTGCTCGCAGTGGCGGAGCAGCTGGGTGTGCCGATTAAGTTTTTTACCAATGAACAACTGGAACAATGTATAGACCAATATGAATTGTCGTTATCTGATTTTGTTAATGAGAAGATAGGAGTGGGAAATGTATGCGAACCAGCAGCCATACTAGCGGGGCGGAACAACAAGCTGATTTTGCCCAAAACAAAATATCCCAAAGTGACTGTGGCGGTCACAACGGTAAAATATCGGTGGTGGGAATAGGGCCAGGCAGCCTGGAGGATATGACGCCCCGAGCCCGGCAGGCGATTGAAGATGCTGAGATTATTGTTGGTTATGATACCTATTTGGATTTGATAAAAGCTCTGCTGCCAGCCAAAACCACCATTGGCACAGGCATGATGCAGGAAATCGACCGTTGTCAGGCGGCGGTAGATAAAGCCATGACCGGAAAACAGGTGGCGGTAATTTCCAGCGGCGACCCGGGAATATATGGTATGGCCGGTTTAGTGCTTGAACTTGTTGGCAAGCAGCCGGCAGCCAGGCAGCCGGAAGTAGAGGTTATTCCCGGTATCAGCGCCGTCGGTGCGGCAGCATCTATCCTGGGAGCACCGCTGATGCACGATTTTGCCGTTATCAGTCTGAGTGACTTATTAACTCCCTGGGAAGTTATTAAAAAGAGAGTGGAAATGGCGGTTGCCGGGGATTTCGTTATTGCTATTTATAACCCCAAAAGTACCCGGCGGACAAGTCAAATAGAAACGGTGCGCGAAATTGCGCTAAAACACCGGCAGACCGATACTCCGGTCGGGATTGTGCATCACGCTACCCGGACCAAAGAAGATATGACGTTGTCAACTTTGGACAACTTTACTAAAGAGCATATTGATATGTTTTCACTGGTCATTATTGGCAACAGCCAGACATATACAGCCAATGGGAGAATGATTACCCCCAGAGGCTATCACGTATGATTTTAGTGCTGGCCGGTACGCAGGATGGCCGCCAATTGGCGGCCTGTCTGGCGGCAGGCGGTTATCAGGTGGTTGTATCGGTAATCAGTGATTATGGCCGAAGTTTGGCCGAATTACCAGGTATTTGTGTCCATACGGGACAGTTGACACTGGCGGGGATGCAGGAATTCATAGCTGCTCAGGGGATTAAGGCGGTTGTGGACGCCAGCCATCCCTATGCCGCCAATGTATCGGCAAATGCTATGGCTGCCTGTGAAACCAGTGGAGTTGACTACATACGCTACGAACGTTCAGAGGTGAGTGTTCCGGAATACAGGCAACTGCATCTGGCTAAAGATGCTGCCGAGGCCGCAAGAATAGCAGCCGGTCTTGGCAAGATAATCTTCTTAACCACAGGCAGCCGCACGTTAAAGATATTCAAGACAGAACCGCTGCTGGCAGATTGCCGCCTGATTGCCAGGGTGCTGCCACAAATTGATGTAATAACAGAATGTATGGAACTGGGATTCAAGCCTGGTGATATTGTTGCCATCCAGGGGCCATTTTCCCACACGCTTAATGTGGCGTTATTTAAGGAGTATGGTACAGAGGTTGTCATAACTAAGAACAGTGGTACTATTGGTGGTGCTGATACCAAAATATCGGCCGCTATGGAACTTGGTCTGAAGCTGGTGGTCATTGGACGTCCGGCGATTGAGTATAAAAATCTGTGCCGGACAAGCACCGAAGTAATAACAAGACTGCTGGCCGGTACTGCTGCAAAATGAGAATAATTACTATTCGGGAGGGATTATCATGGAATATATAAAAGACCCGATGGCTATTGAAAATCGCAGTATGGAGATTATCGCTCCCTATTTAGACGGTTTCAATTTAGATGAACAGGCAATCAAAGTGTATTCGCGCATTATTCATGCTGCCGGTGACCCCGATTATGCCCGGATTATTAAAATTCATCCGGAAGCCATTGCTTCCGGGCTCGCGGCGCTTAAAAACGGCTGCGACATTTTCTGTGATGTAGAAATGGTTCGCACCGGTATAAACAAGCGCCGGCTGGCCGAACTGGGCGGCCAGGCTTATTGTCTGGTAGCTGATGAAACGGTGGCCCAGGAAGCCAAAGCAGCCGGCATTACCCGGTCAATGGCGGCCATGCGCAAATTTGGTGATAAGCTCAATGGCGCCATTGTGGCCATTGGCAATGCACCGACAGCCCTGTTTGAAGTTTTGACAATGATTAAAGAAAATAATGTCAAGCCGGCCCTCATTGTTGGCGTACCTGTCGGTTTTGTTGGTGCTGCCGAATCCAAGGAACTGCTGCATACCACTTCGCCTGTTCCCTATATCACTGTGCTTGGCAACAAAGGCGGCAGCCCGATTGCAGCAGCTTCGGTTAATGCGGTTATGTATATGTTAGGCCGCTAATTTGCTGAATACAGGAGGGGTACCTATGGGCCAATTAAACATTCCCCGGGTGGTCATTGCCGGAGTCAGCAGCGGCGTGGGTAAAACCACCATTGTAACCGGTATGCTGTCAGCCTTGGCTGAACGCGGCCTTAAAGTCCAATCCTATAAAATTGGCCCTGACTACATCGACCCGGGCTTTCATCGTCTGGCCAGCGGCAAAAGCGCGCATAATCTCGATACCTGGCTGGTACCGCCGGCAACGCTGGCAGAAATCTTTGCCAGTACGGCAGCAGGCAATGATATTGCCGTTATTGAAGGTGTCATGGGGTTGTATGATGGCGGGCGCTCCGGTGTCAGCAGCACGGCCGCGGTGGCAAAAATGCTGAATGCACCGGTAGTATTGGTGATTAATGCCAAGTCTATGGGCGAGAGTGCGGCGGCTATAGCGCTGGGCTTTAAAATGTATGATCCGGAGGTTAAGCTGGCCGGGGTCATTATTAACCGGCTTGGCTCACCAAGCCACAGGCTGATGGTCTGCGAGGCTTTTGCCAGACTGGGAATTCCCGTTATCGGCACCGTATTTCGCAACAACGAGCTGGTGATGCCGGAACGGCATCTTGGCCTGACGCCGGTAACTGAGCAGGATGCGGCTGCCACTGTGGCGGAAATGGGGCGTCAGATAGCGCAAGAGGTTAATCTGGATGCGTTGCTGGCGCTGGCTAAAACCGCTGAGCCGCTGCCAGGCGGCAGCGGGAGTACCGGGAAGCCTGCGGCTCAGGCCAAAGTCCGGATTGGTGTAGCCCAGGATGATGTATTTACCTTTTATTATCCGTCAAGTCTGGAAGTTTTGACTGAGTTCGGAGCCGAGCTGGTACCGTTTAGTCCGCTTGCTGACAGCTGTCTGCCTAAGGTAGATGGGGTGGTACTGGGCGGCGGTTTTCCCGAAATGTTTGTCAGGGAATTATCGGACAATGTCTTGATGAGAAATGATCTGCGGCGTGCGGCAGCAGCCGGCATGCCTGTTTATGCTGAATGTGGCGGCCTGATGTATTTGGCGCGGCAGATTATCGACTTTGACGGCCAGGCCTATGATATGGCCGGAATTATCCCGGCAGTATGCCAGATGCAGTCTAAGCTCGAAACAGTAGGCTATGTGGAAACAACCGCATTACAGGATAATGTGTTATGTACCGGCGGCGAAAGGCTGCGCGGGCATGAATTTCATTTTTCCCGGATGATTCCCGATGTAAGTGCAGCAGAGTTTCCCTGGGCGTTCGAATTTACAAAAATGCGGACAGGAGCCAAATATCCGGGCGGTTATGTGTCCGGCGAGGTATTGGCCTCCTATCTGCATATGCATTTTGCCGGTAATCGGCAAGCTGCCAAGCGGTTTGTCGAACGGTGTATCCGGTATAAGCACCTGACCGGACAGGGAGGGAAATAGTATGGCAGCAAGCATTATTTTGGTTACCGGCGGGGCCCGCAGCGGCAAAAGTACGTTTGCCGAGCGGTATGCGGCGCAAGGCGGCCGGAAGGTTGCATATATTGCTACCGCCCAAATCTATGATGAGGAAATGCAGGAACGGGTAAAGCTGCATCAAAGCCGCCGGCCGGCCGGCTGGCCGACGTTTGAAGCTCCTTACCAGGCCGAACAAGCCATGGCTCAGGCTGTTCAGTGCGCCGAAGCCGTGCTGTTTGATTGCCTGACACTATATACCAGTAATTTGCTCCTGGCTCCGACTGCGCCTGCTGACCGGGAAGAACGCAGGCAAGCTGTACTGACAGCCATCGATAAACTGCTGGCCAGCGCCAGGCAGGATCAGGCGGAGGTAATATTTGTTACCAACGAAGTCGGAGCAGGCATTGTGCCCGATAATGCGCTGGCCCGTGAATACCGGGACGTTGCCGGGCTGGTGAATCAGAAAGTAGCCGGGGTTGCTGATGAAGTATATCTGGTGGTCAGCGGTCTGGCAGTGGAACTCAAAAAAATAGCCGTTAGTCTGGGGGAGGGTGAGCATAATGGCTAAAGCAATTATGCTGCAGGGAACAAGTTCCCATGTTGGCAAAAGTATTTTAACAACGGCCTTGTGCCGGATTTTTAAACAGGATGGACAGCGGGTAACTCCATTTAAGGCACAAAATATGGCGCTTAATTCCTATGTAACCAAAACAGGTGGCGAAATGGGGCGGGCCCAGGTAGCTCAGGCTGAGGCCGCCGGACTGGACCCAGCTGTTGAAATGAATCCGGTATTATTAAAACCTACCGGTAATGCCTGTTCACAGGTCATTGTTATGGGTAAGTCTGTCGGCAATATGTCGGCAAAAGAATATCATTCCGGCTATAGTCTCACCGCACTGGGGGTTGTAACCGAGTGTATTGAGAAACTGCATAATGACTTTGACGTTATCGTGATTGAAGGGGCCGGCAGTCCGGCGGAAGTTAATCTTAAAGCTAACGATATTGTTAATATGCGTGTTGCCAAACTGGCTGCGGCGCCGGTACTGCTGATTGCTGATATCGACAGAGGCGGGGCGCTGGCTTCTGTGGTCGGCACTCTGGAACTGTTAGAGCCGGATGAGCGCGATTTGGTAAAAGGCATTATTATTAATAAATTCCGGGGCGATATTAATTTGCTGAAACCGGCACTGGATTTCCTCGAAACTAAGACCGGTAAACCGGTGGTAGGTGTCATTCCCCATCTTGACCGGCTGGGTATTGATGATGAGGACTCGGTATCACTGGAAGATAAAGGGCAGCCGGCTAAAAACGGTGACCTGGATATTGCCGTACTGCGGCTTCCAAAAATATCGAACTTCACTGATTTTGACGCCATAGCCGGTGAAACTGATGTCCGGCTTAGGTATGTACGGCAGGGAGAAGCCATTGGCAAGCCTGATCTTATCATTCTGCCCGGCAGTAAGAACACTACTGAAGACTTGTTATACCTTCGCAATAATGGTTATGAGCAGGAACTTATCAAGCTGGTAAAAAGCGGCACACCTGTTGTTGGTATTTGTGGTGGCTACCAGATGCTGGGACGGGAAGTGCAGGACCCTGACCATACCGAATCAGACCTGGATAAAGTGATGGGTTTGGGTTTAATTGACAGTATTACTGTTTTTGTCGCTGATAAAGTAACCCATCAAGTTACAGCGGCGGCTGACAATCACAAATTTTTGGGAATTAATTTTAGCGGCGGCAACCTGACAGGCTACGAAATTCACATGGGACGCACCCAGTTTTTGAGCCCTGTTGACCATGCTTTTAGTATTACCACCCGCTCGGGTGAACAGGTAAATATGCCGGATGGTGCTGTTTCAGCAGACGGACTGGTCATGGGAACTTATATGCACGGAATCTTCGATAATGACGCCTATCGGCGGGCTGTGCTTGATGCGCTGCGAGTGCGCAAGGGCCTGGCACCGCTGGGGGTCGTTAAGGATACACAGGCGCTGAAAAATGCCGCCTATGACCGGTTGGCAGAGGTTGTCCGTCAGAATATGAATATGGACTTGGTCTATCGTATTATGAATGAAGCCACTGGTAGCTAGTCATGGAACAGTATGTGGCATTAGGCGCGGTTATTATTGACCGGTTGGTTGGCGACCCGCGTACATCACTTCACCCGGTCGTTATGCTTGGTACGTTTATTGCCTGGCTGGAGCGGCATTTATTGGCTGTCAATCATCCGGCTATGCGTAAAACCATGGCAGGGGCGATATTGGTTGCTATTGTGCTGACAACAGCCTATGGGGTGGCATGGCTGATCATGGCGGCGTTAAGCGCCATTCATTCCTGGGCCGGCTACATCGCCGGCGCAGTGCTGCTGTCATTTGCCATATCGCCCCGCGCTCTGGCGGAAGCCGGGAGGGAGATTGCCGGGTTTCTCAATTCCGGCAATATGGAACAGGCCAGGTTTAAGGTAGGCTGGATCGTTGGACGTGATACGGCTGCTCTTGATACGCCTGAAGTTACCCGTGCCACTGTGGAAACAGTGGCTGAAAATATTGTTGATGGTATTATCTCGCCGCTATTTTATGCTATAATTGGCGGTGTACCACTTGCTTGCCTGTACCGGGCGGTAAACACGATGGATTCCATGGTCGGTTATAAAAATGAAAAATACCGGGATTTCGGCATGGTTGCCGCCCGGCTTGATGATGTGTTTAATTACATTCCTGCAAGAATTACCGGGTTATTGATCATTATGGCCGCCGCACTGCTCAGGCTGGATACCCAAGGGGCCTGGAAGGCTATCAGGCGCGATGCAGTCAAACATCCCAGTCCTAATAGCGGCTTTTCGGAAGCCGGAGTCGCCGGAGCGCTGGGAGTAAGACTGGGCGGTCTCAATTACTATGGTGGAGTGGCTTCTTTCCGGGCCTATATGGGTGAGGCAAAACATGAACTGCGGCCTGTACATATTGAACAAACCATTCAAATTATGTATGTAGTTACCACTCTGTTTATTATAGCTGCATTTGCCTGCAAGGGATTGTTTGCTTTATCCTGAGCGAGATTTGGCTTTTAATGTAGATGGACTACCAGACCAATCATGTTTCTTGCCCTGATAGAAAGTATAACTTTCGCCTGGATAAGGGCAACATCGGCTTCTGCCTTCGTTGAGGCTCGGTGCAAGCCGTGTTTTCTTTATCTCACACGTTACTTTAGGGTGGAGGGAAGCAGAGCTTGAAAGATTTTTTTACCGGACTACAGTTTCTTACGCGTATCCGCATTGTGGAGCAAACCGACTGGTCGCCGGACAGTTTTGGTCGCAGTGTAAAATATTTTACACTGATTGGTGTTGTTATCGGCTTGTTATTAGCTGGTTTGGCTTATGTTTTCGCCCAGTTCCTGCCGTCACATGTACTGGCGGCGGTCATTATTATCGCCGAAATTATACTCACCGGCGGTTTGCACTGCGATGGGTTCATGGATACAGCCGACGGTGTATTTTCAGGCCGCTCACGCGAGCGGATGCTGGAGATTATGAAAGACAGCCGGGTAGGAGCTAATGGTGTAGTAGCCTTCGGCCTCCTGTTATTATTAAAATATTCGCTTATTGCCGATATGGCGCCGGCCACGCTGATTACCGCTCTTTTTCTTATGCCGGTGGCAGGCCGGATGGCTATGGTTATTAGCATCACTTCGTTTCCTTATGCGCGTCCTGACGGCATGGGAAAGGCGTTTGCCCAGTATGCCGGCCGTACTACTTTGGTTATTGCCGGTATTATCGCACTTATAACAATCATTCCGTTTGGTATGCAGGCAGCAATCAGTGCCGGTAGCGCCGTATTGGCCGGAGTACTGTCAGCAAGATATTTTGCCAAGGTGCTGGGCGGTTTAACCGGTGATACCTATGGAGCTATTACCGAGATAACTGAGTTAGTGGCTTTGCTTGTGTTTATCATTTAGCATAAATAAGATTCAATCACTGAAAGGCAGACTTTTCTATGACCATTAAAGTTAAAGCACCTGGCTCATGCGGCGAATTGGTTCAGGGAACGGTAAACGGGATCAATTTTTTGATTACTTGCCCGGTGGACTGGTATTCTGAAGTCTCAATTATTCCTGCCGGTAAATTGACAGGTGTTGAGCCCAAAACAGCGGCAGCTGTTGACAAAACACTTGAATATCTTACTGTTGCCGGTGATTTTGGCATACAAGTAGAATCGGATTTGCCGGTAGGCAAAGGAATGGCATCCAGCAGTGCCGATATCAGCGCCGCTTGTCAGGCTGTAGCTCTGGCGGCCACCGGTGAACGGCTGTCTTGTGACGAAATTGCTGATATTGCTCTGGCCATTGAACCGACTGACGGCATTTTTTATCCGGGAATTATTATGTTTGACCATGTGCAGGGCAAGATTCGCCGCCACCTGGGGAACCCTCCGCCAATGAAAATTGCTGTTTTTGACGCAGGTGGTGAGGTTGATACGCTGTCCTTTAATAAGCGTGAGGATTTAGCCGGCTTAAATCAGGCCAATGAGCAGCCGATTAGAGCGGCAGTTCATTTAGTAGCACAGGGTCTCATAACCGGAGATGCCCGGCTTATCGGACAGGGAGCTACGATGAGTGCCGTTGCCAATCAAAAGATATTATATAAACCTTGTCTTGAACAGGTGCTGCATATTAGCCGGGATTTCGGTGCTGTGGGTGTTTGCGTTGCCCATAGCGGCACAGTGCTGGGGGTTATGTTCTGCGAAAGAGCTATGGCCGGTCACGATGCCTGTATTAAGGAACTGGGCCGTGCCTGTCCGGAAGTTGCTTATCTGAAAACTGTCCGCTTGATCGCCGGCGGACTTATCATAACAGGAGATGATGGCAGTGAACGCGGATAATCATGTTCATGGCGGCAATGTGTATGCCTGGGCACGGGAGCGTGGGGGAACCTTAAACGGTGTGCTGGATTATAGCGCCAATATAAATCCGCTTGGTTTGCCTGCGAGTGTTCAAACAGCTATAGTTCAGTCTGTTGGCCAGGTAATTCACTATCCTGATGTCGAAGCAGCCTTGCTCAAAACAGCAATAAGCAGCTATTATCAAGTCGACGCAGCGTACATAACTGCCGGTAACGGGGCTGTTGAACTGCTGTATGTGCTTGCCCACAGCTTACGCCCCAAACGGGTGCTTATTCCGGTACCGGCCTTCTGTGAATATGAACGGGCGGCCAGGGCGGCCGGGGCCGATGTTGAATACGTGTATGCGTCGCCGGAACATAATTTTGCGCTTGATGTAAAATCACTGTGTGATTACCTGAGCCGGGTTGATATGGTATTTATCGGCAACCCCAGCAATCCTACCGGCACACTTTTGCCGGTAAGCCAGCTTGAACAGTTACTGTTTGCTGCCAGACAAGCTAAGGTCATGGTGGTTATGGATGAATCCTTTATAGACTTTATCATAGATGGCGGCAAATATACTTGCCGGCCGCTGCTTAAGCAATATGATAACCTGGTAATACTCCATTCACTTACTAAATTTTATGCTATTCCCGGCCTTAGATTGGGATTTGCCCTTGCTCATCCCAGACTCACCGCCAGACTCCATGCTGCCAAAGACCCCTGGAATGTCAATTCGTTAGCACAGGCAGCCGGTGTAGCTGCTTTGGCGGATCAGGAGTATCAGCAAAAAAGCCGGGGAATAATAAACTGCGAAAAAGATGCATTGTATGAAGGTCTGAAAGCTTTGCCTGTTTTAAAACCGTTTAGGCCATCTGTCAACTACATATTAATAGATACCAGCTTAAGCGGCCATTCGGCAGCCTGCCTGCGGCAGCGGCTGGCGGCAAGCGGTATCTTAATTCGTGATTGCAGTAATTATCCGGGATTATCTCCGTATTATATGCGGGTGGCTGTTAAATTGGCCGAGCAAAACAAAATGCTGCTCGAACACTTAGAGCAGGTATTGAGGTGAACCCATGACGAAATTAATTATAGTACGCCACGGTCAGACGCTGTGGAATTTGGAACGAAAGTATCAGGGACATAGCGATATTGCCTTAACCGATACCGGACTTAAACAAGCTCAAGCGGTAGCAGAGCGCTTAGCTGAAGAAGCCGTTGCGGCGGTTTATGCCAGTGACCTGTCTCGTGCCTATAAGACAGCCGGATATATTGCGGCTAAACATAACCTGACAGTACATACTGTGCCGCAGCTGCGGGAAATAAAGTTTGGCGACTGGGAAGGCCTCACTTATGAAGAAATTTCGGTGCGTTGGCCGGGACTGTTAGGTAAATTGTGGACAACACCTGATGAATTGCAAATACCTGGCGGTGAAACCTTTCATCAGCTCAAAGCGCGGGCATATACCGCTATTGAAAAAATTGTGGCCGACCATCCGGACCAAACAGTAGCCGTAGTGGCTCATGGCGGTACTATTGGCACAATTTTATGTGCGGTCCTCGATATACACCTAAATCATGTATGGAGTATCAGACAAGATAATACTGCTGTAAATATTATTGAATATTATGATGGCCGGCCGACAATCACCTTATTAAACTGTGTCAGCCATTTTAAAAAATAAGGCTAGTAGTCCGTCAAGTCTAAAGTCAGAGGATTGAATTACTAAAAAGTCAAATAATTAATAACCGCGCGCGCTCAAGGGTGAAATGGCATTAGCCTGATGAAGCCGGCTAATTAAGCTAAAACCCTACTTTTTTGCCTGATTTTCCGCCTTGAGCAAATGCCGCCGGCATGATAAGATACATAATAACAGAAGACGCTAATGCCTGGGGTATTCGTTAACCTCTTATATGTTCAACCGACTCATTTACTTGGGGAGTTAGATGTTACGCAGCTGCCAAGCCTCCTAAGAGTGGAAGGCAAAAACATAACTAGAAAACGCCCACCTGCTGAGAAGCGGGTATGAACATACGAGAGCACGGTACCGTGGGCCGACATAATTATTTAACAAGTGGTACTCCTTCGTGAGAAGGAGAATTTTTTTATGCCTAAACCCATACTCTCGCCATTCCTGGACAAGCTACCTTTAAGAATGGGCAGTATGTTGCTGCTGGTCTTACAAAATTTGAAAAAGGAGGATGGGTACTGTTAATACAGTAAAAATAGTCGCCATAGGCGATTCAATTACATATGGCTTTCCCTATTTGCCAGAGCAATCGTGGTTTTGCTTAGCGTCTAAAGAATTTGATATTGAGCATGTCAATAGTGGTATCAACGGGGATACAACAACTGGTATGCTGAACCGCTTTGACCGTGATGCACTTGGGCATAAGCCTTCGCATGTTATCATTATGGGCGGGACTAATGATGCTTACGAGGGTGTTGAGGTTAGCCAGGCCATTGATAATATTCGAGTTATGGTAAAGCTGGCAGTGGAAAACGGCATTATTCCAATTATTGGTCTGCCGATACCGTGTAATGACTGGTATGCCGAGACTTTGCTGGGTGAATACCGGGAAGTTATTCAACAATATGCTGTCAATAATAGTACTGTCTATATTGACTTTTATTCAGCGATGGTTGACGAAAGCAATGCTGAAATAAAGTCAGGGCTGCATTGTGACGGCGTACATCCCAGTGAGGCCGGTTACAAGGTTATGGCTGGCGTTGCTATTGAGATACTTCGAAAAATGCTCTAACTGCTTCGGCATACGTTTTGTGAAAGGGTATTTTATTTTTTCTGTAAACCTGTTTCCAATTTTGCCAAAGTATACCTAGCTGTGATATAATTGAGATAATTCTATGTAAAAGAGGGATAAACTTTGAAAAAAGCAATTATTGAGATGGATAAAGGCAATGTAATTATCGAGTTATTTGAAAAAGATGCACCCCAGACAGTAGCCAATTTCGAGAAGTTAATCAAAGAAGGATTTTATGATGGCTTAACCTTTCACCGGGTAATTAAAGGTTTCGTTGCCCAGGGCGGTTGCCCCAGCGGCAATGGTACTGGCGGCCCTGGCTATACCATTCCCTGTGAAACTAAAGGCAATCCTAACAAACATGAGCGCGGCTCATTGTCAATGGCGCATCGCGGCCCCAATACCGGTGGCAGTCAGTTCTTTGTTGTATACGAGCCTCAGCCTCATTTGGATGGTGTTCATACGGTATTTGGCAAGGTTATTGAAGGCATGGAAACCGTTGACCAAATTGCCCAAGGTGACACAATGAATAAAGTAACTGTTACTGAGGAATGATTTAAGGGTTATTGCCGTAAAATAACGGTAAGGGGGATACTCTATGAGCCATGTTGATGCAATGCTCCAAATGAAAACCTGGGCCGTTGTAGGAGCTACTAACAACAAGGATAAGTTTGGCTATAAGATTTTTAAAGCATTAAAAGAAGCGGGATATCGGGTGTACCCGGTAAACCCCGGTGTAAGTGAGATACTTGGTGATACCTGTTATCCGGCGCTTAAGGACCTGCCGGTTGTGCCTGAGGTGGTAAATGTCGTTGTGCCACCTAAAATTGGCGAACAAATTATGAATCATTGTGCTGAGCTGGGTATAAAGAATGTTTGGCTGCAGCCTGGTGCCAATGCTGCCAGCGTAGTGATGGCAGCCGCAAATATTGGTCTTAATGTGGTTGATCAGAATTGTGTACTGGTTGAACTTTGCAACCACAAGTAGGATACATACCCGTTTTATAATAATAAAAAGGGGGACTGTCTAATGGCAAATGTAGTCAATACGAATGAAAATAATTTCCAAGAGGAAGTTCTTGACACTGCTAAGCCGGTACTTGTAGATTTCTGGGCACCGTGGTGCGGCTACTGCACCAGATTAGCACCGCTCCTGGATGAACTGGCAGAAGAAATGCAAGATCAAATTAAGGTTGCTAAAATTAATGTTGATGAAAACCGTTCACTGGCGCAAAAATATGGTGTCATGAGTTTGCCGACCATGATTGTTTTTAAAGACGGCGAACAATTGGAAAAAATAACAGGGTATATGCCTAAACCCAATATTGTTGCCAAACTGGAAAAAATAATATAATTTTTTATCCGATGATTAACCGCTCTCCAGTTTCCCGGCCCTTGTGGGCCGGGAATTTTATTTGTCCTGAACGCATATCCACGCCTGTACCGGCATAGGAAATTAGCAGTAGTATTTAACATGGTACTTTTGATAAGCGGGGGATATGGCATGCGAAATACACCGGCAAAAGTTGTACTGGTAGGTTCGCCTAATGTTGGTAAAAGTGCAATATTCAACTATTTGACGGGAAGTTATGTTGCCGTATCTAATTACCCGGGTACTACGGTTGATATTTCAACAGGTCATTTTAACTACGGCAGACGACGCTTTGAAGTCATTGATACGCCGGGGATGTATTCGCTAATTCCGCTGACTGATGAGGAGAAGGTTACCAGACTGTTGTTGGGCAATTTGGTGCCAGATATTGTGATTCATGTTATTGATGCAAAAAACATCCGGCGGATGCTGCCGCTGACCCTTCAGCTTATTGATGCCGGCTTGCCTGTAATCCTTAACTTGAATATTATGGATGAAGCCCGGGATTTGGGGATGTTAATTGACAGGCTGCTATTGGAAAAAATACTCGGAATCCCGGTTATCACTACATCGGCTGTGGAAAGGACAGGGCTGGAAACACTGAAACAAGGAGTTGGCAATTATCAGCGGACTAAGCCGAAGGTTTTTAGCCTGAACGAAGAGTTTGAACAGGCAATTGCCAGTATTAGCAGCAGATTAACCCGGCCATATGGTTTTAGTAAGCGGATAACTGCGCTCTTGTTACTGCAGGGTGATACTATGATGTCAGATATTGCCCGGTCGGAGGCAGCCTGGCCGGAAATCGCCGATACCATCAAGCAGCTGTCAGGGCAAAAAAAAGGCAGCCTTGAGGCTAGCGCGGCGGCATTGCGGCAGGAGGTTACCGATAAGATTATCAGTAAGGTGGTTAAGCAGGCGAGTTTTAAACGCCGGCCGACAGAAAGGCTGGCAGGCTGGCTGGGCAAAATAACCAGACAACCGGTAAGCGGGATTCCTATCCTTTGCCTGGTACTTTACTTTGGCTTATATCAATTTGTTGGGAAGTTTGGTGCCGGTTATCTTGTCGATTATCTTAACAATAGCGTATTTATACCGCTGATTAACCCGATAGCCGAGCAGCTTGTTGGCAGCAGTATTCCGTGGGAGTGGGCACAAGGGCTGCTGGTAGGGGAATACGGCATTTTTACCATGGGATTTCGCTATGCATTGGCAATTATTTTACCCATTGTCGGGACATTTTTTCTGATGTTTGCGGTATTGGAAGATACCGGCTATTTGCCAAGACTGGCAATGTTGGTGGATGCCGTCTTCCGGTATTTTGGCTTAAATGGCAGGGCTGTCATCCCGCTGACTTTGGGATTAGGCTGTGGCACGATGGCGGTAATGGTTACCCGCACTCTTGAAAGTAAACGCGAACGGCTGCTGGCTACCTTCCTGCTGTCGCTGGCCATACCCTGTTCGGCTCAACTAGGGGTAGTACTGGCACTGTTATCGCATAATACTGCTGCCGTTACGATCTGGAGTGTATATATGCTGATTGTTTTTATTGCTGTCGGTTGGTTGAGTGCCAAAATTGTGCCGGGAAGTCGCAGCGCTTTTTATATGGAGCTGCCACCGCTTAGGCTGCCGCTGGTCAGTAATGTTATAAAAAAGGCCTATAGCAGAATGGTATGGTATTTAATGGAGATATTGCCGGTATTTATTGTAACAAGCATGGTGCTGTGGGCTGGTCATCACAGCGGGGTTTTACATACAGTAATTACATGGGTTGAGCCTGTGATGGTATTTGTCGGCTTGCCGCCGGCAACAGCTCAGGCATTCTTATTGGGATTTTTTCGTCGTGACTATGGTGCCGCCGGGTTGTATGACCTGGCGGCTCAGGGCAAACTGACCGATTCTCAATTGGTAATTGCCGCCATAGCGATAACCCTATTTGTCCCCTGTGTCGCTCAATTTGCCGTTATGGTTAAGGAACGCGGCCTATTCGGGGCTATAGCTATGGTGCTGCTGATCATTATAATTGCCTTTGGTTCGGCTGCGGTGGTGCATCATATTCTTAACCTGTTGCCTATTCGGATATAGTAAAGAGTTTGTGCAAACACGGCAGGGATATATAATGCGTTAAGGCTTTGCAGGCGGGTAGTGTGTTGGCAAAGCGGAATATACAGAATAATAACATGTTGAAACTAAAGGTGAGGGATGCTATGACAGAACAGTCTGTAACTGCACTCAAAGCCGGTGAAAAAGCCAGGATTGTGGCAATAACCGGGCAAGATGTCAGGACTTTGCGCAAACTTACCGTGTTTGGTTTGTTGCCCGGGGTAGAGATTGAGATGGTACAGACATCACCGGTCTATGTTCTCAGGATTGGCAATACGGAACTGGCGCTGGATTATGAAGCGGCAGTTGGTCTTGCTGTTGTCAGCTGCCGGCAGGAGAAAAAGGAGAAATAAAAACAGGGCCATATTGCCCTGTTTTTATAATTATGCATTTACAGCTTTGTTTAAATCGTCAATCAGCGCAGTTACGTCAATGCCGTGGGCAGCAGCGCCCTGTTCGATATTCTCGAAGCGGGCAGCAGCGCAACCCAGGCAACCCATGCCATAGTTGCGGAATACCTGAACAGTCTGCGGATATTGTTGAACAACATCAACGATGCTCATGTCTTTAGTGATAGTCATTGTAACAGCCTCCTTAAATTACAGTTAAATGGAATATGTTGGTAACATAATTAATTATATCACACTTGACTAATGCTTGTCATGACTTTATTATGAATTTAGTAGCAGCGTGATGGTGCATGACAACTGATAAGGGCTTAGCATTGTTCACTACCGGTGCTTGGCCGCACTACTGTATTAGTATCGTATTATCGATATTTTTTTATGTGTTTTTTACGCTTTCCACGAAATTTAATCAGTATTAGGAGCTTCCATGGGAAAAATTGCTTTTTCAATAGGCACCATTCATTTTAGCTGGTTTGGGCTTATTTTAGCCACCGCCATTCTGGCAGCATGTGCCATAAGCTGGTATCAGGTTCGTTTACGCCGTGAAAATGTGGATACTTTACTGGACTTAACCCTGTATAGCATACCTATAGGAATATTTTCCGCCAGATTGTATTATGTTGTTGTAAACTGGCAGTTATATGCCGGCAATCCCCGGGAAATTTTGCAGCTATGGCATGGCGGCCTAGCCATCCACGGTGCGTTAATTGGTATTGTTTTAACGATTTGGCTATATTCGTTAATCAACAGAATTTCTTTTTGGCGCTGGGCCGATATCGTTGTACCAGGGCTCGCTTTTGCCCAGGCTATTGGCCAATGGGGGAATTTTATCAACCAGGATGCCTTCGGTTATCCGACAGACGCAGCCTGGGGTATCTATATTGATTACATATACCGTCCACCGGGGTATGAGCAATTCGATTTTTTTCATCCTACTTTTTTATATGAATCCGGTTGGGGCTTAGCTATATTTATCTTACTTATTGCAGTAAGCCGGCTAACAATTAAAAAACCAAGCACACTGGCATCTGGCAGCCTGCTTTTGCTGTATTTGATTTTATACTCGCTGGGCCGCTTGGTTATTGAGGAGTTCCGGCTTGACAGTGAAATGCTGGGAGACTGGCGTTTGGCCCAGATAGTCAGTGCTATTATCCTAATATGGAGCGGAACCTTGCTGGCTTGGCGTAATAAAAAGAGACGGAAAAATAGTGAAGTGGTTTAACAGAGGGAGGAAATACGGTGGTTCGTTTTAGCCGGCGTCAGGGATGTTTTATGATTATGGGACTTATTTTTTTATTGCTGCTGGCATCATCCACAATTAGTACCACGGCTGTGGTAGCCGGACACAATCGTAATCGCGACATAGGTGCGGCGCTTGATGATGTTCCTATCTTAAATTATCATAAAATTGATACGCTGCACCATGCGCTGTCTATTTCGCCCCAGGATTTTGAGGAGCAAATGGACTATCTGTCCCGTAACGGTTTTACCACCATTACGCCGGACGAATTGATGGCTTATCTCAACCATGGCAAGGCATTGCCGGAAAAGCCGGTTCTAATTACCTTTGATGATGGTTATCTGGATAATTATACCAACGCGTATCCGATTATGAAAAAATACGGTTTTACGGCAACAATCTTTCTGATTACCAATTTGGTGGGACATGATGAACGCTATCTGACCTGGGAGCAAGTGCGGGAGATGCAGCGCGACGGCTTTGTTTTTGGCTCCCATACCGTATCACATAAGGCGCTTACTGCGCTTTCCCGTGAGCAGGCTCTGGAAGAACTGCTAAGTTCGCGCCAGGAAATTGAGCGGCAATTAGGCAGCAAGGTCAGATATTTTGCCTATCCCACCGGCGCATATAATTCGCAGGTGGAGGAAATGGTGAAACAAGCAGGCTATAAGGCGGCTTTTACTATCCGTTTTGGTCAGGCAGGCGCTGAAAGCAATCCGTATGCGTTGGAGCGCATACCTATCTTTAGAGGACAGCAGACTTTCCGCAGCTTTTTTGTCAGGCTTAATGCCGCGCCGGTGTTGGAACGGTTTGGGTTGATACGGAACTAACAAGGTACCAGTATTAAAAACATGGGACTTAGGTCTCCATTTAATGGATTTTTTTAGAATCTTGCAGATTATAAGCAGGATTTTTTTTTTTTGCCCAGAATAGTCTAAAAAAGTGGTGTAAAGTGGTGGAAAGTGGTTATATTTTTCTTATGGTGGTGATGACAGCCGTGTTTATGGGTGAATACCTGCATACCATTGACAATAAAGGACGGCTGATTTTTCCCGCAAGATTCCGTGAGGAGTTGGGAGAAACCTGTATTGCCACTAAAGGATTAGATAATTGCTTATTTGTATATACCCGGGATGAGTGGGCTATCCTAGAAGAAAAATTGAAAAAGCTGCCATTGGCTAAGCCGGAGGCCAGAGCTTTTGTGAGATTTTTCTTTTCCGGAGCGGCTGAACTGGAATGCGATAAGCAGGGCAGGGTGCTATTGCCAGCCAATTTACGGGAGCATGCTCAATTGGACAAGGATGTGGTTGTCATTGGCGTATCGACCCGGATTGAGATTTGGGATAAAGCGGCCTGGGATGAATATAACCGGCAGATTAATCCTACGGTTACTGCTATTGCGGAGAATTTAGCTGATTTAGGCATTTAATTATAACTATAACCGAAACGAGTGGGTAAAGAGTGCGAGACTTTGAACATACCAGTGTATTATTAAAAGAAAGTGTTGACGGTATATTTTCTAATCCCCGGGGAATTTATGTAGACTGTACACTTGGGGGCGGGGGTCATTCGGCCTGTTTGGCTGCACAGTTAGCACCAACCGGCTGGTTAATCGGCATCGACCAGGATCCGTCAGCCGTGGAAGCCGGCAAGCAGCGTTTATCAGGAGCTGCCTGCCGGATAAGTATTGTTCAGGATAATTTCCGCAACTTAGGTTCGGTGTTAGAGCATTTAGAGACCGGTTTGGTGGATGGCATTTTGTTTGATTTGGGAGTCTCATCACATCAACTGGATGTTGCTGAACGGGGCTTTTCCTACATGCAGGATGCGCCGCTTGATATGCGGATGAATCCTAATGCCGATTTTTCCGCCTATGAGGTTGTCAATAGCTACAGTGAACAGAATCTGGCAGCTGTTATTGCCGATTATGGGGAAGAACGCTGGGCAAAGCGAATTGCTCAATTTATTGTTGAAAATAGAGCCAAAAGCAGTATTGAAACAACAGGGCAGCTGGTGGAGGTTATCAAGAAGGCTATTCCTGCCGGAGCACGCCAGGGCGGCCCGCATCCTGCCAAAAGAACCTTTCAGGCCATTAGAATCGAAGTGAACAACGAACTGGGAATTTTGCGGGATACTTTTATCACCGCAGTCGACAGACTGAAGCCGGGAGGACGTATCGGGATCATCACCTTCCACTCGCTGGAAGACCGGATTGCCAAACAGACGCTCCAGGAGTTGGCCAAAAACTGTGTCTGTCCGCCCAAAATGCCGATTTGTATTTGCAATACGAAAGCAAAGGTTAAGGTGCAGGGTAAACCTATCCTGCCATCGTCCACCGAGCTTGAATATAACCCACGGGCCCGGAGTGCCAAGCTGCGGTTAGCCGAAAAGTTAGCATGATAAATTGTTCTAAATAGTGGGGAGGAGCAATAAAGATGTTAGTACAGAAAAAACAAGAACTGTATGTTTATGAACAAGAAGCCGCTTCACCTGCGCCGAAGATTGTGCAAAAAGCTGACAAACAATTGCGTGTTAAGTGTCTGATATTAGTTTCCATGGCGATACTAATTGCTGTGGTTACAACTATGCAAAGTGCTGCCATTGTTCAAGCAGGCTATGATTTAGTGAAAGTTAAAAGCCAGGTAGCAAAGCTGGAAAAAGAAAATGAGCTCTTGCGTCTGGATATTGCAAAATTGAAATCACCGCAGCGTATCGAAGCCATTGCGATGAACGAGTTAGGCATGGTTATCCCTAGGAATGCCTATTTCGCAGCGGCAGCCACACCTTCAGCCGATCAGTCCTTAACAGTGCCTGTCCAGCCGGAGAGTATTGCTGAGCAGATGCTGAGCGCAATCAAAGTACATAAAGCGGAGGCGAGTAAAGGGCGGTAATTTAGACGATGGGGGAGATATATAGGTGGCATCTGTTTCGCATGTTACCATCAGGAAGAGGGTGGCTTTCCTTTTTCTTGTCATATCGGTAATTATGGTGGGGTTGATTGGTCGCTTACTCTATCTCCAGTTTTATAAGAGCGCCTGGCTTTCGGAAAACGCTGTTGATCAACGCATACGTGAAATTCCTGTTGAAGCCAAACGAGGCATTATTTACGACCGAAATGGCCGCGAACTTGCGGTTAGTGTCAGTACTGAATCTGTATATGCAATACCAGCCGAAATACGGAATCCTGAAGAAACAGCAGCCAGTCTGGCTGCTATTTTGGCGTTGGATGAAACTAATCTTAAAAACAAGCTAAAAAGGCGCCAGGCTTTTACCTGGGTCAAACGAAAAATTAATGCTGAGACAGCCCGTAAGGTACAATTGCTTAATATTCCGGGCATTGGTCTGACACAGGAAAGTCAACGCCATTATCCTAATGATAATTTGGCTGCCCATGTTCTGGGGTTTAACGGGATTGACAGCCAGGGTTTAGATGGTGTGGAAATGACGTTTGACAGCTATTTAAAGGGACGTTCCGGCAGTATTGTCATCGAATATGATGCCAGGGGCCGGGAGATACCGCACGCTTCACACCGGTTTGTAGCTCCTGTTGAAGGAAATGATATTTACCTTACCATTGATGTGGTTATTCAGCAGATTATTGAGCGTGAACTTGAACGGGTGATGAAAGAGACTCAGGCCAAAGCGGCCACGATTATTGCCATTGATCCACGTGACGGCAGTATTTTGGCCTTGGCCAACAAACCGGATTATAATCCTAATAAATTCAGTGAGTATTCCCCTAAACTTTGGCGTAATATTGCCGTTTCCAACTCCTATGAGCCTGGATCAACCTTCAAGATTATTACTACTTCTGCCGTTATGTCAGAACATACTGTAAGACCGGAAGACAGGTTTTTTGATCCTGGTGAAGTGGAAGTGCAGGGACGCCATATTCACTGCTGGAAACATGGGGGGCATGGCAGTCAAAGCTTCACCGAAGTGGTACAAAACTCTTGCAATGTCGGTTTTGTTACTGTAGGATTGCGGTTAGGACGGGAGTCCTTTTACAAGTATATTGACGACTTTGGCTTTGGCCGTCACACCAATATTGATTTGCCGGGAGAAGCAAAGGGTATTACTATTGACCGTACTAAAGCAACGCCGATTAATATTGCAACCATGTCAATCGGGCAGAGTATCGCGGTTACTCCTGTTCAACTGGTTACCGCGGTAGCAGCGGTGGCCAATGACGGCAAGCTGTTAAGGCCGCAGATTGTCAGAGAAGTGAAGGACAAATCCGGGCAGGTTATCAGAGGGTTTCAGCCGGACGTTGTCCGGCAAGTGCTTGATACTTCGGTAACTAAGCAAGTTAATGAAATATTGGAGTCGGTAGTATCGCAAGGTACCGGGAAAAATGCATATATTGAGGGGTTCAGGATTGCCGGAAAAACGGGTACGGCGCAAAAGGTCGGTGCAGGCGGATATTCACCTGACAAATATGTGGCGTCTTTTGTCGGGTTTGCGCCGGCTGACGCCCCCCAGGTAGCTCTGTTGGTGATTATTGATGAACCTGTCGGGCTTTACTATGGCGGACAAATTGCCGCCCCGGTATTTGGCGCCGTAATGAAAGATGTATTGCAATATCTCAAAATTAGCCCCCAGTTGTCCCCGTCGGCAAAATCCGGGACGACCGAGGCCCATGTACTGGTTCCCAGCTTAATTAATTTAAGCGTTCCGGAAGCTGTGGCGGAACTGAAAAAAGCCGGCTTGACTCCACGGATAGAGGAAGCAGGCGATAGAATAGCCGATCAGATTCCTAAGCCTGGCAGCCGCATGCCGCCTGGCGGCGGGGTATTGCTGTATACTATGACGCCAAGGTATGTGGCCGGTGAGGTTACTGTGCCGGATCTAACCGGACGGACACAGCGGGAGGCAGCTGATATGCTGGCAGAACTAGGCTTTGTCATTAATCCGGTTGGAATAGACGGTAAAGACGGCAAAGTTATCAAACAAGATCCTTTGCCTGGCAGTAAAGTGTTATCAGGAACAAGTATTGACGTCTATTTTGAGTAGCGGCATTTTATTCTCAGAATGTCAATAAAGATTTTTTGTATATTTTGTATACTATATATAACTGATTTTGGTAAAAATAGTATAATGGGGTTATTGATTCACTAATTTTTTTCGTAATGTAGGCAGGAGGAATTTTTATGGCCAAGAAATTAGAACAATTGGTGGCATTATTGCCGCAGCCTGTGGTAGGGGGACGGCTTGACCAAACCATTGCTGCGGTGGCGCATGATTCCCGTAAAGTGGTTCCCGGGACTATGTTTTTTTGCTTAACCGGCGTTCATGCTGACGGGCATGATTTTGTTGCCGAAGTTGCCCGGCGTGGTGCAGTTGCCGTCGTAGTGGAAAAAGATGTGCCAGAGCCGCCAGATGCGGCGATAACCATTATTAAAGTAGCAAGCACCCGGGCGGCCATGCAGGCGGTTGTACCCTATTTTTATGACTATCCGGGACATAAGCTCCGGATGATTGGGGTAACAGGCACGAATGGCAAAACGACGACCACGTATTTGATTCGTAGTATTTTACGGCAAGCTGCTTATAAAGTCGGCTTAATCGGGACCATTCAGACATTGATTGAAGACAGAGTGCTGCCTGTTAAAAATACCACTCCTGATGTCATTGAACTGCAAAGCACACTGGCGGAAATGGTTGATAGCGGCATAGACTATGCTATAATGGAGGTTTCCTCTCACGCATTGGCGCTAAACCGGGTGGCCGGTTGCGAGTTTGATGTTGGTGTCTTTACCAACATGACCCAGGATCATATGGATTTTCACCAAACTTTTGAGAATTATATTGATGCCAAAGCCGGGTTGTTTCGCTCCTTAAGCCGGCCGCAAAACACCAAAACAGGTAAAGCCGCGGTAATTAATTTCGATGATAGCGCCGGTGTGCCAATGGCCGGATATTCATCTTGTCCGGTAATAAGTTATGCTGTTACGAATAATGCGGTTTTAACCGCGGCCAATATTGACGTTAAGTCGGCAGGCGTCAGCTTTGACATTCATGGGCCCTTTGGCAAAAGAGAACTAAAGCTCAGTATTACCGGGATGTTTAATGTGTATAATGTATTAGGAGCAGTAGGAGCCGCCTTGGCGGAAGGTGTTAACCCGGAGACAATTAAACAAGCGCTTGAGGAGTTTACCAGCGTACCGGGGCGATTTGAACTGGTGCAGGCCGGGCAGCCGTTTACTGTTATTGTTGACTATGCCCATACGCCTGATGGTTTGGAAAATGTGCTCAGAACAGCAAAACAGTTTGCTGCAGGCAAAATCCTGGTCGTCTTTGGCTGCGGCGGGGACCGCGACCGCACGAAACGCCCGGTTATGGGCAAACTGGCCGTGCAGTATGGTGATATAGTCATCGCTACCTCAGATAACCCCCGCAGTGAAGACCCGGAAAAAATATTGGCAGATATAGAAGTCGGGATCAAAGAAGCCTTAGCCGGCAATCAGGCCGGCAAACAGTATGAGAAAATTGCTGACCGCCGCCAGGCAATTGCCCGGGCGATAGCACTTGCCGAGCCTGAGGATGTTGTGCTTATCGCCGGTAAAGGTCATGAAACATATCAGATTTTGGCAGACAAAACAATTGATTTTGATGACAGGCAGGCAGCCCGTGAAATTATCAGGGAGATGAAAAAGAATGGCTGATTTTACGTTGCCAGAGGTGCTGAAGGCCACGGGCGGCCGTTTGGCTGCAGCCAGCGGCGGAAAATTATTCAGGGGAATTACTACCGATACCAGGAAGCTTCAGCCTGGCAGCTTGTTTATTGCGTTAGTGGGCGAGCGTTTTGACGGCCATGACTTTATTGCTCAGGCTGTGGCTAAAGGGGCGGCCGGGGTGATTGCCGGCAGGCCGGTTCAGGTACCTGACAATGTCGCGGTGATCGAAGTAGCAGATACTTTGGCGGCCTTGCAAGCGTTAGCCCGGTTTCACCGGCAGCGATTTCTTATTCCGGTCATTGCTGTGACCGGTTCTAATGGCAAGACAACGACAAAAGATATGCTGGCCGCGGTGTTGTCCAGTAGATTTAATGTGCTTAAAACCGAAGCCAATTTCAATAATGAAATTGGCTTGCCGCTTACTTTACTAAAGCTGGAAGCCAGTCACGAAGCGGCTGTTGTGGAAATGGGCATGCGCTCGCGCGGTGAGATTTGCCAGTTAACTGAGATTGCCTTACCCACCGTGGGGGTTATTACTAATGTCGGAGAAACTCATATGGAGATTCTTGGTTCTGTCGAAAATATTGCTATGGCCAAGGCCGAGCTTGTGGAAGCAATTACTCGCAATGATTTGGTGGTTCTCAATGCCGATGATCCTCATGTACGGGCCATGGATACTAAAACTGAGGCAAGAGTGGTGTTTTACGGCTTGCAGCCGGAAGCAGTTGTGAGGGCTGAAAATATCAGCAACAACGACAATGGTGAGTTAGTAACCAAATTTGACTGCTGTAGTCCGCGCGGTTCTTTTCCGGTTGTTTTGCATACCGTGGGAATCCATAATGTATATAATGCGCTTGCTGCTATCGCAACCGGCTGGGAGCTGGGATTAAAGCCTGCCGAGCTGCAAGCAGGTATTGGCAGTTTTGTTCCGGGTGCGATGCGGCTTGAGGTAAAAAAATATGGAGAATACACGGTTGTCAATGATGTATATAATGCCAGCCCTTTATCTATGGCGGCGGCGCTTGATACTTTGGCGGCCATGACCCGGGGCCGCAAGATTGCGGTACTGGGGGATATGCTGGAACTGGGCGAGGCTGCCAAGGAAGCGCACCGCCGCATCGGCAGGCAGGCGGCGGCGCTGGGTATTGACATTGTGCTGACAGTGGGGGAATTAGCCAAACATATTGCCGATGCTGCCTGTGAGGATGGCGTAAAAGCCACACAGGCTTTTGCCGGACACCAGGAAGCCACTCTGGCTTTGCGCGGCCTGCTTCAGCCAGGGGATTACATTTTGCTTAAAGGTTCCCGCGGGATGAAGATGGAAACTATGCTGGAAGCGTTTAACGATATCTTGCTGTAAGCAGCAGTGAGCCGATACAGGAGGTTACCATGCAAGAATTGCTGTATGCCGCCGTGATGGCATTTGCTATCGCCATACTTGCCGGACCGGTGGTTATTCCCATGCTACGACGAATGAAATTTGGTCAAAGTATTAGAGAAGAAGGGCCGGAGCGTCACTATGCAAAGGCCGGTACCCCCACTATGGGAGGGGTGCTGATTTTGTTGGCGCTGGTTGTCCCCAGTCTGATTTTTTCCGGCAACAATCCGGAAGTATTACTAGCCTTATTTGTTACCTTGGGTCATGGCTTGATTGGTTTTCTGGATGATTTTATCAAAGTTGTGCTTAAGCGCTCATTGGGGCTTAAGGCCCGGCAAAAGCTGCTGGGACAAATTATTATGGCTGTGGCTCTTTCCTATATTGCCAGCATTTATTTTGGGCGGGGAACCGATTTATGGATCCCTGTTTGGGGAGCCAATGTCGATTTTGGGGCTTTATATTATTTATTAATTTTTCTGGTGCTTGTCGGTACTACCAACGCAGTCAATCTTACAGACGGTCTTGACGGCCTGGCAGCAGGCACCACAACGGTAGCTGCATTGGCCTATGCCGTAATTTCGCTTTATTTTGGCAAACCTCATTTAGCCCTCTTTTGTGCAGCGTTAGCCGGCGCATGTCTTGGTTTTTTACGGTATAATGCTTTTCCCGCGAAAGTTTTTATGGGGGATACTGGTTCGCTTGCATTAGGGGGAGCACTGGCTGCGGTAGCCGTGATGACCAAAACGGAATTTTTACTGGTTATCGTCGGGGGTGTATTTGTTATTGAGGCCCTGTCGGTTATTATTCAAGTTGTTTCCTTTAAGTCAACAGGCAAACGGGTTTTTAAAATGAGTCCCATTCACCATCACTTTGAATTGTCCGGCTGGACGGAAACCAAGGTAGTAACCGTGTTCTGGCTGGCAGGTACGTTGTTTGCCGCGATAGCTTTGAGTATCTTGGCGGTCAGCCGGGCAGGAGGTATCTAAGTGGTTAAACAGACGGAATTTGCCAATAAAAAAGTTTTGGTTTTAGGTGCCGGGGTAAGTGGGATTTCGGTAGCTTGTATTTTGCGGAAATTAGGTGCAGCGGTTACATTAAGCGATGCCAAGCCTGCCGAGCAGCTTGGCAAGGATTTTTCCGCATTGCAATCAGCCGGCATTATGCTGGCATTAGGAAACCAGCAGGCAGAGCTTTTGCGCGGAGTAGACTATTTGGTATTGTCGCCAGGTATATCTATCTATAGCCCGCTTGTTGCTGCCGCCCGGGAGCAGGGGATTACTGTCATGAGTGAAGTGGAAGTGGCATACCGCCTCAGCGAAGCACCGATAGTGGCGATTACCGGTACGAATGGTAAAACGACGACGACAACCCTTGTCGGCGAAATGCTTAAAACTACCGGACGGGAAGTAGCTGTCGGGGGGAATATCGGTGCGGCGCTGTCTGAGCAAGCACTGGCAGTGAAGCCGGACGGCATTATTGTAGCAGAGATATCCAGTTTCCAACTGGAGGGTGTTGTTAATTTCAGGCCACATATTGCGGCCATTTTAAATATAACACCAGACCATCTGGACCGGCATCGTACCATGGATATTTATCAGCAAATGAAAGAACAAATATTTACCAAGCAGCAAGCTGCTGATTATATAATCCTGAATTATGACGATCTGGCTGTGCGCGATATGGCTAAGCGGGCAGCCGGTAAAGCAGTTTATTTCAGTCTTACACAATCGCTTGCAGCTGGTGCTTTTGTCGAAGACGGCAATGTCAGAATCAGCTGGGACGGAAAAAAAACCGATATTTGTGCTGTTAGCGATATAAAAATCAAGGGCGGTCACAATATAGAAAATGCGCTGGCAGCCTGCGCCATCGGCTATTTTGCCGGAGTCCGGCCAGAAGCTATGGCGGCGGTTCTTAAAACCTTTGCCGGTGTTGAGCATCGCCTGGAGTTTGTAGCTGAAATTGACGGTGTAGCTTACTATAATGATTCTAAAGGTACTAATCCTGAATCCTCAATAAAAGCCCTTAAGGCTTTTGACGGACAGATTATTCTCATTGCCGGCGGGCGGGATAAAAAGACAGACCTGACCGAGTTCATGCAGGTGGCTAAAGAAAAAACCGATCATGTAATACTGCTGGGGGAAGCACAGCAGCGTTTTGCTGAGGCTGCTGCCCGGCAGGACATAAAAAATGTTCACCAGGTATTTTCATTTGATGAGGCGGTAACCCTTGCTCACAGTCTGGCTCAACCGCCGCAAGTGGTGCTATTGTCACCGGCTTGTGCCAGCTATGATATGTTTGATAATTATGAACAACGGGGGAAAGCCTTCAAAGATTTGGTACACCGGTTAGTGAGTTAAAGCCATAGGTTGTTGAATTGCGTTTGGTTAAGGGGGGAGCGGGAGTGGTAGGCAGACCTAAGTCGCCCGATTATGTCATCTTTTTTGCCATCATTGGTTTATTGGGGTTTGGGATAGTAATGGTGTATAGCGCCAGTGCTGTTTCTGCATATGTCAACTATAATGACAGCTACTATTTTCTAAAACGCCAGATAATCTGGGCCGTGTTGGGAATCCTGGCGATGCTGCTTACCATGAATATTGATTATCATGCCTGGCGAAATTTAGCTAAGCCAATCATGCTGGTTACGCTGCTATTGCTAGTGCTTGTCCTCGTTCCCGGGTTAGGTAAGGTAGTCAACGGTGCCAGGCGTTGGCTGGGGTTTGGTTCGCTCTATCTGCAGCCGTCAGAAATAGCCAAATTATGCATGGTGCTCTTTACCGCCAACCGTTTAGCTCTGACGCAAGACAAAATCGGCAGCTTTATGAAAGGTGTTGCTCCCCAGTTAGCTATACTTTTGGTGGTATTCGGCTTAATCTTAAAAGAACCTGATTTAGGTACGGCCCTGGTTATCGGTGGTACGGTCTTTATTCTGTTGTTTGCCGCCGGTGCTAAACTGGCACATTTGGGTTCTTTAGGGGCAGTCGGCGTTCTCGGCATTGTTGGGCTCATTATTGCCGAACCATATCGGTTAAAGCGTCTATTGGCGTTTAGTGATCCGTGGGCAGATCCGCTAAACAGCGGCTATCATATTATTCAGTC
Organism: Sporomusa sp. GT1; assembly: GCF_014634905.1. Taxonomy (NCBI): domain Bacteria; kingdom Bacillati; phylum Bacillota; class Negativicutes; order Selenomonadales; family Sporomusaceae; genus Sporomusa; species Sporomusa sp. GT1. Next base: position 301,267 of record NZ_BMBX01000001.1, on the reverse strand, counting down.
TTTATATGCTATTGGCTCAGGTGGCTTATTTGGCGTTGGACTGGGACGCAGCCGGGAAAAATTCTTATATCTGCCTGAACCGCACACCGATTTTATCTTTGCCATTTTAGGGGAAGAACTTGGGTTTATTGGTACGGCCACTGTTCTTATCCTCTTCTTCTTATTTGCCTGGCGTGGCTTTAAAATAGCTATCTCGGCGCCGGATGTTTATGGCAGTTTACTGGCTGCCGGCATAACCAGTATGATTGTTTTACAGGCGCTGATGAATATCGCAGTAGTTACCGCCTCGATGCCGGTAACCGGAATACCGCTGCCCTTTCTCAGTTTTGGGGGATCGGCTCTGATTTTTACCATGGCCGGAGTGGGTATTTTGCTTAATGTTTCGCGATATGTCAGCTGGAAATGAATGTAGGGGGCAAACCTATGCGGATGATTATTTCTGGCGGGGGGACAGGTGGGCACATCTACCCCGCCATTACTATCGCAAGAGAGATAGCCAAGTTGGCCGAGCACTGTGAAATACTATTTGTGGGAACGAAACAAGGTCTTGAAGCCGATATTATTCCTAAAGAAGGTTTTGACTTTACCACCATTGAGGTGCGCGGTCTTGAACGCAAACTCTCCTGGAAAAATGTGCAGACTTTGTTTAATACGGCAGGCGGTGTTTGGAAATCTATCCGGATTGTCAAGGCTTTTAAGCCAGATGTTGTTATAGGCACCGGCGGCTATGTATGTGGTCCGGTGCTGCTCAGTGCCAGTTTGCTTAAGATACCGTCGATGATTCAGGAACAGAATGTTATACCAGGCATTACTAATAAAATTCTGGCACGCTTTGTTGACAAAATCGCTATCGGCTACCAAGAGGCCCGGGGATATTTTACAGAATACAAGCCTGAACAAATTATCTTTACCGGTAATCCTATCAGGCCGGAAGTCATGTCGGCAACACGTGAGGAAGGACAGGCTGCCTTGGGGCTTAGCCCTGCCAGACTCACCCTGTTGGTTGTCGGTGGCAGTCGCGGGGCCCGCAGTATTAATAACGCTATGCTTGGTGTTCACAAACATTTTAGCGGTAACAGGCGTATTCAAATATTGCATGTGACAGGACAAAACGAGTATAATAGCATAGTTGGCAATAATAAGCAAGCTGGTATAGACATTTCCAGTGATGGTAATATTATCATCAAACCGTATTTGTATAATATGCCGTTAGCATTAGCGGCGGCTGATTTGGCTATTTTCCGGGCTGGAGCAGTGGGCTTGGCTGAATTAACAGCCCGAGGCATTCCGGCAATACTTGTACCCTATCCGTATGCGGCTGAAAATCATCAGGAATTCAATGCACAAGCTCTCGCAAAACAGGGAGCGGCCTGTGTTATTGCCGATAAGGAATTATCAAGTGCTATACTAATAGATACAATTGAAAGGCTGCTGGACAACCCGGAAGCACTTGCCGATATGGCGAAAAAGAGCAAAGAGTTAGGGCGCCCGCAAGCGGCAGAAACCATTGCCCGTTTAGCGCTTAGTCTGAAAAAACCTTAAACGCGGGGTATAAGGTAACAATGGCTGTAAGCACTGCATACACTATGATATGCCTAGGCAGCAGCCGGATAGGCTGGGAATAACTCTTTCTGCGGATGCGGTATCGAGGGGTGCGCAAGAAAGGGGAGAAATATCATGTTAAATACTATAAAAAGAATTCACTTTATTGGTATCGGTGGCTCAGGTATGAGTGCTATTGCCAAAGTACTGCTGGATATGGGGTATGCTGTATCTGGGTCTGACGCCCAAAAATCAGCTGTTACAGCCAAACTTGAGCAGGCGGGTGCAGTAGTGTATACTGGCCACAATTATGAAAATATCGGTGACGCGCAAGCTGTGGTAGTTTCCACCGCTATTCCCGAAACCAATCCGGAGGTCCGGGCCGCAAGGGAAAACGCAATTCCTGTATACCACCGGGCTGATATCCTGGCGTTTCTGATGGCCAGGCGGCAGGGCATAGCTGTAGCCGGTGCTCATGGCAAGACCACAACGACTTCCATAATTGCTCTCATGCTGGAAAAGTCAGGTATGGACCCGACGATAATCATTGGTGGTGAATTAGAATCCATAGGCGGCAGCGCCAAACTCGGTCAGGGCCGGTATTTGGTGGCAGAAGCCGATGAAAGCGACGCTTCCTTTTTGAAGCTTTCACCGCAGATTGCAGTTGTTACTAATATTGAAAATGACCATATGGATTACTACAAGACTATGGATAATATATTACGCACTTTCGAGGAGTTCTTACATAGGCTTGAGGCGGCAGACGGGCTGGCCGTACTATGCTTTGATAACGCTTATGTGAGAAATATAGCGTCTAAGCTGGACCGGCGCTATGTAAGTTATGCACTGAATCATGAAGCAGATTATACCGCACGTAATATAAAATCCGACGGTCCGGTTACCATCTTTGATGTATATCACCGGGGTGAATCATTAGGTACGGCAAGGATTTGCGTGCCTGGCATGCACAATGTGGCCAATGCCTTAGCGGCAGTAGCTGTAGGCAGGGAAGCCGGGCTCAGTTTTTCGCAGATCGTGGATGGTCTTGGCCTGTTCCAGGGCGCTAAACGCCGGTTTCAGTCCAAAGGGCGGGTTAATGGTATTTGGGTAGTGGATGATTATGCCCACCACCCTACGGAAATTACTACCACTTTGTCAGGTGCCAGGCAGACGCAACCTAAGCGTTTAATCTGTGTCTTCCAGCCGCACCGGTATACGCGTACCAAATTTTTATGCCAGGAATTCGGCGGTGCTTTCACTTCTGCTGATTTACTGATTCTTACCGACATTTATTCGGCCGGTGAACAACCTATTCCCGGAGTTAGCGGTGAAAGTCTCAAAGCTGAGGTTGAGAGGCAATCCAGTCAGCAGGTAACTTATATACCGGACAAAAGTAAAATTGCCCGGTATCTGGCCGAAATTGCCGAGCCCGGAGATTTGATAATGACTATGGGAGCTGGTAATATTTATGAGGTTGGCGAAGAATTAGTAGAAAAGCTTATGCAAAAATTATAATTTAATTTATAGAGGATTTTGGAGAGCTTAGATATAAGATGTAGGGTGATTGTACTTTTCTAGGAGGGAAGACGATGGAGAAATTTATCGTCAAAGGAGAAGTACAACTATGTGGCAGTGTCCGGATCAGCGGGGCCAAAAATGCCACTTTGCCAATTATGGCGGCAACGCTTCTGTGCTGTGGTGTCAGCGTTATTCATGACGTTCCTTTTTTGCGTGATATTCAAGCCATGCAGGATATTTTGACACTGCTTGGAGCCAAGATATCCAGGCAGGACCATACCATGCTTATTGATACTACCAACGTCAGTAAGGCTGAAATCCCCGAACATTTGATGCGGGAAATGCGAGCCTCAGTATTTTTAATGGGGCCACTATTAGGAAGATTCCGTAAAGTTAGAGTGTCTTATCCCGGCGGTTGCGCTATCGGACCTCGACCAATCAATCTACATATTAAAGCTCTAGAGAGAATTGGCGCAAAAGTTGACGAAAGTTTTGGTTTTATCGATGCCGAAGCAGTAGAACTGACAGGGGGCGAAGTTAACTTCGATTTTCCCAGTGTTGGTGCTACCGAAAATGCCATGATGGCCGCTGTACTGGCTAAGGGTACTACCATTATTCGTAATGCGGCTCGTGAACCGGAAATTGCTGATTTGCAGGCTTTTTTGAATAAAATGGGGGCAAAAGTCAGCGGCGCAGGTACTGACACTATCAGGATTAATGGTGTAAATAAACTGGTTCCTGCCGAACATACGGTAATGTGCGACAGGATTGAAGCCGGTACTTTTTTGATCGCAGGAGTTATGACCCGCGGTGATATTGTTATCGAAAATATTGTTCCCGAATATCTATTTTCAGTAACCGATAAGCTTCAGGAAATTGGGGCGCAGATAACAACAGGCAATGATTTTATCAGAATAAAGGCCGGGGAGCTTAGAGGTGTCGATATTAAAACACTGCCATATCCCGGTTTTCCCACCGATTTGCAAGCACCCATGCTCTCCTTAGTAACCATTGCCAAAGGGACCAGTATTATTACCGAAACTATTTTTGAGAACCGGTTTAAGCATGTTGATGAGCTTACCCGAATGGGGGCCAAAATCAAGGTTGAAGGCCGTACTGCCATTATCCGCGGGGTAGCGAGCCTGACAGGCGCCATTGTGGCTGCACCTGATTTACGCGCCGGCAGTGCGCTGGTTTTGGCGGCATTAACGGCGAAAGGCACCACCGAGATTGAACAGGTATATCATATTGAGCGCGGTTATGAAAATTTAGAGCAAAAGTTGCAGTCTTTAGGAGCACAAATTGTAAGGACAGGGTAACTAAAGGGGGATTTTTTATGAAAAACAAAAAAATTGCAGTTGTCATGGGTGGACCGTCGTCTGAACGAGAAGTATCGTTAAATACAGGGCGGGCTATTTTAACAGCGCTGCGAGAAAAAGGGTATACTGCCGTTGGCGTAGACCTTGATCCCCCTAATTTCATTGAACAGCTTAAACAAGAGCAGATTGATGTAGTCTTTAATGCTATTCATGGACTGTATGGTGAAGACGGACTGATGCAAGGTACCCTGGAGATGCTGGGAATACCGTATACCGGTTCAGGAGTGTTAGCCAGTGCGATGGCCATGGATAAAGCGATAACCAAGCGCTTGTTTATGTCTGCAGGGATACCTACCCCGCAGTCCCGGCTGTACAGCAAACAGGATACAGATTTGGCTTTGGTGGCAGAGGACATTTTAACTACCTTTGGTGTGCCGGTAGTAGTAAAAGCCGCCGCTCAGGGCTCAAGCATCGGTGTCATCATTGTCGAAAAGGCCGGTGATATTGGGTCAGCTGTGCGGGAAGCTTTTAACTACAGCGGTCACATTGTTGTTGAAGAATTTATCCGGGGGCAAGAGCTGACTGTTTCCATACTTGGTACCGACCAGCCGGAGGCACTGCCCATCATCGAAATAGTACCCCAATCCGGACGGTATGATTATCGGTCTAAATATACTAAGGGAGCCACCGAATATATTGTGCCGGCCAGACTGGAAACCCAGGTTGCCGACCATGTACAACGCATAGCGCTTGCCGCATATAAGCTGCTGGGCTGCCGGGGTATTGGCCGGGTTGACGTCATGCTGGGCAACGATAATCAACCTTATGTTCTGGAAATTAATACTATTCCAGGCATGACGGCTACCAGCCTTGTGCCCAAGGCAGCAGCTGCTGTCGGTATAGGTTTTGACGAATTGTGTGAACGCATTTTGTTGATGGTAGCTGAATAAAAGGTGAAATGGGCAGTATTAACTGCTCATTTTTTTATTTCTTTAGCGGACAATCCGTTGTATAATTACTGCATAAGGTGTCTACAGGAGTGATTGCATGCAAACGGCAGAACGCTTGAAAGCGGACAGGAAGCGCCGGGCTTCGCGATTCGCGCTTTGTCTGGCGGCTTTGGCAGTGCTGATAGCATTTTTTTTATTTATTAATTCTTCCTATTTTACGGTAGGGACAGTCGTTGTCTCCGGCAATAAGTATATTGCTGTCGAAGATGTATTGCGTGTTGCGGGTGTTCCTGAACAAGTAAATATTTTTCGGCTGAAAACCCCGGAAATACGGGACCGATTGCTGAATGACCTGCGGGTGGCTGAAGTGCAGGTTGAAAGAGAATTTCCGGCTACTATCGGTATTCATATTCAGGAACGTCAGCCGCTGGCATTTGTCGCCAATCAGTATGGTTTTGTGGAAATTGACAGGCAGGGCATAGTTATGGCGGCTTTTAAAAATTTGAAACAAGTCAAAGTGCCTGTTATTACCGGCGTCCGTTTGGGGAATGTATATGTTGGTGACCAAGTGAATAATCCTGGACTTTTAAATGTATTAACATACTTGGCGGCGCTGGATGAGGAGGTCTTAAACCAATTATCCGAGGTTAACATTAAGTCTGCTGATGAACTTGTAGCTTATACCACCGGCTCGATTTATATTCGGGTGGGTGACAATCAACGGCTTATGGAAAAAGCCAAATTAACAGGTGAAATTTTACAGGAAATTTCCGCAAAAAAAATGGTTGTTGAATATATAGATCTTAACTATACTTCACCCATTATCAAAATACGGGACAAATAAGGTGAAATTGGAAAGGAGACGATATTTTGTTACCTATTAAGCAGGGGCAATTTGCCATTGCCTTGGTCTGTGTAGTGCTGGGTATTATGCTGGCGGTACAATATCGTACCACTGAGGATATTAAATCAAGTATTCCCTATCAAAGGGTAGAGGATTTATCCCAACGGCTGAACCAGACTGAAAAGGAACGGGATGAGCTGGCTAAGCAGGTTCAGGATTTAAAACGCACTTCAGGTGTTGAAGTTGCATCCAAGGAATTTGACCGGGTAAGGATGGGCGCCGGTGTAGTAGCTGTAGAAGGTCCAGGAATTATTGTAACAATTGATGATAGCAAACGGCCGTCCAAACCGGGGGAAAACCCTAACCTGTATCTTATTCATGATGATGATATCCTAAAAGTCATTAACGAATTATGGGCGGCAGGCGCTGAGGCTATTTCTATTAATGAGCAGCGGCTCATTGCCAGCTCGGAAATTCGCTGTGCCGGTCCAACTTTATCGGTGAATAACTCCCGTTACTCGCCACCTTATGATGTGCGGGCTATCGGAGAACCCACAACATTGGAAAATGCACTGAAAATGCGCGGCGGTGTTATTGAAACCTTGCAATTCTGGGGTATTCAAGTGACAATTAAAAAGCAAGAGGCAGTAGTGGTTCCGGCATATAAAGGCGCTTTCCGGTTTGAGTTTGCCAAGCCGGCTAAGGAAGGTGAGCAGTAATATGGTCTTGCCGATTATTGGACTTATTATAGGTATTCTTATTGGTATCTCTTTCCCGATTACTGTACCACTTGAATATGCAAAATTTATGTCGGTAGCTTTGCTGGCTTCGTTAGACTCGGTATTTGGCGGCCTTAGAGCCGGAATTGAATACAAATTTGACAATACGGTATTTATAACCGGCTTTTTCACCAATGCGCTTATGGCTGCCGGCTTAGTTTATATTGGTGAGCGCCTGGGGATTGATTTATATTATGTTGCACTATTGGCTTTTGGTTTACGGATTTTTCAAAACCTGGCTATCATTCGCCGGTATTTTCTTAAGAAATAAATTCTCCGGAGCTTCAGGCCGTCTGTTAGTGGTTCGGTCTTGAAGCTCTAGTTGTTACTGCCTTAAAAAAAGCGAGTATTTTTCCGGAAAAAAAAAGGGAAAATGCTACTTTTGTTGAAACTATTGGGAAGAAACATAATACTGTGCTGCGAGGGATTTATGAACAAAAAAAACATATTAGCTATTGATGTCGGCACAGGCATGGTCAAAGTATTTGCCGGAAAACTACAAGCCGATGGCAGTGTAGCAATTGTCGGCAGTGGGACTGCCCCGACAGCAGGATATGCCAGGGGAGTCATTACAGATATAAATGCTTTGGCTTATTCTATAAGACAAGCAGTAGATTGTGTTATTATGGCGGCTGACACCCAAGCTGCCGGTGGTGTTTATTTGGGGCTCAGTGGTTCAACACTTGTTACGCAAAATAGTATTGGCAGCGTTGCGCCGTCAACACCTGGAACGGTAACCCGTTTGGATGTTGAGCGTGCCTGCAAAGCGGCCATGTTTTCGGTTGCCCAGGATGATGCCGACATTTTGCATGTGTTTCCGGCCAAAGAATCGGCAGTCCTGCCAGGGACCGCCTTAGAAGTAGAAGCCCATATCATATCAGCTCCTAAAGCCATTATCCAGGAGCTCCGAGAGGCACTTGCCGGGAAGGGAATCCAGTTGAATGGTATTGTCGCTGGCAGTGTTATTGCAGCCGAAACTATGAAAAATGAGCTGCCGGCGCGGCCAGGCAACTTTATCTTTATCGATATGGGTGCCGGTACTTCTGAACTTGTTATTTATGTCGGTGGCAACCTTTGTTACTCGGCTTCGTTACCGTTGGGCGGTGATTACATAACTAGTGATTTAATGCAGGGAATAGGCGTCAGCCAAGCCCACGCGGAGGAAATCAAACGCTACTATTCCCGGCTGTCTCCTGATTTGCGTAACCAGGGAATAGTGCTTGATTGCAATGATTATGGAACGACTGACAAACATGTTCACTTTGACTTTTTATATGATATTATTGAAAGCAGAGTAGATGAAATTGTTACTTTGATGTACGATTATCTTAAGCCGTTAATGGACAAGTATCTGCCTGGCTCAGAACAGACCTTTGAACGTATTTATTTGACTGGTGGTTCAGGGGCGACGCCTAGTATGGCAGCTTGTGTAGCTAAAGTTTTTCAGCTTGATACCGAAGTGGTGAAACCAGACCGGCTGGCTGCTGAATATGTACATCCGTCCAATACTGTGTGTTATGGCATTATAAACCATGGTACACGGATTGTTGCAAACGAGCCGGAGGCTGGTCATAGCGCGTGGGGTGTATTTATTGATAAAGCAAAGAAACTATTGAAAATTTGATAGATGTTAAGGGAGGAAAACTTTGTAATGTTGGAATTTGACATGGACTTAGACCAGTTTGCTTCTATAAAAGTTATCGGTGTAGGCGGTGGCGGCAATAATGCGGTTAATCGCATGATTGGTGCCGGATTGCAGGGCGTGGAATTTATTACTGTTAATACCGATGCTCAGGCGCTCATTGGTTCTGAAGCCGCTTATCGGATTCAGATCGGGGAAAAGTTAACAAAAGGTTTAGGGGCAGGCGCTAATCCGGATATTGGTGAAAAAGCGGCTCAAGAAAGCCGCGAGGATATCATTAAGGTTCTTAAAGGTTCCGATATGGTGTTTATTACCGCCGGCATGGGTGGTGGTACGGGTACCGGCGCAGCGCCGGTGGTAGCCGAATGTGCCAAAGAGGTCGGAGCTTTAACGGTTGGGGTTGTTACCAAACCATTTACTTTTGAAGGACGTAAACGTCAACTCCAAGCCGAACGGGGAATTGCCAAGCTTAAGGAAAAAGTAGATACGTTAATTACCATTCCTAATGACCGTTTGCTCCAGGTAGTTGATAAACGAACTTCTATTATGGATGCTTTCAAAATTGTTGATGACGTGCTGCGGCAGGGTGTACAAGGAATTTCTGATCTGATTGCTGTGCCTGCGTTAATTAATCTTGACTTTGCCGATGTTAAGACGATTATGAGTGACGCTGGTTCAGCACTCATGGGTATTGGTTTTGGAACAGGCGACAACAGGTCCATTGCGGCTGTTGAAGCAGCTATCAGAAGCCCGCTGTTAGAGATGTCGATTGATGGTGCTAAAGGTGTATTGCTCAACTTCACCGGCGGTCCCAATACTACACTGTTTGAAGTCAATGAAGCTGCCGATATTATTGCCAAAGCTGCTGATCCGGAAGCTACCATTATCTTCGGTGCTACCATTGATGAGATGTTTGAAGATCAAGTACGGGTAACTGTTATTGCTACCGGTTTTGATCCTAAGCCACTCCTGAAACACAGTGAAGGAAAAGAAGGAACTCCGGTTATTGAACCATTTAAAGGGCGGGACTTAGATATCCCCGCATGGATGCGTCGCTAAAAAGATAGTAGGGAAATTAAACCCGGCTCAATCTGAGCCGGGTTTTTTGTGTCTGTTTTTGCAGTTAATTTCTGGCAAAAACAGACACTCTTTTACTTAGCTGCTTGTTATAATTGGAATAGCAATTAGGTTCAGCGCATATAGTGTAGAGTGTTACAGCTTATAAAATTCCAGCCGGGAAGGTATGTCCAGTGTATATTTATGCTGATGTAGTATTGATTGTTAATTGTATCATGAATAGCGTTATTCTGGTCTTAACAGCGCATGCGGCAGGCATTTCTTATAGCTGGAAACGCCTGTTGCCGGCCGCCCTCTTTGGGGGAGTTTATGCTTTGAGTGGAATTTTTCCGGAGCTGGCGGTATTGTACAGTATTCCGGGAAAGTTGCTGATGTCTGTAGTGCTTGTCTTGCTGGCTTTTGGTTACAGGACGGTCAGGACAACATTGGTCCTTGTCGGTGCCTTCTTTATTGTCTCCTTCATTTTGGGGGGAGCTACCTTAGGCTGGCTATATTTTATTCAAACAGAAGCACCCCAGCAGGCAGGCAATTATCTTGATATGTCCTGGAGCAGCTTAGCTGCAGGCAGTGTCATAGCCGTCATGCTTGTTACGCTTATTGCCAGAAGACTGATGGGGAAAATGATTCGCCGGCGAAATTTCTATCAAGTGCGGATTGAATATAATGGACAGAACAAAGATGTCACCGGCATGCTGGATACCGGGAATAACTTATATTCACTGCTGGGGAACAAGCCGGTAGTCCTGCTATGCTGGCAGTCGGCAATTCAGTTGCTAGGCTCACAGGCAGCCGGTTATTTAACTTCTACCAGTCCGGCGGCCTGGCTGTCAAATCTTCACGAATGCCAGGATGCAGCTTGGCTGGCAAGAGTGGAAGTTATTCCTTGTCAATCTGTCGGTGGAAAAAATATGCTGCTTGGTTTTAGACCGGACGGTATTAGTGTGAGGACTGAGGATGGCTTGGCATATACGACCGAGGTGCTTATTGGCCTTTATGACGGTGTATTTGCCAGTGATCGCCCTTATGAGGCACTTTTGCACCCGGCGCTTATAACCGGAGCACATATCACAAAGGAGGTGAGTGTATGCGCATAACCTGGCCAATAGTTAAACTATATATCAGGCTTAAAATTATATCATTGCTGCAAGCCATCGGTTGGCTCAAGCCTGATGAGGTATTTTATGTAGGCAGCGCAGAAATTTTACCGCCACCGTTATCAAGTGATGAAGAGATATTTTTGCTTAACCGGTTACAAAAAGGGGATAAATCGGTTAAGAGTGTTTTTATTGAGCGAAATCTCCGGCTGGTTGTCTATATTGCCCGCAAATTTGAAAATACCGGCGTCAGTGTGGAAGATTTGGTTAGTATCGGCACGATCGGACTGATTAAGGCAGTGAATACTTTTGATCCTGTCAAGAAAATCAAACTGGCGACCTATGCTTCGCGTTGTATTGAGAATGAAATCTTAATGTACCTGCGTCGTAATAGTAAAACCCGGGCAGAGGTATCTTTTGATGAGCCGCTTAATATCGATTGGGATGGTAATGAACTGTTGCTTTCAGATGTGCTGGGAACCGAGAATGACATAATTTATAAGTCGGTCGAAGAAGAGGTTGATAAAACCCTGCTGTATACGGCGATGAATAAATTATCCGGACGGGAACGGCGAATTATGGAACTTAGGTTTGGTCTTAATGATGATGGCAATGAACGTACGCAAAAAGAAGTGGCCGATATGCTGGGGATTTCGCAATCATATATATCAAGACTGGAAAAGCGAATTATCAAGAGGCTGCGTAAAGAAATTATCCGCATGGAGTGAGTCCAGCGGATAATTTTTTTTTGCGTGTGCGCGTGTCTTTATGGGCATATAAGTATAAAACCTCCAAGCCATGGCAATAATGCTTGTGTGAGTAAGTTGTTTTAGTAGCTTAGGGAAACTGGGGAGGTAAACAACATGATTGTCAATAAAGTTGAGATATGTGGTGTAAATACAGCAAAGCTCCCGGTGCTTTCTGCCACTAAAATGCGCGAGCTGTTCGAAATAATGCAAGGCGGCGAGAGAGCCGCCCGTGAACAGCTAATCTATAGTAATCTGCGGCTTGTGCTTAGCGTAATTCAGCGATTTAACAACCGGGGCGAATATGTTGATGATTTATTCCAAGTTGGTTGTATCGGGTTAATGAAAGCCATTGACAACTTCGATTTATCGCAGAATGTTAAGTTCTCTACCTACGCGGTGCCGATGATTATTGGGGAAATCCGGCGTTATTTGCGAGATAATAATCCCATTAGAGTAAGCCGTTCGATGCGGGATATTGCCTACAAGGCGCTGCAAGTGCGCGATTCGCTGGTCAGCCGGTTTTCACGGGAGCCCTCCATTAGTGAGATTGCCAATGAGCTTAAAGTGCCAAGGGAAGAAATAATTTTTGCCCTTGATGCCATCCAAGAGCCCATTTCTTTGTTTGAACCCATCTATCATGATGGTGGTGACCCGATATTTGTGATGGATCAAATCAGCGACGACAAAAATCTGGATTTAAGCTGGCTTGAAGGTGTGGCTATTAAAGAGGCGCTGCGCAAACTGAGCGAGCGGGAAAAACATATTCTAACCTTACGATTCTTTGAAGGAAAAACTCAAATGGAAGTAGCCGAGGAAATCGGTATTTCTCAAGCCCAAGTGTCCCGTTTAGAAAAAGCAGCCTTAGGGCATATGCGCAAATATATTTAGGTTCTGCTGTGTGGGAGGCAATAGATAGTTATGAGGAGAAAACAAATAGTTAGATTTAAAATCGTGTTATTGGCAGTATTGTTTTGTTTTGTTGCCGGTGGCTGGGCGGTGCTTTTTTATCAGCACGAGCGAGGCGTCGCGCTGCCTAATCGGGGTGATTATGTGAGACTGCATATTTTAGCCAATAGTGACAGTATCGAAGATCAGCAGCTCAAGCTAAAAGTTCGTGATGCGGTGGTTGCGTATATAACCCCTTATGTCAAAGATGTTAGCGATGCTAAAGCAGCTGAAAATATTATTGCCAGCCACAAACAAGAGATTATCACACTGGCAAGAAAAACACTGCTGGACAACGGTGCCGATTATCCGGTTGCCGTACAATTGGGAATTTTTGCATTTCCTGTACGCTCCTATGGCAATCTGGTATTGCCTGCGGGCGATTATCAAGCTGTTCGTATTCTCTTAGGGCAGGCGGCAGGTCAAAACTGGTGGTGTGTATTATTTCCGCCACTGTGCTTTATTGATGGTGCTAACAAGGCTCTAGCCCCGCTGTCCTCGGCAAAAGAAACGGTTGGGCAGCAAGGCAGCGCAGCGCCTGTTCCTGAGGTACGCTGGAAAATTGTTGAATTCTTTAATAAATAAATATTTCAACACACATTTATCCCTTGTCCTTCATATAATTATTGTAGAATGTAAAGGTATGGGACGGAGGAGGGGGATAGATGTTAAAGACCAGCGATTTGAAATTGAAAGAAGTTATAAACGTAATTGACGGTAAACGGTTGGGTAATATTACAGATATAGAAATTGATGTTGAAACCGGGAGGCTTACCGCTATTGTTGTACCAGGAGTAGGCAAATTTTTAGGCCTATTTGGTCGCAATGAAGATGTGGTTATTCCTTGGGATAAAATTAATAAAATCGGAATGGACGTAATTTTAGTGGAAGCAGGTAGTTTTGGCGAGCTCAAACATGGCTGATAAAGGGAAACACAGCCTGCACCGAGCCTGTGGCGACGGTGGAAGTCGATGTTGATCCTGCTCTTAAGACAGCTATACTTTCTGTTAGGATAAAAAATCTCTAACCTGGTTATAGGTTAGAGATTTTTTTGCAATATTTTTCCCTTAAGCAGGAAAAACACAATATATGGCGTATATTTAATTTATGAAATACAATATATAGTAATGTGACCTGCGAAGCTATAAATATTATAGCACATTTTGCGGAGTAATCAAGGAGTGGATACATTTGCGCTGTCCATTTTGCGGAGTGATTGACAGCAAGGTTGTTGATTCAAGAGCTGCTGATGAAGGGAACTCTATTCGCCGACGCAGAGAGTGCTCAGTTTGCGTCCGCCGTTTTACCACTTATGAAGTGGTTGAGGAAATACCGTTGATGGTTATAAAAAAAGATGGTCGTCGGGAACGGTTTGACCGGGGCAAGCTATTAAACGGACTGTTGCGGGCGTGCGAAAAACGGCCAGTACCTATTGATACTATTGAGAGAGCTGTTAGTAAGGTAGAGAAGGACATTTATAATCATTCTGAGCGGGAGGTGTCTACCCGCCAGATTGGTGAGTCTGTAATGCAGCATCTCAAAGAGCTTGATCAGGTGGCTTATGTACGATTTGCTTCCGTATATCGCCAATTTGCTGATATTAATAACTTTGTGCAGGAACTTGAACTCCTAATGAAAACACAGCATAAGGAGTAAATTGAATATGGGGGAAGAGTCATGTTTATTAAAATAAAGAAACGGGATGGACGGGAAGCCGCTTTTGATGAAAGCAAAATAACGGAAGCTATTTATAAAGCTGCCAAGGCCGTGGGGGGAGCTGACCGGCAATTAGCTTTGGAGCTCACTCTTGAAGTGTTAAAGTTTTTAAAACAGAAATATAATGGCGGCGTATTTGGTGTGGAAGAGGTGCAAGATGCGGTTGAGAAGATTTTGATTGAGACAGGCCATGCTAAGACCGCTAAAGCCTACATTTTGCACAGGGACAAGCGTACCCGCCTGCGTGAAGCCAAGTCAGACCTTATGGATGCAGTTGGCGAAATTTTGGTGGAAACCAGTCGTGAAAACGCCAATGTATCTAATTCGCCATCAGCCAAGATGCTGCAAATCGCCAGTGCAGCCAGTAAGGCTTTTTATTTAAACCGGCTGATTCCGGAAAAGTTTGCTCAGGCTCATGTTAAAGGGGATTATCATATTCATGATCTGGACTTTTACGGAAAAACTTTGACTTGTGTGCAAATACCCTTAGGAAAGTTACTTCATAGTGGTTTTAACAATGGTCATGGTTTTATTCGTCAGCCTAAACGCCCGGCCTCAGCCACGGCGCTGGCAGCAATTATTTTGCAGAGCTCGCAAAATGACATGCATGGTGGCCAGTCATTTGCTTTTTTTGACCATGATATGGCTTCTTTTATGGAAAAAGCCAGCAATGAAGAAGTATACCAAGCAATGGAAGCGCTGATTTATAATTTAAACAGCATGCATTCACGGGCAGGTGCCCAAGTGCCTTTTTCCAGTCTTAACATAGGTACCGATACTTCACCGGCCGGGCGGGCCGTAATTAAAAATTTGCTGTTAGCCTATGAAAAAGGCTTAGGACGTGGTGAAAATCCCATCTTCCCCAATATTATCTTCCGCCTGCAAGAAGGAGTTAACTTTAATCCCGGCGATCCCAACTATGATTTATTTAAACTGGCTATCCGCGTTGCTGCCCAGCGCCTTAATCCTACCTTCAGTTTCATGGATTCTACCTTTAATAAGCCTTATGGGAATCAAGTGGGCTACATGGGCTGCCGTACCAGAGTAATGTCCAATCGTTGCGGTCCAGAGGTAACTGACGGGCGAGGCAACTTAAGCTTTACTACCATAAATTTACCGCGCCTGGCTATTAAAGCTGAACGAAATTTTATGAAGTTTTATGAGAGTCTGGCAGAACTTATTGATTTGACTTGTGAACAGTTATACCACCGTTTTCAGGTTCAGGCTCAACTAAAGGTTCGGGATATGCCGTTTCTAATGGGGCAAGGCCTTTATCTTGATTCAGATAAACTGAAAGCTAATGATTATATTGAAGATGTTATTAAAAATGGTACCCTGTCAGTTGGTTTTATTGGTTTGGCTGAGGCACTGACTGCTTTAAACGGTTATCATCATGGAGAAAATGAAGAGGCCCAAATTATGGGTGAAGAGATTGTGGCCTTTATGCGTGATAAGCTTGACCGGGCAGCTGAGCATTACGATCTGAATTATACGTTATTAGCCACGCCGGCTGAAGGTTTATCCGGGCGGTTTGTCAAGATGGATCTCCGGGAGTATGGTATTATTCCTGGGGTTACAGATAAAGAATATTACACGAATTCATTCCATATTCCTGTTAACTACCCGATCAGTGTTTTTGATAAAATTCGCATTGAAGGTGTGTATCACAAATATGCCAATGCCGGGCATATTAGTTATGTAGAATTTGCTGCGCCGCCTGTCAATAACCTGGGAGCTTTAGAAGAGATTATCCGCTATATGGGCAAATGTGATTTCGGCTATGCCGGCTTTAATTTCCCGGTGGATTTTTGTGAAGGCTGCGGCCATCTTGGCGTAATTGACACCGAAGAATGTCCCTCTTGCGGCACTACCAGTGTTCGCCGGGTTCGCCGCATTACCGGTTATCTGAGTACGGTGGACCGGTTTAATGATGCTAAGTTGAACGAATTAAACCAAAGAGTGCGGCATGTCTGAGGATGTTCGCTCGCTGGCGCTCGGAACTAAGCGATTCGCACAAATTTCCGCGTCGCTCGCGCTCCTAGAAATCCGGCTCACTGCTTAAAAGAAGGTGAATATATGGAAATTCGCATTGCCGGAATCACTGAAGAAAGTATTATGGATGGTCCGGGGTTGCGGTTGGTGATTTTTACGCAAGGCTGCCCGCACCGCTGCCCGGGTTGCCATAATGAAGATACGCATGATGTAAATGGCGGCTATCCTATTGCTGTGGAAGATCTTTTTAATCATATTAAACAACTCGCTGCCCGTAACAAGTTGTTACAGGGAGTAACCTTTTCGGGTGGCGAACCGTTTCTTCAGCCAAGGCCTTTGGCCCATCTGGCCAAACGGCTAAAAGCCCAGGGGCTGGATATTGTTACTTACAGTGGCTTTACTTTTGAGCAATTGACGGCCATGGCGGTAAAACGGAAAAGTATTGGGCAATTGCTTAAGTATACTGATCTTTTGGTTGACGGATTATATCGTGAGGTCGAACGGGATTTAGGCTTAGCCTTTAGGGGTTCCCGCAATCAACGCCTGATTGATACCAAAGCAACTCTGGCTGCTAACAAGGTAATACTCTGGGAGGATGCGGCAAAAAAACTTTGGGCGTAAAATTTAATGTATACTATTGTAATGTTATTAACAATAACTATTATAAGAGACATTACAGGTGGATGTGATTACTGTGACATGGCAATTAAAAGAGCGCTTGCAGAAAATAGTAGCAACTGAGCAGGGAACCATGAAATATGCGCCTGGGGCCCGCTCTCCCATGGCGCTTGTTTATCCGAATACCTACCATGTTGGGATGTCCAATCTTGGCTTGCATATCATTTACGAGCAAATAAACAGCCGGGGCGATACTGCCTGTGAACGGCTGTTTTTGCCTGATAAAAAAACCTTTGATGAATATATCCGGACAAATACACCGCTGTTAACTTTAGAAAATCAGCTGCCCTTATATGAATTTCCGCTCATTGCGTTTGCTGTTTCTTTTGAAATGGATTATTTCAATCTGCTTGCCATATTGGCAGCCGGTAAGGTTCCATTATTGGCTGCCGACAGGCAAGAGGGAGATCCGCTGGTTATTATCGGGGGTCCGTGCGCTACTTTTAACCCGGAACCATTGGCTGACTTTGTTGATGCCTGTATTATTGGTGAAGGTGAAGAAGTAATTCAGGAGTTTTTAGATTGCTATTATGATAGCCGTAAGTGTGGATTGGCACGCGAGGAATTATTATTACGCCTGGCACAAATTGAAGGCGTATATGTGCCGCGTTTTTACCAACCCAGATATAATGAGGCCGGGCTTATTGAGCGGTATGAGCGGCATGAAGCTGCGCCTGTCAGGGTAAACCGCCGCTATGTTAAAGATTTGGGCAGATATTCCGGGCAAACGGTTATTGTTACTGCTGATACAGAATTTAAGGATATGTATCTGATTGAAGTCGCCAGAGGCTGTGGCCGGCATTGCCGGTTTTGTATGGCAGGCTATTGTTTCCGTAATCCGCGGGTGCGGTCACTGACGCAAATTGCCGAAGGTGTGGACAAGGCTAAAGCGTTTCGTGCCAAAGTCGGTTTAATGGGGGCGGCGATTTCCGACTATCCTGAAATTGATAAGTTGTGCCAGTTGATTTTAGCTCAGGGGCTGACCCTGTCGGTTGCCTCACTGAGGGCTGACTCATTGACCGCTCCGCTGGTAGAGGCTTTGGCTGTCAGTGGCCATAGAACCATTACCTTGGCCCCGGAAGCCGGCAGTGAACGGATGCGTAAAATAATTAATAAGCAGATTAGCAACGAGCATATCTTCCAGGCAGTCAAGGCGGCGGTAACGGCCGGTATTCCTCATGTGAGGCTGTATATTATGGTTGGTTTGCCGGAGGAACAGGAACAGGACATAGAAGCGATTGTTGAAATGGCAGAGCAGATTAAGCTGTACATGGAATCTTTAGGCTGCAACGGCATGCTGACACTGAGTATTAACCCGTTTATTCCCAAACCGTTTACCCCCTTTCAGTGGTTGCCTATGGCTGCAATGTCAGAAGTTGCGGCTAAACTAAAATATATTCAAACTGCATTAAAGAAGCGGAAGGGAATTGAGACGCTGATTGAACAGCCTAAAGAAGCCTATATCCAAAGTGTGCTGGCGCGGGGTGACCGCAGGCTGGGACAAGTCTTGCTTGCCGCTGTGACTAAGGGTGGAGTGAAAGCCTGGAAGACGGCGCTAAAGACATATAATGTCGATGAAGATTTTTATTTGTACCGTTTTCGCGACGAAACGGAAGTTTTGCCATGGGACAACTTGCATATGGGTTTTCCAATGTCTTATTTATTGACAGAGTATCGCCAAGCTCAGGCAGAGAAATACACCTTGCCATGCAGTGCGGGGTGTAAAAGATGCGGTATATGCAAATGATAAATGGAGACTTGACTCAGATAGGGTTTTAACCCCATCTGAAAGCTATGCTTTCTGTTGGGACAAAAAACCGAAGCCATCGGCTTCGGTTAATTTTTTTTATCATTTTGATTATCATTAATGCTTTGGCTTGCGAAGCTGTGTACCGTCTATAATATCGATTACTGTAAAGAATAAGAAGAAGCCACAGATAACCTTTACCACGAACTTCAGACTGCCTAACACCGCGGCAAAAATGTACCACTCCCTCACTAACGGAGTAATGAGGAGCAAAATCATTAAAATCAATGATGATAAGAGAAATAATTGAGTAGCAGGATAATTTTTAAGCATGTGCTTCATCCTCCCTTTCTTATTCCCTCTCCTATTTTCATTATATTCTGTATTTTCTTTTTTGTCCATTCTGTTTATCTATTAATTTCATGAGATAACGAAAGCGGTTTAGCTGACGATTCAGAAGGAAAATGGTATCGCGAGCGGCTATGCAGCCCTGGGGCTGCTGCAGGGCTTTTACATCGGTCAGCGTTCCTGGCAGGTGGCAGTTTTATATTTGCAGCATAGTATATACGGGGAAATAACGGCAAACTAAAAAAACAAACATCTTGTAAATAATAACAAGATGTTTGTATATGCATCAGCATATTCATTTGTAACCTTCTGTTAATAGAATGCTTTGGTGATGCTCTGTTGTTGCCTTATCAAGCTTCGGGATGCCTGATATTACTGGATTTAACTGGTCGGGGCGACAGGATTCGAACCTGCGGCCTCTTAGTCCCGAACCAAGCGCGCTACCAAACTGCGCCACGCCCCGGCTCACAGTTACTAATTCTACCACGTGCATAATACTATGTCAACAGTCAGGGTCAGGTTTTTGAAGAAAATTTTGATATATCAGGTTTATGAGTCTTTAGTCCCAAAGGACTTTTCATACCAAGTGTCGAAATGTAAGAAAAAAATGGAAAGTGCGGAGGTATGTGTTTGAATTTAGTTAAAACGATTTTTTTGGTTCTTAGCTGTGCCTTCTTTTTGCTGGCGACACCCGGCAATATAGCTCAGGCGTCTGGCCAGGATCTACCTGTTTTACAACAAGGTGACACCAATGATGCCATTTATACGCTGCAGGCAGAATTAAAAAAGATAGGTTTCTATCAATACAATGTTGACGGTAATTTTGGTTCGCTTACGAAGCTGGCAGTTATTCAATTTCAACAGACTGTCGGTATTGAGGACGATGGTGTGGTTGGTTCGGAAACCTGGCTGGCGCTGCAAAATTATTTAGGGAATAATCATGCAGCAAGCCGAGGTAAGTTTGACCGAAACACCGGACAGCAAATTGCTGGTTTGGCTCAGCAATTTTTAGGAGTTCCCTATGTATGGGCTGGTTCAGCCCCAACCGGATTTGATTGTTCCGGCTTTGTTTACTATATATACAGTCGTTACGGTATTTCCCTGCCGAGAATGGCGGACGAACAATATAATATTGGTCATCGTGTACCACCAAACGCCATTCAGCCTGGTGACTTAGTTTTTTACAGCACCTATATTCCGGGTCCTTCTCATGTCGGTATATATGTGGGTAATGGTCAATTTATTCATGCTAGTTCCGGTGCCGGCGAGGTAACCTTGACCGCTATGTCTAAGCCCTATTATCAGGCAAGATTTTTAGGAGCTTTCCGTGTAGTAAATAAATGAGAGTGAAGAATAGCCGGATATCTCCGGTTATTTTTTGTTTGCCCGGAGTGCAGGCGGGAATAATACTAATATATATATAGTTAGCACATTATATATATAAGAAAAACATGTAAAATATTTTTTAGCAAAAAGTGTTATACGGGTTTAAATGTGCTAAAATATCTATGGTAAACTGAATTTTAGCCACAAATTGAGGTAGATATGCGGATTATAACCGGAATTGCGAAAGGGACCAGGCTCAAAGCACCGAAAGGTCTTGATGTGCGTCCTACTGCGGATCGAGTCAAAGAATCAATATTTAATATTATTATTAACTTAGAATTGCCAACTGCTGAGGGTGCGGTAGCTGGTGCCCATGTGCTGGATTTGTTTGCCGGCACAGGCAATCTGGGGTTAGAAGCTCTTAGCCGCGGGGCAGCGCATGCGCTGTTTATCGATCATAGTCAGCATAGTCTTGCGGCTATAAAAGACAATATTCATACGGCAAAATTGAGTGAAAAGACCGAAATCTGGCGGGGTGACTCGGTTAAGGCAATTGATAAGTTAAGTCAGCTGGGTCGGACGTTCAGGCTTATATTTATAGACCCTCCTTATAACCAGGGACTTGTTTCTGCTGTGCTTCTCAAGCTTGATACAACCGGTGTTGCAGAAGCTGGGGGACTCATTGTTGTTGAACATTCCAAACATGAACCGATAACTACTCAATGGCAGCATCTCAAGTTAATTCGTACCGAGCGCTATGGAGAAACGGTCGTAACTTTTTTGATGCGTTAATATGCGACACTAATTTGCTACAGGAGGAGCCAATATGCGGATAGGAGTTTGCCCAGGCAGTTTTGATCCGGTTAGTAACGGGCATCTGGATATTTTTCTGCGATCCAGCAAAATGTTTGATTTAGTGATTGCCGCGGTTTTTCATAATCCTAATAAAAAGCCGCTGTTTACCATGGAAGAACGGGTAGATATGCTAACCTTGGCGACACAAGGTATACCCAACATTAAAGTAGATAGCTTTTCCGGCCTTCTAAACGACTATGTACGGCGTCAGAACAGTACCTTTATTGTCAGGGGCTTACGGGCGCTGAGTGACTTTGAATATGAATTTCAACGGGCACTGCTCATCAAGAAAATCGATCCCGATATGGAAACGATTTTTATGATGACCAGTAGCGATTATTCGTTCATTAGCTCAAGCGGCATTAAGGAGTTAGCGAGATTTGGCGGACCAATTACAGGATTGGTGCCTGCATGCTTAGAAGAAAAAATAGTAAAAAGAATTCGTGAAAAAGGCTAGACGTGAAAAAAGCTAGATTTGTTATGGGGAAGGGAGAAAGTTATGACTATTGAGAAATTGCTTGATGACATGGAGACCCTGCTGGTTGAGGCCGCCCGCGTACCTTTTACTAATAAAAGAGTCATCGAAGAAGATGATTTGGCCAAATTTTTAGATGACCTGCGTGAACTGATGCCGAAAGAGCTTGATGAAGCTAAACATATTATTGCCGAGCGGCAGCGCATTCTTGATGAGGCACAGAAAGAAGCGCAAAGTATTGTGGAACAGGCTAAAACCTATTGTATTAAGCTTACCGATGAGAACCTGATAAATAAACAGGCGCAGGAGCAGGCTAATGAACTTGTTATGCAGGCCCGTAAAACAGCTAAAGATTTACAGTCCGATGCGGTCAGCTATGCTGATGAAGTATTTAAGCATGTATTGGTTCACCTGGAAAGAACACTTGATGTAGTTCAGCAAGGCCATCGCGAGTTACAACAAAACCAAAAAAGCCAGGATAAATAAAGTGGCATGGCGATGCAGAATTTTTAGCTGCGTTGCTTTTAATGCAGAAGAATATTTTTCTTACAGACAAAGAAGAAAGGAGCTATGCTCCTTATCTTTTTACATACCCATATATTTCTCTGCAGAGGTGAAAAGCGATCGATAGTGCTATCATAATGCTCAGCAATATTCCGATCTGATAGGTAGTTTGTTCGATTCTGGTCAGCCATAAGCTCCAGGTATTGCTTTGAGCAATATTCATCGATACCGGCAGGACCAATAGTTTGGTAAACTGCTCTCCCGGGCCGAGTAATAACACAGTAATTCCAGCGGCCAGCACAGCGTGCAGCAACCGGCCTACCATGTACGGAATCATACGTATGCCTGACTCGATAACAATACTGGCTACCTGGCCATGAACTGAAAGGCCGCTCCAGGCGATGATTGCACTGGCGATAACAACCTTTTGATCAAGTGGGGCAACAGCTTGGCTGGCAGCCAATGTGCCCAGATCAATTTCCAGCAAGCCGCTTACCAATGCCGGAGCTAAGCTGGTGCTGTAACCGATAACTCCCAGCATTGCGGCAAACATGCTTGTAAGGATATCGGTAATACCGACAATGGTCATAATACGGATAAATACCGAGAAAACAATGATAAAGCCACCAATCAGCAGGATGGTATTCATCGAAGATTTGACCGCATCACCAAGCAATTGGCCGGGTGAGCGCTTATCTTCCTGTCTGGCATTATACAAAGCCCGAAACGCACGAATAATGATATTGCCGCGTACTGCCGGACCCTCTTGGGTGTAATTATCCCGGTCCCGTCCGTGAAACCTGAAGATTATTCCCACAAAAAAACTGGATATGTAGTGGGCCAAGGCAATGGTAGCACCTAATTCGGGCATACCAAACATACCTACAGCTACTGCGCCTACCATAAACAGCGGATCGGCCGTATTAGTGAAGGAGAGCAGCCGCTCAGCTTCGACGGCACTACATAATTGATTCTTGCGAAATTTGCAGGTGATTACAGCATCCATTGGGTAGCCGGAAGCAAGACCCATGGACATGGCAAAGGCTCCGACACCGGGAACATTGAATATCGGCCTCATCAGGGGTTCGAGTAGCACGCCGATGAAATGAACAACTCCAAGCCCCATAAGTATTTCTGACAAAATGAAAAAAGGCAGCAGGGCGGGAAAAACAACATTCCACCATAAATTTAAACCCATAATAGCTGAATCAAAGGCATCTTTGGGATATGTCACCATAGCGATAGTTATAAATACCGTACAAAAGGCCATGCAATAGGCTAATAATCGTGAACGATAACGCTTGCCACTGCCCCAAATCCGCATATACTAATCTCCTCCTCCAAGCCGTGCGGTTTGATAATATATATATTGACAAGGCAGAGGTAATATAACTAAAATACGGTGCAAATACTGCGTAGTTGTATTGGAGGGATGATGATGCCGCCAAAAATAGGTCTGGCTCTGGGGTCAGGTGGGCTGAGGGGGATTGCTCATATTGGCGTCCTTAAAGTATTGGAAAAGCATAATATTCCTGTAGATTATATTGCCGGCTGTAGTATTGGCAGTCTGATAGGTGCTTTGTACACGGCCGGGCTTGATCCTGAAACCATGTTTAAACTGGCCAAAAATCTAAAAAAGCGTCACTGGCTGGATTTTGTTATACCACAGATGGGGATGGTTTCCGGTGAACGGGCGCTGGCAACTATCCGGCTCTTAACAAAACAAAAAACCTTTGCCGAGCTAAAAACTCCTTTGGCAGTTGTAGCAACAGAGCTAAATAGCGGGAGGGAAGTTGTTTTTACCGAGGGGGATGTTGCCCAAGCCGTGAGGGCCAGTATTTCTGTGCCGGGTGTCTTTATTCCTTTTACCATCGATGGTAAATTATTTGTCGACGGTGCTGTTATAAATCCTACTCCGATCGACACTGTCCGGAATATGGGGGCCGATGTTGTTATCGCTGTTGACTTGGCTCATGCAGGTACGATAACCAATATCAGCAATATGTTTGACGTAATTATTCAATCCATCGATATCATGGAAAGGGAATTGTGCAAGCATCGCCAGCATCATTGTGATGTGCTTATTCAGCCAGATGTGGGCAGCTTTTCGCCCAGCTCTTTCGAGACGATGGATGAGTGTGCACTGGCTGGTGAAGTTGCCGCCGAGTCGGTTATTCCGGAAATCAAAAAAATATTGGCTAGTCTGCCAAGTCTAAAGCCATTGGATGAATAAGAACACTGTGGATTTGGGCTTGGCGGACTACTCGTCTGCAATGTACAGAGGAGAAGTCTGATAATCCTGATTGCCTGCCCGCCACAGAGGATTAGGAAATCCCAAGGCATATATGTCTGTTGCGCTAATATCACGGGCTAACATAGCTTGCAGCGGCGATAGGCTGTTAGGCGTCTGTTGTTTGCTGGTAAGATAATGCGCAGTTTTTGTTATTAGCGGTATTGTGGCCTGCTGGGAAATTTCTTTGAGTAAGCGGCGTCCATTGCTGTTAAATGCCAATATACGGGCATATAAGGGGCCAGACTGGTCAAATTGTGCCAGTTGGTCTTTGGTGGTTTCTAACAGTGCGTGGACTATGATTCTTTGCAGACGGGTTATGGTATAGCGTTTACTTTTGCTATATGCCAATAGTTCCTGGACAGTAGTGGCTTTGAAGGCAGCCTGGTTTATTTTATTATGGAGGCCTTCTGTGATGTCAGGCAATCCGGCCAGCGCATCCAGGCGCATGGCTCTGATTTTGGCTAAAATAATATTGCTAAAATCTGCTAAGGTTACAGGGACCTTTCCAGTACTGATCAATTCGTTAATCTGCCGGGCACAGCTTGGCGGGAGTGCTTGCCAGGCCGTACTGCCGGGAGACAATGCACCCTTTTGGAGAATGGCCGCCCTGATAGCTGTAGCGCTGGCAATAGGAGAAGTAATCAGGCTATCATGGTAATCGGCCGCAAGACGCTTAAGCGGCAAAGGGACAAGCTGGGGAGCATAGGTATTAATTGCCCGTACATATTCAATGGCCAAGAGATTATTAGGGGATTGAAACAGACCTGCATCAACGCTTGCGCTTGCCGATACGGCTGCTGCAAGGCTGGCGGCATATGTCTGACCGGTTTTCATTTGTTCACGCATTGCAGTAATGACAGCCGGTTGGTTTAACGCGTTTGCTGCTGCCGCTAGCTTTGCCATATCCGGCATTTCTGCACCAAAGCAGACATGGCTGACAACTCCTAAATGATTAAGCAGCCGAATGCCGCCGGTTGCAAAGTATTGGGCACTGCGTACCGAAAACACTACCGGGAGTTCGACGATCAAATCGACACCAGCCTTAACAGCCATGGCAGCCCGAGACCATTTATCAGTCATGGCCGGTTCGCCCCGCTGCGTAAAATTGCCGCTCATGACCCCGATCGCAAATGGTGCGCCTGAAATTCGTTTGGCTTCGTTTAGATGCCATAAATGACCATTGTGGAAGGGATTGTATTCTACAATCAGACCGACTGCTTTCATCATTACATATCACCCTGTATTCATTGTATTGTTTTATTATATAGCATCTAAAGCAGAATTACTGCAGCTAAACGTCATCTTGGAATGTTAATGGCGGCAATACTGCAAAAAAACTTTCCGGATTTTATGCATTTGTGAATTTTTTTATTAAATAAGTTTTTCCTGATGAAGGGAAACTAAGGCACGCGTCGAAAACATAAAAATTGTTAGAGAATGAGTTGGCTTATGAATCGTGGTCTGACAGAAAAAAACATACCCAAGAAATAAGGAGGATTTTGTTGTGAAAGTTTTAGTTGTCAATTGTGGAAGTTCCTCAATTAAGTACCAGTTGGTTAATATGAATGATGAGTCGGTTTTGGCCAAAGGTTTGGTGGAACGTATTGGCCTTGATGGTTCGATCCTGACTCATCAGCCGGAAGGCAAAGACAAAGTGGTAATTAATGCCGATATCAAAAACCATAGCATTGGAATTAAGCTGGTTATCGAAGCTCTTACTGATGCAAAGCATGGTGTAATCACTGATATGAAAGAAATTGCGGCCGTTGGACACCGGGTTGTACACGGCGGTGAAAAATTTGCTGATTCTGTGTTGATTACTCCGGCGGTAATGGACGCTCTGGAAGCATGCATTGAAATGGCACCATTACATAACCCACCCAACATTATGGGGATAAATGCTTGTGCCGAAATCATGCCAGGCGTTCCTCAGGTAGCTGTTTTTGATACTGCTTTTCACCAAACAATGCCTAAACATGCATTTCTTTATGCTTTACCTTATGAAGCCTATGAGAAATATGGCATTAGACGTTATGGCTTCCATGGTACTTCCCATAAATATGTTTCACAACAGGCTGCAGACCTCATGGGCGAATCGATAACCAATCTGCGTATTATTACCTGTCATTTAGGAAACGGTGCCAGCATTGCCGCTGTTAAGCATGGTAAATGCATTGATACCAGCATGGGCTTCACACCGCTTGAGGGTCTGGTAATGGGAACCCGCTGCGGCGGCATTGATCCTGCTATTATTCCTTTCTTAATGAAGAAAGAAGGCATGACCGCCGAACAAATCGACAGCTATCTTAATAAAAAATCCGGTGTACTTGGGGTTTCCGGCGTATCAAGTGATTTCCGTGATATTGAAGATGCTGCTAATTCCGGCAATGACCGTTCAGAACTGGCGTTGGAAATGTTTGCTTACAGAGTGCGTAATTTCATTGGTTCCTATACTGCCGCCATGGGTGGTGTTGATGCTATTGTGTTCACTGCCGGTCTTGGTGAAAACTCTATCACTATGCGCGAAAAAATCTGCACCGGCCTGGAATTCCTTGGCACCAAAATTGACCCTGTCAAAAATAATGTTCGCGGCAAAGCGCAAGAAATCAGTGTTGATGGCGCTCAAGTTAAGATTTTTGTTATCCCGACCAACGAAGAACTTGTTATCGCCCGGGATACCAAAACAATTTGCAGCAAACTTGCATAACCACCATACAACCTTCGCATGATAGGCAGGGGACATTTTGTTCCCTGCTTTTCTTTACACCGCTCCGGGTATAAGGGCAACATCGGCTTCTGCCTTCGCTGACGCTCGTCACAAGCCGTGTTTTCTTTATTTCTTGACAAACTTTCGGGGGGTCGATATAATAGATGAAGGTTGGTGGAAAATGATGAAAATTAACATAGCACAGTTAAAAAAAGAGCTTGGGGGTACCCAAACTTTTTCTTTCCAAACTTCGGTTGACGAACTTGCCCTTAACCAGCGGGAAGAAGCCTGGACTGATACTGTCCTGGTTGACGGTGTGGTTGCCAATAAGGGAACCTATTACGAAATAACCGGAACCATCCATGCTACTCTGAAGGAATCCTGCAGCCGGTGCCTGGAATCTGTGGTTAGTGTACTTACCATTCCTTTTAGTGAAAAAATCAAGGAAACCGGTCTGGCAGAAACAGGCGAAGATTCCGAGTTTGAATTTAGCTGTTTTACTGGTGATGAAATGGAGATCACTGACTTAATTCGTGAGAATATTTTGTTGGCCAAGCCGTTGAAACCAGTGTGCAGTGAGAACTGTCGTGGTCTATGTCCCGAGTGCGGGGCCAACCTAAACATAAGCACCTGCGGCTGTAATCCGATTAAAATCGATCCAAGGCTTGCGGTTTTAGAAAAACTCTTGTCCAAGGACTAAGGTTATGCAGGTTGGCCAATTTTGTTAAGGAGGTGGAAACAAATGGCAGTACCTAAGCGTAAAATGTCTAAAGCTCGCCGTGATAAGCGTCGTGCTAATTGGAAACTTACTATTCCAGGTTTAGTTGAATGTCCTCAATGTCACGAAAAGAAGATGCCTCACCGTGTGTGTCCTGAATGTGGTCATTATAATGGTAAAGTTGTGGTTCAAGCAGAATAAAAAAATAAGCAGTGAGCAAGATAAAAGGCAATTAAATTTATCTTGCTCACTTTTTTACTTGCAATGTTGGTAGCAAGTAGCTATAATTAATACTATCAATTGGTATTATAAGTTGCTGATAAAATTAGGTGATGTTATGGCTCGGGTCCAAAAAAAAATACGCCAGGAGAAATTGAAAGAGAAGTTGTTAACAACACCTTTTCTTACAGATGAAGAACTGGCAGCCTATTTGAAAGTTAGCGTGCAAACCATTCGGCTTGACCGGCTGGAACTTGGTATACCCGAGCTTAGGGAACGTACCAAGCAGATGGCCGAGGAAGCCCGGAACAAGCTTAAAACCATTGCCAGTGCGGATGTTATTGGTGATCTGATTGACCTGGAGTTAGGGAAGTCAGGGATATCGCTGATGACAGTAACGCCGGAAATGGTATTTGAGAAAACAAAAGTTGCACGGGGGCATTATATCTTCGCTCAGGCGAATTCTTTGGCGTTGGCAATTATTGATGCGCCCTTGGCCGTAACCGGGGTTGCGAATATCAAATATAAGATTGCCGTGCGTGAAGGGGAAAAATTGGTAGCCAAAGCAGAGAATATTAAAAAAAGAGGCAATAAATATTTTATTTGGGTAAAAACTAGAAATGATAGCCAAGAAGTATTTCGTGCTAAATTTATTATGGTTTCCATGGATGCTGATTTGCCTAAATAACAAAGTATTAGATAAATACTCATATTCTGTCGGGTTTTGTGAAAGGAAGATATTGAATGAGGGTTGCCATTGATGCTATGGGGGGAGATTATGCGCCCGATGAAATTGTTTTAGGCGCATTACAGGCCGCCAAGGCGTATGTAAATGATGATGTTGAAATTGTTTTGGTCGGTGACCAAAGTCAAATTACTCAAGCGCTTGAACGTCATGGCAATGGGAAAGAATCAAATATTACTGTTCATCACGCCAGCGAAGTTATTGATATGCATGAATCGCCGGGTGCTGCTGTGAGAAAAAAGAAGGATGCTTCTGTCGTTGTTGCTACATCACTGGTTAAACAGGGACATTGCGATGTGGTAATATGTGCGGGTAGCACGGGTGCGGCTGTAGCTGCCGCACTATTAGGCTTAGGCCGGATTAATGGAATTGAGCGGCCGGCTATTGCAACACCGATGCCAAACCTTACAGGCACAACCATTCTCTTAGACTCGGGCGCCAATGTTGATAGTAAACCCAAACATTTGGTCCAAAACGCTATTATGGGTGCCATCTATGCGGAATATGTCCTTAATATTCCCAGCCCGCGGGTAGGGCTTTTAACTATTGGTGAGGAAGAAAGCAAAGGCAATGAACAGGTTTTAGCTACATATCCGCTGTTAAAGCAGCTTAATACGGTGAACTTTATTGGCAATGTGGAAGGCCGTGATATTCCGAAAGGAACGGTTGACGTTGTTGTTTGCGACGGCTTTGTAGGAAATATTGTATTAAAATTTGGGGAAGGCTTGGCTAAAGCCATTTTGCAATTGATTAAAGAATCCATCAAAACCAGCGGTTTTTTGACAAAAGTGGCTTCAATGCTGGTGTTGCCGGCTTTGAACGGGTTAAAGAAAAAGCTGGACTATGCCGAATATGGCGGAGCGCCGCTCTTAGGTGTAAATGGAGGGTTTATCATTTGCCATGGCAGTTCACAGGCTAAAGCTATAAAAAATGCTATTAGAGTAGCTAAAGAATTTACCGAGCAGGATGTTGTCGCCCACATTCGCGAAACCATTGCTAAAGAGGGGGTTGTAACACATGAAGGAAATTAAAGACGTAGGCATTATTGGTCTTGGCACCTATTTGCCTGAAAAAATAATGACAAATAAAGACCTGGAAAGTATAGTGGACACTTCAGATGAATGGATTGAATCGAGAACCGGCATCCGGGAACGCCGGATTGCTTCGCCAGATATGGCAACCTCTGATTTAGCCACCAGGGCGGCAGAGAAAGCTCTTATCGATGCCGGTGTTACTGCTGACGAGATTGATCTTATTATTGTCGCTACAGCCACACCGGATATGTCTTTTCCCTCAACCGCCTGCTTAGTACAGGCTAATCTCAAGGCCAGCCGTGCAGCTGCTTTTGATTTAGCGGCCGGATGTTCCGGATTTGTTTATGGTATTGTGACAGGCAGTCAATTTATTAAGGCCGGTTTATACAAAAAGGTATTGGTCGTCGGTGCGGAGACTCTTTCTAAAATACTGGACTGGACTGACCGGAATACCTGCGTTTTATTCGGTGATGGTGCCGGTGCGGCAGTATTGGCTGAAACAGAGGCCGGTTACGGTATTATTGGCGCCCAATTAGGAGCCGATGGTTCAGGTGGCGATTTGTTAAAACTCCCTGCCGGTGGCTCGCGCAATCCGGCAAGTTCTGAAACTGTTACGCAAAAAATGCATTTTGTCCATATGAATGGTAACGAAGTGTTTAAGTTTGCTGTTAAAATAATGGGAGAAGCTGCGATTCAGGCATTAGAACATGCCGGACTCAGCGCCAATGATGTTGATTGCCTGATTCCGCATCAGGCCAACAACAGGATCATCCAATCGGCGGCAAAGCGTCTTAAACTGCCGATGGATAAAGTTATGGTCAATGTTGATAAATATGGTAATACATCTGCTGCCTCTATTCCCATCGCCCTCGAAGAAGCTGTACATGGCGGCAAAATAAGACAAGGTGATATTGTCGTGCTTGTTGGCTTCGGTGCTGGGTTAACCTGGGCATCAGCTGTTATAAAATGGGGCAAGGAGGCCGACACTATTGCTAAATAGCAAACTCTGCCAGCTTTTACAGATTAAATATCCGATTTTGCAAGGTGGAATGGCTTGGGTAGCTACCGCTGAATTGGCAGCGGCAGTTTCGAATGCAGGAGGTTTGGGGTTAATTGGTGCCGGGCATATGCCGCCAGAGGCACTGAAGATAGAGATAAAAAAAGCAAAAGCTCTGACTGACAAACCCTTTGGTGTCAATATTATGCTTATGTCGCCTTTTGTCAAAGAGGTTATGCAGGTAGTTGTTGATGAAAGAGTAGCGGTAGTTACTACCGGGGCAGGTAATCCGGGCGAGTACATTCCGGCATTAAAGGAAGTAGGTACCAAGATTATTCCGGTTGTTGCCTCGGTGGCGCTGGCTAAACGCCTGGAGCGGGTAGGTATTGACGCTATTATTGCAGAAGGTATGGAAAGCGGTGGTCATGTAGGTGAAGTAACAACCATGGCATTAGTGCCGCAGGTTGTTGACGCTGTTTCTGTGCCGGTTATTGCGGCAGGCGGTATTGGCGATGCCCGCGGGGTTGTGGCTGCACTGGCGTTAGGCGCTCAGGGCGTACAAATCGGAACCCTGTTTGCCGCCTCGGTTGAATGTACTGCTCACTCTAACTATAAAGCTGCCATTATCAAAGCCAAAGAACGCTCAACTGTTGTCAGCGGTGCAATAACAGGACATCCGGTACGAGTTATTGCCAATAAACTAACCCGTGAATTTGCTGAAATGGAAAAGCAAGGTGCGACAGTTGAGGAATTGGACCGTTTAGGTGCCGGAAAGCTTAGGGCGGCGATACGTGAAGGCGATGTAGAGTATGGTTCTGTGATGGTTGGGCAGGTTGCGGGTTTGATAAATTCAATCCGGACTGTGGATGAAATTATGCAGGATATTGTTCAAAATGTTCCGAAAGTCATTACTGGACTGACGCAAAATATGTAAATATCCGACAAATACATAAGGAGGGAAAGAAATGGGTAAACTAGCATTTGTTTTTCCCGGACAGGGATCACAAACTGTCGGTATGGGCAAGGACTTCTATGATAAGTTTGATATTGTCCGGGACATATTCAAGTCGGCAGATGAAGCTCTTGGCTTTTCAATTACCGATATGTGTTTTAATGGTCCTGAAGAAGAACTCAAGAAAACATATAACACCCAGCCGGCTATTTTGACGATGAGTGTGGCCTGCTATGCGGTATTAAAACAGCGTGGAATTACTCCTGATATTGTGGCCGGACACAGTCTTGGCGAGTATTCGGCATTGGTTGCCGCTGGAGCGCTGGCCTTTACAGATGCTGTTCAATTGGTACGAAAGCGTGGACAATTCATGCAGGAAGCCGTACCGCTGGGAGAAGGCAGTATGGCGGCTATCATGGGACTTGACCGCGATAAGGTTGTGGAGATTTGCCGGCAGGTAGAAGCTGAAGCTGGTGTTGTGCAAGCCGTAAACTTTAATTGCCCGGGGCAAATTGTCATTGCCGGTAAGACACAGGCTGTTGAGAAAGCCAATGAACTGTTAAAAGCGGCAGGTGCCAAAAGGGCTATCTCCTTGCCTGTCAGTGCACCTTTCCATAGCTCTTTGATGCAGCCAGCGGCAGTAAGACTGGCGGCCGAACTTGACAAAGTGTCTGTTAAGGATGCAGCCATTCCGGTTGTCGTTAATGTTAACGGCCAAATTGTTACGCAAGGCGAAGCCCTAAAAGAATTGCTGGTCAAACAGGCTGCCAGTCCGGTGGTGTGGGAGGACTGTGTGGCGCAAATCGTGAACTTTGGCGCAGATACTTTTGTAGAAGTAGGACCAGGAAAAGTTCTTACAGGCTTCACCAAAAAAATTGCAAAAGATGTCGAAACGCTGAATATAGAAGACGAGGCTTCTTTAGAAAAAGTTCTTGATTATTTCAAGGAGGTTCGTTAAAATGCATTTAGACGGACAAGTTGCCATCGTTACCGGAGCTTCTCGGGGAATTGGGCGGGCAGTGGCTATTGCGCTGGCCAAGGTTGGTGCAAAGGTTGTAATTAATTATGCCGGCAATGCCGAGGCGGCTGAAGAGGTTCGTACAGTCATTACCGCTAATGGCGGTCAGGCAATTACGGTCAAGGCAGATGTTGCTGACGCCGATGCAGTAGACAGTCTTGTCAAGCAGACCATTGATACCTATGGTAAAATTGATATTCTGGTAAACAATGCCGGTATCACCCGGGATACACTGTTAATGCGCATGAAGGATGAGGATTGGGATGCTGTCATGAATACCAATCTTAAAGGAATATTCTATTGTACTAAGGCAGTAACCAAGAGTATGATGAAACAAAGAAGCGGTAAGATCATCAACATGACTTCGGTTGTGGGTCTTATGGGCAATGCCGGACAGGCTAACTATGCTGCGGCCAAAGCCGGTGTTATCGGCTTTACTAAATCAATGGCAAAAGAGTTGGCATCACGGGGCATTACCGTCAATGCTATTGCACCAGGCTTTATTGCTACCGATATGACACATGGTTTGTCAGAACAGGTTAAAGCCGATTTGGAGGCGAAAATTCCTCTGAGCCGTTTGGGTGAAGCCGAAGATGTGGCCGCTGCCGTAGTATTTTTAGCAAGCCAGTCGGCAAATTATATTACCGGACAGACTTTAAATGTTGACGGTGGTATGGTAATGTAATATATGTTAAAATTCCTTGGAAGGAGGTGAATACCATTATGACAACTTTTGACAAGGTTAAAGAAATTGTTGTGGAACAGCTCGGCGTTGATGAAGCTGATGTAGCAATCAATTCTACTTTCATTGACGATCTTGGCGCTGATTCACTGGATATTGTTGAACTGATTATGGCCTTTGAAGAGGAATTCAGCATTGAAATTCCTGACGAAATCGCTGAAAAAATTAAAACAGTAAAAGACGCTGTGGAGTACATAGACAAGGAAAAGCAAGCGTAATTCAAATGTTTTTTTTGGCGTCGTAATTGGTGTCATTACCTTATTCAAACGGAGAAAGTCCCGTGGAAACTTTTTCGCGGGACTTTCTTAAAGGTAATGTGTAGGTAGCTTATGGTATGGTTTATTGATTGGAGGAGTTGTTACTTGAAACTTCCGGAGCTTAAAATTGGCCAACATGTTGCTAAGATCCCAATTATCCAAGGGGGCATGGCGATAAGATTATCAACTGCCCGTTTGGCGGCAGCAGTGGCTGAAGCTGGCGGCATCGGACTTATCGCAGCATCAGGTATGGCTTTTGATGAGTTGCGCCATGAAATTAGACTGGCGCGCAGCTTGACCAAAGGGATAATTGGTATAAACATCATGGTAGCGGCAAGAGAATTTGCTCGCTATGTTGATACTGCCATTGATGAAGGGATTGATTTGGTAGTAGCAGGAGCTGGATTCTCGCGTGACGTATTCCCGATGGGGAAAAAGTCGGGTACTCCAATCGTGCCAATTGTATCATCAGTTAAGGCCGCCAAAATTTCAGAAAAGCTGGGCGCTGCCGCTATTATTGTTGAAGGCAAAGAAGCAGGTGGTCACCTGGGGACTGATGAATCTTTGCATGCACTTCTGCCTGATATCAAAAAATCCGTAGCTATTCCCGTTATCGGAGCCGGCGGTATCATTTCCGGTCGGGATATTGCTGAAGTAATGAAGCTTGGTGCTGATGGCGTACAAATGGGAACCAGGTTTGCCGCCAGTGTGGAGTCTAACGCCGCTCCGGCTTTAAAGGAATTTTATTTAAAGGCTAAACCTGAAGACGTAGTATTGATTAAAAGCCCGGTGGGGTTGCCGGGACGTGCTATCAAAAACCCTTTTGCTAAGAAAATCCTTGAATGTACCGTCGATGGTCCGGATAAATGTGTGGCATGTCTAAAACATTGCGAAAAGAATTTTTGTATAATTAGTGCACTGATTCGTGCTCAACAGGGAGATGTTGACACCGGACTGGTATTTACCGGCGAGTATATTCATAAAATAGATGAAATATTACCTGTAAAAGAAATATTTACACGGCTTCTTAGGGAAGTTGAAGAAATAAATTAGTGGGGTGACCTTCTTGAAAAAACGAGTTGTAATTACAGGAATGGGCGCGATTACGCCTATTGGTATTGGAACAGACGCTTTTTGGCAGGCTTTGCTTGCTGGCAAATCAGGAATTGACCGTATTACCCGATTTGATGCCAGCGAATATTCTACCCAAATTGCCGGTGAAGTAAAAGATTTTGACCCGGTAAAGTATATTGACAAAAAAGAAGCCAAGCGTATGGACAGATGTACTCAATTTGCTGTCGCTGCGGCTAAGATGGCGTTTGAAGATGCGGGAATCAATCTTGAACAAGAGGACCGCAGCCGTATGGGAACTTTAATCGGCAGTGGTATTGGCGGTATGGATACGCTGCATGACCAGTACAAAACATTATTTGAAAAGGGGCCGGGCCGGATTAGCCCGTTCTTTGTACCCATGATGATTGCCAATATGCCGGCAGGCCAAACTTCTATTACTCTTGGCCTTGAAGGACCTTGCAGCTGCGTAGTTACTGCTTGTGCAACAGGCACTAACGCTATCGGCGATGCTTTCAAAATTATTCAACGCGGTGATGCTGATGTTATGGTTGCCGGTGGTACCGAAGCAGCTGTATCGCCTGCGGCAGTTGGCGGCTTTTGTGCCATGAAGGCTATGTCTACCCGCAATGACGAACCGCAAAAAGCTTCCCGTCCGTTTGATAAAGACCGTGATGGTTTTGTCTTGGGCGAAGGCGCAGGCATAGTAGTCATGGAAACCCTCGAGCATGCACTGGCACGCGGCGCCAAAATTTATGCGGAAATTATCGGCTATGGTTCTAATGCCGACGCCTATCATATTACCGCTCCCGCCCCTGAAGGTGCTCAAGCCGCTAAATGCATGGCTATGGCGCTCAAAGATGGCGGAATTGAGCCTAAAGAAGTAGATTACATCAATGCTCATGGTACTTCCACACCACTCAATGACAAAAATGAAACACTCGCGATCAAGTCATTGTTTGGCGAACATGCTAAAAACCTCAAGGTTAGCTCAACTAAGTCCATGACTGGGCACCTGTTAGGCGCAGCCGGTGGTATCGAGACAATTGCTTGCGTGCTTGCCGTTGCTAACAGTATCGTCCCGCCGACCATCAATATAGAAAACCAGGACCCTGAGCTGGATCTGGATTATGTAGCAAATAAACCACGGGAACAAGTTGTAAATGTGGCACTTTCGAACTCTTTTGGTTTCGGCGGTCACAACGCAACCATCCTGGTAAAAAAATATCAGGCGTAACCTATTTTTTTATGAAAGAAGTTAAAGGGATGCTAGATGATACCCGCATGCAAGCGTTAACTGAGTTGTGCCGGTCCTTAGGAGTTGTGTTCGGCGATTATAAACTGCTGCATCAGGCTCTTATCCATACGTCATATGCCAATGAAACTAAAGGCACCAGTATTAGGCATAATGAGCGTTTGGAATTCTTAGGCGATGCGGTTTTGGACCTGATCATTAGCTCATATTTGTTTAGTCAGTGTCCACAATTGCCTGAAGGCGAACTTACCAAAGCCAGAGCTCAGGTGGTTTGCGAACAAACGCTGGCTAAAAGAGCATTGGAACTAAAAATTGGTGAATATCTCCTCTTGGGTAAAGGGGAAGCACTGTCAGGCGGACGGGAACGGATATCCATTCTCGCAGATGCCTTTGAAGCCATCATTGGTGCCGTTTATCTTGATGCTGGCTTCAAGAGCGCAGCCCGCTATGTGTTAAATCAGCTTAAATCTGAATTGAAGCTGGTTGAACGCGGTGACTATTTAAAAGATTATAAAACCTGGCTGCAGGAAATTGTGCAAAAAAATAATGATAGTAAAATTGCCTATGAAGTTATTAACGAACGCGGGCCTGATCATGACAAATCTTTTGAAGTGGCCGTTTTTGTGAATACCGAACGTATGGGTTCAGGCTGGGGCAAAAGTAAAAAAGAAGCCGAACAACAGGCTGCCAAACAGGCGCTGCTAAAGCTTGGCACAATAACTCAATAATCTGTGAAACTAGGGCGGCCATTTTGGTCGTCCTTTCTGTATAGGAGTATTGTAGTATTATGAAGCATTATATTATCCCGGTATTTATCCCCCATTTGGGTTGTTTGCATGAATGCATTTTCTGTAATCAGAAAAAAATAACCGGCCTATCGACACCAGTTACTGCCAGGCAGGTAGCGGCTGTTATTCAGGGGCGGCTGGCTGACATTAATCAAGCTCGCCGGATAGAAGTAGCCTTCTACGGCGGCAGTTTTACCGCTTTGCCGCAAGCTATGCAAAATGAATTGCTGGCTCCGGCCAGTCAGGCTTTATATAATGGTCAAATTCATGCTATTCGTCTTTCTACCAGACCTGACTGTATAACCGGCAGTATGCTTGCCAATCTTCGCAGTCACGGGGTGAGTATTGTTGAACTTGGTGTTCAGTCTTTTGACGATGCTGTACTTTTTAATGCGGCGCGCGGGCATAGCAGTCAAATTGTAGCTGAAGCTGTGAATTTGCTGAAAGCTGCCGGTATTAGCTGTGGTTTGCAATTGATGCCCGGTTTACCTGGTGAGGATTGGATGAGTTTAATTACTACCGTCCGTCAGACCATCATTTTATGTCCGGATTTTGCCCGCATTTATCCAACTATCGTTATTGCCGGGACAAGGCTGGCAGAATTATATCAGCAGGGAGCCTATCAGCCGTTGTCATTACCGCAGGCAGTAGCCCGCTGCGCTTATATGAAACTCGTTTTTGAACGCCAGGGTATTGAGGTTATTCGAACAGGCCTGCAAGCCAGTGAGGAACTGGACAGTAATGAGAATGTACTTGCCGGGCCGTATCATCCGGCTTTTGGCGAACTGGTGGATTCACATATTTTTTACTTAATGCTGGCCCGGTTTATTGAACAAAACTTCTTCGATACTGAAACCGGTTTTACGATTGTCCATCACCCCAAAGACACCTCTAAAGTGCGGGGACAACATAATAACAATCTCAGTCGCCTGCGGCAGCAATACAACTTACCGGCGATAACACTATGCGCCGATTCGACAGTAAATCCAGGTTCGCTCCTGTTTAAGTATAAGGGCCTTTCCTTTCTTTTAAGCAAAAATATGATAAAATGAAATTTAAAAATCATGTAAAAGAAGGAATTTTTAGGAAATAGGAAGAATACCTTTATGTATAGGCCCTGAATTCAAAGGAGGAGAGCGAAAAAATGGAAGTGCTGAAAGTATCTGCACAATCAAATCCCAAATCCGTAGCAGGCGCTCTGGCCGCAGTTTTGCGGGAAAAAGGTACCGCAGAAGTGCAGGCAGTAGGTGCAGGGGCGGTTAATCAGGCTATCAAGGCTATTGCGATTTCACGTGGTTTCGTCGCTCCCAATGGCATTGATTTGATTACCATACCAGCTTTTGCGGAAATTTCTATTGACGGGGAAGAACGTACCGCCATTAGATTTATCGTTGAGCCTCGTTAATGAGATTCGGCTTGCTGTGAAAAAGCCTGCCAGCATCTGCTGCAGGCTTTTTTATATATCTAAAATTTGTAAGTTTTGTGCGCCAATGCAAGGCCCGCACGGAGCGCCACACCGCTGGCGCTTAACTTCCGCTTATGCATAACGACTGTCCTGTGCCTGTAGGAATGTTCCGGGAATCTGCGGCTAAATTATGGCCTTATGTTCTCTGCTCTTGTGTTACTGTACCTGGCATGGTAAAATTTTGAGTGACTTTAAATATAAAGGGTGATTAGTATGCTGCTTCGCCGACTTGAGGCATATGGATTTAAATCGTTTGCCGAAAAAACCGAACTGGAGTTTGGACAAGGGATAACAGCCATTGTTGGCCCCAACGGCAGCGGCAAAAGTAATATTTCTGATGCGATTCGTTGGGCGCTTGGTGAACAGAGCCTGCGCACCTTGCGCGGTGCCAAGATGGAGGATGTCATCTTTGCAGGCAGTGTCAACCGCAGACCTTTGGGAGTAGCAGAAGTTTCTCTCGTATTTGATAACAGCGATGGGCAGCTGGCATTAGATTTTAGTGAAGTTACCATCACCCGCCGCGTGTTTCGTTCAGGGGACAGTGAATATTACATCAATAAAACACCCTGCCGGTTAAAAGATATTCATGAAATGCTGGCAGATACAGGACTGGGCCGCGATTCGATGACAGTAATCGGGCAGAACAAAGTGGATGAGATATTAAGCAGCAAACCGGAAGAACGCCGGCTTTTGTTTGAAGAAGCCGCCGGTATCATCAAGTATAAACAGCGTAAACGGGATGCCTTGCGTAAGCTGGACGACACAGAACAGAATCTGACCCGGGTTCGGGATATCACTGCAGAGCTTGAAAGTCAGTTAGAACCGCTCAAAGAAAGCGCTGACAGGACTAGCCAGTTTAATTTGTTAGACACGGAATTGACAGCCTGTCAGGCAACTTTGCTGCTGGAACGGTTGACAAAAGCGGAAAAGCTGGTAGAGAGCGCTAAGCTGGAGCAGGCTAATGTAACAGACCGGAGTATTGCAGCCAGTGCCCGGCTAACTACAGCCGACAATGAAAAAGATGCGTTAACGCTAACGCTTGCTCAAACAGAGGAAGCGGTTACTTGTGCTGAAAAAAATATTCAAGAAGTAACCCAGGAAATAGAGCGCACAGATAGCCGTACAGGAGTATTGACTGAGCGAATTGAACAAGGTCAAAAGGCGCAGGCGCGTTTTGACGAAGAGCTTGCCCGCTTAACAGCTGAAAAGCAAGCGGCAGAAGTAAAACTTAATGAACTATACGGTGAACTGGAAGATAAACAAGGACAAATTCTTACTGCTAATGCCATGTTAGCGGAGAAAAGCAGGCACAGCGAGTGCCTGGCTGCCAGCATCAGACAGCTTGAGCAGCAAATTGAGACAGGCAAAGAGCAAACCTTTGAACATTTGCAGCTGTTGGTAAATGAACGTAACGCCCTGCGCATGCTTGAGCGTGACTTGGCGGCGTTGACCGCACAACAGATGAATTTTGCTAAAGAACGTGAGAACTATTTGATCCGGCAGCAGGAAATCAGCGCTAAAGATCAGCAGCTTAAGGCCGAGACTCAAGCGCTTGCTGACCGGCGAAAGGATTTCGAACAGCAGATTAACCTTGTGCAACTGAACAAGGCTAAATTGGAATATGAATATAAGAATATCTTAGAAACAGAACAGCAGCTTGCCGGTAAGGTAAATGAAACCTCATCCCGCCTTAGTGTTTTGACAAGCATGCAGCAGGAATTAGAAGGATTTGGCCGGGCGATAAAAGGTATATTGAAACACCAGAGTTCCTGGCGTCAGGGGATTTGTGGCGCAGTAGCCCAGCTTTTGACAGTGCCGGATACCTATGTCAATGCTATTGAGGTAGCACTTGGCGGCGCGCAACAGCATCTTGTTGCCGATACAGATCAAACCGCTAAGCAAGCTATTAATTTCTTGAAAACACAAAAATTAGGACGGGCTACTTTTTTACCGTTAAACACAATTAAAATAAATAAACCAAGAGAAGCCGAAATACTGGCCGCCAATCAGCCGGGCGCACTAGGGTTTGCCGCAGACGTTGTCGGGGTTAGCGAGCGGTATCGCTCAGTAGTAAATTATTTACTGGGCCGGGTTATTATTGCAAAAACCATTGATCATGCACTGACAATTGCGCGCAATTGTGGATTTTCCGTAAAGATTGTTACCCTTGACGGTGAACTTATTAATCCCGGCGGATCATTGACCGGCGGCAGCATGGGGCGTAAAGAAGCCAGTTTTATTGCCAGAAATAATGAAATTGATACACTCAAACAAGCATTGACAGCCCTGAAAGAGCAACGGGAAATTTTAGAACAGGAAAAAGCGGCTCTTGCCAGCGCGATAACCGGGGCTAACGCGCAGCTGGCTGGTTATGATAACAATGTAAAAGAAATAGAGCTTCGACAAGCCGAATTGGCAATTCATTTAGCTGCGGTCAGGACCGAGGACGAACAATGCGAGCTGGCGCTTAGAACGATATCTGCCGAAGTAGCGGATGGCCAGCGCGAAATACTTGTTTGTCAACAAAAGCTTGAGCAAAGTAAAACCAGCATTGTTTCTTTGGAAACCCGGGAAATCGGTTATAAATCACAAGTGGAAGATTGGCAGGGTGAACTTAAAATCAAAAAAGCTGAGCAGCAAGCTATTGGCGATGAATTGACCGATGCTAAAATTAAACTCAGCGCCATTACCCAAGCGGTAACCATAGCCCGCTCCGGCTGCGAGCAGGCTGGGCAGCTCACCGCATCGCTGGCTGCGCAGCTTGCCCGTATCCATACTGAGAAGCAGCAGCTACAGTCGGAGAATGGACAAGCTCAGGCCGAACTCGCCTCACTCTCGGCAAGC
This sequence comes from Sporomusa sp. GT1, assembly GCF_014634905.1. Classification (NCBI taxonomy): domain Bacteria; kingdom Bacillati; phylum Bacillota; class Negativicutes; order Selenomonadales; family Sporomusaceae; genus Sporomusa; species Sporomusa sp. GT1. Next base: position 260,062 of record NZ_BMBX01000001.1, on the reverse strand, counting down.
AAGGAAAGGCTGTTAGGCGATAAATGTCAACTGGTTGAAACACGTCAGGCACTTTATGCCGACAAGCTGGAAAAACTGGCAGGTATAGGACGGCTGGACAAAGAGATCAAAGATTTACGCCGGCAGAGTGCTGACCTGCAAAACAAACTGCACGAGCTGGAATTACTTGTCACTAAATATACATATGAAGCAGCTAACTGCCACGAACAGCTTACCGGACAGCTTGCCCTCTCAATTGAGGAGGCACGTGCGCTAAAAAGGTCTGACAGTGTTGAACAGCTGTTACAGACAATAGCTTCCCTTGAACAGCAGATAGCAGCACTTGGACCGGTTAATCCGGCAGCTATTGAAGAATATAACCGTGTCCGGGAGCGATATGCCTTTTTGCAGGGGCAAGTTACTGACTTATCACAGGCTAAGGAGTATTTGACATCAGTAATTAAAGATATTGATATTACTATGTCACGTCAATTTAATACCGCCTTTAAAGCCATAAATCAATATTTTGGCGATGTATTCAACCGTTTGTTTGGTGGTGGACGGGCGGAGCTTGTGCTGATTGAGCCGGGTAATATTCTGGAAACAGGCATAGATATTATTGTACAGCCTCCGGGCAAGAAACTGCAAAATCTGGCCCTGTTGTCAGGCGGTGAACGGGCACTTACCGTAATTGCACTGTTATTTGCTATCCTGACATACCGTCCGGCACCCTTTTGTGTGGTCGACGAAATTGATGCTGCCCTGGATGAAGCCAACGTACAGCGGTTTAGCGAATTTTTACGTGATTATGCACAAAACACGCAATTTATTATTGTTACCCACCGCAAAGGAACCATGGAAGCCGCCGGTGTATTGCATGGCGTAACAATGGAAGAATCGGGAATATCCAGGCTGGTTTCGGTAAAGTTTATGGACAAAGCCGGATAAATGGAGACTTGATTCAGACGGGGTTTTAAGCCCAGCTGAATCTTAGTCGGAATTATCCAGGGACTTAGCCGCTCGCCTGTGCCCGTAGGGGTATAATTCCCGCTTGCAAAAGCGGGAGTCTTAGAGCGGGTTAGTCATCGGATAACAATAAGTCTAATTTGGGGGAATTCACAATGGGATTTTTTGATAAATTAAAAGCAGGTCTGGAGAAAACCAGGAAAAGCTTTACGGAAAAAATCGAGCAGCTGGTTATTGGTTATGCCACAATTGATGACGAATTTCTCGATGATCTGGAAGCCGTATTATTGTCGGCAGATGTTGGTGTAGCAACCACCAGCAAATTAATGGCTGAAATTCGTAAAGGCATTAAAGACAAGCTAATCAATTCTCCTGATGATCTAAAACCATTCTTACAGGAAAAAATCAGTGCTATGCTGGTAGGTCAGTCCCCGGCAGAAGCTGCTTCCCATAACCCGCCTACCGTTATACTGGTTGTTGGCGTAAATGGAGTTGGCAAAACAACGACAATTGGTAAATTGGCCAGCTATTATTGTGAAAACGGCAAGAAAGTGCTGTTGGCTGCCGGCGATACCTTTCGCGCCGCTGCCATTGATCAGATAGAAATCTGGGGGCAGCGGACCGGTACCGAAGTTATTAAGCATGCGGAGGGCTCTGACCCGGCGGCAGTGGCTTTTGATGCCGTACAGGCTGCCAAAGCCCGGAAAGCTGATATGGTTATTATTGATACGGCCGGCCGTTTGCATACCAAATCGAACTTAATGGAAGAACTGAAAAAAATTAACCGGGTAATTGCCAAAGAAATAGCAGATGCACCGCACGAAACCTTATTGGTGCTTGATGCCACTACCGGACAGAATGCTATTAATCAAGCCAAACTATTCGGCGATGCGGTCAAGCTTTCGGGAGTGGTCTTAACCAAACTGGACGGTACAGCCAAGGGCGGAGTGGTAATCGCTATTAACAATGAACTTGGTCTGCCTGTGAAATGGGTAGGGGTAGGCGAAGGGGTTAACGACCTGCGGCCTTTCGTTGCTGCTGATTTTGCCGCCGCTTTATTTGCTGACAAGTAATTTTACTTGACATACTTTGTGTTTTTGTATATAATCTGTGGTGTAAAGGAATTTCCCTTGTCATCATAGGCAGGTGAGCGTTATGGACCATATGTTAAATAAAGTGCTGAGAGTAGGTCAATTGTATGATTTCTATAATGCGCTCCTGACCGAAAAACAGCGTGACTGTCTTAATATGCACTATCTGCAGGATCTGTCACTGGCTGAAATTGCCGAACAATTTGGTGTGTCACGCCAAGCGGTGCATGACATTTTACGCCGGGCTGAACAGACCCTGGAAGAATATGAAGCTAAATTAGGACTGGCTGCCCGTTATCATGAAGAACGTACGCTGCTTGCTGAAGTTGTCAGTAATTTGGAGCAGCTGCCGCACCAGATTCGGCAGTTACCTGAGCTGCGCTGCGCCTTGACTAAATTAAGTGTATTGTTAGAAGACACCCGGGAGGTGTAACATAAATGGTTTTTGAAAGTTTGGCCGATAAGCTCCAGCAAACATTTAAAAAGTTGCGTGGCAGGGGCAAACTCTCGGAAAGTGATGTTGCTGATGCTCTTAAAGAGGTGCGGATGGCCCTCTTGGAAGCTGACGTCAATTTTAAAGTAGTAAAAGACCTGATTGCAAAAATCAAAGAACGGGCCATAGGCCAGGAAGTATTGGAAAGCCTAACGCCTGCTCAACATGTTATAAAGATTGTAAATGAAGAATTAACCAACCTGATGGGTGGTACCCAGAGCCGCATTGCCATTGCGTCCCGCCCCCCGACAGTCATTATGCTGGTGGGCTTGCAGGGCGCAGGTAAGACGACAACAGCCGGTAAACTGGCACATCTGCTCAAACGTCAGGGCAAGCGGCCGCTGATGGTGGCTGCCGATATTTATCGTCCGGCTGCGATCAAGCAGTTGGAGGTACTGGGGCAGCAGCTGGAGATTCCGGTATTCACTATGGGGCAGGAAAACCCGGTCAATATTGCTAAAAAAGCCGTGGATCAAGCCCTGATGATGGCTCGCGACATTGTGATTATTGATACCGCCGGTCGTTTGCACATTAATGAAGAGCTTATGAATGAGCTGAAATCCATTAAGCAAACGGTCAAGCCTCATGAAATTTTACTGGTCGTTGATGCGATGACCGGACAAGATGCCGTTAATGTGGCCGAGTCCTTTAATAATGACCTTGGCATTGACGGCATTATCCTGACAAAACTTGATGGTGATGCCCGTGGCGGGGCCGCTCTCTCCATTAAGGCAGTTACCGGCCAGCCAATAAAATTTGCCGGCATGGGTGAAAAACTGGATGCTCTGGAACCCTTTCATCCTGACCGGATGGCCTCGCGTATTTTAGGGATGGGCGATGTACTTAGCCTCATTGAAAAGGCTGAATCGACGCTTAACCTGGAAAAAGCGGAGGAAATGCAGAAAAAACTTCGCAAAGCAGAGTTTACGCTGGATGATTTCCTCGAACAGATTGAACAAGTGCGCAAATTGGGGCCGCTTGATCAAATTCTCGGCATGATTCCCGGTATGGGCAAGCTTAAACAGCTGCAAGGCATGGATATTGACGATAAAGAAGTCAAACATATCATTGCCATTATCCGGTCGATGACCGCCAAAGAACGGCGTGACCCGTCGATACTCAACGGCAGCCGCCGCAAGCGGATTGCTCTTGGCAGCGGTACGCGGGTACAAGATGTTAATCGCCTGCTAAAACAATTTGGTGAAGCCAAAAAGATGATGAAACGCATTCAGGAAATGCAAAAGAGCGGCAAGAAGCCAAACTTTAAGCTTCCCTTTATGAATTAAATCATCTGAAGATACATTTTGGGATACTCTAAAAAGGAGGTGACTTATTATGGCAGTTAAAATTCGCTTAAAGCGTATGGGCGCAAAAAAACGTCCTTTCTACCGTGTAGTAGTAGCTGATTCCCGTTCGCCACGGGATGGCCGCTTTATTGAAAACCTGGGTCATTATGATTCCACTACTGAACCGGCAGTTATCAAGATTGACGAGGAAAAAGCCATCGCATGGCTGCAAAAAGGCGCTCAACCTACCGATACTGTTAAAAACCTGTTCAGCAAAACCGGCATCCTGAAAAAATGGGATGAAGTAAAGCGTTCTAAGTAAAGTGTAGAAACGAGGCGTGATAACTGCATGAAAGAATTAGTCGAAGTTATCGCCAAAGCGTTAGTGAAAAACCCGGAGCACGTCAATGTTAACGAAACAACCGATAATTTGGGTACAGTCTATGAACTGCATGTGGCCCCGGAAGACATGGGGAAAATCATTGGCAAGCAAGGACGTATTGCCAAAGCTATCCGCACTGTGGTTAAAGCTGCCGCCACCCGGGAAAACAAACGAGTAATGGTGGAAATAATATAATTAAAACCTGTTAAGCTGAAACCAAAGGGGTGGAATTAATGGCCAACGTTGAAAACTTGACAATTAAGTGCCCGGTAACCGTTAAAGCCAAAGTAACAGAGGATCTTAAAGCGCACTTGGCGGCTGAAATTCAGGAAGCTATCAGAAAAGCCGATTTAGAACTCCAGCAAATCGAATTTCATGCTAAACGCATGATGACCGAGCAAGCCAAGCAAGATGCCCAGGGGCTGGTAGGTTTGCGCCAGCAAATTGATGCCGAGCGGCAAAAACGGCTTGATTTTAAAAATCATATGCTGGAAAAGCTAAAGGAAACAGCACAACTGGAAATCGGTGCGGAAGTCGTTCAGGGTACTATGGATAGAGTTGTTACAGTAAGTATTGGTGATGACCTCCACAAACTGATGGCAACGGAAATTTTGCTGGAAGATGGCAAAATTATTGCCTTCCGCAACTAATATGTCTGGCCCCGATCTGATTACTATCGGTAAAATTGTTGCCCCGCACGGTGTGCGGGGTGACGTTCGTATATTGCCGCTAACTGATTTTCCTGACCGATTCCATGATCTTACAACCGTATTTGTCGATGATGTTGGCCAGCTGAAGCTGGAGTCAGCCAGGCAGCATAAAAAGATGATCCTGCTCAAATTTTCCGGATTTGATTCTATGAATGACAGTGAACGCCTGCGAGGCAAACTAATTAAAATCGGCCGGCAGGATGCAGTCAAACTGCCGGAAGGACAATATTATATTTTTGATATAATAGGCCTTACTGTCGTTACCGAAGACGGTGAACAGCTTGGCAGTATAACCGATGTCCTGCAGCCGGGTAGTAACGATGTGTATGTTGTAAAACAGCAAGACAACAAAGAACTGCTGCTCCCGGCCATTAAAGAAGTTGTTAAGAAAATTGACATTGCCGGAAAACAGATGGTAGTCAAACTTCAGGAAGAAATGGACTAACAGAGGTTTTATGCGTATTGATATTATTTCGTTATTTCCCGATATGTTTGCCGGTCCACTAGGGCACAGCATCCTCAAACGGGCGCAGGATAGCGGACATATCGCTGTTCATGTAACCAATCCCCGGGATTTTACTTATGATAAGCATCATATTGCCGACGACTATCCTTTTGGCGGTGGTTCGGGTATGGTTATGAAACCGGAACCGATATTCCGTGCAGTGGAAAACGTAGTATGTACAGCTAAGCTTACGCGCCGGCGGATTGTACTGATGTGTCCGGGCGGACAAGTTTTTGATCAGGCTAAAGCCAGGGAACTGGCCGGCTATGAGCAGTTAATCCTTGTCTGTGGCCACTATGAAGGTATTGATGACCGGATACGCCAGCATGTGGTTGACGAGGCTGTTTCCATCGGTGATTATGTGCTGACAGGCGGGGAATTGCCTGCAATGGTCATTACCGATGCGGTTGCGCGGATGCTTCCGGGAGTGCTTGGCGCCGATGATGGCGCGCAGCAGGATTCCTTTTATAACGGTTTGCTCGAATATCCGCAATATACGCGCCCGCGTCAGTTCAATGGCTGGGAAGTGCCGGAGGTGCTGCTCTCAGGCGATCATGCCAAAATTGAAAGATGGCGGCGGAAAGAGTCGCTGCGGGCAACGCTTTTGCGCCGGCCGGATTTGCTGGCCGGGATGGAGCTAAGTTCTCTTGACCATAAGCTGTTGGAAGAAATAAAGACTGAGCAGGCTGGAGGCTGATTATGGCATTGCCTGTATATATTGGCTTGGTGCATCATCCTATTTACAATAAAAATAATGAGATAGTAACCACCGCCATTACGAATTTTGATATCCATGATATTGCCCGTACCTCCAGGACGTATGATTTGATCAAGTATTTTATCATTCATCCTCATGACAGCCAGAAAGCATTGGCCGAAGAAATTATCGGCTACTGGCAGGAGGGCTACGGCGGGCAGTATAATCCTGACCGCAAAGAGGCCTTAAGCATAGTGGAAGTTATCCCCGATATTGCGGCAGCTGTCGAGTATGTTGCGGCCAGGGAAGGTGTATGCCCTATAATTGTTACCACCGACGCCCGTAAGTATGAAAATACAGTCTCCTATAGGAGACTGCGGCAGGAGATAGCAGCCGGCATACCCTGCCTGCTGCTGTTTGGAACAGGTTGGGGTATGGAGAATTCAGTAATGAAGCAGTTTGATTATATATTAGAACCGATTTACGGACCGGGAACCTATAACCATCTGCCTGTGCGTGCGGCAGTTGCCATTATACTTGACCGGTTGCTGGGCGAACATTGGTGGGCTGAGTAAACTTGTCCAGCTAAAGCTGGACATTGGGGATTCAGAGGGGGACTCTACCTACCTGAATCTAGAAAGAGGTAACTCCACCTTCTAGAAGGTGGAGTATTATTGAACCATATTGGCCTACGCGGACAGATTAAATGGCGAGTTTCTTCTGATCTCGTAGCATAGCGGCGAAATGCCACCCAAGGCACTATGTCTTCTACGTGTATTGTAATAGCTGATCCAGGCCTCGATACTGGCCGCAGCCTGCCCTAGCGTAGCAAAGGACCGTTTTTTAACATGCTCCACTTTTAAAAGCCGGAAGAAGGATTCCATCGGGGCGTTATCATAGGGATTGCCTTTCCGGCTCATGCTGCCAAGGATGTTATGTTCTTTCAGCAAGTCTTTATGCTTGTTCGATGTGTATTGACTTCCCCGGTCGGAGTGATGGATGAGACCTTCAGCAGGTTTTTCTTTTACAATGGCCATCCTAAGCGCTCTACAAGCAAGGTCTGCTGTAGGGCGACTGCCCAGAGCCCAGCCAACTATTTTGCGTCTGGCTAAATCTAAGACACAAGCTAAATAACACCACTGGCCGCCCACCCGGATATAGGTGATGTCAGCCAGCCACACTCTGTTTATTTCTTGCACCTCAAAGTTTTGATTTAACAGGTTGTCAAAGGCTTGTTCATTCGGGTCAGCTTTGGTTGTTTGCGGTTTGTATTTGCTTTTGATCTGGGCTTTGATGCTGTGAGCATGCATGATTCGTTGTACTTTGCTGCGCCCGATGATAATCCCTTTGTCGTTTAATTCTTCATAGACCTTTTGAACGCCGTAATTGTGATCATGCTCTCGTTCAATCTGACGAATATGAGCCACTACTACAGCATCCCGATCGTGGGTTTTCAGGAACCGGCTTTCACCCAGGCGTAATATCCGCTTCTGGCTACCTTTAAAATGCGGCATAAATCGCTAACAGCATATTGGGAGCGGTAATCGTAGATAAACTGATATCTTATTTGCTGTTTTTGGCGAAGTATACCGCTGCTTGCTTTAAAATAGCGACTTCATTCTCTAGTTCCTTAATGCGTCGTTGCGCTTTACGGATTTCATCCTCATCGGGCTTGAGATTCCCTGATCCGGGAAAAGCATGTTCTGGATCACTTTTATATTGTTGAATCCATTTATAGATCGTAGTTTCGTGAATTCCTAGTTCCGCTGCCAAACTGGGGCAGGTTCGAGCTCCACTTAGATAGAGTTTCACGATATCTTTTTTGAACTCTGCATCAAATCGCTGACCTTTCATGTTGGACACCTCCTGGCTTTATTGTACCAGCCATTCTTGATGTCCGCAAAAGGCATTACGGTTCATATGATACATTATCCAAACTTTTGCAATCGATTAGTTGAGTTGCCGGATAATATGTGCTATAATACATTTTGTGTAATACGGACGGTCCTCTGCGCACTGGTATGAACGTCTGATATAAGGAGGAAATAAAATGAATATTATTCAAATTTTGGAACAAGAACAATTGCGGCAAGACATCCCGTCTTTCAAGGCAGGCGACACCGTGCGTGTACACGTAAAAGTTGTTGAGGGCAGCCGTGAACGTATTCAGGTTTTCGAAGGTGTAGTAATCAACCGCCAAGGGGGCGGTGTGCGGGAAACTTTTACTGTAAGACGCATATCTTATAATGTAGGTGTAGAGCGTACTTTCCCGGTACATTCTCCGCGTATTGAAAAAATCGAAGTAATGCGCCGCGGTATTGTCCGCAGAGCCAAGCTTTACTATCTGCGCAACCTTACTGGTAAGGCCGCCCGTATTAGAGAAAAACGCTAAATCGACAGGTACTCAGGGACTGATTTCAGTCCCTTTTCTTCATATCACCCCTGAATGTAAGGTATCCCCTATTGCGGAAGGAGTAAGACTGTGAGTACTACCAATCTGGGTGAAGAAATAAAAGACTGGGTTATATCGATTCTGATAGCTATCGTTTTGGCTTTTTTTATCCGGTATTTTATTGTCGAATTATACATGGTCGAGGGACCGTCTATGCGGCCCACCCTGGTTAATGGCGAACGACTGGTTGTTAATAAATTTATTTATCGGTTTAAGGCACCCGAACGGGGCGAAATATTAGTTTTTCGCTATCCCCGTGATCCGAGCCGTGACTTTATTAAGCGGGTAATCGGCGTGGCAGGGGATACTGTTGAGATTAAAGACAGCAGAGTTCTCCTTAATGGACAACTATTAAACGAGCCATATATATTAGAGCGTACCCGGGGGTCGTATCCGGCAGTTACCGTTCCGGAAGGGCACATTTATGTAATGGGCGATAATCGCAACAATTCCGAAGACAGTCGCTTTAAAGACGTTGGTTTTGTGCCGTTAGAGCTTATTAAAGGCAAAGCCATTACTGTTTTTTGGCCGCTTGATCACATAAAAACCTTGCCCTAGTATCTTGTCAGCTCTAAAACGGTAGAATAATGGCAAGGCTACTTTAATATCATTTATGTTTCTTAGGTGAGGAGTGTGATGTAATGCACATTCATTGGTTTCCCGGCCATATGGCCAAAGCCCAGCGAATGATTACCAAACAACTCAGTCTTATTGATGTTGTTATTGAACTGCTGGATGCGCGTATTCCCATAAGCAGTGCTAATCCCATGATTGCCGAAATTGTTGGCGACAAACCCAGGATAGTGGCGCTTAATAAGGCCGACTTGGCTGAAACGGCGCAAACAACACTCTGGATTAATCATTTCCGCAGTCAGGGCTTAACAACCGTAAGTATCGATGCCGCCAGCGGCAAGGGTATGAAAGAACTGGTCAACAAAGTGGAACAAGAGGCTAGCGAAAAAATTGCTAAGCTGACTGCTAAAGGGATAAAAGGTCGGCCGGTAAGAGCCATGATTCTCGGTATCCCCAATGTTGGCAAATCTTCGCTCATCAACAGGCTGTTAGGTACGGCAACGGCCAAAACCGGCGACAGGCCTGGTGTAACGCGGGGACAACAGTGGCTAAAAGTTGGCAAAAACCTCGAATTGTTAGACACTCCCGGCGTATTATGGCCGAAGATGGATGACCAGGAAGTAGCTTTTAAACTGGCTGCTACCGGCGCGATTAAAGATGACATATATGATATGGAAAAAGTCATCCTCAGGCTTCTGGAAATATTGCGGGATAACTATAGCAGCCGATTATGCGAGCGGTATAAATTAACGCAGGAACTGCTGGTTGAGGATGCCACTGAGCTGTTAGCGCTCATCGGAGCCAAGCGGGGCTGCTTACGCAGCGGCGGCGTGGTAGATGAAGAAAAAGCCAGAAGAATTATTCTGACCGATTTTCGTTCCGGTAAGCTGGGGCAGTTTACCCTTGACAGTCCCAACTGACAACAGAAAGACAATATACCCTTTAAGGCTAGAAGGAACGGCTAAACACTGTGTTGGCCGTTCTATTGTTTAATATCTCTGTTCAGTTTCCGGCTGGCAAGCAAAAGCATATATAACGTGCTAACTATTTTTGCAGGCGATGGTGTATTGGCAAAAGCGAAAGTCAAACGCCAGTGGTGGAGCGTTGTCAATGCACCACCCGCCTGCGCCTGCCAGATTTTTTAACGCGGAATATACAGCATGCTGAACTGCTTGTTCTCAAGTAAAGCGGGAGCGCCATTGTGTATTAGCAGGGTTTGGCGGGAGCAGGTGGAATAGCAATTAAATAATAAGACAACAGGGAAATCTATAAAAGTCCACATAGCGAAAACATGCTTTAATATCGGCAGTTTGCCTTAGGCATGCTGTGCGAAAGGAGAATCTAAATGATTATATTCAAATCAGACAGAGAGATTCAAATTATGAGAGAGGCCGGTAGGATTGTGGCTCAGTGTCATGCTGCTTTAAAAGAACATATTCAACCGGGAATTACTACTAAGGAATTGGACCGAATTGCTGAAAATTTTATTCAACAAACGGGAGCAACCCCTAGCTTCAAAGGTCATCATGGATTTCCTGCGTGTATTTGTACATCAATCAATGATATTATTTGTCATGGAATACCGGATCAGACGGAGTTAAGAGCCGGTGATGTCATTACGATTGATATCGGCGTTAAGTTAAATGGATATCATGGCGATTCAGGCTGGTCTTATGCTGTTGGGCAGGTAAGGCCGGAAATAGATCAATTGATGAAGGTCACAAAAGAATGCCTGGATTTGGGCATTCAACAGGCCAGGCCAGGGAAGCGGATCGGCGATATTGGCGCTGCTATTCAAACTTATGCCGAAGGGTATCAATATGGCGTTGTTCGTGAATTTTGTGGTCACGGCATCGGACGGGATTTGTGGGAAGAACCGGAGATTCCTCATTATGGACGGGCTGGCAGAGGTCCGTTAATTAAACCGGGAATGGTAATTGCCATTGAACCGATGATTACAAATGGCGGATGGCAGGCGCAAATCGATAAAGATGGCTGGACGGCGCGGACTGTTGACCATTCTATTTGCATTCAATATGAACACACTATTGCCGTATTGGAGGATGAGACTATTATTTTAACGCAGCTGTAAAATACCTATATTCCAAGTTGTTAGTGGTAATAATGCTCTTGATTACTAAACCTATGTTGAGCCACCCCTGGCGGCAGGAGACACAAGAACGGCCGAACAATTTTGGCCGTTCTATTATTCTTGCCTTAAACAGGCAGGATTTGTAAGTTGAATCAAGAATATGTAAAAATATATAATAAGTTTTGGGGGACTGGTTTTGGATACGGCACAGATGACGGTGGCACAAATAACTTCATTATTAGCAAAAGAAGATATTTCCCTACATATAATAGATGCATTAAAACAGGATGCCCGGGTATCGGTGCAGCGGCTTGCAGATAAATGGGAATCTCGGCGGCAAAGGGAACTGCAGGAAAAAGTGCGCATTAGCGCATTATACAAACATGAACGGCAGTTGCAAAGTGCGGGCTATAGTTTAGTTGCCGGTATTGACGAAGCCGGCAGGGGGCCTTTAGCAGGGCCGGTAGTAATTGCCGGTGTGATTTTACCGCCTGATTGTTATCTGCCGGGGTTAAATGATTCGAAAAAACTTTCAGCTGCGCAGCGGGAAAAACTATATGAGGATATTAACCGGGTTGCCAGCGCGGTGAACCGCTGTATCATTAGTGTGGAAACAATTGATGAACTTAATATCTATCAAGCTACCGTGAGCGGCATGTACCAAGTCATTGAAAACATGTTGCCATCACCGCAGGCAGTATTGATAGATGCCGTACCGTTATCACTTACGATGCCCTCCCGGTCAATTATTGGCGGCGATCAGGTCAGTGCTTCCATTGCGGCGGCTTCCATCATTGCTAAAGTAGAGCGGGATCACATCATGAATCAGCTTGATAGCCAATACCCCATGTATGGGTTTAGTCGCAATAAAGGCTATGGTACGCAAGAACATATGGATGCGCTGGAAAAATACGGGCCATGCAGGCATCATCGCCAAAGCTTTGCACCGGTTAGGGCTGTTGGACTACCGGCTAATCGCGTAGGGTAATTATATTTGCCGCGGAGGAGATACTATTTTGCCAGAGCAAGAGCGTGACAAAATAACCCAGGCAGTTGCACTGCAATATGATGAACTGGAAAATAAAGCACCGCGAGTAATCGCAAAAGGTGCAGGCTTTGTTGCCGGCAAGATTTTAAGCTCGGCCCAAGAACATGGAATTCCGGTATATCAGAACAAAACACTTACAGGCATGCTTATGGCTGTTGAACTGGACAGGGAAATACCGCCTGAACTGTATCAGGCTGTTGCTGAAGTTTTGGCATATATTTACCGTTTGGACCAGCAAATAGGCAAGCAGCGTAAGTGACAGGCCGGCGGAGGATGTTATGAACCATATTGACGTTGGCAACAAAGGTGAACAGTCTGCTGCAAGCTATCTGGGCAGGCTTGGGTATAAAATTATTGCTACCAAATACCGGGCAAAAACCGGTGAAATCGATATTATTGCTAAAGATAAAGAGTGCCTGGTTTTTGTCGAGGTCAAGACCAGACGCTCAGTTGCTTATGGGTTTCCGGCTGAGGCCGTTAATGTGAGGAAACAGCAAAAAATAATAAATACGGCACTGTGTTTTCTCAACCAGCGCGGTCTTGCAGATGCCGCTTGCCGTTTCGATATTCTGGAAGTGTATTTATCTCAGGATTCTATTCGCTGCAATCACATAATAAATGCTTTTGGCAGTTAATTTACTGTGGGGGTAACTAGTACCTCATCTTTCTTAAAACCGATGGAATAGGTTGCGCAGATTTTTTCGCAATGCAAGGCGGAGGAGCCGCGCATATCGGGAATATGTAAGGCGACGACAACGAAGCAGTGCGGGAAAAGCGCAAAATATCCTTGGTTTTGAGGGAGATGAGGTACTAGTGTTTGCACAAACTTTCGGCTCTACGACCTTAGGCTTACATGGTGTGCTGATAACTGTTGAAGTGGATATTGCCAATGGCATTCCTGGTCTTGATATTGTAGGTTTGCCTGATACGGCTGTACGTGAATCCCGTGAACGGGTACGGGCAGCCATCAAGAATAGCGGCTTTGAGTTTCCGTCCCGCCGTATTACTGTTAATTTGGCACCTGCCGATATCAAGAAGGACAGCTCAGGACTGGACTTACCCATTGCGGTAGGCATATTGGCGGCAAGTGGCCAGATTAACCCTGCCAATTGCCGGAATCAGGTATTTGCGGCAGAGCTGTCTTTAGACGGAAGGCTGCGGGCTATATCCGGGATATTATCGATGGCGGCTAACTGCCGGAGTAATACTATCGAGGAAATGATTGTCGCGCCGGAAAACGCTCAGGAAGCATTGCTTGCCGGAGATTTAACCGTATATGCCCCGGAAACGCTGGACGGGGTTGTTAAACATCTTGCTGGTGAGACGGTACTGTTCCCGGCAATTTCCCGGCTGCCGGCAAGCCAGGCTGTTGATTCGGCACTTGATTTTGCTGATGTACAAGGCCAGGTTGTTGCCAAGCGGGCCCTTGAAATTGCCGCTGCCGGCTTTCATAATGTTATAATGTCGGGGCCGCCGGGTTCGGGCAAAACCATGCTGGCCAGACGGCTTCCTTCAATACTGCCTGCCATGACCCCCCAGGAAGCGCTTGAAGTTACCAAAATTTACAGTGTGGCCGGAATGCTGAAAAACAATATGGGGCTGGTTACTGAGCGCCCTTTCCGCAGTCCGCATCATACTGTTTCCACCGCCGGTATGATTGGCGGCGGCAGTATACCGAGGCCGGGTGAAGTCACCCTGAGCCATAATGGCGTCCTATTCCTGGATGAATTGCCTGAGTTTCCGCGGACGGTGCTTGAAGTCCTGCGTCAACCGCTTGAAGATGGGGAAGTTACCATTTCGCGGGTTAATGCTACATTATCCTATCCGGCAAAAATAATGCTTATTGCCGCACTCAATCCCTGTCCCTGCGGCTTTAGCTCGGATCCGGTTCAGGAATGTTCGTGTACACCGGCCGATATTCGCCGTTATCAGAAGAGAATCTCAGGGCCGCTGCTTGACCGGCTGGACATAATAATCCATGTGCCGCGTCTGGAATATAACGATCTGGTCAAAGATAGTCCGCAGGAGTCATCGGTTACTATCCGGCAGCGGGTAGAAGCCGCCAGATGGATTCAAGAGGAACGTCTCAAAAGTATCGGACTTTATGCAAATGCTCAAATGCAGCACAAGCATATTAAAACCTTATGTCAGCTTATGCCGGATGCGAGAAACCTGCTAAAGCAGGCTTTTGCCAGAATGAATCTCAGCGCTCGCGGCTATGACCGGATCATAAAAGTAGCTCAGACCATTGCCGATTTACAGCAGTCAGCCCGGATTTCGGCAGAGCATATTGCGGAAGCCATTCAATTTCGCAGTGACTTTCAATTTATTTCCAGGAAATAAATTGAATTAAACAAAATATCTCGCATTCCGCTTTTGCCAACGCACCATCTGCCTGCAAGAAATTTAACGCGTTGTATATAGATATAATAAACAGGAGACTGTAAAGTTAAAAGGAGGTTTTTATGAATAAGTCGGTATGGATTATTATCGCCATTGTCGGGGCGCTCCTGGTCAGCGCCATGTTTAGCTACAATACCCTGGTTGGCATGAATGAAAATGTTACCGGCAAGTGGAGTCAGATTGAAAACCAGCTGCAACGCCGGGGCGACTTGATTCCTAACCTGGTTAATACGGTAAAAGGCTACGCCGCGCACGAACAACAAGCCATTCAGGCTGTTGCCGATGCGCGTGCCAAGTTGGCCGGCGCCCAAGGGCCGGCGGGCAAAGCGGCAGCCGATGGTGAACTTAATTCTGCTCTCAGCAGACTCCTGATGGTGGCGGAAAATTACCCCAACCTTAAGGCTGATGCTAATTTCCGGGCGCTGATGGATGAACTCAGCGGAACAGAAAATCGCATTGCCGTAGCGCGTAAAGACTATAATGACGCGGTGCAAGTCTATAATGTAAAAATACGTTCACTGCCGACAAGCTTATTTGCCGGAATGATGGGCTTTGGGCCTAAAGAATACTTTACAGCGGAAGAAAGTGCTAAACAAGTTCCCCAGGTTAACTTTTAAATTGCCAGGCGGGGGGATGGCTTATGAATAAAAGGCTGGCTTGGCTGACGTTAATCGCATGCTTATCCTTATTGATGATATCTGCTGTTTGGGCTCAGCCGAAAATTCCGCCGACACCAACGCAGAGCATATATGTTCAAGACCACGCCGGCGTACTGGATGCGGCAACAAAGAGTAAAATTAACAGCTTGGGCACTAAGCTGGCAGCTAAGACCAAAGCGCAGATTGTAGTATTGACGGTAAAATCACTGGAAGGGGCATCCTTGGAAGAGTATGCCTTAGCCGTACTTAGGCACTGGGGGATCGGGGACAAAGCGCTAAACAACGGTGTCCTGATGCTGGTGGCTGTAAATGACCGGCAGTCGCGGATTGAGGTAGGCTACGGACTGGAAGGGGCACTCAATGACGCTAAAACCGGTATGATACAAGATAGTTACATGATACCTTATTTTAGTACCGGTGATTATAATCAGGGAATCTGGAACGGTTATCAGGCCTTGGTAAGTATTACCGCCGCCGAGTATAAGACAGACATCAGTACCGATGCAAAAGCCGTAAAAACACAGTCTGTGCAAGAGCAATCCTGGTGGGATACCTTGCCTTGGTGGGCTCAACTGGCAATTGCTGCCGGAATGCTAGGCCTATTTATTGTTGACTGGGTATTTTTTGGGGGCAGCATTACCTACCTTATTCTCTCCCTGCTGCGATCCCGCGGTGGTGGCGGTGGCGGCGGCGGCGGTGGCTTTGGCGGGGGTTCGGGCGGCGGCGGCGGGTCAAGCCGCAGATGGTAGCAGGAATATAATATTCCACAGCATTCAGTGAGAAAAGGAAGGGGTTATGATGGCAGAAGTTTCACTGTTGGAGTGCTTTACCCGGGTGGCAAAATACATTCCTCAGCTAGTCAATGGCAAAGTCGGCATGGTGGTGAGTGACCGGAACAAATGGCTGGTATCTTATTCGATTCCTGAGCTGGAAGGGCAAGTGGTTGTCGGGGAACCGCTCAAGCCAGGCTCTGCTGCTCAACAAGCCATACAGCGGCGGCAGCGGGTCGTTACGGCAGTTGGCAGTGAAGTCTATGGTATTCCCTATGTTGCCGTCAGTCTGCCGGTTATGAATGAGCAGGGGGAAGTCATTGGCGCTGTAGCTATCCATGAATCACTGGAGCGTCAAACCATGCTGGAAACTGCCGCAAAGCAACTTTCTGATTCTGCGGTTGAGATGTCTTCGGCCATTCAAGCCGTTTTGGCTCAGGCAGAAGAACTGGCTGCCAGCAGCCGGTTTCTAAAAGACCTTTCAGTTGCCGCCAACAAGCAAGTAACCGATACTGATGCAGTTGTCGGGTTTATTAAAAACGTAGCCAGTCAGACCAATCTTCTGGGACTCAATGCTGCTATTGAAGCTGCCAGAGTTGGCGAAATGGGAAAAGGTTTTGGCGTGGTAGCGGAGGAAGTGCGCAAACTGGCTGCCAATAGTGCCGGTTCAGCCACGCAAATTACCAGTATTCTGGATAACATCAAACAGTCTATTGAAAAAATTACCGGCGAGATTGAGCAGGTTGATTCTGTTACCGAACATCAGGCAAAAACCATTCAGAACCTGACAGCCCACAGCCAAATGCTGATGGCAATGTCGGAACAGCTTGCCGGGATGGCTTCCACTGTAAATCATAAAAAGTGAATGCCTGAAAAGTCGACTACCTCCGTAATACTCCCCTATGCGGCAAACGGAGGGGTAGTGTGGTTAAGCGGCGGACAAAAAAAGGGTTGTGGCAACTTGAATTCAAGTTATCCACAACCCTTTTTTTACTATTCCACCAATGTCAGGCGGGGGTTTGGCCGGTAGCTGCGGCCCACTTTGGAACAAGGCTTGTCATCGACCATAACAATATCGGCGGTAAAGTTGATATTGTCATTAAACAAACTGCTGCCTACCGCATAAATGTCTACAGGTACGCCGGCGGTTTCAAACTGGCGGATGCGTTCAGCATTGAAGCCGCCGGAAACCATGATTTTTACATGGTTAAAGCCTTCTGCATCCAATGCCTGGCGGACATTCAGCACCAATTGCGCGCAGACACCGGTAGGTTTAAAAGTACTCATCTGGGGGATGACAGATACGTCGACAAGATTATCGGCAGTATCGAGGCGGACTGCCCATAACGCATCGCCTAATTCTCTGGCCACTGCCAGGGATGTAGCAACACAGTCGTTAGAAAAATCAACAAGCGCTACCCGGTTTATCCGCGGATCAACATGCTGGTCAAAGGCTTTGGTGGCTTTGACGGTATCGCCGCCATATGTGGCAATTAGGGCATGAGGAATGGTGCCCAGTGCTTCGGCGCCCCAAAGAGCACCATTGGCCGGAGTGGATACTCCGTGAACGCCGCCAATATGGGCCGCATAACCATCAGAGGTTTGCACTGCATAATGATCAAAGCGTGACGGGAAGAACAACACCGGCTTGCCATTGACGGCTGCAACTACTTTGCGTACATTGGTCGCAATTTTAGTTTGACGGGATAGTGCACCTAAATAAACGGTTTCCAAATGAGAAAAGTCAGCTAAGTCTCCTTCAATTGTCATAACCGTTTCCCATGGTTCAACCGAATCCCCGTCATGCAGGGCATGAATTGTCAGACTTTCGGGATTATGTGCGCACTTTTTAATTATAGCAATGGCTTCATCTACACCGCAAACAACAGCATGCTGACGTTGAAAAACCTGCATGACTACCTTAGGCCGGTGATTGTCTTTGATGAGGATTTCCTGGGTACGCACGAAATAATTGTCACTAAAAAAACCGCTTTTTATTTGCTCAACAGGAAGATTGAAAAGATCAGGCGATAAGCGTTGTTTCATTAGAGGCCTCCTAGATATTGCAAATTGAATAACAAATTTCTAAAATTTGCATAATAATATTTATTCTACATAATTTTATGATACAATAAAATTACATTTTGCCGCAATAGGGGAGGAGCGTTAATGCGATACAATATGCGAATAATTGAAATAAAAAACCAGGAACAGGCCCGGAAGGAGCTGGCAAAAGTCAATTGTGATCCTGGCGGTATGGCTATTATGTCCAATAAAATTGTGCACAAGACAGTAAAAGTCGAGCATGTATTAAGTAAAGCTTCGCTCATTTTAAAACAGACTTTTCTTTCTAAAGGCGGCGAGGCAGCGGTTACCAGAGGCGCAGCCGATTTTAGCGATGAGTATACAGATGTATTGTTAAGCGGCAGCTTAAAACACTTTAAGCAAGCCATTCCCCAGCTTAAGGGTCAGCCATGGGGACTGGGGCAATTAGCTAAAGAGTTAGAGGCTATCATCGCCGCCGGTGAAAATTTTCCGCATCGCGCCTATCAGTTGGGACAGCATAGCCTGGCAATTACTCCGGGGAAAACGCTGGTAATGGGGATTTTGAACTTTACGCCTGATTCATTTTCAGATGGCGGCAAGTTTAATACTCTTGACTCGGCCATGCGGCATGCCGAACAAATGCTTAAAGACGGTGCCGATATTATTGACATCGGCGCCGAGTCTACCAGGCCATACGGCTCGCAGAAGATTTCCGCCGAAGAGGAGTTAGACAGGTTAATGCCTGTGCTGGAGAAAATATTAGCCAATTTTAGTGTGCCTGTTTCTGTCGATACTTATAAAGGCAGTGTTGCCAGGGAGGCACTTAAAGCCGGGGCACACATCATTAATGATATCTGGGGACTGCAGTTTGATCCGGAAATGGCTAAAGTAGTTGCCGAATATAATGTGCCGGTGGTAGTTATGCATAATCAGGAGGGCACCTATTACGAGCGGGACATTATGTCACATCTCCTGGAATTCTTGCGTAAGAGTATCGAAATTGGTATGGCGGCCGGTATTGACGCCAAGAATTTTATTATTGATCCAGGCATTGGCTTTGGCAAAGGGCTGCCGGAAAACCTGGCCGTACTGGCACGGCTGGAAGAATTGAATTCACTGGGCTGCCCGGTATTGCTCGGCACTTCACGCAAAAAGTTTATCGGTGAAATTTTGGATGCATTGCCTGATGACCGGGTAGAGGGAACAGGGGCCAGTGTCGTATTGGGAATTATCAAGGGTGCGGCACATATTGTCCGGGTGCATGATGTAAAAGCTATAGCCCGCATGGCCCGTATGACAGATGTAATGCTAAATGCCAAATATCAATAGGGGGAGTAGCAATGAGTCATAAAATATCTTTAAAAAATATGGTATTTTACGGTTTCCACGGGGTATATGAGTTTGAGAGGGAATTGGGACAGCGTTTTTATGTAGATCTTGATATGAAAGCCGATTTAAGGCAAGCCGGCGTAAATGACAGGCTTGAAGAAACCATAGATTATGTTTCTGTATATAACCAGACTAAAGAAATAGTGGAAAATCATCGCTTCCAATTACTGGAGGCATTATCCTACCACATTGCCGGGGAGGTTTTGCGCTTGCACCCTCTGGTCGAGGAAGTTACCGTCAGGGTACGCAAACCATCGGTGCCCATTGCCGCTGCTCTTGATTGTGTGGAAGTGGAAGCCGTCCGGAGACGTGGCGAATGATTTTTTTAGGGTTGGGTTCTAATATAAGCAACAATACTACCAGAGAAGATAATATTGCCACCGCTATCAGCCTGCTGGACAGGCATGCGCGCATTACCGTGACAAAAGTATCCTCACTTTATGAAACTGAGCCGGTAGGACTGAAGGAGCAGCCAAGCTTTCTGAATGCGGTAATTGCCATTGATACTGATTTACCGCCGCTGGAATTACTTGCCGTTTGTCTTGCTGCTGAGCAAAAAATGGGAAGAGTTCGCGAGGTCCGATGGGGACCGCGTAATATTGATGTTGATCTTTTAGCATATCATAATGTGGAAATGGCCGTTCAGGCACTTGAACTACCGCATCCCCGTATGCCTGACAGAAGGTTTGTATTGATTCCACTGGCCGAGATTGCCGGCAATGTACCTATATTTAAGGGACAAACAGCGCAGGAATTGCTGGCTGTCAGTCCGGACGACAGTCAGGTTACCCTGTATGGCCGGCTCTCAGCGTCCAGGCAGGGGAACGGCATTGGCTGACAATAAGGTTCTGTTTATGAGCGCGCCGGTCGGTGCCGGGCATATCCGGGCGGCACAAGCAGTCAGTCAGATGCTCAAAATGACTGACACTGCCTGCCAGACTGAACTCTGCAACGTGTTTGATTTTTTTCACCCAAGTATTGGACAGGCGATACTCAAAAGCTATTTAAAAATACTGGATATATTTCCGCAGGCTTACGCAGCCATGTATAGCTGGGGTAATCAAAGCCGGTTGGCTTTGATGGGACGGGACTTGGTCAGCCGGTTTCTTGCCAGGCGCCTGGAGGAGTATATCAGAAGTTTTCAACCATCGGTCATTGTATGTACCCACGCTACCCCGGCGGGGCTGGTGGCCTGGTGTAAAAAGCACGGCCTGCTCACAGTTCCGGCGGTAGCCATTGTCACAGATTTTGTTACCCACCGGCTATGGGTTTATCCGGAGTTGGACCATTATTTTGTGGCCCATGCCGGCATGGTGGAGTACTTAGGTCAATACGGGGTTGCGCAGGAAGCTGTTACTGTCACCGGCATTCCGGTAAGTCTGGCGTTTAGCCAACAGGGTGACAGGAGCCAAATACTCAATAAGCTTACGCTTTCTTCAGACAGGAAAACCATCCTGATTATGGGAGGCGGGGCCGGCGTCCTGCCTATGGACAGCATCCTGGATATGTGTATGGAAATTGATAAACCGTTGCAGTTTATCGCAATTGCCGGCAATAACCGGCAATTGTATCGAAAACTCATGCGCTTTGCCGCAGCAGCCAAGCATCCTGTAAGGATTTTGGGTTATATTGACAATGTGCATGAAATTATGAGCGCTGCCGATTTATTAATCTCTAAACCCGGCGGTATGAGTGTATCTGAGGCGTTGGCTCTGGGGGTACCGCTTATTATCTACCGGCCAATACCGGGGCAGGAAGAAGCAAATACCCGCTACTTATTAGCCAGGCGGGCAGCGTTTAGGGCTGATTCGCTGCCGGAGTTAAAAACTATTTTGCTGAATTTGATGGCAGGCGAGCATGGCGAGCTTAGCCGGTTACAGCAGCGGGCTGCAGCAGTTGGCTGCCCTGATGCGGCTAAAAATATAGTTAATTTTTTAGTTAATAAGTATTTTTATTAATTAAAAGCTAAAATATTGTAAAAAAATATTTAAATTGGGACTCCTGGCTCTTGACCTTTGGATTTTATCCCAGTTATAATTGCAAGTACTATGACTTACCAGGTGCTTGCTATGTTTTGGCGGTTTAATGCCAGCTAATGTGGAGGAACTGATATGGAACAATTTTACTTGGCTGCTCTGCAAATGGTGCCAGGTATCGGCAGTTCACGCATGAAGGTCTTGATTGATTATTTTGGTAGCGCCCGGCAGACTTGGCTAGCTGACCAGGGCGATTTATTTTTATCCAAATGTATCGATACTACTATTTGTAATAATTTACTTAGCTGCCGGGACAAGATAGATATACATAAACTGGCGGACACTTTATTTAAAAAAGGAATTTCTCTGTGTACGTTAACGGCAGACAATTATCCTTCGCTGTTGCAGAACAGTTTTAATCCGCCCTATGTACTGTATTACCGGGGGACTTTACCGGCAACCGATAAGCTGATCGCCATTGTTGGCGCCCGTAAAGCTACGGCTTATGGGAAAAATGCCGCCAGCATGTTAGCGGCAGCATTAGCTGCTGCCGGAGTAGGCATTGTCAGCGGCGCCGCGCGTGGCATTGATACTGCCGCCCATCAGGGGGCGCTGGAGCAGCAAGGGTATACCATAGCTGTACTGGGCTCCGGCGTAGATGTTGCCTATCCGCCGGAAAACAAAAATTTGCTGGCAAGCATTGCTGAAACCGGTGCGGTGGTTTCTGAATATGCGCCCGGTACCATGGCCCATCCCGGTCATTTTCCGGCCCGTAACCGCATCATTAACGCTTTGGCGCGCGGGGTTATTGTCGTGGAAGCCGCTGAAAAGAGCGGAGCCTTAATAACTGCTGATTTTGCCTTAGAAGAAGGGCGGGATGTATTTGCCGTACCTGGCAGTATTTTTGCAAACACCAGTAAAGGTGCCAATAAGCTTTTGAAGCTGGGAGCAAAGCCTGTCGATTGCGCGACCGATATTCTTGAAGAATATGGTTGGGAAAATTTTTCAGTTAAGCCAACAACGCTGGCGTTGTCAGCAGAAGAACAAGCCATATATGGGTTACTCAATTATGACGAGCCCATGAGCATTGAAGAAATTGTTACAAAGTTGAAGGTATTGCCGGCAACAGCCGCATATATATTATTGCAACTTTCATTACGGGGTTTGACGGTTGAACATAGTGCACAACGCTATACCCGTGCCGCTAGGGAGGGAATTGAGTGAGCAAAGCTCTAGTTGTAGTAGAATCCCCGGCCAAAGCCAAGACAATTGAAAAATTTCTTGGGAAAAATTACATGGTGAAAGCTTCTATGGGACATTTGCGGGATTTGCCCAAAAGTCAATTCGGGGTTGATATTGAGAACAACTTTTCACCGAAATATATTAATATCAGAGGCAAAGGCGATCTGATTAAAAGTCTGAAAGATGCAGCAAAAAATGCTGATACTGTTTATCTGGCGACAGACCCTGACCGTGAAGGGGAAGCTATTGCCTGGCATCTGGCCCATATTCTTAATCTTTCGGAGCATACTACCTGCCGCATTGAATTTAATGAAATTACTAAGCCGGCTATTCAGCAGGCTATCAAGAAACCACGCCCCATTAATCTGCCGCGGGTATATGCTCAGCAAACCAGACGGATACTTGACAGGATCGTAGGCTATAAACTTAGCCCGCTGCTTTGGCGCAAAGTGCGTAAAGGGTTAAGCGCCGGCCGGGTGCAATCGGTCACCGTTCGTCTCATTTGCGACCGGGAAAAAGAAATCCAGGCTTTTGTTCCGGAAGAGTATTGGACAATTACCGCAAAGTTAAAAGAAAAAAGTACAGCCAAAGCATTTGCTGCCGAATTATTTATGGTTGGCAGCGAAAAGCTGAATGTCAACAACCAATCGCAGGCAGAAACCATTGTTAGTGAGCTTACCCATGCCGAATATGTAGTAAGCGACGTGAAAAAGCGTGAGAGAAAGAGAAATCCATATCCTCCGTTTACCACCAGCAGCCTGCAGCAGGAGGCTGCCCGCAAATTAGGCTTTACTTCCCGCAAAACAATGATGGTTGCGCAGCAGCTGTATGAAGGCCTTGATATTGGCCGGGCCGGTCAGGTCGGTCTTATTACTTATATGCGTACCGACTCGACCCGGATAGCTGAAACTGCTCAGCAGGAAGCCAGAGCCTATATTGAAAACAAGTTTGGCGTGAGCTACCTGCCGGCTAAAGCGCCTGTCTACGCCAATAAGAAATCCCAGGACGCTCACGAAGCGGTCAGACCTACCACTCTTGAGCTGTTGCCGGAAGCTATCGGCAAAAGTTTGACCAAAGACCAGTTAAAGCTCTACACGCTTATTTGGGAAAGGTTTATTGCCAGCCAGATGACACCGGCTGTCTACGATACCCTTACCATTGAGATTACCGCCGGAAATTACAGGCTTAAAGCCACAGGCTCACAATTAAAATTTCCCGGATTCTTAGCCGCTTTTAGTGGAGCTATCGGTAAAGGCAAGGAATTGGAACAAAACTCTGACAGTGATCTTGACACAGAAACTACTTTGCCTGAACTAAAAACAGGGCAAGTTTTACAGCTTGCCAAACTGGAACCTAAGCAACATTTTACCGAACCTCCGCCTCGTTATACAGAAGCTTCCTTGGTTAAAGTACTGGAGGAAAAGGGCATCGGGCGTCCCAGCACCTATGCGCCGACCATTGAGACGATTGTTGTCCGGGGTTATGTAGAGCGTGTGGAGAAAAAGTTTCATCCTACCGATCTGGGGATTGTGGTGCTTGATCTCTTAAAACAATACTTCGAGAGAATCATTGATGTTGAGTTTACTGCCGGGATGGAAGACAAATTAGATGCTATCGCCGAAGGTGACGCC
Source organism: Sporomusa sp. GT1 (assembly GCF_014634905.1). NCBI lineage: Bacteria > Bacillati > Bacillota > Negativicutes > Selenomonadales > Sporomusaceae > Sporomusa > Sporomusa sp. GT1. The sequence continues at coordinate 235,672 of NZ_BMBX01000001.1, read as the reverse complement.
TCCTGGCTAGGTGTTTTGGAAGAATTCTATGATCCTTTTGCTAAAGATTTGAGTTTTGCCGAAGAAGCTATCGGGCAGGTGGAACTGCCTGTTGAAGTTTCCGACATTCCCTGTGAAAACTGCGGGAAAATGATGATTATTAAGCAAGGGCGGTATGGAAATTTCCTGGCATGTCCGGGTTTTCCCACTTGCCGGAATACCAAACCCATTTTGAAAGATATCGGCGTGAAATGTCCTAAATGCGGTGGTGCGGTTGTCGAGAGGAAGACTAAACGGCGCAGAATTTTTTATGGTTGTGAAAAATACCCTGAATGTGACTTTACTACCTGGGATCTGCCGTTAAACGATAACTGTCCCGTATGCGGCACCTATATGGTTCGGCATAAATATAAAAATGGCGGCTTTGCCGCTCTTTGCAGCAACGAGTCTTGCCCGTCACGGCAAACGTCTGAGAATAAAGAAACAACGAAAAAAGCAGAAGGCAAGGCAGCAAAGCCAACTTCCAAGAAGGCTTCTGCTAACCGGAGGAAAAAGAGTGGCTAAAGTTACTGTATTAGGAGCCGGACTGGCTGGCAGTGAAGCTGCCTGGCAACTGGCTGAAGCAGGCATAGCTGTAGACTTGTATGAGATGCGCCCCAAAACAATGACACCGGCCCATCAGACCGGCTTGTTTGCTGAATTGGTCTGCAGTAACTCACTGAGAGCTGATGCCGTAGAAAATGCTGTCGGACTCTTGAAAGAAGAAATGCGGCGGCTGAATTCTCTGGTTATGAAAGCGGCCGATGCTCATTCAGTTCCGGCAGGCGGGGCACTGGCAGTTGATAGAAACGATTTTAGCCGGTTTATTACCGAGACGCTGAGCAATCATCCGCGTATTTCGGTTATACCTGCCGAAGTAACAGCAATACCGGAAGACAGACCGCTGGTTATTGCTACCGGGCCGCTGACATCACCGGCTTTGTCAGAGGCTATTGCCAAGCTGACTGGTAATGATTATTTGTATTTTTATGACGCGGCTGCTCCTATTATTGCCGCCGACTCCCTTAATATGAACACTATTTACCGGGCTTCCCGCTACGGTAAGGGCGATGATGACTACCTTAACTGTCCGATGACCAAAGAACAATATGAGGTATTCTGGCACGAATTGACTCATGCAGAGACGGCAGAACGCAAAGCGTTTGAAAACATGGTTGTCTTTGAAGGGTGCATGCCGATAGAAACTATGGCTGCCAGAGGCGTGGATACCATGCGTTTCGGACCTTTAAAGCCGGTTGGGCTAAGACATCCGGAAACCGGGGAAATGCCTTATGCGGTTGTACAGCTTCGCCAGGATAATGTTGCCGCAACCCTTTATAATATTGTTGGTTTTCAGACCCACCTCAAATGGCCGGAACAACAGCGGGTTTTTAAACTCATTCCAGGCTTGGAAAACGCGGAGTTTGTCCGTTACGGAGTAATGCACCGCAACACTTATATCAACTCTCCCAAAACACTGCTCCCGACATTGCAAATGAAGGAGCAGCCAAACATTGTATTTGCCGGACAGATTACCGGTGTTGAAGGATATGTGGAGTCGGCGGCAAGCGGTCTTATCGCAGGGATTAACGCCGGCAGGATAGCCCAAGGTCTCGAACCGAAAGTTTTCCCGGAAGAGACGGCGCACGGCGCTTTGTGCCGTTATATCACAGAGGCCGATCCGTCTAATTTTCAGCCTATGAATATAAACTTTGGGCTTATACCCCCCTTAGGGCATAAGATCAGAGATAAGAAACTTAAAAACAGAGCTATTGCCGACAGGGCATTAGCGGCGCTAGAAGAATTTATTTGAATAATACGACAATAATATTGCGGAATTTTCTTAGGTGTGTTAGTATAATAGTAATTTCCGCAAAATCAGAAGCCATTAATTTTGTCGGGAAGAATGATGATAATGTGTGATAACAAACAAACAAATCAAATTGACAAATTTATAGATCAGTTTATGTTCTATTTACGAGTTGAAAAAAATTCCTCCCGCCATACGCTGCTGAATTACCAGCGCGACATTTACCAATTTGTCGAGTTTGTGTCAAATCAGGGGGGCGGTGAGAGGCCGTTTAGTTATGTTACCCCGTTGTTACTTCGCAGTTATCTAGCACATTTAAAATCGCAAGAGTACGCTAAAGCGACCATTATGCGACGAATTGCGGCGCTTAGGTCGTTTTTCCGGTTTTTATGCCGGGAAAATATTTTAAGTGAAAATCCATGTGACGCAGTTAGAACACCAAAACTGGAAAAAAAACTACCTGTCTTTCTGGATGTTAACGAAGTTAGCGAATTAATGGCTTTGCCGGATGACAGTCCGCTTGGTCTTCGGGATAAAGCGGTGCTGGAACTGCTTTATGCGACAGGCGTACGGGTTAATGAGCTTGCCGGAATTACCCTGCCGGATATTGATGCTGAGGGACGAACCATTATCGTCTCCGGTAAAGGGGCGAAAGAACGAATTGTTTTGATGGGGAAGACGGCAGTCGTTTTTTTGGAAAAATACCTGCAGCGTGCACGCCCCGTATTGTGCACTAAGACTGGCGAATATGGCCGCCAAACCAAAAAGCAGCACAGCTATCTGTTTGTAAATAACCGGGGAGGCCCGCTCACTGACCGGAGCATACGCCGGATTGTTGAAAAGTATGTGGAAGAAATGGCTGTGAAGAAAAATGTCAGTCCCCATACCCTGCGTCATACTTTTGCTACCCATCTGTTAGATAACGGGGCAGACCTCAGAACCGTGCAGGAACTCTTAGGCCATGTTAATTTGTCGACCACCCAGCTTTACACCCATATAACTACCGAAAGACTCAAAGCCAATTACAAGAAATCGCATCCACGTGCCTAAATTTCCCTTGGAGGTGATACCATGTTTCACGCTACAACGATTGTTGCTGTTCGCCATCAGGGAAAGACAGCTATTGCTGGTGACGGACAGGTTACCTTTGGTCAAAATACAGTAATGAAACACAATGCGAAAAAAGTGCGCCGCCTTTATCATGGTAAAGTTTTAGCCGGATTTGCCGGCTCGGTTGCGGACGCATTTACGTTATTCTCCAAATTTGAAAGTAAGCTGGAAGAATTTAATGGCAACATGATGAGAGCAGCTGTTGAACTGGCTAAAGAATGGCGTTTAGACAGAGTTTTACGCAGACTGGAAGCCCTGCTTATTGTTATTGATGCCGAACATCTTCTCATTATATCAGGCAATGGGGAAGTCATTGAACCGGACGACGGTGTCACCGCGATAGGTTCAGGCGGACCCTATGCATTGGCAGCCGCCAGAGCGCTTGTGCAGCACTCTGACTTGCCGGCCGCCGGCATTGCCCGTACGGCACTTGAAATTGCAGCCGGTATTTGTGTCTATACTAATGACCATATTACCGTAGAAGAACTATAGTTTTAAAGGGGGATGATTTTGCTGGAACTTACACCAAAAGAAATAGTCAGTGAGTTGAATAAATACATAATCGGTCAACAGCAGGCGAAAAAATCAGTTGCTGTGGCCCTGCGAAACCGCTGGCGCAGCAAGAAGCTGCCGGCAGAGCTTAAAGAAGAGATTGTCCCTAAGAATATCTTAATGATTGGTCCTACAGGTGTCGGTAAAACCGAGATCGCCCGGCGCCTGGCGAAACTGGTAAATGCGCCTTTCGTCAAAGTGGAAGCCACTAAATTTACCGAAATAGGTTATGTGGGCCGCGATGTCGAGTCCATGGTCCGGGATTTGCTGGAAACCTCCATTCGCATGGTTAAACACCAAAAAATGCTTGAGGTAAACGACAAAGCCAAAGACCTCGCTAATGAACGCATTCTTGACCACTTTGTTCCACCTCCCAAGAAGGATACCACACGAAATCCATTTGAAATGCTATTTTCCGGCAGTATGGGGACTAATCAGGAGAAGCCGCCGGAACCGGAAGAACCGCCGGTAGCCAGCGCAGGACGCGAATGGTGGCGTAAACGCCTTCAAAGCGGCGAGCTGGAAGAGGAACTGATCGAAATTACAGTAGAAGATAGTGGTCAACCTGTCATGGGCATGTTTGCCGGAACCGGAATCGAAGAAATGGGAATGAACATACAAGATATGCTCGGCAATATAATGCCGAAGAAACAGAAAAAGCGCAAAGTAACCGTGGCCAATGCCCGGAAAATCTTTATTCAGGAAGAAGCGCAGAAACTGATTGATATGGATGAGGTTACCGCCAGTGCCATTGACCTGGCAGAAAACTATGGGATTATTTTCCTTGATGAAATTGACAAAATAGCTGTCAGGGGTCAAAGTTCAGGGCCTGATGTTTCCCGGGAGGGAGTCCAGCGTGACATACTTCCCATTGTCGAGGGATCTACCGTTGTTACCAAATATGGTCCGGTAAAAACTGATCATGTTTTATTTATTGCTGCCGGTGCCTTTCATGTTTCGAAGCCTTCTGACCTGATACCCGAACTGCAGGGACGTTTTCCTATCCGGGTTGAACTTACCAACTTATCCAAAGAAGATTTTCAGCAAATACTTACAGAACCAGCCAATGCGCTGATAAAACAATATGTTGGTCTGCTGGAAACCGAAGGCATAGAAATTGAATTTACCGAAGATGCTATTGATGAGCTTGCCGATATTGCCTGCCGGGTGAACCTTCAGACAGAAAACATTGGGGCGCGCCGGCTGCATACCATTTTAGAAAAACTTCTGGAAGATTTGGCGTTTGATGCGCCTGATGTTGCTGAGCGGCAGGTTATTATTAATCGCGAATATGTAAAAGCAAGACTGGACCATATTGTTATTAATCAAGATTTAAGCCATTACATTTTATAAACTAATGGTTTTACATTATGAAAGGTAGGGGAATAGTATGTCTTTATTAGAACGCACTCGCGCGATTAACAAACTGCTCCAAAAATCAGAGAAAGTCGAATACAGCGAAGTTGCAGCAGTGCTTAGCAGTGTTATGGCTGCTAACATTTATATTGTCAGCAAAGACGGTGGCGTGTTAGGCTATGCCTTGATTGACGATTTTGAGTGTGAACTCATGCGGGATAAAGTGCTTAAACTGGGGCAGTTTCCGGAAAGATATGTTGAATGGCTGCGCAAAATTGATCAAACTTCACCTAACCTCCGCCTGGAAAGTGGATTATGTTCTTTTAGTGAAGGTACTTCCTGCTTATTCAACGATAAGTATACGACTATTGTGCCTATCCATGGCGTAGGCGAGCGAATTGGAACTCTGATTGTCGCTAAATTCAGCCTTGAGTTTGTGGATGATGATTTAATCCTGGCCGAATATGGTGCAACAGTTGTCGGCATGGAAATGCTCAGAGACCGCAGCGAGAAAATTGAAGAAGAAGCTCGGAAAAAGGCTACAGTGCAAGTGGCGTTAGGAACTCTGTCCTATTCGGAACTTGAGGCAGTAATGCACATACTGAGCGAGCTTGAAGGAAATGAAGGCTTGCTGGTCGCCAGTAAAATTGCAGACCGTGTTGGTATTACCCGCTCAGTCATTGTTAATGCCTTACGTAAGTTTGAAAGTGCCGGCGTAATTGAATCTAAATCGCTTGGCATGAAAGGCACCTATATTAAAGTGCTTAATGAACGCTTATTGGATGAGTTGAAAAAACTCAAAAAATAAAACAGACTTATAAAAAATCAATATTACATTCCAGCCACTGTTAAGTGGTTGGAATTTTTTTTTAGGAAAACTTAATAATCCGCTGGAAGTTTTTTAAAGGATTTTCATAGATTTTGTAGAAATATGCATAAGGTTATAGCTAACGCGCAGCACCTGAGGCGTGGTGTGCAATCTGAACATACAGGAGGGCCAGCCAAGTGCTTGATTCACTTTTAAAATCAACACAGGTATCGGTACTGGAAAAAGCGTTGGGCGCAGCCTCGCTTCGTCATAAAGTTATCAGTAATAACATTGCCAATGTTAATACACCAAAATTTAAAAAAAGTGAAGTAAGTTTTGAAGATCAGCTGGAATTAGCCATGAGTGCTGGCAAACCGGCAATTGCCAGGACACACGCCCGGCATTTGCCGATAAAATCAACAGGCATTACTAATGTTGAGCCGACTATTCACACGATTACCACTACTTCTTTCCGCAGTGACGGCAGTAATGTGGACATTGACAGCGAAATGGCCGGTTTGGCAAAAAACTCTATTTACTATGATGCAGTTGCGCAACAAATCAACAAATATTTTGCTGGTATCAAATCAGCAATTAGTGGAGGGAGAAGCTAATTATGGGATTGTTTCGGGCCATTGATTCTGCAGCTTCCGGCATGACGGCAGAGAGGCTGCGTATGGACGTTATTTCTAATAATATAGCCAATGTTAATACTACCCGCACCGCGGAAGGCGGTCCTTATCGCCGTCAAATGGTAGTATTTGAACCGCGTTCTGAACAAGCTTCCTTCGGTCAGCTGTTGTCCCGTCAGATGGAGTCAGGCGAGGGCGTTCGCGTAACAGGTATTATTAAGGATAACGCTCCCCTTAAACTTATGTACGATCCTAATCATCCTGATGCCAACCAGGATGGCTATGTGGAAATGCCTAATATTAATATTGTCAGTGAAATGGTTGATATGATTACTGCCACTAGAGCCTATGAGGCTAATGTAGCGGCTGTCAACGCTGCCAAAAGTATGGCCCTGAAGGCCTTAGATATTGGAAAGTAGGAGACAATAAATGAAAATTGAAGCTTTAAAATTAATGCCTGTCAAAAATGCTTTGTCGGAAACCGCTTCGATTGCCCAAACAGAAGAATCGGAGAAAACCTTCGGCGAGTTTTTACAAGATGCGCTACATAGTGTAAATAACCTGCAGAATCAATCTAAACAAGCATCTTTAAACCTGGCGGCCGGGAAGATTCAAGATATTGCCGAAGTAACCATCGCTGCTGAAAAGGCATCTGTTGCGCTGCAGCTCACCATGCAAGTCCGCAATAAAGTTGTTGAGTCTTATCAGGAAGTTATGAGAATGCAGGTTTAATATGAAAACAGCACAGATATCTGCCATTGCCGGGTATCTGTGCTGTAGTCTGACTACTGTATGAGTTTGGGCATATTTTTCCGTAACTGAAAGGGTGGAGACATGGCTGATTTGAAGGAACAGTCTCTGCGTCTTTGGCAAAACATGAATAAAAGACATAAGTATATTATTATTGGTACAGCCGCATTTATATTTCTTTCTATTTTACTGTGGAGTTATTGGTGGGGCAGCCGCCCGGATAATGTACCTTTGTTTACTAGTCTTGAAGCTGAAGATGCAGGCAATGTTACTGCGAAACTAAAAGAGATGAAGGCTGAGTATGAAGTTCAAACAGGAAGCAAGGGCGCTGACATTTTAGTCCCTTCTAAAGATGTACATAAGCTTAGGTTGGATTTGGCCAGCCAGGGTTTGCCCAGAGGAAATAAAGGTTTTGAAATTTTTGAGCAGAGCAAATTTGGCACTACGGAATTTCAAAACAAAGTACACCTGCTGCAAGCCATTCAGGGAGAATTAACGCGAACCATTGAACAGATGGGTGAAGTGGAAAAAGCCAGAGTACATATTGTTATGTCTGAGGACAGTCTTTATAAAAAAACTGAAAAGCCGGCCACGGCATCCATTATGCTGAAACTCAAGCCGCAAGCCCAGTTAACCCAGCAGCAGGTAAAAGGGATTGTTAATCTGGTGGCTCATAGTGTGCAGGGGCTGAAGCCGGAAAATATCACGGTTGTTGACAATCTTGCACGGGTTTTGAATGATCAGTCGGAAGAAGCTCCGCCGCTTGCCGGCACTGCTGCGCTCACCCAGTTTGAAATGACCAAAAAAGTACAGGATGATTTGCAAAAAAATGTGCAGTCACTGCTTGACCAGACACTGGGAATAGGAAAGGCTGCGGCCAGGGTGAATGTTGAGCTTAATTTTGATCAGCGTACCTTGGACCGGCAGGTTTTTGAACCTGTTGTCGATGACAAAGGCATCATTCGCAGTTCGCACGAAATCAATGAAAGTTATCAGGGAAATTCGGCGGCTGCGCCGGGTGGCGTTCCCGGAACAACTTCTAATATCCCGGGCTATGTTGCCGCCAATAATAACTCAGAGTCAAACTACGAGAAAAAAGAAGCTACCCGCAATTATGAAATCAATGAAACCAAGGAAAAGGTTGTAAGTACCCCTGGTTCCATCAAGCGGTTAACTGTTGCTGTTCTCGTTGATGCCTCTATTCCGCAATCGCAGCAGGACAGCCTTACTAAAACGGTGGCTTCTGCTATTGGCATTAATCCGGTACGCGGTGATGCCATTGCGGTAGAAACCATACAGTTCAACACAGAGCTGGCAGACAAACAACGTAAAGAAGAAGAGGAAATGGCGAAAAGACAGCAGCAGGTGTATATGCTGGCCATTGGTCTGGCTGTTCTTGCCGTTATTGCATTGCTCTACTTCTACTACAGACGCTATGCCCGCCGCCGCGAAGAGGAAGAGGCGCTTGCAGCGCTTGCGCTTGAACCGCAGCCGATAGCTGACCTGGAGGCTGAAGCAGCTAAAGAAGAATTAAACGCTCAGGAAAAAGAACGCTCTGAGCAAAGAGGTTCGATAGAGAAATTTGCCAAATCACGGCCTGAAGATGTAGCTCAGATTCTTAAGGTTTGGTTAGCGGATGAGTAATGAGAGGTGTTTAGGCCATGTACCAGTCAAATGAAATGACAGGAAAACAAAAAGCAGCAATTTTGTTGATCGCTCTGGGGCCTGACATCTCAGCCCAGGTGTTAAAACACATGCGTGAAGATGAAATTGAAAAATTAACGCTGGAAATTGCCAATCAGCGAAAATTGTCACAAGAACAAAAAGATAAAGTGCTTGCTGAGTTTCATCAAATGTGTGTGGCTAAAGAATATATTTCCAACGGGGGTCTGGATTATGCCCGCGAAGTGCTGGAAAAGGCATTGGGCTCCGAAAAAGCCGTATCAATTATCAACCGGTTAACTACCAGTCTGCAAATCCGGCCGTTTGACTTTGCCCGCAAAACCGACCCCAGTCAATTACTTAACTTTATCCAAAACGAACATCCTCAAACCATTGCATTAATTATGGCCTATCTTCAGCCGGAGCAATCTGCCGCTATCGTTTCCGCATTGCCGCCTGAACGGCAGGTGGACGTTGCCCGCAGGATTGCAACGATGGACCGGACTTCGCCTGATGTAATCCGTGATGTGGAAAGAATTCTTGAACGCAAATTATCATCACTGGTGACGCAAGACTTTACAGCTGCCGGTGGCGTTGATTCTGTTGTCGATATTCTTAACCGGGTTGACAGGACTACTGAACGAACCATTATTGAAAACATGGAAGTGCAAAATCCTGAGCTGGCTGAAGAAATTAAAAAGCGGATGTTTGTTTTCGAAGATATTGTTCTTCTCGACGACAGGTCGCTTCAGCTTGTGCTTAGAGAAATTGACAACAAAGACTTGGCGTTGGCGCTTAAAGCAACCGCAAGCGAAGTATCTGAAAAAGTTTACAAAAATATTTCCAAACGGGCCGGTGAAATGCTTCGCGAAGAAATCGAGTACATGGGTCCGGTACGTATAAGAGATGTGGAAGAAGCGCAGCAGAAAATTGTTAATAATATACGTCGTCTCGAAGAATCGGGTGAAATCGTTGTTTCTCGTGGTAAAGGAGACGAAATAATTGTCTAAGATCATAAAAAGTGTGTTCTTCGAAAAAAACTGCCCGGTAATTATCAAAGCCCGTCCGATTATCGCACCCGAGCCGGTGCGTGAACAGGAGCCGGAGCCGGTTGTGCCTGCAATCGACCTGGAGGCTTTCCGGTATGAGGCTGAGACAATTATCGCCAAGGCGGAAGAAACTGCAGCCAAGTGCTTGACTGAGGCTGAAAGCAAGGCGCACGAACTGGCACAGCAGGCTTATGAAGAAGGCCACAATAAGGGCTATCAGGAAGGCCTTGAGCAAGGTCAGCAGGAAGGGCTTGAACAAGGAAAACAAACAGCACTGGCTGATATGCAGCAGACTATGCAGTTGACCCTGGAGAAGGCTCAGGGAATCGTCGGGACGGCAGAACAAGCGGCCCGGCAGATGATTCTTGACGCCGAACGGGAGATTGTCGAAATTGCTTTTGTTGTAGCCAAAAGAGTACTGGCCCGGGAGCTGGAAGAAAACCCAACTGCCATTTTGCCAATTGTGAAAGAAGCATTAAGCAAGGTTCGCGACCAGGAACAAATTACTATTCGAGTCAATCCCGAAGATTATGAAATGGTACTGATGGCCAAACGCGATTTGCAGCTTATGGTTGGCAGGGAAAATGCGGTTAGTGTAACTGTTGATCCCATTGTTCCATTAGGAGGCTGTGTTATTGACACCTCGCTGGGTACGGTCGATGCCAGGCTGGATACCAAATTAGAATTGGTTTACAAAGCCATTCAGGAAGTGCTGCCATGAACCCAGCATTTGATCCATCAAAATATCTCTCCGCTATATATAGTGCCGACACCATGAAATTAAATGGTAGAATTACCCAGATAATCGGTCTGGTGATTGAATCGCAGGGACCGCATGTAAACCTCGGAGAATTGTGCTACATTTACCCGCGCAATCCGGGTGAACCGATTCCTGCCGAAGTTGTAGGCTTTAGAGAGAATCGCGTGCTGTTAATGCCTGTCGGTGAAATTCAGGGTATTGGTCCAGGCTGTGAAGTTGTATCGGCTCATCGAGTGCTTAAAGTAAATGTAGGGCGTCAACTGTTAGGCCGGATTTTGGATGGACTTGGTAATCCGATTGATGGCAAAGGTCCACTGAACAGTAACAGTCAATACCCGCTTACTGCTGTGCCGCCACCACCTTTAGCCCGCCGGCGCATCTCAGAAAAACTCGGTGTCGGTGTTCGGGCTATTGACAGCTTACTGACCCTTGGCAGAGGCCAACGGGTAGGGATTATGGCTGGCAGCGGTGTGGGCAAGAGCACCCTTTTAGGCATGATAGCCCGGAATACGGAGGCTGATATTAGTGTAATTGCTCTTATTGGTGAACGTGGCCGGGAAGTACGGGAATTCATTGAACGGGATTTAGGCGAGGAAGGGTTAAAACGAGCGGTTGTCGTTGTTGCGACATCAGACCAGCCGGCGTTGGTCAGGCTCAAGGGAGCCATGACAGCCACCGCCATTGCTGAATACTTCCGGGATCAGGGACTGGATGTTATGCTGATGATGGATTCCGTGACCCGGTTTGCCATGGCACAGCGTGAAGTTGGCCTGACAGTAGGTGAACCGCCGGCTACCCGGGGATATACTCCTTCCGTATTTGCCATGCTGCCAAAATTACTCGAACGCTCAGGTACTGGCGACCGGGGATCAATAACCGGAATTTACACCGTGTTGGTTGACGGGGATGATATGAACGAGCCGATAGCCGATGCGGTTCGCAGCATTCTTGACGGACACATTGTGTTGAGCCGGAATTTGGCTGCACAAAATCACTATCCGGCCATTGATATCTTAGCCAGTGTCAGCCGGGTCATGCTGGAAATTGTTGAGACTGAACATGTGCAATGTGCGCAGCAATTGCGTGCTTTATTGGCAACCTATCGCGAAGCTGAAGATTTAATTAATATCGGGGCCTATGCTCATGGCAGCAACCCGGCTATCGACCAGGCAATTGCTGTCATTGCCGAGATTAAAAAGTTTCTCCAGCAAGGCATTAATGAAAATACCCTGCTGTCAGAAACGGTTCAGCGCTTAAAAAAACTTGTCGCTTAGAGATATATTCCCCATTAAAGAAGCTGGCAGGTGCAGACGGGTGGAATATTGCAAAAAAATAGTCGTTATATATAGCTGCTAAGGATGAAAGCTTATGAAGAAGTTTCGGTTTCGCCTGGAAATGCTGCTAAAATTTCGAAAAATGCAGGAAGAACAAGCGCAGATTAAGCTAGCCGAAGCCGCGGACCGTTTGCGCAAAGCACAAGAATTGCTAAATGACTTACAAAATACACTGGCACTCAACCTTGACCGGCTTAATGACGAGCAGGCCGGACAACCGACAATTGAGAAGCTTAAGACCTTTAGTTATTATATCGATAAAATAAAGAGCGAAATTATCGCTCAACGGGAGCAAGTTGCCAAGGCAACGGAATATCGCCAGGAATGCCTTACCTTATTGGAGGCTGCCATTCAACAGCGAAAACTTGTTGATAACTTGCGAAAAAAACGGTTGGAACAGTATAATAACGAGCTATTGCAGGAAGAGCAAAAAATTCTTGACGAGCTTGGAACGCAAGCCTTTATGCGTGACAAGGAGAGTGGTTAACATGATGGAGAGTATTAATCAAGTGATGCAGCGAATTGCTGCTATAGAACAGCGGTTTTCTCATACTCAGTCCCGGCCTGCCGGTGATTTTGCCGCAACACTTGCCGCAGCGGACGCAGCGCAGCAGTCAACTGCTGCCAAACTTGCAGTCAGCGCCGGCAAGGAAGATATTGTTAAGATGATAAACCTAGCTGCCGGCAAATATGGGGTTGACCCCAAGCTGGCAATGGCGGTAGCTGAAGCCGAATCAGGCTTGTCACCTGAAGCCGTTTCGCCGGTTGGGGCTGTTGGCGTAATGCAATTGATGCCTGAAACTGCCCGCTCATTAGGGGTACGCAATAGCAAGGATCCGCGGGAGAACATTGACGGCGGTGTTCGCTATCTGAAACAAATGCTCACTACCTTTGGAGGGGATGTCAGCAAAGCGGTAGCCGCTTATAATGCCGGCCCGCAGGCTGTGAAAAATTTTAATGGTATTCCCCCTTATAGCGAAACCCGTAACTATGTAGCCAGAGTGCTATCACTGGCTAAGTAGAGGAGTCTGTAATTAATGGCTGAAAAACCTAGAACTCCTGCTGCCAAATCCAAACAGCCGCCGCCTGCTGCACCGCCACCGGTACAGCAAGAACCGCAGTCAAGATTTGGCCTGGTATTTAAAATTTTGGTGGTAATCCTCTCCCTGTGTATTCTCACAGCTATCGGATTTGGTGCCGGAGTCTATTTTAAATTATTTGATGTAGAAAAAATCACCAGTGATATGAATTTGTCCCAATATCCGGTGATGGAGCGTTTTTTGCCCAAAACTAATTTTGAGCCGGTAGAGTTGGAGGAAGATATGGCTGCGCCTGGGCCGGCAGCAGTGCCGCCGGTAATATCGAATCCGGCTGAGCAGCCGGCAGCACCTGTGCCAACTCCGCAAATGCCAAATCCTAATATCATTACCCCGGAGGATTTGGAAAAACAAGCCCAGCTTAGACAGCAGGAAGAAGCCAAGCGTATCTCAAAATTAGCCCGTTTGTACGGTGGAATGAAGCCCGATGCGGCGGTAACAATTATGAATGAACTGGATGATGCTACCGTTATTGCCATTTTCGGCAAAATGGAAGAAGACCAGGTTTCTAAAATACTGGCTTTGTTTGATTCTAAACGCGCCGCCCGCATAACCGAAGATATGCTCAAAGGTCAGCGCCAGCCGCCACGCCTGTAGCATAAATAGTATGTACGCACCGAAAGGAGGTGAAAAACATGAATACAGCACTCGGTTTATTACCAGTCAACCCGCAAACGGCAGCCGCTTCCGGCAAGACGGCTAATAACAAGCCGAAAAGTCAGCAAAACAACAGTTTTAGCGACAAACTGAATACTGCTGTTTCACAATCCGAAGCACAGCAGACAACAGATGGTAAGACAGAGAAGCTTTTACTGCCTGACCTGCCAACAAATTTGGTCATCAAGACTGCTGAGTCTGCCGACAAGCAAGTTTTACCTGAAAGCTTGGACATGCTCACAGATGAATTACCTGGCTCTGATGACGGCGCAATGCTTCCGGCTGATCAGCTTTTACAGACCGCCGTGAATACTGCCCTGACTGTACCAGGATTTATTCCAGTGCCAACGGCCGCCAGTGAGTCTGCCGCTCCTGAAGCGACAGTTGCTCCGGTAACAGCTCCCAGCATCAATTTGCAACAGCAGGCAGCGGTTTCACCGGAAAGTGCGCAAATGGGAACATTGTTTGCAGAAACCGCCAATAATCCGGCCAGTCAGGCGCAATTGCCTGCAGAACTTATTCCGACTGCAACTACAGCGGCTAATACTGCCAGCCTGAATACGCAACAGATGCAGGGAAATCTACCGCAGTCAGTGCCAAGTGCGGAGGATATTGCCACAATAGGGCCTCAGACTGTGATCGCAGGCCAAAGTCAGATACCTAAAGCCGAAACAGGTATGCGTAATGAGCGTCTTGTAGAAGCTGAGCAGCAGCCAGCAGAGGCTGAGGTACTGCCGCTCTTGCCGACCGACCAACAGGGTAAACAGGCAAGTAAAGGGTTTAGCGGAGAAGGCCAAAAGCATTCTTCAGCGGAAAATCCGCTCAGCCAGCCTAAGCTTGCTCAGGACCTGAGTATCAATACGGTGGAAGTAAATAAAACACACACCTTTACCCAAGGCCTGGATACTATTTTAACCAAAACCGGTACCACCGCCGCTGCAGAGACCAAGCAGCCAGGAGTTCCTTTTGCCGATGTTCATCAAGTGGCTGAGCAAATCGTAGCCCAGACCAGACTTATTGCCAAGCCGCAAAACACCGAAATGATTATCAGGCTAAAACCTGAACATCTGGGAGAGCTTACCCTTAAGGTTGCTGTAGAAAACGGTGTGGTGAACGCCAGTTTCCATTCCAACAATTCCGAAGTACGCAATATCATCGAACAATCGCTGCCACAGCTCAAACTGGATTTGGCCAATAACGGTCTTAAGGTTGACAATGTAAGTGTTTCAGCCGGACTGGACCAGTTTTTGCCCAATCATGACCAGGACAGAAATTCGCGCCAGCAATTCATCAAGCTTACGAACAAAAAGGACGCTGAGGGCTTTGTTGAGGCAATTGACGGAGAAGTGGCAGAGGGAAGAATTCCCGGAACCGGCAGTCAAGCCGGTGTGGATTACCGTATATAAGAAAAGGAGGTTATCATGGCTGGTATATATACTACTAACTCAACGCAGAGCGCAGCAAGCTCAGCTACTGACAAGACCAATAACAGGACCAATAAAACCAATGAACTTGGCAAAGATGATTTCCTGAAGTTATTGATTACGCAGCTGAGATATCAAGATCCGATGGAGCCGATGGAAGATAAGGATTTTATTGCCCAAATGGCCCAATTTACCAGTTTGGAACAAATGAAAAACCTGAACACCTCGATGCAGATGAGTCAGGCCAGCGGTTTGATTGGAAAGGTAGTCAGCTGGGCGCAGGGTGGACAGCTTTACTATGGCATGGTCAATTCTGTGCAAATAGTCAACGGCGAAGCAAGACTGGTTCTTGACGAAAATACCACTGTGGGGCTGAGTGAAGTAATAAGCGTTACGGAAATTCCGGTTGATTACACTACCGGGCAGATGACTCAGGCCAGCACCCTGATCGGTAAAACAGTAGGCTGGATAGATAAAGACGGGAAGGAAACCTACGGCGTGGTGAATTCTGTGCGCTTGGTGGATGGTGTGCCGAAACTGGTTATTGGCGACAGCACTATCGGGCTAAGTGAAGTAACCAGCGTCAAGGATAGCTCCACAGGTGACTAGCGATGTCTGATAACCGTATTTACCAGTCATATCAGCCTTTGCCGCCAATAGTACCGGTATCATCGTCACCCAAACCAGCAAGAGCAGCGGCGAATCAACCGGCTGCGGGAACCAGTTTCAATCAAATTCTGGGTCAGGAACTTGCCGGCGTTACTTTTTCCAAGCATGCGCTCCAGCGGCTTGACAGCCGGAAAATTCAGCTTGACAGCAGCCAGCTCAATCAGCTCAGTCAGGCTATTGACAAAGCGGCGCAAAAAGGTGCAAAAGAATCACTGATCATTATGGATAATAATTTGGCGTTTGTCGTCAGTGTGAAAAACAAAACGGTAATTACTGCTGTGGACGGCGCAAGTGGCGCAGGCAACGTATTTACCAATATTGACAGTGCGGTAATCATTTAGGGCTGGACCTCTTGAGGAAGCCCCACAGGCTGCTGATTGACAGATGCAGCCAATATGTTACTAAAAGAATGTAGGAGGTCATGTTTAACTATGATGCGTTCATTATTTGCCGGAGTATCCGGTCTTCGCAACCATCAGACCCGGATGGATGTCATCGGCAATAATATTGCCAATGTCAATACGGTTGGGTTTAAAGGCAGCAGAGTTAACTTTCAGGATATTTTAAGCCAAACCCTGCAGGGAGCATCCTCGCCGCAAGGCAATCGCGGCGGTACCAACCCGAAGCAGGTTGGTCTCGGGATGGCTGTGGCCAGTATTGATACTATTTTCACCGATGGCAGCTACCAGCCTACAGGCAAGCAAACAGACCTGGCAATCACAGGTCAGGGATTCTTTATTTTAGCTGATGGCAACCAAAAGTACTATACACGTGCAGGTAATTTTGACTTTGATGTGCAGGGCAATTATGTGGTGCCCGGAACCGGCTTAAAGGTGGCAGGCTGGATGGCCGATTCTGTTACCGGGAATATTGATTCCACCGGCGACATTACTACCATTAAAATTCCAGTTGGTGAGATGATGAAGGCGCAGCAAACCAACAAAATTACCTTTGGCAAGAACTTATCGGCCAGCGCGATCAAGACAGGCACAGCAGCCGAACGGGCGGCGGCAGACATTGCTTTGACAACGGCAAAATCGGACAAGGATGCGGCAGATCTTGCATTGCAAAATGCAAACACTGCCTTAGCGGCAGCAAATACTGCTTTATCAACGGCACAAACTGACGAAGTGAAAGCAAAGGCGTCCCAGAATGCACTGGTGGCTGCACAAACAGCCATGGCTGCTGCACATGCTGCGGCAGTAGCTTTGCAGAATGGTACACCTGCTCCGGTACCGACAGCAGCTGATGTAGCCTTGCTTGCAAATACAGCCGCAGCTCTCGCAGCCACTGCCGCAGATAGTGCTACTTCGGCTACGCAAACTGCTGCTAATGATCTAAAAAACGCGGCTACTAACTTAAAAACCGAGGCGGATAAATTGGCTGCTACACCTCCAACATCAACTATAGGTGCAGTAGTTGGACTTGCAGCCACTGCGGAAGGATTTGCAAATACAGCAGTTACCGCTGCAAACGGAGCATTCACCACTGCAGAAGCAGCACGACAGGCAGCAGAAGCTGACCAGCAACTTAAAAAAACTGCACAAACAGCTGCATCACAAACAGCGCTTGATGCAGCAACTGCTGTTACAAATGCATCGGAGGCAGTGAAAGCAGCCTATAACGAAACATCTAAAGTACCGATGCAGGTTACCATATATGATTCACAAGGAAATCCATACACCATAAACGCCAGCATTATCAAGACCGGAGATAATACCTGGGAGTTTACTCCTTCCGGGACTGCTGTTAACAAAGATGGTGTTACAGTCGGGACAATAACCGGGAATCCGTCGACAATCTCCTTTGATCGTTTTGGTGTGTATGATGCGTTAAACACCATGGTAAACAGCCTGACGATTGATCCGGCAGGCGGACCCTATGCCGGCGCCGGTTCTTTCACGGTTGATCTGGATTTTTCGGCAATTTCTCAATATGCCAGTGAGTCTACAGCTAAGGCAACCGAGCAAAATGGCTGGGCTGACGGTACTTTAGACGGTGTTACCATTGATGCTACAGGCACTATTGTGGGTAATTTTACCAATGGTATGAGTAAGAATCTGGCAAGGGTTGCGATGGCTGTATTTAACAATCCCGGCGGCCTGAATAAAGCCGGTGACAATCTGTATACTGAGACCAATAACTCCGGCATTGCGGACATCGGCACAAGCGGTACCGGCGGGCGCGGTGAGTTTGCCGGCGGTACTCTGGAAATGTCCAATGTCGACTTGGCTCAGCAATTCAGTGATATGATTATTACTCAGCGTGGCTTCCAGGCCAACTCCAAAATTATTACCACAACCGACGAAATGCTGGAGCTATTGGCTAACTTGAAGCGATAATTGCATGATGGGTAGCGGAGGGAAGACCTCTCTTCCGCTACCTGCTTTTTCAAAAAGTAAGTGAGGAGGATTGACATGATAAAGGTTACCAAACTTAAGTCGCAAGACCGCGATTTTGTGGTGAATGCCGAACTGATTGAAACCATTGAGGAGACACCTGATACGGTAATTACGTTAACCAGCGGCAAAAAACTGATTGTGGAAGAATCAATGGATGAAATTGTACGCATGGTTATGGATTACCGGCGGGCATTGTTTAGAAATATGCGGTAACCTCTCCTTTTATATAATGTGCTAACTATTGTGGCAGGCGGGTGGTGTGTTGGCAAAAGCGTAAGTCAAACGCCAGTGGTGGAGAGTTGTCAATGCACCACCCGCATGCACCTATCAGATTCTTTAACGCGGAATATATAGCTGGTAAGCTGCATGTCAATGAAACAAATATCTATGTAATGGAGGTGTGCCAGTGGCTGAAGAGGAAAAACCAAAAAAAATGTCAATGATGACAATTATCATTTTGATCGTGGTGGGCTTAATTTTAGCCGGTGGTATTTCGTACTTGATTGCGACAAGAGTGGTATCTGATAAAACGGTTGAGAAAAGTGCGCTGCATGAGCCGGGACATTTTATTAAGCTAGGGGATGCAAAAGACGGACTTATTCTCAATATTGGCGGAGTCAATAGCGGCCGGTACCTTAAAATCGGCTTGATTGTGGAATTGAAACCTGAGAAGAAAACAGCGCAAAAAGAAGGGAAATTACCCTCACCTGAGGAAATAAAGATATTGGATACTGCAGTTTATGTCTTACGTTCGCAGAAAATAGAAGATTTTGACCCGGCAAAACAAGATCAGCTAAAAGAAGTATTAAAAAATGAAATTAATACAGTTCTTGGCGGCGAACGGGTTTATGACATTTATATTACTAATTTTGTTTTACAGTAGAATCATGTCGAATATTTTTGTATAATAAATTAACTGCTCGTTAAGTACATAGTTTTGTTTTTTGTGGAAAGGTGGGGGAGGATTGGCAGGGCCTGATGTTTTATCACAATCCGAAATCGATGATTTACTGTCAGCTTTGTCGACTGGTGTTGTCACTGCTGAAGAAATAAAAACTGAAGAAAAACAGCGTAAGATTAAAATCTATGACTTTAAGCGTCCGGATAAGTTTTCTAAAGACCAAATCCGTACCATCTACATGCTGCACGAAAATTTCGCGCGCATGATCAATACCTACCTTTCAGCCCATCTGCGGACACTTATTCATATTGATGTTGCGTCTGTTGACCAACTGACATATGAGGAATTTATCCGGTCAATGCCCAATCCCAGTGTTATTAGTATTTTCCAGATGCGGCCGCTGAAAGGCAACGCAATCCTGGAGATAAATCCTAACATTGTGTTAGCGATTATTGACAGATTGTTTGGCGGTCCTGGATTGCCTCCTGCCAAAGCACGTGCCTTGACTGATATAGAGGAAGCCATTATTCGTAAGGTTATTCATAAAGCTATGGAAAGCATGCAGGAAGCTTGGAAGCAAGTTGTAAGTATAGAGCCCCGGATGGAGGCTTTAGAGACCAACCCGCAGTTTACTCAGATTGTCCCTCCCAATGACATGGTGGTGCTGATTACGCTTCAGGCAAAGATTGGTCAGGCGGAAGGGCTGATGAATATCTGTATCCCTTATTTAGTGCTTGAACCAATTATGTCTAAGTTGACAACGACTTTTTGGGTGTCTTCTTCAACAGCCAAACAATCTTCACCGGAAACCATGAATACGTTGCAGCGCAAGCTCGAGAAAACCCTTATTCCTGTTATTACAGAACTTGGACGGGCTACTATCAGCGTTCATGAACTTTTGAATTTGGGAGTGGGGGATGTGTTGCAGCTTGACACTAAGGCTGAAAATGATTTGAGTGTCATTATTGGCAGCAGGGAAAAGTTTAAGTGTAAACCGGGTTTAGTCGGACATAAAAATGCAATACAAATTACTCAAGTAATTTCCCAAGGAGATGATAATGATGAGTGACGGATTCCTGTCCCAGGAAGAAATAGACGCTTTATTAAGAGGCGAACCGGTAGCAGCCTCGCCATCTCCGGCTGGGCAAGAGTTGTCGGATATTGAAAAAGATGCTTTGGGTGAGATTGGCAATATCTCTATGGGGACGGCCGCTACTACGCTGTCTGTGCTTTTGGGCAGACGAGTCTCGATTACTACCCCGAAGGTCTCAATATCTACTTTGGATGAAATAAAGCGCCAGTATCCGCTGCCGTATTTGGTTATTGAAGTAGGGTATACCCAGGGATTGCTGGGAACCAATATTTTAGCTATACGCGAGCAAGACGCGTTAATTATTGCCGATCTGATGATGGGCGGTGACGGTTCAAATCCGCCGACCGAATTAAACGAATTGTATATGAGTGCTGTCAGTGAATCTATGAATCAGATGATGGGGTCAACAGCCACATCCATATCTACCATTTTCAAGAAAAAAGTGGATATAGCGCCACCCAAGGTCAATTTATTGGATTTTGCTATAGATCCTGATATTACTCAAATTGTTACAGGCAATGACCCGTTGGTACGGGTGTCTTTCCGGATGGAAGTAGAAGAGCTTATTGACAGTGAGCTTATGCAGCTTATGCCGCTTAGTGTTGCCAAAGAAATGGTGGAAAATTTGATGAATGCTGTTCAGCCGGCAGCAGCCCCGCCGCCGCAGCCAGCGCCGCCTAAACCCGCAGCGCCGCCACCACAACCGGCTCCTGCTTATGCTCAGCCGACCCAGCAACCGGTGCAAAATGTGGCAGTGCAACCTGTTCAATTTGCGCCGTTAAAACCAGGAGGCATGCCTGGTGTTGACACCAATATTGGCCTGCTTTTAGATGTACCGCTGCAAATTACGGTGGAGTTGGGCCGCACCCGCAAACTAATACGTGATATTCTCGAATTAGCGCCAGGTTCGGTGATCGAACTCGATAAGCTGGCCGGCGAGCCGGTAGATATTTTAGCTAATGGCAAATTGATTGCCAAAGGGGAAGTTGTAGTTATTGACGAAAACTTTGGTGTGAGGATCACCGATGTAATAAGTCCCTTGGAGCGGGTTAACAATCTCCAGTAACAATTCTAAATAAATTTCGAAATAGGGAGAGATTATTTTAATGGCGATTAAAGTTTTAGTCGTGGATGATGCTGCTTTTATGCGCATGATGATTAAAGATATTTTATCCAAAAACGGCTATGATGTAGTTGGCGAAGCGGAAAACGGTCTTAAAGCACTGGAAAAATATCAGGAGCTTAAGCCTGATTTGACCACAATGGATATTACTATGCCGGAAATGGATGGAATTACTGCCGTAAAAGAAATTAAAAAAATTGATCCCAGTGCTAAAGTAATTATGTGCAGCGCAATGGGGCAGCAGGCTATGGTTATTGAAGCAATTCAGTCAGGGGCTCGCGACTTTATCGTTAAGCCGTTCCAGCCTGACCGCGTGCTTGAAGCTGTCCGCAAAGCAGTTGGCTAGATGGGAATATACTGATACATGCGCAGTAAATTTCATGTAAGCGGTAGTGTTGTACTCATTATTTTTGTTTTGCTATTTTTGACAGGCCAGGTATTGGCAGCCGCGGAAACAGGCGAATATTTAAAATATCAAGAGCCTCAGCCGACGGCATCCTCCTGGCTTGCTACCAGCAGTTATATTATTTCGTTACTGTTAACTTTTTTGCTGGTTCTCGGGCTTGCCTATTTTACATCCAAATTTTTGGGGCAAAGAATGACACGGGCCGGAGGATTTGGCGGCAAAGTGTATTCTACTTTGTCATTGGGTCCTAATCGTGCTGTTCATGTGGTAGAGATAGCAGGTAAGTTTATGGTGCTTGGGGTTACCGAGCAGAATATTACGCTGCTCAATGAGATTACTTCACCAACTGAGATTGAGCGTATTAAAGCTTTGCAGGCTACTGCTAATACCCTGCCGCCCGAACAGTTTGGCAGCATTTTTCGCCGCCAGCTTGTCTCGCTCAAGCAGATGCCAAGAAATTTTCCCCTTGTTTTCGGTTCAGACACTCCCGAAACAGTTGATAAGGAGCCTGAAAACAATAATAGGAAGAGGTAAATAGAGTGTCACGATGGATTACATATACAAAAACATGGCATTACCATGTTTTTGTTTTGACCCTAATTATAGCACTGGCTTTTCCGGCAATGGCTACAGCAGCACCGTTGATTCCCAATATTAATATTGGGGTGGAAGAAGCGAATAATCCCCAGGATGTTGCTCTGAGCCTGCAAGTTCTGTTAACATTAACGGTGCTTTCACTGGCACCGTCTATTTTGATTATGATGACATCCTTTACTCGCATTATTGTCGTATTATCCTTTATGCGCAGTGCATTGGCAACCCAGCAGATGCCGCCGAATCAGGTTTTAGTCGGACTGGCTTTGTTTTTAACCTTTTTTACGATGTCGCCTTATTTTGACCAGGTGAATAAAAATGCGCTCCAGCCCATGCTGGCCGGGACGATAAACCAGGAAACGGCACTTACCGAAGCCATGAACCCTATGCGTGAGTTTATGTTCAAGCAAACCCGTGAAAATGATCTGGCTTTATTTGTAAATATGTCGGAAATGGCGCGGCCTAATGCGCCGGAAGATGTCCCCACCTCGGTGTTGATTCCGGCTTTTATCATTAGCGAGCTGAAGACGGCTTTTCAAATTGGCTTTTTAATTTACATTCCTTTTATCGTAATTGATATGGTAGTGGCCAGCACCCTTATGGCTATGGGGATGATGATGGTGCCGCCGGTAATGATCTCGCTGCCTTTTAAGCTTTTACTATTTGTACTGGTAGATGGCTGGCATTTGGTTGTCCGCTCATTGGTCAGTAGTTTTCACTAAGAGGAGGGCGCTTATGTCGGGCGATATGGCTATCCAGTTAGGCCGGAATGCATTGGCTATGGTTATGATGGTCGCAGCTCCGATGCTTGTTCTTGGCTTGCTGGTTGGTATTATGGTGAGCATATTTCAAGCGACAACCCAAATACAGGAACAAACACTTGTGTTTATTCCCAAGATCATTGCTGTTTTTGTTGCTATACTTGTTTTTGGGCCATGGATGCTGAGTATATTGGTTGATTATACCAGAGAGATATTTATGAATCTGCCGGCCATGGTACGCTAACTGGAAGGAGCAGCGGTATTTCTACATAGATTGGTGGTAAGCAATATTGGATTTGTTTACTTTACTGCAAAACCAGTTAGGCTTTTGTCTGTTGATCTTTGCGCGAATGAGCGGGATTTTTTCGACAGCCCCGATGTTTGGTGCCCGCAATGTTCCGGTAATGGTCAAAGCCGGGCTGTCGTTACTATTATCCTATATATTGTTACCGCTGTTAGCTGAACCAAACCTTATTTTGCCGGACGCCTTATTATCCTATGTTGCCTTGATTATCGGTGAATTTTTAATCGGCCTGATCATGGGATTTGCCTGTTCGTTTATATTTCATGGAATACAGATGACAGGGGCATTGTTAGATACGCAAATCGGCTTTGGGATGGTGAATGTCTTTGATCCGCTAATTGGCCAGCAGGTGCCGATTATTGGCAATTTTAAATATATCTTGGCGATGCTGGTTTATTTGGCAAGTAACAGTCATCATCTTTTTTTGTCAGCTATGTTTTACAGTTTCAAAATCATTCCGGTAACCAAGGGGGTATTTCAGCCCAATATGCTGGCTAATATTATGGTGGATATGCTTGTTGCCATTTTTATTATTGCAGTCAAGATTAGTTTGCCGATTTCGGTAGCTTTAGTGCTTACCGATGTAGCTTTAGGTATTTTAGCCCGTACTATGCCCCAAATGAATATTTTTGTCGTTGGTGTGCCGGGCAAAATTCTTGTCGGCATTTTTGTACTATCTTTGGCTTTACCATTTTACATTGTTTTCTTGGAGGTAGTTTTCAATGAAATTTTTCACCACATGTACCGCCTCCTGGAAAGTTTTGCGCCAATTTAAAGCTAACCGGTATAAGCTGACCAGCTTTGACCTGCAGTTATTTAATGGTGAAAAGACGGAAGAGGCTACTCCGAAACGCAGGCAGGAGTCCAGAAAAAAAGGACAGGTGGCCAAAAGCAATGAAATTAATTCGGTATTTGTTATTCTGGCTGCTTTCTGCACACTTAAGTTTTTAGGAGATCATGCCTATAATCAGCTGACAGGCTTTATGAAAACAACGTTGTCAAGTTTGGCTACACCGGACTTTACGTTTCAGTCTGTGCAATTAATATATGTTAAGGCAGTTGTAGTGTTGTTAAAAACAGTTTTGCCGGTTTTGTTTGTTATCATGATCATTGCGGTAATGATCAATTTCATGCAAGTCGGGGCCATGTTTTCGACAGAGGTTATCATGCCGAAATTTAGCAAGCTGAATCCGATATCCGGCTTTCAGCGCTTATTTTCCAAAAGATCACTTGTCGAACTGGCAAAGTCTATTTTCAAGGTATGTATTATCGGTTATTTTATTTACCGCTTTGCGGTGTTACAAACAGGAGATATTCCTAAGTTAATTAATATGGAGATTATCGATTCGGTGGCACTGGCGGCTTCGCTGGTGCTTGACCTGGCTTTTCAGATTATTGCCGTCATGATGATTCTGGCAATCTTTGATTATATCTATCAATGGTGGGAACATAATCAGAGCTTAAAAATGTCTAAACAAGAAGTAAAAGAAGAGTTCAAACAAACCGAAGGCAATCCGCAAATAAAAAGTAAAATAAAAGAAAAACAGAGGGCTATCGCTATGCGGCGTATGATGCAGGAAATTCCCAAAGCCGATGTCGTAGTGACAAATCCGACCCATCTGGCCATTGCTTTAAAGTATGAAAAAAATATGTCGGCACCGGTGGTTTTGGCGAAGGGACAGGATTTTATCGCTGAGCGTATCAAACAAGTGGCCCGGGAGCACAAGGTAGTTGTGGTAGAAAACAAACCGTTGGCGCGTGCGCTGTATCCGGTAGTGGAAATTGGGGATGTTGTACCCCCTGAATTATATCAGGCGGTGGCGGAAGTTTTGGCTTATGTATACCGCTTAAAAAAACGCTTGTCTTAGTAGAAGGAGCGATTTGATAAATGGCTGCACACCAGTCTGCGTTAGTTAGAGGCATAACTAAATACAGTGACATCATGATAGCTGTGGCCATCATTACTATTGTAGTTATGATGATTATCCCGCTGCCGACAATTCTCCTTGACATGCTGCTGACGCTTAACATTACGTTGGCTATGGTTATTGTTATGGTAGCTATCTATAATATAGAACCACTGGACTTTTCTGTATTTCCCTCATTGCTGCTGGTTACTACCTTATTCCGGCTGGCTCTTAACGTATCCTCCACCCGGCTGATTTTATTAGATGGTCATGCCGGAGAAGTCATTGCCGCTTTCGGTAATTTCGTAGTAGGCGGTAATGCGGTAGTTGGCTTTATTGTTTTTGTTATCCTGATTATTATTCAGTTTATTGTAATTACCAAAGGTGCTGAACGGGTCGCGGAAGTCGCGGCACGCTTTACTCTGGATGCTATGCCGGGTAAGCAAATGAGTATTGACGCCGATCTGAATGCAGGACTTATTAGTGATAAGGAAGCGCGTGACCGCCGGAAAACTATTCAGCGCGAAGCTGATTTTTACGGGGCTATGGACGGTGCGAGCAAGTTTGTTAAAGGTGATGCGATTGCCGCCATTATTATTATTGTGATTAATATTGTCGGCGGTTTTGCCATCGGGATGCTGCAGCGCGATATGGATGCTTTGCAGGCACTGCAGACCTATACCCTGCTTACCGTGGGCGAGGGTTTGGTCAACCAAATACCGGCGCTCTTAATATCTACCGCTACCGGTATTGTTGTAACCAGGGCGGCTTCGGAAGCGAATTTAGGTTCAGACCTTACGAGTCAGATTATTAATAACCCCCGCATATTTTTCATTGCCAGCGGTGTACTGGCGCTGCTTGGGACGATTCCCGGGCTGCCGGGTATTCCGTTTTTTTCGATGAGCGCTATTACCGGCGCCATTGGCTATGCGCTGATAAGGACGCAGAAATCTGAAGTGCAAATGGAAATGTCGCAGCAGGAAGAAAAGGAAAAAGAAGAGGTGCGTAAGCCCGAGAATATTGTTTCTTTGCTGCAGGTTGACCCGATGGAGTTGGAAATTGGCTATAGTCTTATTCCGCTTGTTGATGTCAGCCAGGGCGGCGATTTACTGGACCGTGTGGTTATGATTCGTCGTCAATGTGCGTTGGAACTGGGACTTATTGTTCCGACAATCCGGATACGTGATAATATTCAGCTTAAACCCAATGTGTATGTTATCAAACTTAAGGGCATTGAAATCGCCAGAGGCGAGTTAATGTTAGATCATTTCCTGGCCATGGATTCAGGTGCAGTTTTTGAATCGGTACCGGGTATTGAAACCGTCGAACCGGCGTTTGGGCTGCCAGCCCTATGGATTCAGGAAACATACCGGGAGCAAGCTGAACTTGCCGGTTATACTGTTGTTGATCCGGTATCTGTGCTGGCGACACATCTTACAGAAATTATTAAGACCCATGCTGCTGAAATTCTGGGACGCCAGGAAGTACAAACCTTAATTGAATCTGTTAAACAGAACAATGCGGCAGTTGCCGATGAATTAACGCCAAACTTGTTATCACTTGGTGAAATTCAGAAAGTGTTGGGCAATTTGCTGCGTGAGAAAATCTCGATTAGAGATATGGTAACTATTTTTGAGACACTGGCTGATTATGCCACTTTGACTAAAGATACTGAGATTTTGACCGAGTATGTTCGCCATGCCCTGGCCCGCCAGATATCCCGCCAATTTGTTAACAATAATATTTTGACCTGCCTAACGGTTGACTCACAGCTTGAGAATATTATTGTCAATTCTGTGCAGCGCACCGAGCAAGGCTCCTATGTGGCCCTTGACCCTCAGAAGGTACAGGCTGTTATCACCAGCCTGACAAATGAGCTGCCGAAACTGACTAACATGGGTTATCAACCGCTGGTACTTACAAGTCCGGGGGCCAGATTATATTTCCGCAAACTTACAGAACGGGTGGCGCCGAATTTGGCTGTGTTATCCTATGCTGAATTAGATGCTAAAATTGAAGTACAGGCGCTAGGGATGGTGAAATTGTAATTTGAAAGTCAAATTGTTTACAGCACATAGTATGCCAGAAGCAATGGCGCAAGTTAAGCAGGATTTAGGACGCGATGCTGTTATTTTACATACTCGGCGCTTTAAAAAAGGTGGAATCCTGGGCTTTTTCGGCAGAGAGATGGTAGAGGTTATGGCCGCGCTGGATTCTCCTGCTGCTCCCAGTATTGAAAAAAAACAATGGATTTCGCCTGCAGCCAATACTATTGAGGATACAAAAATAACGGCGATGCAGCTTGAAATGTCTAATATGCGAAAAATGATGGAGCAAATGTTATGTCAATTTCCGCAAGACAGCAAGTCAACTTCGCCGCTTATGGATGTATTGCTGAAGAATGATATTGAACCGGTGATTGCCGAGAGCCTTATTAAAGGAATACCTGATGGCAAAAACGGTGCTGCCGGTGACACGGGGATGATTCGCAAGCTGTTGGTTGATCGCATTGTCCAGTGTTTACAAGGTATTGATGGGATTGACATATCACCATCAGGCTGCAAAACGGTAGCTTTAATTGGGCCAACCGGTGTAGGCAAGACTACAACCATTGCAAAACTGGCTGCTAATTTTGCGTTGAAAGAAGGCTATAAGGTAGCTTTGATTACCGCCGATACGTATCGTATTGCAGCCGTTGAGCAATTAAAAATTTATGGCGACATCATCGGAGTACCACTTGAAATTGTATATTCTCCTGATGAACTTAGAACTGCGCTTTATCGCCATGGAGATAAACATTTAGTTTTAATTGACACTGCCGGCCGCAGCCCGAGCAATCGTGAGCAGCTTACTGAGCTGCAGGAACTGTTAGCGGTTGATCCTTATATTGAAACCCATCTGGTGCTGAGTACTACAACTAAGTATCGGGATGCATTTGAAATAGTAAATAAATTTTCAGTTTGCTCGCCGCACAAATTTTTGTTTACAAAAGTTGATGAAGCAAGTAATTTGGGGACAGTGCTGAATTTGCTGTACCATTTTCCCACAACCCTGTCTTATATGACCACAGGGCAAAGTGTTCCTGATGATATTGAACTCGTTAACTCTACTAAATTAGCGAACATGATTTTGAGGGATTATCATGAGTGATCAAGCGGAAAAATTACGTCAAATGACCCTAAATTCTCCCATTTTGAAAACTGCTATTCTCAAGCAAAAACCTAAAAGCCGCGTGCTCACAATTACCAGTGGCAAAGGCGGTGTAGGGAAAACTAATTTTACCGTAAATCTGGCACTGGCGTTGGCGGCGTTTGATCAAAAGGTATTGGTCATTGATGCCGATCTGGGGATGGCAAATGTTGAAGTTGTTTTAGGCTGCTCTGCACCTTATAGTATTCTTAATTTATTAGAAGGCGGACTAAAAATAACCGATGTCGTCACTGAAGGACCGCGTGGGATTTTATTCATGGCCGGTGGGTCCGGTATTTATCATTTGGCTAACCTCAGTGATGTCCATCTGCAGCATATAGTGTCTCAACTGTCTCTATTTGACAATTGGGCAGACTTTATTTTGATTGATACAGGAGCCGGCATAAGCCGCAATGTCTTGAATTTTGTGACGGCTGCCGATGAAGTTATTATTATTACGACCCCTGAGCCTACGGCTATGACAGATGCTTATGCCATGATGAAAGCGTATGCCGGGCAAAAGGGTGACGCGCTGCTTAGACTGGTAGTTAACCGTGTGGTGGACCGGGATGAAGGTCAGATGGTTGTTGAGAAGCTAATGCGAGTCTCGGAGCGGTTTCTTGATGTGTCTATTGATAACCTTGGGTATGTTTATGAAGATCGCAATCTGGTGAAAGCGGTTAAGAAACAAGTACCGCTTCTGCTATCGTTTCCTGAAGCCATATCATCCCGGTGTATTGAAGGCATTGCTAAAAAATTGCTTTATGGTGAAAATGTTGAGCCGTCTCGTGGAATAAGAGGATTTTTCCATAAATTTTTAGAATATATGTAGTAGTCCTCAAATGAGGAGGTATTCTTATGAGTAATAAACCCGACAATGTCTTTAAAATTAATCAGCGTATTGTAGTTATTGTGCCTGGAAAAGACGGCTTTGCTGAGCAATACCACAGCCGTATTGAAGATATTACCGCTAATAGCATGAGCATTGCTATGCCGATGAGTAAAGGATATCCGGTCATGCTGCAGCGGGGCGAGGTCTTTTTTGGGCGAACGGTAGTTAATGGGCTGGCATTTGAGTTTACCAGTTCTTTACTTTCACGGGAACTGACCCCTTTGCCGATATGGGTTATTGCTGCACCGTATAATATTAAGAAATTTCAACAACGGGCTTTCGTACGTGTTGATGTAGCGCTGCCTGTACAGATTATGAATATGGAAGGTGACCAAGTAGTCGAGACACCTGTCATCCAGGCGATAACCAAGGATATCAGCGGCGGTGGCGCGCAGATAGCCACCAGTCATAAATGGGCGCTTGGAACTAAATTAATGGTAACAATTGACTACCCGGAAATCGGACCGCTGACATTAAAAACTGAAGTGGTCAGGCTAGAGCAGCCTCAACCTGACCGCACACTGTTTTGGGTGGGGATTAAGTTTCTTGAAATTACCGAAAAAGACCGCAGCAATATTATTAAATTTATCTTCAAGAAGCAATTGGAACAACGCCGCAAAGGTTTGGAATAAATACAGGATATTGGTGGTGAGTTGATGATAAAGGTATTGGTTGTTGATGATTCTGTATTTATGCGTAAGCTTTTAACAGATTTATTTGCGGGTGAAACTGATTTTACGGTTGTTGATACTGCCCGTAATGGCAAAGATGCTATCGATAAAGTAAAACGTTTTAAACCTGATTTAATTACCATGGACGTTGAAATGCCGGTTATGGACGGTATTAAAGCGTTGGAACTGATCATGAAAGAAGCTCCTACACCGGTTGTCATGATTAGCAGTTTAACGCAGGCAGGTGCTGTAGCTACTTTGCGGGCACTGGAAATTGGTGCTGTCGATTTTGTTGCTAAGACTGCAGGCCCGATATCAAATATTACAGCCATTCGCACCGAAATACTTACCAAATGCCGGGCCGCAGTCAGAGCCAATGTCTTGCAGCTAGCGAAAGGCAGAGCTACCGCCGGGGCTTTGCCGGCAATGCCCAAAATGCATTCACAGCCTGGACTGGCACTTGATGAACGCATTGTTGCCATTGGCACTTCTACCGGTGGTCCGCGAGCTTTACAGGAAATTATTACTAAAATTCCCGGTAATATACCCTGCGGTATTGTAATTGTACAGCACATGCCGCCGGGATTTACTAAATCATTGGCAGAACGGTTGGATTCATTGTCTTCTGTTACTGTAAAAGAAGCAGAGCATAATGATGTTATCCGTCCTGGATATGTGTTTATTGCGCCAGGAGATTATCATATGCTTATCGAACGCGAAGGTGGAAAAACCGTTATTAAACTCAACCAAAATCCTCCCATTGGCGGACATAGACCTGCGGTAGATCCCCTAATGGAATCGGTGGCACGTACTTATGGCAGCAAGGCAATAGGCGTTATTTTAACCGGTATGGGGCGTGACGGTGCAAAAGGTATCGAGGCTATTAAGCGGCAGAACGGTTATACTATCGCCGAAGATCAGTCAACGGCAGTTGTGTACGGAATGCCTAAAGCGGCTATTGAGTTGGGAGTAGTTGATAAGATAGTACCCATTACCGGTGTAACCGCTGAAATACTTAAAGTTTTATCCTGAGACTAACCCGCTCTAAGACTTCCCAGCTTCTATAAGTGGGAGTTATGCCCCTACGGGCACAGGCGAGCGGCTAAGTCTTAGGATAAGGGCGACTAACCTTCAGTTGGGGTTAAACCCCAACTGAAGCTAAGTCTACTTTATCGAAGTAACAAGCTTGGGACGTAATATGGGGGTGTAAACGAATGGATATTAATCAGTATATGGGGATGTTTTTGGAAGAATCGCGTGAGCATCTGCAGACGTTAAATAATTGCTTGCTTGATCTTGAAAACGATCCCGGCAGTCTAACTGTACTTGACGAGATATTTCGCAGTGCTCATACCATAAAAGGTATGTCCGCTACCATGGGCTTTACCACGATTGCTGAACTTACACATGAAATGGAAAATGTTCTTGACCTCTTGCGTAAAGGGACGCTGCATGCCGATGATGATATTACTGATATTTTATTTAAGTGTATTGACACCTTGGAACAGCTGGTAGAAAATGTGGCTTCAAATTCAGATGCGACGATTGAAATTAAACCATTAATTACTAAACTCACAGCCATTGCCAGAGGTGAATTTTCTCCAGCGCCAGCTGAAAAGCTGCCGCCGGCGGCAGTCCAGCAGGAAGCTCCGGCAAGGTCGGTGGAAGCTGTCAATTTGGATGAAACAGAGCTTACTGTTGTCAAAGCCGCAAGAAAACAAGGCCTTGAATGTTATGAAGTTCATGTTACCTTACGGACAGGATGCCTGCTAAAATCAGCCAGAGCTTATATGGTAATGAACGTCTTAGAAGAAATTGGTGAAGTTATCAAGAGTATTCCTGCTGTTGAAGAGTTGGAAAGAGAAAATTTTGATTATACGTTCCAGGCACTTGTTTTAACGGCTGCCGATGCTGAAAAGCTTGAATATGCAGTCAGCAGTATCTCGGAAGTTGAAGAAGTAGTTGTTGTTTCGTCCGACCTTCAGGATACGGCTAAAGAAACGGTTGAGACTCCGGCGGTTCAACCAAAGAGCGTTACGTTAAGCAACATGGATAAGAAAGCTGCCGTGGCTGAAAAGTCCGAAAAGCCGCCTGCTAATGATCATAATCCTGCTGTTGATAAAAAACTGAAAAGCGGACAATCAGTCAGGGTTGATATTGATAAATTAGACAGTTTATTAAATCTGGTCGGAGAACTTGTTATAAACAAAACCCGGCTGGAGCAAATCGGCTTAACGCATCGGCTTACCGAACTTGTTGAGACAATTGAGCAGATGGACCGGGTAACTACCGATTTACAGGCTGTTGTTATGAAAGTCCGTATGGTGCCGGTAGGCCAGGTGTTTAATCGCTTTCCCCGGATGGTTAGAGATTTGTCACGCGAATTGAATAAAGAGGTTAACCTTATCATTCAGGGGGAAGAAACAGAACTTGACCGTACGGTTATTGATGAAATTGGCGATCCTCTGGTGCATTTGCTAAGAAACTCTATTGACCATGGTATTGAGCACCCGGCAGAACGGCAAGCTAAAGGCAAAAATCCTGTCGGCGAAATTCGCCTTATTGCCCGGCATGAAGGCAATAATGTTATTATCATGGTTGAAGATGACGGCAAAGGCATGAATGCCGATGTTATTAAACAAAAGGCAGTGGATAAAGGACTTATTACGCAAGCCGAGGCTGACAGACTTGAACCGGCTGAGGCTATCAGACTGGTATTTTTACCGGGATTTTCCACAGTTGAGACAGTTACGGATGTTTCGGGGCGCGGCGTAGGCACAGATGCTGTTAAGACTAAGATTGAATCCCTGGGTGGCATGGTTGATGTTGAGACTAAGATCAATGGCGGCAGTAAGTTTAAAATCCGGCTGCCACTGACATTGGCAATTATTCAGGCACTGCTTGTAAAGGTGTGTGAAGAGATTTATGCCATACCGCTTGGCTCCATTGACAGCACTATAAATATTACGCCACGGGATATTAAAACCATTCAGAATCAGGAAGTTATTTTACTTAGAGGGCAAATTATTCCCATTGTGCGATTAGGAAATGTACTTAACGTTCCTGATACTTGTATCCATAATCAGGATGAATTATTTGTAGTTATTGTTCATATGGGTGAAAATCGTGCCGGAATTATTGTTGATACACTTATCGGGCAGCAAGAAATAGTCATTAAGTCTATGGGCAAACTGTTGGCTGGTATTAAGGTTATTGCTGGCGCTACTATCCTAGGTAATGGTGAAGTAGCGCTCATCCTGGATGTTAGCGCATTAAAGCAATAGGCAGGGAGGGAAAAGCATGTCTGAAGTAACATATTCCGGAAATGAAGTTCAACTGGTTGTATTTAAGCTGGGGCGCGAAGAATATGGTGTCAGCATTCTGCAGGTTCAAGAGATAAAGCGAAACACGGAGATTACCCGTGTGCCTCATTCTCCGGATTATATTAAAGGTGTTATGAATTTGCGCGGCAGTGTGCTGCCGGTAATTGACCTAAAGAAACGGCTTAACTTGCCGCCGCAGGATCACACCGACGATACCCGGATTATTATTATCAAAGTAGAAGACATACATGTGGGAATGATTGTTGACGCTGTATCAGAAGTAACGGCTATCGACCAAAATAGTATTGAGCCGCCACAGGCTGTGGTAGGCGGTATTGCAGCCGATTACCTGAGCGGAGTAGGAAAAGTGGATGACAGATTGTTGATCTTATTGAATACTGATGCAATTATTGGCATAGGCCAGGAAGTTAAGGCAGGATAATTATTATGTATAGATATCAAAGGGGGGGCGAGGTTGTCTGAGGATATATTAAACTTATCACCATTGCAGTTAGACGCATTGAGGGAAATTGGCAATGTGGGTGCCGGCAATGCGGCAACAGCACTATCTCAAATTATCAATAACAAAATTGATATGACGGTTCCCGAGGTATCCATTCTTCCTCTGGGGGAGGTACCGGAAGTAGTTGGCGGCCCGGATGCAATGGTTGCAGGTGTTTACCTGAGAGTGTTTGGTCCGGCGCCTGGCAGTATCTTATTTCTTCTTCCCCGTGAGAGTGCCTTTTATCTGGTTGATATGCTTATGGGCCGTACTCAGGGGGAAACTCAGCTGCTTAACTCTATGGATGAATCGGCATTGATGGAGATTGGTAATATTTTGGCAGGGGCATATTTGAATGCTTTGTCCTATTTTACTAAATTAACCTTACTCCCGTCGATTCCGGCCTTGGCTATTGATATGGCCGGTGCTATATTAAGTGTTATTTTGATCCAACTGGGACAAATGGGTGACCATGCTCTGGTTATAGAGACAGAGTTTACCACTGAAAACGACGGTGTTAAAGGGCATTTCTTCCTTATTCCTGATCCCGGCTCCCTTAATACAATCTTGGCGGCAATCGGGGTGAAGGAATAATGGCAGAACTAATAAAAGTAGGAATGGCTGATTACAAGATTGGACGTAATCCGGCCAGCTTAATTAGTTATGGGCTAGGCTCTTGTGTAGGTATTGCCTTATTTGATACAGTGGCTAAGGTAGGTGGTTTAGCACACATTATGCTGCCTGATAGTACGCAGGCGCGCGCTACCGACAATCCGGCTAAATTTGCCGATACTGCTTTGCCGCTAATGTTAAGTGAGATTATTAAACTTGGGGCCGTTAAATCACGAATTACCGCCAAAATTGCCGGTGGTGCGCAAATGTTTACCTTTACCAATACTACTGATATTATGCGGGTGGGGGAACGCAATGCCGAGGCAGTACGTTTAGTTTTGAAAAAACTGGAGATAAGGCTCATTGCTGAAGATACCGGGGGCAATTATGGGCGAACAGTTGAATTAAAGCTGGATACCGGCGTATTTCGGGTAAAAACTATTGATAAAGGTGAAAAAGAACTATAATTGGAGGACGGGCTATGGCACTAAAGTTACGGGTTAGTTTATATATGGCATTTGCCGCCAGCATCTTGACTGTACTGGTTGGTGCTTTTAACACGATTGCACTGACTGCCATTTTATACCGTACATTAGTCTCGCTAGTCCTTTTTGCCGTGTTAGGATATGCATGTGGTCAATTTGCTGAGCGTTTTTTGCAAGAGAAACAAGAAACCCTGGAAGAAGCTGACCTTAAAGGTACAAATGTTGATATTGTCAGCAGTGATGAGCCTGAGGCAGAAGAGTTGCCGATTCCGGAATTTACACCCTTGAATCCTGAAAATTTTGATAATATAACACTAACGCAAAAGTAAGGATGGGAGGGTAAGCGCCAATGGCAGGTAATAATGCTGAACAGAAGGCTGCTAACACACTCAAGCTTTGGCAGGACTATCATAGCAGTAACAGAAGTCCGGAAATACGCGAGAAAATTATTGAACACTATCTGTCGCTGGTGAAATTAGTAGCAGGGCGTATTGCAGTCAGTCTTCCTCAGCATGTGGATAAAGATGACTTAATCAGTAATGGTTTTTTTGGCCTTATGGAATCAATTGAACGTTTTGA
This sequence comes from Sporomusa sp. GT1, assembly GCF_014634905.1. Taxonomy (NCBI): domain Bacteria; kingdom Bacillati; phylum Bacillota; class Negativicutes; order Selenomonadales; family Sporomusaceae; genus Sporomusa; species Sporomusa sp. GT1. Next base: position 200,240 of record NZ_BMBX01000001.1, on the reverse strand, counting down.
TCCTGACCGGGGGGTTAAATTTGAGACTTATGCGGTAGTTCGAATCAGGGGAGCTATTCTTGATTCATTGAGAGCCCAGGATTGGATTCCGGCTACCATTAGACAAAAAGCACGTCAATATGAACAAACAGTTGCTAAATTAGAACATGCGTTAGGCCGCTCGGTAAAAGATGAAGAGATTGCTATGGCAATGAAAATTCCACTAAATGAACTTTATACGCTTATTAATCATCTAAATGCCAGCACTCTTATTCCCTTGGAAGAGTTCGCCAGAACTGAGACCGCTTCGCACCATACACCAAATCCTTCCCAACATATCGAAGAACAAGAAGTAAAAGAGATGTTGGCAAAAAGTATTGATAAGTTACCGGAAAAAGAACGTCTGGTAGTCAGTCTTTACTATTACGAAGGATTGACGTTAAAAGAAATTAGCCTAATACTGAAGTTATCGGAGGCACGTATTTCCCAGCTTCATACTAAAGCTATTTTCCGACTGCGTGGCGCTCTGTCAAGAGTTAAGTCGAGTTTTGTATAGATATTTATCATATAGTATGATAGTTTGAGTGCTATTGATGGGGGATAATCGTATGGAGGACAACAATCGTTTTTTAGAGCATACTGAGGAGAAACTTAGTTCACTTGACGGATATTTCAATATTGCGGCAGAAGAAGATGGTTTTTTTCTAACTGTTTATCCTCAACAAGGGACAGGCGAGCCTGTAAAAGTACCGAAAATAATTGAAGCTTTGGCAGAGCTTGGTATCGATAAGGTCGACAATGCTCTGCTTACCCGTGTTGTAAGAGAGGCATTAGGTACTCCTGTTAAAGTTGCAGAGAAACCGGTAGAAGCAGAGCCGGACATACAGATTCAAATCTCTCGTGATAAAATGGAAGCTACACTACAGGTGATTAAGCCGCAAGGCTGTCGGCCGGTTAGCATCGAAGAGGTCATGGACCGGATTAAAAATGCCGGTATTACTTACGGTATTGATCTTGCGGCAGTGGAAACAGCGTTTGCCAAGCCTGGTACTATAGTAGCTTGCGCCAACGGCTTGCGTCCGGTTGATGGAATTAATGCAAGTATTACATATCTTGTTGATTTAGAAAATAAAGGACGCCCGGCAGAGTTGGAAGACGGACGGGTTGATTTTAAAAATCTTAACATGTTTACTGTTGTTCACGCAGATGAATTACTGGCAGAAAAGGTACCGGCGACACCGGGCACAGCCGGTATGGATATTCTGGGTAATGAAGTTTTTCCTAAGCCGGGTAGGGATGTAGTATTACCGAAAGGCAAAAATGTTTATGTGGACGAAGGCCTAAAGGTGTATGCCGCTCAGGCAGGTCAGCTGGTTATGCTCAATAACAAGCTGAATGTCATACCTATGATTGAAATCAAAGCCGATGTTGATCTGTCTACAGGCAATATTGAGTTTGTTGGCAGTGTAATCGTTAAAGGGTCAGTGCAAACCGGTTTTACGGTTAAAGCAGAAGGCAATGTAGAAATTGCCGGCAGTGTCAGCGGTGGTATTGTTGAAGGAAAAAATGTAGTTGTCCGTATGGGAATTCAAGGCATGAACCGGGGGTATATAAAAGCTGCTGAAAATGTAGTTTCCAAATATATTGAAAACGCAACAGTCTATGCCGGGAAAGACGTTATTGTCAGTGATGTTGTGCTGCATAGCAAAGTAAGTGCCGCAAAACGGGTAATTGTTGAGGAACGGCGTGGTTTAATTGTCGGCGGGCAGATATCGGCCGGCGAAGAAATCAGGGCAAAGGTTATTGGAACTAATTCAGCCACCAATACCGATATCGAAGTTGGTGTAAATCCTAAGCTGCGGGAAGAATACCAGGAATTGAGAAAAGAAGTCAAAAAGATTGAACTTAACCTGGAACAAACGAAGAAAGCCCTTACCGTACTGAAAGCTATGAATCAAAATACTCTGCCGCCCGATAAGCACGAAATGCTGCTTAAATTGACGAAAGCGCAATTTCATTTAATTGGCCAGATTGAAACCATGCGTAACCGTTTGGCAGAAATCGAAATATCTTTAGAAGAAATGCGGTATGGACATGTTAAGGTGGCGGATACTGCCTATCCGGGAGTTAAATTGGTTATCGGAACATTAGTAAAACCCTTACGGGATGCCGCTAAGTTTGTTAAATTTTATGCTGAAGACGGGGAAATAAAAACAAGTTCTTATAAATAGTAATAAATGACCAATCTGCTTATATTATGATTGGGTGGGTGATATAATGAGCATCAGACCAATTGATATGCAGGTGCTTATTCCCAAAGCGACAGAAGTCGGAAAACAGCAAAATAATTTGAACCAACAAAGTACGTTGCAGCAGCAGCAATTTGCGGAAGAACTGAAAAAGACAGTACAGGTGCGCCAGCAGCAAGTGCAAGGCATGGACAAGAGTCAAGGCGGTAAAGTTGAACGGGATGAGAACCAAAAGCATAAAAAACATCCGCGTGAGTTTGCTCGCAATCATGATCAGCCAAAAGAAGCGTCTGAGCAAGAAGATCCGGAAGGTGTGGGACAGGACCCGCTGCGTGGACATATTATTGACATTAAAACCTGATATATTGGGGTGGTATACTTGCTTACAGGCGTGATTGTTTCTTTAGTAGCTGTATTACTGTTAGTTTTTTTATTGGTATATAAGAAAGAAATGATTATCAAAATGTTTATGCTGAATGTATCTGCTCCGGCAAATGAATTTTCTCAGCAGCTTGAGCAAACGGCCGATTCGATTATCAGGCGGCTGGAGGATGAATCAGCACAGCTTGAGTTACTGCTGGAAGAAGCAGAAGCGAAGATTGGCATACTTAGCCAGCAGGTGGAGTATGCCAATAAAATTATTGAACAACTGATAGAACTGGAAAATCGCCCCAATAGCGATAATTACAGGCAGGAGAGCCGGACAGAGTCTGTGAGTCATGTACCGGAGCCGACCCCGGCAATGGAGTTAGCTCCGCCTGCTGATGATATAGCTGAATTGCTTGATGATAATAAACTTGATAAAGAGCCGGTTAATATAGAAAAACACCGGCTTATTATTGCTATGGCTGATCAAGGCTATACGATTACGGAAATCGCTAAAGCCACCGGTGTGGGTAAGGGTGAGATAACCTTACTGCTGCAATTGAATAAAAAATGAACCGTTTGGTATAATAAAAACAAAAAAATGATAAAAAGTAAAAAAATATAAGGAATTTTTACTTGTTACCGGTAAGAACTTATGCTATACTATTTTTCGGTGTTATCACACACGCAATCTAATTTTGCCACTGTGCCAAAGAAATGGTGACGGCAAAAAATGCGGATTGCGGCGGTAAATTAACAGGAGGTGTATCTTATGTCAGTTATTTCCATGAAACAGCTTTTGGAAGCTGGTGTGCATTTCGGCCATCAGACCAGAAGATGGAACCCCAAAATGGCCCCGTACATATTTACGGAGCGTAACGGTATCTATATTATTGACCTGCAAAAAACAGTTAAAAAGGTGGAAGAAGCGTATAATTTTGTACGTGACCTGGCTGCCCAAGGACAAACTATGTTATTTGTGGGTACGAAGAAACAAGCTCAGGAAGCTGTAAAAGAAGAAGCTATCAGATGCGACATGTTTTATGTTAATGAAAGATGGCTTGGCGGTATGCTGACCAACTTCCAAACTATTCAAAAACGTATTAACAGACTGCGTGAATTGGAAGGTATGGAAGAAAAAGGCATGTTCGAAGTATTGCCTAAGAAGGAAGTTATTACTTTACGCCACGAAATGGAACGTCTGCAAAAATTCCTTGGTGGCATTAAAAATATGCACAAACTTCCAGGTGCGCTGTTCATTATTGATCCGCGTAAAGAACGCATTGCTGTGGCTGAAGCTCGCAATCTGGGTATTCCCATTGTTGGTATTGTTGACACCAACTGCGATCCTGATGAAATTGATTATATTATTCCTGGCAACGACGATGCTATTCGTGCTGTCAAGTTGCTTACTGCAAAAGTTGCCGATGCTGTTCTGGAAGGCCGTCAAGGCGAACAGATGGCAGAGTAAACTATTATTTGCAAAATAAAGGTAAGGGGCTTTTTTGCCCTCTTACCTTTAATAATAGTTAGGGGGATTAGACATGATAACGGCTGGAATGGTTAAAGAGTTGAGAGAACGTACTGGTGCCGGTATGATGGATTGTAAAAAGGCGCTGGGTGAGACTAATGGTGATATGGAAAAGGCTGTTGATTATTTGCGGGAAAAAGGCTTGGCTGCCGCCGCAAAAAAAGCTAGCCGGATAGCTTCGGAAGGACTTGTTGAAGCTTACATACATGGGGCAGGACGCATTGGTGTTCTTCTCGAAGTTAACTGTGAGACTGACTTTGTTGCCAAAACCGATGGGTTCAAAAGTTTGGTGCGTGACATAGCAATGCAAATAGCTGCTGCTAACCCTAGCTATGTTGCCCGTGAAGAAGTGCCGGAAGAAATACTGAATCATGAAAGAGAAATTCTTCGGGCTCAGGCGCTGAATGAAGGCAAACCTGCCAACATTATCGAGAAAATGATTGGCGGCCGGTTGGAGAAATTCTATAAAGAAGCCTGCTTATTGGAACAGCCTTTCATTAAGGACCCGGATAAAACAATTAAGCAGCTTATCACAGAAAGTGTGGCTAAAATTGGCGAAAACATATCGGTTCGTCGTTTTACCAGGTACCATTTAGGTGAAGGTCTTGAGAAAAAGGCCAATGATTTTGCGGCAGAAGTAATGGCTGCTGTTAACAAATAGGAGAACACTTCGTGTTCTCTTTTTTCTCAAGCTCTAACAGAAAGTATAACTTTCTGTTAGAGCAGAACAAAAAATGTTGTGACAAATAAAGGATTTAAAGACTATTTGTAGAAATACAATCAAAGGAGGTTCTCCCGCTTGGCGAACGGTAAATACAATCGCGTTGTCTTAAAATTAAGTGGCGAAGCCTTAGCTGGCAATAAAGGTTATGGTATAGATCCAATAGTTGTCGATGCTATCGCTAAAGAAATTAAAGAAATAAAAGCAAACAATCTGGATGTAGCCATTGTTGTTGGTGGCGGAAATATTTGGCGGGGCCTGGCAGGCAGCGCTAAAGGAATGGATCGCGCTACTGCCGACTATATGGGGATGTTGGCAACTGTTATGAATGCGCTGGCCCTGCAGGATGCACTGGAGCATTGCGGCGTTGATTCGCGAGTGCAGAGCGCCATTAATATGCAGCAGGTTGCTGAGCCTTACATCCGGCGCCGGGCAATACGTCATATGGAAAAGGGACGCGTAGTTATTTTTGCCGCCGGTACGGGAAATCCCTATTTCTCTACAGATACAACTGCAGCACTCAGAGCAGCCGAAATCGAAGCAGATGTTATCTTAATGGCTAAAAAGAGTACCGATGGTGTCTATGATTCTGACCCGCGTCACAATCCTGATGCCAAGAAGTTTAAAGAACTTGAATATATTGAAGTTCTGCAGCGGGGGTTAGGGGTTATGGACTCTACTGCCACTTCATTATGTATGGATAATCAAATTCCAATTGTAGTATTTAGTATTGATGAACCCGGAAATATTTTAAAAGCAGCGCTGGGAAAAGATATAGGAACAATCGTTGGGGGAGAAAAGAAATGACAGCTAAGGAAATTCATTCTGCCCATGAAGATAAAATGAAAAAAGCTTTGGAAGCTTTGAGGAAAGAGTATGGCAGTTTGCGCGCCGGCAGGGCAAACCCTTCTCTGCTTGACAAGGTAATGGTGGATTATTATGGATCACCAACACCGGTTAATCAAGTTGCCAATATTTCAGTTCCCGAGCCCAGGATGATTATCATTCAGCCCTGGGAAAAGTCAATGCTTACTGCTATTGATAAGGCTATTCAAAAATCCGACTTAGGCTTGATGCCTAATAGTGATGGTGCCGTTATCCGTCTTGCCATTCCGCAGCTTACCCAAGAACGCCGGGCGGAAATAGTCAAGGTTATACATAAGAAAGCGGAAGAGTGCAGAGTCGCTATTCGTAATTTGCGGCGTGATGCCAATGATGCTGTTAAAAAAATAGAAAAAGACAAAGCCCTTTCGGAAGATGAAGCCAAAAAGGCGCAAGATGATATTCAAAAGCTGACTGATAAATACATCAAAGAAGTGGATCAGGTAATGGCAGTAAAAGAAAAAGACATTATGGAAGTGTAACAGCTTGGATACAGTCGCGCAGCCGTTGTCTGAAGTTATTAATAAGTTGGAACAAAATGACAGCAAATATACTGTTACCATTACTAAACCTTCGCGCAATATGTTTCAGCTTGATGATACATTGTATGTTATTAGGCAGCAAGTGGATGCTGATGGAATTTATCATTTAATTGCTGCTGCTAAAATGGGAAAGGAGGTGTTTTAATTAATGGCTTACAAAATTACAGATGAGTGTGTTGCCTGTGGTTCCTGTGCGGCTACCTGCCCGGTTGGCGCTATTCAAGAAGGTGAACCCATCTACAGCATCAACGAAGAATGTGTTGACTGTGGTTCTTGTGCAGAGGTTTGCCCAACTGGTGCAATTGTAGCTCCGGAATAATTTAAATCCCCCTCGCAAGAGGGGGTTTAAATTTGATATCTGTTGGCTAATTTTACTAGTAGTCTGCCAAGTCTAAAGCCACAGGATGGATAAAAACACTGTGGATTTTGCCTTGGCGGACTACTATATTCTGGAGATAATTTGGTCATAACTATAGCTAAAGCTTAGCGGAGGATTATAGTGTGTGGATGAAGTGGTTTAGCAAAAAGCATACTCTTAAACAAAACGATTATAATGATATTGATCCCACAAGACTCCCGCGTCATGTGGCTATAATCATGGATGGCAATGGACGCTGGGCGCAGAAAAAAGGGTTGCCGCGGACCCTTGGTCATCGGGCCGGGGCGGAAACCCTGCGGGAAATTGTAAAGACCGCTTCCGAAATAGGTATACAAGTCCTTACTGCATATGCCTTTTCTACGGAGAACTGGCGGCGGCCGGCTGATGAAGTCAGTTTGTTAATGAGTCTGCTGTCTGATTATCTTGATAATGAGCTTGCCGAATTAGATGAAAATAATGTGCAAGTAAGATTTATCGGTCATACAGGGGATTTGGCCCTCAATTTGCAAAAAAAAGTTGAAAAAGCTCAGACGCTTACAGCTCATAACACAGGATTGATTTTAAATCTGGCCGTAAACTACGGGGGCCGGGCTGAGTTGACGCGCGCTGTTAAGATAATTAGTGAAAAAGTGTTACGGCGGGAGTTAGACCCGGAAGATATCAATGAAACAATTATTGAAGAACATTTATATACTGCCAATTTGCCGGCTCCGGATTTATTGATCAGGCCGAGCGGAGATTTTCGCATTAGCAATTTTTTGTTATGGCAAATGGCATATACTGAGTTTTGGTTTACGGAAATTCACTGGCCGGATTTCAAATCAGAAGATCTGCTGCAGGCTGTTCGCGATTATCAGCAACGGGATCGAAGATTTGGTGGTATAAAAAATACGAATAAACGGTAGGTGCCTATATTGCTTGGAATGCGTATTTTGACAGCAGCTATTGGAATACCGATAGCCATATACATTATTAATTATGGTGCATGGCTGTTTGCTGCCGCGGTAATACTGCTGGCACTCTTGGCCTGGCATGAGTTTTATAAAATGATGCAGGCAAAGGATATCCAGGTTCACTGCGGGATTGGTCTTATGGGGGTCATATTAGTTTTGGGCTGTGCGTGGTTGGGTAATGCGCAGGAACTGGTTATGGTTATATTGCTGGTTGTGTTGGCGACTATCGCCAAATCAGTGGTTTCCCATGCGAAATTTGGCATGACGGATGCCGCCTTTACTGTGTTGGGAACACTATATATCAGTTTGCCGTTTGCGCATTTGCTGCTGCTGCGCTTTGCCAGCCCCTATGAATATATACAAACCGCATTGGGCGCCTTATCGGTCGGTGCAGCTTATCTTTGGCTGGCTTTCATCGGTACCTGGGCTAGTGACACGCTGGCTTATTTTGTTGGTTCCACGCTGGGGCGGCATAAATTGTGTCCGGCTATCAGCCCTGGTAAAACCTATGAGGGAGCAATAGGTGGTTTAATCGGCAGTATTGCCGGTGTCAGTATTATGGGATGGGTGAGTGGATTGCCGCTGGTCCATACCCTGCTCTTAGGTCTTTTGGTAGGTCTTGCAGCTCCGCTCGGTGATCTGGCAGAATCGGCGCTTAAAAGATTTTCCGGAGTAAAAGACTCCGGCAATGTTTTGCCAGGACATGGCGGCGTACTTGACCGCTTTGATGCCATTATGTTTACCGTTCCGGTGGTCTACTATTACATAAGAACATTTGTCGGCTATTAGAAATTTAGACAGGAGTTCCACAGATGAAGCATATTGCAATTTTAGGAAGTACCGGCTCCATTGGTACTCAGGCTTTGGACGTAATTGCTGCTAACCCTGATAAATATAATGTAACAGTGTTGGCTGCCTATCATAATGAACAGCTGCTACAAGAGCAGATAGAATATTTCAAACCCCAATTAGCGGTGCTAATTGATAAACAAGCAGCTGACCGTCTGGCTGCTTCCTATCGCGGGCCAACCCAAATCGTAACCGGTGAGGAGGGGCTCTTAGAAGCTGCTGTTTTTCACCAGACAGATACCGTTTTGACCTCACTGGTTGGCTTCGCCGGTCTTAAGCCAACGATTGCCGCCATCAAAGCTAAAAAAAACATTGCTCTGGCTAACAAAGAAACGCTGGTAGCCGCCGGTCAGTTAGTTATGGCTTTGGCGAAAGACTATAATGTCAGCGTTTATCCGGTTGACAGCGAACATAGCGCGATTTTTCAGTGTTTGCAGGGCGAAAACAATAAACACATTGGCCGGATTATTTTAACGGCGTCAGGCGGCCCGTTCCGGGGGCGTACCGCCAAGGAACTAGCTCATGTTACCGTCGAGGATTGCCTGAAACATCCTAATTGGTCTATGGGACGTAAAATCACAATTGATTCAGCAACTTTGGCTAATAAAGGGTTGGAAGTGATTGAAGCCAAATGGCTCTTTGGTGTGGCTTATGATCAAATTGATGTTTGTGTTCATCCTCAGAGTATTATTCATTCTATGGTGGAATTTATTGATGGCAGTGTCATGGCCCAATTGGGAATGCCGGATATGCGTCTGCCGATTCAGTATGCGTTGTCTTATCCTGAACGCATACCCTCCAAATTTCCACGGCTTGATTTGACTGCTTTGTCGGCGTTGACCTTCACTGAACCTGATACAGGCAATTTTCCGGCATTAAAGCTGGCTTATACTGCGGGGAACAAGGGCGGAACCATGCCTTGTGTCTTCAATGCTGCCAATGAAGTGGCTGTGTATGCATTTTTACAGGGCAAAATTGGTTTTCTTGATATTGCACAGATTATAAGTTATACTATGGAAATACATTCACTTGTTACCACTCCAGATTTGGAGCAAATATATGCAGCAGATACATGGGCGCGCCAATGTGCGGTCCAGGCAGTGAGTGACCTTGGCAGGAAGGCCTAACCAAATACATGAAGGGGTGGTAAAGATTTGTCTACCGTTATTGCAACCATATTTGTTTTCGGTTTATTAATCCTAGTCCATGAGCTTGGTCATTTTATTACTGCGAAGAGCGTGGGAATGAGGGTGGATGAATTTGCTATCGGCTTCGGACCAAAGCTAATAAGCAAAAAAATTGGAGAAACCATATACTCTCTTCGCATCATACCACTAGGCGGCTATAATAAAATTGCCGGTATGGATCCTGATGAAGAACAGGATGAACGTTCTTTCAGCGCGAAGCCTATCTGGGCCAGAATGCTGGTTATTGTGGCCGGTTCTGCCATGAATCTGGTTTTGCCGGTTGTTTTGCTGTTCATCGTATTTGTCAGTGCCGGCATCGACACTCCTTCCAATCAGCCAATCATCGGCAAGATTTTTCCGGATAAGCCGGCCGCTATGGCTGGTTTGCTGCCGGGGGATAAAGTGTCGGCGGTAAATGGCACCCCGATTGAATCCTGGCGTGACTTTGTCAGTGTAATCCAATCACATGCGGGAGCGAATCTCACGATAACCTATGCCCGAGGTTCTGAACAAGACAAAACAGCGATATTGACGCCTGAATATGATGAAAGTACTAAGCGGGGGATTATTGGTGTCATGCCGCTAATTAATAAGTATCAGCCAGGAGTGGTTGAGGCTATTGGTCTGGCGGGCAAACAAACCTTGTTTGTCGCGCAAAGTATGGTAGTTGGCATTGCCGAGATGATTACCGGTAAAGCGGCTGCCGATGTCGCCGGACCCATTGGTGTAGCACAGATGGCAGGAGAAGTGGCCCAGCTTGGCATCATTCCGTTACTGCAATTTGCTGCTTTTTTAAGTATTAATTTAGGCCTGATTAATCTGCTGCCGGTGCCGGTACTGGATGGAGGGCATGTTGTCACCCTGGCGGTGGAAGGTCTCAGAGGCAAACCGCTAAATCGAAACCAAATGCAATTTATCCAGATGATTGGGTTTGCATTACTCATGCTCCTGTTTGTGGTGGCAACCTTCAAAGATATATCGCGATTAAAATTGTTTTAAGCTGGTGATGAAGTATGCAGCGCAAGCAAACGCGGCCAATCCAAATTGACAAAATTACGGTAGGTGGCGGTGCGCCTATCTCAATACAATCAATGACAAATACCCGTACCGACAATGTTCCGGAAACGGTAGCACAAATTAAGCGGCTGCTTGACGCCGGGTGTGATATTGTTCGCATTGCCGTGCCTGACATGAATGCCGCCCAGGCGATAGCAGCAATCAAAGCGGCGGTCGAGGTACCGCTGATTGCCGATATTCATTTTGACTACCGTCTGGCTCTCGCTGCCATCGAGCACGGTGTTAACGGCCTGCGCCTGAATCCGGGAAATATCGGCGACGCTGACCAGGTAGCCGCTGTTGTTAAAGCCGCTAAAAAGCGGCGAACTCCCATTCGTATCGGGGTTAACGCCGGCTCACTAAGTAAGGAGATGCTTGCCAGACATGGCGGGAGTCCGACAGCAGAAGCTATGGTGGAAAGCGCGCTAAAGCATATCCATATATTAGAGAAGCATAATTTTAATGACATTAAAATATCGCTGAAGGCCCATGATGTACCGCTAACGATCCGCGCCTATCAGCTGATGTCGGAAGCGGTGGATTATCCTTTGCATCTTGGCATAACCGAGGCTGGAACAGTGCGGTCAGGTGTCATTAAATCGGCAGTAGGAATCGGAGCGCTATTGGCCCAGGGGATTGGTGATACCCTCAGAGTATCGTTAACCGGCGACCCTGTAGAAGAAATTCATGTGGCCAATGAAATTCTTAAGTCACTTGGACTGCGGCAATATGGCCCCACGCTGGTATCTTGTCCCACCTGCGGCCGCTGCCAGATTAATTTGGTAGATATTGCCGAAATGGTGGAAGATAAGCTGAAACTGTTTAAAAAGCCCATTACTGTAGCCGTAATGGGGTGTGTGGTAAATGGACCAGGTGAAGCAAAAGAAGCTGATGTTGGTATTGCCGGGGGCAAAGGCGAGGGCCTGTTGTTCAGTAAAGGCAAGATTATCCGTAAAGTGCCGGAAGACGAACTCATAAGTGCATTATTTGCTGAAATTGACAAACTTAATAAGGAGGCTAACAACTAACATGCGTGTTTCCCAATTATTTGCACCAACGTTAAGAGAAACTCCGGCTGAAGCCGAAGTAATAAGCCATCAATTAATGCTCAGGGCTGGCTTTATTCGTAAAGCTGCCGGTGGAATTTATTCGTACCTGCCATTGGCGTGGCGTGTCTTAAAAAAAATTGAAGCCATTGTGCGCGAAGAGATGGCTGCAAAAGGCGGTCAGGAACTGGCAATGCCAATTATCCAGCCGGCCGAAATGTGGCAGGAAACTGGCCGGTGGAGTGTTTATGGTGATGAAATGTTTCGTCTCAAAGACCGTCACAACCGCAATTTCTGCTTAGGCCCTACCCATGAAGAACTGATTACCACCCTTGTTCGTGGTGACGTACGCTCCTATCGTCAACTGCCACTCCTGCTTTATCAGATTCAGAATAAATACCGCGATGAAATCAGACCCCGGTTTGGCCTTATGCGGGGACGGGAATTTATCATGAAGGATCTGTATTCATTTGACCGTGATGAGGCAGGCCTTGATGAAAGCTATAACAAAATGTATGATGCTTATTCCCGGATATTTACCCGCTGCGGGCTGAGCTTCCGTGCGGTAGAAGCCGATTCAGGCGCTATCGGCGGCAGTGGTTCACACGAGTTTATGGTAATTGCCGATTCCGGGGAAGCAGGCATTGTGTACTGCGGCGGCTGTGAATATGCCGCTAATGTTGAAAAAGCTGAACTGCATCCCATCAGTGCGGCAGCCGAGGAAAGCATGCCGTTGACGGAAAAAGATACGCCGGATACGAAAACCATTGCCGCACTCAGCCAGTTCCTGGGGGTAAGCCCGGAAAAGACAATTAAGACACTGGCTTATAGCACCGATAAAGGTGAGATTGTCCTGGCACTGGTACGCGGTGACCATGAAGTAAACGAAATTAAACTGCTAAATAAAGTTGGCTGCCTGCACCTTGAAATGGCTAACGAAGAAGCTATTGCCAGTGTTGTTGGCAGTAAAGCCGGATATATTGGTCCTGTTGGCCTGGCGGACAAAAAGGATATTATTATTGTAGCCGATGCTACTGTTATGAATATGCATAATGCCGTGTGCGGTGCCAATAAGCCTGATGCACATTATATCAATGTTAATCCCGGCCGTGACTTTAAGGCGTCGATTGTTACCGATATCCGCTTGATTCAGGAAAGTGATCCGTGCCCCCGCTGCGGCGCTCCGATTAAAACGGCACGGGGGATTGAGGTTGGTCAGGTATTTAAGCTATTCACTAAATACAGTACAGCTTTGCAGACTACCTTTATTGATGACGATGGTAAAGAGAAGCCCATGGTAATGGGTTGTTACGGGATAGGGGTCAGCCGTACCATGGCGGCAGCCATTGAACAAAATTACGATCAAAACGGTATTATCTGGCCTGTACCTATTGCACCGTTCCATGCCGTAGTTGTTCCCGTCAGCACCAAAGATCAACTGCAAATGGCTTTGGCTGAGAAAATATACGGTGAGTTAAACGCCAGCGGCGTAGAAGCCGTACTGGATGACCGCAATGAGCGTCCTGGTGTTAAATTTAAGGATGCCGATCTTATTGGCTATCCGGTAAAAGTCACAGTTGGTCCCAAAGCCATCAGTGACAATCTAATTGAAGTTAAAGTGCGGCGTACCGGCGAGACACTCTATTTTGGACCTGAAGAATATGTAGCAGGTATCAAAACATTGCTGGCTAAACTGTAATTATATATTCCACAATGCTGCGCCGGCGTTTGACTTGTCTTTTGCCGGCACACCATCTGTTTGTAAAAAAACTTTAACGCGGTATATATTATTATAGAAGCAGCTTTATCATAAAAAAGCGTGATACCGGTGATCACGCTTTTTTTCCTAACGGAAAATATAACTTTTTTAAGAGCAGCATCGGCTTTCATCGTCGCCAGGCCCGGCGCAAGCCGTGTTTTCTTTATTAGCGGCTGCAAGTAATGGGAGGTGAGAGAGAGTGGCTCCAATCAGTGAAATAGATATTGTTTTACGGTTGGTTATCTCATGTCTGCTTGGCGGCTTGATTGGATTTGAACGCGAAAGCCTGGATAGGCCGGCCGGTTTGCGTACCCATATTTTGGTGTGTGTGGGTTCGACATTAATGATGCTGGTATCTATTTACGGTTTCACCGGCATTGAGACGGTCAATAAGGACCCTGGACGAATCGCTGCGCAAGTGATTAGTGGGATTGGCTTCTTAGGTGCAGGTACTATTCTGAGAGAAGGCTTGACTGTTACAGGCCTTACTACTGCAGCCAGTCTATGGGTGGTAGCAGGGATTGGTCTGGCAATTGGAGCAGGTCTCTTTTTTACCGGTATTGCCGGTACGGCTTTGGTATTTTTGACCTTAGTATTTTTTGGGCAAGTGGAACGCCGCCACTGGACCAGTAAATCACGGGATAAAATTAAGTTGATTATCCGTGATCAGCCTGGACAGCTTGGGCAGGTAGGCATGTTTTTTGGACAACATGGTATTGGTATCCACAATATAACCATGCACCATATACATGAACAAAAAGTGATAAAATTGGAGTTTGCCTTAACAATTCCGCCAGATGCCGATATGGTACGGATTTTCTCGGAACTTACAGAAATTGATGGTGTGATTTCTATTGAAAAACCGTGGTAAAATATATAGAATATCTGTGACCTGTTATTGATGGGGAGAGGTTAAATGCCTAGTTATTGTGTTATACCTGAAAATTGCCAAAGCTTTTTTCAATTTGTGGAGCGGCTACCGCTGGATTCGGCTAGTCAGCAACTATTAAAAACAGCTCAAGTTAAAAAAGTGGAAGTAAATCCCAGTGCAAAGACCTGGGCAATACATATAACTACAGCCAAACTTGTTGCCGGGCAGGCGCTTGATACGCTGGCGGCGCAGCTGTGTCAGCAGTGCGGTTTAGCTAACGTTATTTTTAGCCAGCAGGTCAGGGATGTAAAACAGTATCTGACTGAGAATTGGTCCCAATTTGTTGAACAGGTTGCACGGGGACATTATGGTACAAAACATTTACTATTAAGTGCCTCCGACTCCTGGTCTTATGACGAAGAAACCCTTACCATTGAAACTATGGGCGGTTTGTCAACGGCTATTTTGGCTGAGCGTGGGGTGGAACAGGCGATTAAGTCCTTTATCCTGCAAGAGTTTGGCCGTAGCTCTGAGGTCAGGTTTATCCATTCAATTATTGAAGAAACGGTTGAATGTGATGATGCGCTGTTAACGCCTGAATACCGGGAAGCTCTCACGGAAGCAGCGTCGCCGCAGGATAAACCTAAAGCAAGTGATAGTCCTATTATATTTGGCCGCAACATTCGGGGCGCTGCCGGTGCTGGGCAACCGATAAATGCCATCCAGGAAGAAGCACGCAACGTAATACTTACCGGGCAAATCATTAATCATGAATTGAAGGAGTTAAAGTCGGGGCGTTTTCTGCTGACATTTGACCTTGTTGATTCGACTGATGGTATTAGCGGCAAAGTATTTTTTGATAATAAAGAGCAATTCGATAAGACTAGCGGGCTGATTAAGAAGGGGATGCTGGTGACCGTTAAGGGCACTGTGCAATATGATAAATTTGCCAATGAACTAACATTGTTTGCCGACAGCATGTGCCGGGCGGAAAAAGCCCCTGAACGCCAGGACAATGAACCTGTTCGCCGGGTTGAACTGCATGCCCATACCCGCATGAGTGCGCTGGATGCTGTTGTATCTGCCAAAAGCCTGATAAAAACAGCAGCAAAATGGGGGCATCCGGCCATTGCCATTACCGACCATGGGGTGGTCCAAGCCTTTCCCGAGGCATATGAAGAGGCTGTTAGTGCCGGCATTAAAGTGATTTATGGTATGGAAGGCTATCTCTTTGAGGATGATATTAACCAAGCCCGCCATATTATTATTTTAGCGAAAAACAATATCGGGCTTCGTAACTTGTATCGACTGGTTTCGATATCCCATTTGCGGTATTTGCACCGTACACCGCGTATTCCCCGGGCTATACTGGATGAACACCGGGAAGGACTATTATTAGGTTCAGCGTGTGAAGCCGGTGAATTAATTCATGCTATGGTTCAAGGTGCCAGTGAAGAAGAATTAATTAAGATTGCCAACTATTATGATTATCTTGAGATTCAGCCTACAGGTAATAATGAATTTTTACTGCGAAAAGGAAAAATTGCCGATGAAGAAGGGCTGCGCGACATCAACAGGCAGGTCTGTACCATTGGTGCCAAACTGGGAAAATTAGTAGTTGCCACCTGTGACGTGCATTTTTTAAATCCGGAAGATGAAATATACCGCCGCATCCTCATGGCCGGACAGGGGTATGATGACGCTGATAAGCAGCCGCCGCTTTTTTTCCGGACAACGGCCGAGATGCTGGCAGAGTTTAATTACCTCGGAACCGATAAAGCCTATGAAGTAGTGGTAGAAGCTCCGCTTAAGATTAATGGGCTTATCGAATCGGTCAAACCCATTCCCGAGGAATTATATTCACCGCAGATTCCCGGTGCTGAGGAAGAAATCAAGCTCATGTCCTATCAAAAGGCCGAATCGCTCTATGGAACTCCGCTGCCCGAACTTGTGGCCAAACGCCTTGAATATGAGCTTAACTCGATAATCAATAATGGTTTTGCCGTATTATATCTGATTGCGCATAAGCTTGTGAAAAAATCAATGGATGACGGTTATCTTGTAGGCTCAAGGGGCTCTGTCGGTTCATCCTTTGTAGCTACCATGACAGGGATAACCGAAGTAAATCCCCTGCCGCCGCATTGGCGCTGCTCACACTGTCAATACAGTGAATTCATAACCGACGGCAGTTATGGCGGTGGTTTTGATCTGCCGGATAAAGAATGTCCACACTGTCAAATCAGGATGGAGAAAAACGGGCATGATATTCCCTTTGCGGTGTTTATGGGCTTTCATGGCGACAAAGTTCCCGATATTGATCTTAACTTTTCCGGTGATTACCAACCGGTGGCGCATAAATACACAGAAGAGTTGTTTGGCCGTGATAATGTCTTTAGAGCAGGCACTATTGCCACAATCGCTGAAAAAACAGCATACGGCTTTGTTAAAAATTACTTAAATGACAAAGGCCAAGTGGCTCGTAATGCCCACATAAACCGTTTGCTTGACGGTTGTACCGGTGTAAAAAGAACCACAGGACAGCATCCGGGCGGAATTATGGTTGTGCCGCGGGATATGGATGTGCATCATTTTACGCCGATTCAATATCCGGCAGATGATAAAAACTCTTCAACAATTACCACCCATTTCGATTACCATTCGATCAGCAGCCGGTTGGTCAAGCTTGATATTCTGGGCCATGACGATCCGACAGTAATAAAGATGCTGGAAGACTTAACCGGTATTGATGCAAAAACCATCCCGTTTGATGATCAGACAACAATGAGCCTGTTTTCCTCAACAGGGGCTGTAGGGCTTACCCCTGCACAACTGGGCAGTACGGTTGCTACTTTCGGCATACCGGAATTTGGCACTAAGTTTGTGCGGCAAATGCTGGAAGATACCAAGCCTAAGACCTTTAGTGAATTGGTGCGGATAAGCGGTTTTTCCCATGGTACTGACGTGTGGCTCAATAACGCGCAAGACCTTATCAGAAATGGCACGGCAAAATTGTCAGAAGCCATTTCCGCACGGGATGACATTATGGTTTATCTCATCCATAAAGGCGTTGATCCGCAGGTGGCTTTCAAAATTATGGAAGGCGTACGTAAAGGAAAAGGCGTAAAACCTGATGATGTTGAGAAAATGCGGGCCAAAGACGTTCCTGAGTGGTACATAGAGTCCTGTCAAAAAATAAAATATATGTTTCCCAAAGCGCATGCTGTGGCTTATGTTATGATGGCCTTCCGGATAGCCTATTGTAAGATACATCATCCTTTGGCCTTTTACGCCTCGTATTTTACGGTTAGAGCCACTGAATTTGATGCTGATTTAATCGTCAAAGGTGATAAAGCAATTAAGGCTGAGCTTACGGCGCTGGAAGAAAAGGGCAATGCTTTGTCGGCTAAAGAAAAAAGCACTCATACCATTTTGGAAATGGCATATGAGATGTATTTGCGCGGTTTTGGCTTTCGGCGGGTTGACCTATACCAATCAGATGCGTCAAAATTTCAGCTGGTGGACAATGGCCTTTTGCCGCCGCTGGGATCTTTGCAGGGAGTAGGAGTATCAGCTGCCCAAAACATTGTAGCTGCCAGGCAGGGTAAGCCTTTTTCATCAATTGAAGATCTGCGGTCCCGCAGCCGGGTTTCGAAAACTGTTATTGATATTCTGAAAACCCATGGATGTCTAGAGGGGCTTGATGACAGTGACCAAACCCAATTGTTTGCCTAATAATTAAAATTGATTAAGTCGGTTGTAAGATTACCATTTTAATGGTATAATAATTGCAGTATAAAAGTATTTGACTTTTTAAGAGTGGGTACCGGCACCCACTCTTTCATCGTATTTCAGCACTAATCAATCTTAGGGTATGAGGGGTAAGAGATTAGGCAAGAATAAAAAGCAGGAACTGTTGCGGCCGGCTTGAGCCGTTGAAGCGGAGGTGTTATAAAAATCATGTCTAAAGAGAAAATAGAATCAGTTGTTGAAAAACTTGTTTCCGACATTATTGCCGATAGTAAGCTTGAATTGGTTGATGTTGAATATGTAAAAGAGCACGACTGGTATCTCAGAGTCTTCTTGGATAAAGAATCAGGTATTGAGATTGATGATTGTCAATGGGTGAGCGAGCAGCTTGAGGCTAAGCTGGATGAAAGTAATTTGATTAAAGATCATTATTATCTTGAAGTATCTTCCCCCGGTCTTGATCGTCCGCTCAAAAAGGAGCGTGATTTTGTCCGTCATGCTGGTGATAAGGTAGAAGTAAAAACCTATGAGGCCATTAATGGACAAAAAGTGCTTGTGGGAAACCTGCTTGGTTTAATTGATGGAGAAGTCCGGATTGATATCGCGGGACAAATTGTGAATATTCCGCGGGAAAAAGCTGCGCAGATCAGATTACATATAGAGTTTTAGCAACAATTGAATAGGGGGGAATTGTATGAACGCTGAATTTATGCAGGCATTTGAACAATTGGGAAAAGAAAAAGGCATTGCGCCGGAAGTTTTGTTTGATGCCATAGAAGCCGCTTTGATCTCAGCCTATAAACGTAACTTCGGTTCGGCACAAAATGTAAGAGTTTCTTTGGATAGAACTACCGGTGAAATACATGTTTATGCCCGGAAGAATGTGGTTGAGGATGTAAGTGATGCACGTCTTGAACTGTCTTTAAAGGAAGCTAAGGCTATTGATCCGCGCTATGAGCTTGAAGATGTGGTTGAATTAGAAGTTACGCCCAAAAACTTCGGCAGAATTGCAGCACAAACAGCTAAGCAGGTTGTTGTGCAACGTATTAGGGAAGCCGAGCGGGGTATGATTTATGAGGAATTTTCCAATCGGGAAAGTGATATTGTAACAGGTATTGTTCAGAGAATTGAACAAAAAAATGTATTTATTGACTTGGGCAAAGCGGAAGCTGTTTTAGCACCTTCTGAACAAATTCCTGATGAAATATATAAACACGCCGACAGATTGAAGACCTATATAGTAGAAGTAAAGAAAACCACCAAAGGGCCCCAAATACTTGTATCCCGAACCCATCCAGGATTATTGAAGCGCTTGTTTGAACTGGAAGTGCCTGAAATTCACGATGGGGTTGTTGAGATAAAATCAGTAGCCAGGGAACCCGGCCTACGATCGAAGATCGCCGTCTACTCCCGTGATGAGACAGTGGATCCTGTAGGTTCCTGTGTAGGCCATAAAGGTATGCGGGTACAGACTATTGTTAACGAGTTAAAAGGCGAAAAAATAGATATAGTTAAATGGAATGCTGATCCGGCAAAATATATAGCCAATGCCTTGAGTCCTGCCCGAGTACTTTCTGTAGATATTCAGGAAGCGGAAAAAATGTCAAGAGTAGTTGTTCCAGACTATCAACTCTCACTGGCTATTGGCAAAGAAGGACAGAACGCACGACTGGCAGCTAAGCTTACTGGTTGGAAAATTGATATTAAGAGTGAATCACAAGCAGCTCAGGCATCAGTTTCACCATTAAGCTCAGCGCAGGAGGAGTTTGAGTGAAAGCCAAAAAGATTCCGTTTAGAATGTGCGTTGGCTGTCAGACCATGAAATCAAAAAAAGAATTGCTGCGGGTGGTCAGAACTCCGGACGGAGAAGTGATACTTGATCCTACCGGCAAAAAAGCCGGACGGGGTGCGTATATGTGCCCGTGTGAGCAATGTTTGACAAAAGCTTTTAAGGAAAAACGCCTGGAAAAGGCGCTTAAACATCAGATTGATGAAGCTGTTTATAATGCGCTGAGGGCCGGGGTTACCGAATGAACGAAAAGAACCTTATGTCGCTTCTGGGATTGGCGCAGAAGGCCGGCAAGATAGTCTCAGGTGATTTTGCGGTTCAGGGTGCTATCAAATCAGGCAAGGCCAGAATGCTGATTGTGGCAAACAATGCATCTGATGCTACGAAAAAAGAGTATCAGTATCAAGCAGAATCCAGGGATATCGTTATCTATTATGCCTTGTCAAAAGAACAACTGGGTGGTGCAATCGGCAAAGCACTACGGGCGGCAGTGGTCATTACCGATAATGGTTTTGTCAAACCGTTAGTCCGGGCGTTAGAAGAGTAAGCTATATCTCCGCTGACTGACCTGTTCGAACTTCCAGCTTCTGCAAGTGGGAGGTAAAGCGGGAAGTCCGGGATTGAGGAGATTAACCTTGTGGCAGGAGTAAAACCTCACTTCAAGGTAAGTCGATTTTATCCGTGGGGGAGAAAGAAAATGGGGGTGGATCAATGTCCAAATACAGAGTATATGAATTAGCCAAAGAATATAATACTACCAGTAAAGTTATTATAGATATTTTAGGTCGCCATAATATTACTGCCAAGAATCATATGAGCAGTGTTGATGAGGATGCAAAGGTCGCAATTGATAGAACGTTTGCCCGTAAAACAGGAGAGCCTAATCCGGGTACGCCTGTCCGCACTGCGCAGTCATCCCAGCCTGCCGCACCGGCTGAACAACGGGTATCGCAGCCTGCAGCCGCTAATGCCGTACCGGCTGCTCATTCTCACCAGCCGTCAAACAGGCCGAATCAGAGTGGGCAGCAACAGAACAGACCGGTCCGCAGCAATCAGTCGCAGAGCAGACCGGGTGTCAATAGCCAGCAGCCGCAGAACCGACCGGGTACCAATAGCCAACAGCAACAGAACAGACCGGGTTATAATAACCAACAGCAACAGAACAGACCGGGTTATAATAACCAGCAGCAACAAAACAGACCGGGCTTCAATAATCAGCAACAACAGAACAGGCCGGGCTTTAGTAATCAGCAGCAGCAAAATAGACCGGGCTATAATAATCAGCAACAGCAGAACAGACCGGGTACCAATAACCAGCAGCAACAGAACAGACCCGGCTTCAATAACCAGCAGCAGCGTCCACCGCAAAGGCCACAGACTCCTATGCAACAGTCTGGGCAGCAGCGCCAGCAGCCGAATCCGGCTTCTGGGGCGGATAACAGGCCACAGGGACAGCAAAATTCGCAGTTTCAAAATAATAATCGCCGTTCGACCAATAATAATTCGCGCCGCGGCCCCGGGCAGGGGAATAGGAATTTGCAGCAACGTTCCGGCCAGCACAGAAACCAGACCGGCAGGAATCAGTTTACTCCGCCGAAAGCTGAGATGCCAAAACCTAAGAGCATCAAAATTGGCGAATCAATTACGGTAAAAGACCTGGCCGGCAAAATGGGCCGGGAAGCAGGCGAAGTAATTAAAAAGCTGATGATGCTGGGAACCATGGTCAGTATTAATCAGGAAGTCGATTTCGATACAGCCACTATCTTAGGCGGTGAATTTGGCGTCACTGTTGAAGCTATTCCGCCGGAAGAAGATCCGACAGAAATTCCGGAGATTGAAGATGATGAAAAAGATTTGGTTCATCGTCCACCGGTTGTTACGGTTATGGGGCATGTTGACCATGGCAAAACCTCACTGTTAGACTCTATTCGGCAAACCCATGTGACATCGCAGGAAGCTGGCGGGATTACCCAGCATATTGGTGCTTATCAGGTAATGTGTCAGGGCAAAAAGATTGTCTTTTTGGATACTCCGGGCCATGAAGCGTTTACTTCCATGCGCGCGCGCGGCGCTCAGGTAACTGATATAGCCATTTTGGTTGTTGCCGCTGATGACGGTGTTATGCCTCAAACGATAGAAGCTATCAATCACGCCAAATCGGCAAAAGTTCCGATTATTGTTGCCATTAACAAAATAGATCGTCCGGGTGCAAACCCAGACCGGGTCAAGCAGCAATTGGCAGAACATCAGTTAATACCTGAGGACTGGGGCGGCGACACTATTATGGTTCCGGTCTCAGCCCATCAAAAGACAGGTATCAGCGACATTCTGGAAATGATTTTATTAGTGGCGGAAATGCTTGATCTTAAGGCAAATCCCAATCGTCTTGCTTATGGAACCATTATTGAGGCCAAACTTGATAAAGGACGGGGACCGGTATCAACCGTACTTGTGCAAAAAGGTACGCTTAGAATCGGTGATACCATCATTGCCGGTACCGCTTATGGTAAAGTGCGGGCAATGACCAATGACCGTGGCGAAAAAATTAAGAAGGCTGAACCCTCTACACCGGTAGAAGTATTGGGATTGGCCGATGTTCCCCAGGCGGGTGATATTTTAGTGGCAGTTGACGAGCGAACTGCCAGGGCTGTGGCTGAAAAACGTGTGGCCAAAAAACGTACAGAAGATATCAAGCAGTCGCAGAAGGTCTCACTGGATGATTTATTTAAGCAAATCCAGGAAGGAAGCTTAAAAGATCTTAACATTGTAGTGAAAGCCGATGTTCAGGGATCGATTGAGGCTCTGCGTCAATCACTGGTAAATATCAAGAACAATGAAGTGAGAGTAAATATCGTTCATGCCGGTGTCGGCGCCATTAATGAATCGGACGTTATGTTAGCAGCCGCTTCTAACGCCCTGATCATTGGTTTTAATGTCCGACCTGACGGTAATGCCCGCAAAGCGGCAGACACTGAAAAAATCGACGTTAGAACCTACCGGGTTATCTATGAAGCCATTAATGATGTAGAGGCTGCCATCACCGGTATGCTGGCTCCTGAGTTTAAAGAAGTCGTTTTGGGACATGTAGAAGTACGCCAGGTAATTTCTATCCCTAAAGCAGTGGTTGCCGGCTCCTATGTAACGGAAGGAAAAATCACCAGTACCAGCCAAGTGCGGATCTTGAGAAACGGCATTGTTATTCATGAAGGAAAACTCGAATCATTGCGGCGTTTTAAAGATGATGTCAAAGAAGTCGCACAAGGGTATGAATGTGGCATAACTGTTGAAAAGTTCCGCGATATTAAAGAAGGCGATATCATTGAAGCCTTCACCATGGAAGAAGTCGCACCGCGCGCTTAATGATGTTGTAGATAGCGGAGGAATTATTATGGGACAACTGCGGGTAGAAAAGGTGCAGGAATTTATCAAACAGGAAATTAGCAAGATAATCCTGACAGATCTCAAAGATCCCCGGATAGGCTTTGTAACAGTTACCAGGGTGGAAGCCACCGGTGACCTTCGTAGTGCTAAAATATATCTCAGCCTTATGGGCAGTGATGAACAAAAGGCTGAAACCTGGGCTGGATTAACTAAAGCCTTAGGCTATATGCGTGCCGAAATCGGCAAACGCATCCGGATGAGATGTACGCCGGAATTATCACTACACCTTGATGAAACCTTAGAATATAGTGCGCGAATTCAGGAGCTCATCTTGAAAATTAAGCAGGAAGAAGGCAACCAGTAACACCGATGGAAGTGTCGATTGCAGACAGCGCTACGCTGTTAAATAAAGCCAACAACATCATATTGACTGCTCATGTTCATCCGGACGGTGATGCGTTAGGGTCGCTGTTTGCCCTCTACAGCTTTCTGTCAGCGCAGGGCAAACAGGTAAGAATCCTGCTTGATGATGAAGTTCCTCGGGCTTTCTACTTTCTCCACGGCTGGGAGAAGGTAGAAAAGCCTGAAGGTATTGTCCATACCGCCGATTTACTGGTAGTGCTTGATGCCAGTGATCTGGAGCGAATTGGGAAGGTAAGTGAGGTTATAAAAGCCCCTATACTGAACCTGGATCATCACATATCCAACGTCAAGTTTGCCGATTATTGGTATATTGATAGTCAGGCGGCCGCTACCGGCGAAATTATTTTCAAGATATTTAAAGAAGTAAATGCCAATATCACGCCAAGTATGGCTGAAGCATTGTTTACGGCCATAGCCACTGACTGCGGTTTTTTTCGCTATGCCAATACTTCAGCTCAAACCCTCAAAATTGCGGCGGAATTGGTGGAACTGGGTGCTCAGCCGCATGTTATCTCCGAACGTCTTGAAACCAAACCAAGGGCTGTTATTGAAATGCTGCCCAAAGTGCTTGAGACGCTTGAGATCATCGATTGCGGCGATGCCGGGAACATAGCTACAATCGTGTTAAACTATGATGCAATAACCAAACTTAAGGATGACACAGAAGGCTTTATTAATTATCCGCGTAACATTGACGGGGTTGAAATAGCCATTATGTTTAAGGAAGCAGATGATAATAGTGTGAGGGTAAGTCTGCGTTCAAAGACAGCAGATGTAAGCAAGCTGGCCCTTTCTTTTGGCGGCGGAGGGCATGCGCGGGCGGCGGGGTGTACGGTAGCTGAGCCGCTTGACCGTGCTAAAACATTGGTTGTCGAGGCAGCAAGAAAACAATTAGCTGCAGGTTTTATTGCATGATGCACAGTGGTGTGATTAATGTACTTAAACCGCCAGGGATGACATCTCATGACGTGGTGTCGTTTATTCGCCGCTTATATGGTATAAAACGTGTCGGTCATGCCGGTACGCTGGACCCGGCGGCAGCTGGCGTTTTACCAATCTTTTTAGGTAATGCAACCAGACTTGTTGAGTATCTGTCAGACGCAGACAAGCATTACCGTGCTGAACTTACCTTCGGGTTTGAAACAGATACCGGTGACGATACAGGTCAAATTATTGCCAGCAGTCCGTACACAAGGCCGTCGTCAATACAAATAAGGGAAACGCTGGCAGCGTTTATCGGAGTTAACGAACAGATTCCCCCCATGTATTCAGCGGTGAAAATTGGCGGTAAAAAGTTGTATGAGCTGGCTCGTGCCGGTCAGGTAGTTGAGCGGAAACCTCGAACCATTATGATCCATGCTATTGCATTGGTGGCAGAGCATGAAGCAGGCCTTGTGTTTGATGTAACCTGTTCTAAAGGAACCTACATTCGGACATTATGTGCTGATATTGGCCGTAAATTGAATTGTTTGGCAGTCATGAGTTTTTTGGTAAGAACCCGTGTCGGTAATTTTTGTCTGGAACAGTCTTTAACCCTTGAAGAAATTGCTTTACTCAAGGAAAAAGCCGTCCAAAAGCCTGATAGTGTTCTTGCTCATTTTCCCGCTGTGATATTATCTGAACAAGATTCTAATGCTGTAAAAAATGGACGCAGTATCTGCTGTCAGGCAAATGCCCTGGATTTGGTTACAATCTACGACTGGCAGAAAACTTTCATTGGCATTGGACGGAAAATAAGCGGGGCCGAAGGTCAGTCGCTACTAACGCCAGTTAAAATATTAAGTCCGGACCGGTAGCGTTCCGGACTATTGGCTTGCCTAACAGAATTTATAAATTTTGCGCGCCACTCCAGCGATTTTTCTTAGCAAAAGTCACCCCTTATAATTTTTGCCCTGATAGGAAGGCTATAGCTAGCGCTTGCCAGGTATTGCGCTCAAGCCTTCTGTAAGGCGGTAACGAGGAGAAACAGAGAAACTATGGAAGTATTTACACAGATAAAAGACATACATCAATATCCGGGCATTTATATGGCGTTAGGAACTTTTGATGGTGTTCATGTTGGACATCAGGCAATCATTTCACGTACTGTCGAGCTGGCGAAAAACGAAAACTGCTTGAGCTCTGTGTTTACTTTTAGCAATCATCCTCTAAATGTTATTAATCCAGAACATTGTCCACCGCTCATCATAACCAACCCGGAAAAGGTTAATTTAATTGCAGCCCTGGGAGTTGATATTTTATTTAATATCCCCTTTACAAGTCAGCTTTTACAACTGACGCCTGAGAGTTTCGTTGCAATGCTGGTCAACAACCTTAAGCTGAAACATGTGATAGTCGGAGAAAACTTTACCTATGGGTATCGGGGGGCAGGGACGTCGGACATGTTGAAAAAGGCTGGCGTTCTTCACGGGTTCAGCGTCGATGTGGTACATATGGTTGATATCGAAGGTACTGTTGTGAGCAGTACTGTTATCCGGCAATTAATTAAAGAGGGTGAAGTCAAACAGGCGGCTGTTTTGCTTGGCCGCTTCGTAACCATCACCGGGGAAGTTATCAAAGGCGACCAGCGGGGTAATAAATTAGGCTTTCCTACCGCTAATTTGGCTATTCCTCAAGGCCTGCTGGTTCCCGCTGACGGAGTTTATGCCGTGTATGCCATAGATAAGTCCGGCCAAAAATTTAATGCAGTAGCCAATATTGGCAATAATCCTACCTTCACGCGGCAATCCCGCCGGATTGAAATCCATATTTTGGATTTTGACCGTTTGATTTATGGAGAACATCTTCAGGTACAATTTCTTGACCGAATTCGCGGTGAGATTGCTTTTAATTCCATCGAGCAACTAAAACAGCAAATGGCTAATGATATCAATTTTGCGCGAAAAAATTACTTTTAAAGCGCTATAAAGGTTTACATGTGTTAATCTTTATGTTAGTATATATTTTAGTGATTAAATCACATATAACCATAGCGAGGATAGTCGAGTCTCCGGCGATGTCTTGGCTAATGGGGGTAAAGCTACGTAAAAGGAGGTGAACCATCGTGCTGACACCTGAAAACAAACAGAAACTTATCGAAAAATATCGTGTACACTTGAATGATACCGGATCACCGGAAGTTCAGATTGCGATTCTTACCGAGCGCATTAATTATTTGACAGAACATTTAAGAGAACACAAAAAAGACCACCATTCCCGTCGCGGTCTATTAAAAATGGTTGGTCAGCGCAGAGGTCTCTTAAACTATCTGCGTGAAAATGATATTGAACGCTACCGTTCAATCTTGGAAAAACTCAACTTGCGGAAATAAAAAAAGCGGATTTTCCGCTTTTTTTTATTTATTTTCCAGGTTAAAGAAAAATAAAAAAGGGAATAATAAGAAAAATGTCGAACAGTTAATCTTTGCTAAAAGAAAAGGGGTTTAACAGAGGAGGAAAACAAAATATGGAGAAATTCCAGATGGAATTAGGTGGCCGTACCCTGGTCATTGAATCAGGTAAAATGGCTAAACAAGCCAGCGGTGCCGTTTTGGTACGTTACGGTGACACGGCTGTGCTTGTGGCTGCGACTCAGTCGGCCGAGCCGCGGCCGGGCATTGATTTTTTCCCATTGACTGTTGATTATGAAGAACGCTTATATTCGGTTGGCAAAATTCCCGGTGGCTTTATCAAACGGGAAGGGCGTCCAAGCGAAGCCGCCATTTTAGCCGGACGCTTAATCGACCGGCCGCTTCGACCGTTATTTGCCGATGGGCTGAGAAACGATGTTCACGTTGTGGCTACTGTCATGTCGGTAGATCAGAACAACCCGCCGGATATCCCGGCAATGATTGGTGCATCCTGCGCTTTAGGCGTATCTGATATTGGTTTTAACGGGCCAATTGGCGGTGTGCGTGTAGGGCTGCTTGACGGCAAGCTTATTTTGAATCCCACGGTGGAAGAGCAGGAAAAAAGTGAACTTAATTTAGTCGTAGCAGGTACCAAAGATGCCATTTTAATGGTTGAGGCAGGGGCCAATGAACTGCTGGAAGAAACCATGCTTGAAGCAATTTTATTTGGTCACGAAGCCATCAAAGAAATAGTTGCTTTCCAGGAAGATATTATTGCGAAAATCGGTAAACCGAAAAAGGAAAAACCGTTATATGAAGTCCCTGCCGATATTGATGCAGCTATGCGGCAATTTGCAACAGAACAGTTAAAGGTAGCTGTAGTT
Organism: Sporomusa sp. GT1; assembly: GCF_014634905.1. Taxonomy (NCBI): domain Bacteria; kingdom Bacillati; phylum Bacillota; class Negativicutes; order Selenomonadales; family Sporomusaceae; genus Sporomusa; species Sporomusa sp. GT1. The sequence goes on along the minus strand of NZ_BMBX01000001.1, from coordinate 172,318 downwards.
AATTCAGATAAGCATACGCGTGAGGAAAATATCAAACAGATTAAAAATGAAGTTGTGGCACATTTCCTTTCGCTGTATCCTGAGAATGAAAAAGACATTAATTACATGTTCCAAAAAATTCTCAAAGAAATTGTACGGAAAATGATTACCGTTGATAAAATCCGTCCAGATGGCCGCCAGATTGAAGAAGTACGGCCTATTACTTGTGAAGTAGGTCTTTTGGCACGTACTCATGGGTCAGGCTTGTTTACTCGCGGACAGACGCAAGTCTTCACGATAACCACCCTGGGAGCCATCGGGGATGAACAGATTCTTGACGGGCTTGGTGTTGAGGAATCCAAACGCTATATGCATCATTATAATTTTCCCTCCTTCAGCGTAGGTGAGACTCGTCCTTCACGCGGTCCGGGCCGTCGCGAGATTGGTCATGGCGCACTGGCTGAGAGAGCCTTGCTGCCTGTAATTCCTTCAGAAACTGATTTTCCTTATACCATCCGGTTAGTGTCAGAAGTGCTGGAATCCAATGGCTCAAGCTCTATGGGCAGCGTATGCGGCAGTACATTATCATTAATGGACGCCGGTGTGCCGATTAAAGCTCCCGTATCCGGTGTAGCCATGGGTCTGGTTAAAGAAGGGGATCATTATACCATCCTGACAGATATTCAAGGCATGGAAGATGCGCTGGGTGATATGGACTTTAAAGTAGCCGGTACGGCAAAAGGTGTAACAGCTATGCAGATGGATATGAAAATATCCGGCATTACGAAGGAAATTTTTGAAGATGCGCTGGCTCAAGCCAGGCGGGGACGCATGCATATAATGGGCAGAATGCTTGAGGCTATTGCTGAACCGAGAAAAGAACTTTCGCCGTTTGCACCGCGCATTATTACGATGGAAATTGATCCTGATAAAATTCGCGATGTCATTGGACCAGGCGGTAAGATTATCAAAAAGATTATTGAGGAAACAGGCGTGACCATCGATATTGAGGATGATGGCAAAGTATTTATTGCCGCCGTTGATGTTGAGGCTGGTCAAAAAGCAGTGAGTATAATTGAAAGCCTGGTACGCAGCGTGGAAGTTGGTACCACCTATATGGGTAAAGTCACCCGCATCATGAACTTTGGTGCATTTGTCGAGATTCTGCCTGGGAAAGAAGGCCTTGTCCATATTTCACAGCTTGCGCGCGAACGGGTAGCCAAAGTAGAAGATGTTGTTAAGATTGGCGATGAAATTATGGTTAAAGTTACAGAAATTGACCGCCAAGGCCGTATTAATCTGTCGCGTAAAGAGTTGTTAAAAGCAGAACCGCCAAAGGAAACCCGCCCTGAAGTCGGCGAATAATACCATATCGGTCAAACAATTTAGGGACTTGGCAGCAGCCAAGTCTTTTAATTTTGCTCATAAATGACTGGCACCATTAATACACTGTACTATATGTGAGCGAGGAGATAGTACCTTGCGTCACCTCACTATTTAAGTGATGCGGGGTATTAGGCAGGAGTTGATTGTTATGCAGTGTAAAATGATAATGGTAGGAAAAATTCGCCAGTGGTATGTGTATTTTTCTATTGGTGTCTTTTTGACAATAGCTATGTTATCAGGCCTGCTCCAGCCGCTGCTGGCTACTACCCAACTGACGACTGTACCGCCGCCCATTTTTCAGGGAAATCAGTCGCGGCCGCAAGTGGCATTTGCTTGCAATGTATTCTGGGGCGAAGAATACCTCCCCGATATGCTTAAGACATTGGATAAAAATAATATTCACATCACTTTTTTTATTGGCGGCAGCTGGGCTAATAAATATCCTGAAATACTGAAGGATTTAGCCAATAGAGGACATGAGCTGGGTAACCATACCTATAGCCACCCGCACCCTAACAACCTAAGCAAAGAGAAAAACAAAGAGCAAATCATAAAAACAGAAGAATTAGTAAACAATCTTACCGGCATAAAAACAAACCTGTACGCGCCACCTTATGGTGAGTATAACAATACAGTATTGCTGGCTGCGCAGGAATTACAGTACACTACGATCATGTGGAGCATTGATACGGTCGATTGGAAGCGGCCGCCGCCGGAAATACTTAAGGAGCGGGTATTGAAAAAGCTTCATAACGGCGCCATTATTTTGATGCATCCAACCGCGCCTACCGCCCAGGCTCTTCCCAGTCTTATTGAGGAAATACAAAAACGCGGATATACAATAACTACGGTATCTGATATACTAAAACCGTAAAAACAGGCAGGCGAAAGCCTGCTTTTTTATTGACCAAATGCAATAAATGTGATACTATATGTTTACATAAAAAATAACATGTAGTTATTATGCTTGCTTTAACAGAAAGCATGGCTTTCTAAAAGCAGGATAAGACAACTTATCTGCTGGGATGGAGGTAGCTGATGAAAAAGTATAAGCAGGCAACGGCTTGGTTAGTCATGATGACTGTTATGGCGACTTTTATGCTGCCGGTTATGCCGGCACATGCTTTTTCCGTATCTGATATATTAGGACAGGCTGCCGGGACTGCTGAGTCCGGCGGGACGAGTGGCGTGAGTGCAGGCAAGGGGGTAGTTGATATTATCCTTGGTCTGTTCCTGGGTAAAGTCCTGGGAAATGCTGCCAGCCCAGATGCAGCTGTTCAAGACAATAGTTCCGATAATGGCTTAAAGACCAACTTAGCGAAAGAGTTTGTCGGGTTTTATGCTGAATGGTGGGGGGAAGATACTTCCTCGTATAATTCTATGGTTCAAAATGCTGATGTAATTAAGACCATTGCGCCTTTTTGGGCTACCATGCAGGCCGATGGCACACTAACCGACCGGGGTGGCAATGACCATATAGCTGTGGTTAACACTGCTCATCAGAAAGATGTGGCAGTATTGCTGTTGGTGAATAACGCTAAACAGGATAACGCGCCACCAGTGCATACTGTTCTGGCAAACCCTGCTCTTAGAACCAAAGCGATTGATAATTTTGAAGCCTATATTAAAAAGTACAATCTGGATGGTATCAATGTTGATTTTGAAATGGTGCCGGCAAAAGACCGTGATCTTTTAACGGCCTTTATGCGTGAGCTTTATGGCCGCCTCAAACCGCAGGGATATATTGTTTCCATTGATGTTTTTCCTAAACAGGATGAGAACAATGATGTGGCGGCTGCCTATGACTACGCCGAGTTAGCCAAATATGCTGATAAAATTATGATCATGACTTACGATAATCACGGTGCCTGGAGTGGCCCGGGGCCGATTGCTGATATCCGCTGGGTGGAAAACAACTTAAAATATGCGTTGAAATCTATTCCTAAAGATAAACTCTATCTTGGCATTGCTGCTTATGGTTATGACTGGTCGGCACAAGGAGTCCAGTCATTAGAGTTTGACGCTATTATGGATTTAGCTCAGCGTTATGGTAAAACCGTGCAGTGGGATGACACAGCTAAATCTCCTCATTTTAGCTATACCGCAACAGACGGTACAGCGCATACGGTTTGGTTTGAAAATAGCGAAAGCTTGAAACACAAGCTGGCACTTATTACCAAGTATGATATTGCCGGTGCCGCCATGTGGAAACTTGGCGAAGAAGACCCGGCAGTGTGGCCGGTATTGAGGGACAAGTTCCGCAAATAACCAACTAATAAACGACACAGGAGGTTTGTTGTGTATAAAGAAAAAATAATGATTATAGCTATGCTTCTCGTTTTGGTATTTAATGTCGTGGCACCTGTACAAGTTAGCCATGCGGCATCTTTAAACAGTGTTGTCAGCACTCTGGGGGCTTCGACTGTTCCCGGAACAGATGGCGGCGGCAGCTCTGGCGGATCTAATATCTTTGAAAAGCTTTTTAGTTTTTTATTTGATAAAATTCTTGGCCCAATACTGAATATTTTTGATGGCGGCAAGGCGGCAACAACTTCGCCGGATAGTCCGGTAAAAGTGACACCGCTTCCGTCCGGAGACGGCAGTTCTGTTACCGGCAGCAGCGGTGTATTGCGTGGCAAAGTCATTGTTGTCGACCCAGGCCATGGCGGCAGCAACCCTGGGGCGGTAGCCAACAATACCCGGGAATCGGATAATAACTTAGCTGTCAGCAAAAAATTGCGGGACAAGCTGACAAGCGCCGGCGCCAAAGTAGTTATGACCAGAGAAACTGACCGCACCGTAGCTGCCGAGGGCAGCTCGCTTGGACAGGAATTAGCCGCAAGGGTAAATATTGCCGAAGCTAACAAGGCTGATATATTTGTTAGTGTCCATTCCAATTCTAATCCCAATCCTGCCATTTACGGAGCAATGACCTTTTATCCCAGCGGCAAGTCTTCCCAGCTTGCACTTAAAGTGCAAAACGGTATTGTCAAAGCGACAGGTGCTGTAGATAAAGGTACATCGCCGGCAACCTTCCACGTTCTCCGCAACACCAGCATGCCTAGTATTTTAGTTGAGATGGGATTTGTGACAAACGCCGGCGAAGCGCGTAAACTGCAGGAAGACAGTTACCGCAATAAAATGGCTCAGGGTATTTTCGATGGGATAGTAAGCTACTTTGCTAACTAATTCTATAAATGGAGACTTGATTCAAATGGGGTTTTAACCCCATTTGAATCTTAGTCGGAATTATCCAGGGACTTAGCCGCTCGCCTGTGCCCATAGGGGTCTCCCGCTTGTGAAGCGGAGTCTTAGAGCGGGTTAGTCATCGGATAAATTAGTTTCTGTAAACAGAGATAAAGCAGGCTAAACTTCAATTGATTTTGGTCAATCTGAAGTTTAGCCGGTTATCTCTGTTTTTTTCTTTATTGAATTTAGGTATAATAAGGAATATGCTTATTTTGATAAATTGCATTATAATAGGTATGTGAAATGATAAAGATTTTCTCCCAGGCATACTGGTGGAAGCTTTAACTTTGGTTTGAGGAAAAGGAGACTGTATGTACCGAAAATCAGTGTTACCTAATGGGGTTCGTGTTGTTTCGGAGACTATTCCGTATGTTAAATCAGTCACCATGGGAGTATGGATGGCTACCGGATCACGGTTTGAAAACGAAGAAAATCATGGTGTTTCTCACTTTATTGAACATTTGATGTTTAAAGGTACCGCCCGGCGGTCGGCCAAGGATATTGCTGAGACGGTGGATGCTATAGGTGGTCAGCTTAATGCATTTACCGCCAAAGAGTGCACCTGTTATTATCTAAAAGTGTTAGACTCGCATGCCGAGCTGGCGATGGATATTTTAAGCGATATGCTGCTACGGTCCAAATTTGCCGAAGATGACATTGAGCGGGAACGCCAGGTAGTACTTGAAGAAGTACATATGTATGAGGATACACCTGATGAATTGGTTCATGATATTCATTTAGATACTATCTGGCCGGCTCATCCGCTTGGCCGGAATATTTTAGGCACACTTGCTTCGATAGAACGCTTTGACCAGGCGTTAGTGAAAAAATATTATCAGGATTTTTACACACCGGATAATTTGGTTATTGCTGCAGCCGGCAATATAAGCCATGACGCTTTGGTACAGTTGGCAGCAAGTTATTTTGGTCAAATGCAAGGCCAAAGCCGAAATCTGGCAATCACTGCTCCGGCGTTTGCTCCGGCGAAAACCATTGTCAGCAAAGACATAGAGCAGGTACATGTGTGTTTAGGTACAGCAAGTGTGCCACAAGACAGCCCGGAAATATATCCTGTTCATATTCTGAATAATATTTTAGGCGGCGGGATAAGCTCCAGGCTGTTTCAATCTATCCGGGAAGAGCGGGGACTGGCCTATTCCATTTATTCCTATCAAACCAATTACCGGGATGCCGGCTTATTCACTATCTATGCCGGAACCCGGCCAGGCAATGTAAATCAGGTTTTAGATCTGATTCTGGAAAACCTAAGAGAATTCAAAGAAAAAGGAATCAGTGAACAAGAGTTAACTAAGTCCAAAGAGCAAATAAAGGGAAATTTGCTGCTGGGACTGGAAAGTTCAAGCAGCAGGATGTCCCGTATTGGCAAACTGGAAATTACTTTAGGCAAATTTGTGTCCTTAGACGAAGTTGTCGGTAAAATTGACAGGGTAACGTTAACCGATGTCAATCAGATGATTGAGCAGATGCTTACTGCCAAGCAATTGTGCTTTACTGCCCTGGGGCCTGTTGATTCTGCAAAAATTAATACGAACTTTAGGATTTAAAAGGGGAATAGTATGACAAGAGGGTTTGAGGTAATTACCCAATATAAGGACTGTAATGTAATTTTGCCTGTACGCAAGACCGGATTAAGTGCCGGCTATGATATTGCCGCCGCTCAAGAAACTACTTTATATCCCGGAAAGGTGGCCTTGATTCCGACAGGCCTCAAAGCTTATATGCAGGAGGATGAATATTTAGGTATTCACATCCGTTCCGGTTTATCCATTAAACATAGTTTGAGCTTAATCAATGGGCAAGGAATTATTGATGCCGATTATTATAATAATCCGGACAATGAGGGACATATTCTGGTTGGCATATTTAATCATGGTACCGAGCCTTTGACAATCAGAGCAGGGACTAGAATAGCTCAGGGAATTTTTTATAAGTATTTAAAGACAGATAATGATTGTGTTGCCGCTGTCCGGTCAGGTGGCTTAGGCAGTACCGGCGAGTGAAGCCGGGCTGATTTTTCGTTCATATTTTAGTCTAAAGCGCCATATACATTGGTAGAAGCCGGTTAGGGGGGATACGATGTATACATGGGCGGCGTTGGTACTCATTATTCTTCTCCTTATGGGATCGGTTTGGCTGCGTGTCTGTCGCTCTCGTACCTTATTGGACAGTGCACCTTTGCTGGAACCCAAGCCATCACCTTTTTCCACCGCTGTACAGGATTTAGTAGCTACTGCCGGCGGGGTATATCTTTCGATGGTAATGGTGGTTTCCTTCCTGAAACTTGAGTTGCCTGAGAAAATAACGGTCGGGATACTTTCGTTTGATCCGTTGGCTATGACGTCGATTGCTATGGCGGTTATCCAGCCGCTTTTTAGTAGACTATTTGGTAATTAAGTAGGTGAGGATATGCGGATAAGTGAAATGGCCGGAAAAGAAGTTATTAATTTGGGTGATGGAGCCCGGTTGGGCATAATCGGTGAATGTGAAATTACTTTTGACAGTCGGACAGGGGTTATTGGCGGCTTGGTATTACCCAAACGAAGATCCCTCTTTAACTTTTTAGGGGATGGTCAGATAACCACAATACCCTGGCAGGCTATCAAACGGATTGGTGACGAGGTTGTTATTGTTGATTTGAATAATGCTTATGAACGAATGTATTCTACGTTTAGGGAATAAAAAACTTATACATGGTCAACCTAACATTAGATTGTATATCACACTAATGTTAGGAGGCTTTATTGATGGAGACAACAAACAGTAACAATGGTGGCAATCAAATAGCAGGTAATGTTAATAATCAGGCGATGAACCAAACTACAGGACAGGCAGGCAATGCCATGTTCAATGCCAATACAGGTGCCCAGCCGGCGGCCACTTCCAATCAAATGACGGCAGGCACCATGCAGGGAAATCAGGCAACTCAGTCAGCTCAGGGAAATACCCAGGGGGTTAAAAGTGTAATCGGCGTGTTTGATGGCCGGAATAATGCGGAGCAAGCGGTTAATTCCCTCAGGGCGCAAGGCTTTACAACAGAAGAAATCAACATTGTTTCTAAGAACAAAAACACAAGAAACACCCAAGGTGATGGATCTTTTGAAGATGACATTACCGATGGTACTCTTACAGGCGGCACCTTAGGCGGAATTGGCGGTTTGCTGCTGGGAGCGGGTGCTTTAGCCATTCCCGGAGTAGGGCCAATTGTTGCTGCCGGTCCGATTGCAGCTGCTTTAAGCGGGGTTGTGGCCGGTGGTATTGCCGGTGGTTTGATTGACTGGGGCATTCCCGCTGAGGTGGGAAAACGCTATGAGCAGCATGTAGTGCAAGGGGGAATTTTGACTATTATCCGCGCCGATGCAGCTAAGGCTAACCAAGCGGCTCAGATCCTTCGCCAAAATGGTGCCAAGGATGTCGAAACTCACGCATTAAGCTAAAAAAAACCGGGGGAATCCCCGGTTTTTACTCAATTTATACAACACAGCGCCGCCGGCGTTTGACTCCGCTTATATATAACGGCCGCCCGCGCCTCAGTAATATGATGGTTATAAGAAACTTGTCGGTGGTTTTTCCTGTTTAGACCGTAAAATACACTATTTTTTAATATTTATTTGACAACGTTGGAACCTTTGGTATAGAATGTGTATAAAATGAATAAGCAACATCCTATACAGGATGAAGTAGAGGTGCGGGAGTTAACAGTACTTTCAGGGAGAGCGGCGTCGATGAGCTGGAAGGAAAGGGACAACCGCCGAAGTAAAAGCAGGACTGCCAGTCTCTTTTACTGGTCTTATATCAAACAGGTTTAAGACTGTCACCATTACTTGGTGGAGTGCTATCTCATCTGATCAGAGGAATATACGTTTGTATTTTCCTAAGGTTAGACCAATGCTGTCTTTAGGGCAGCCGGCGAGAAATGCACTCACCGGCTGCTTTATGTTTATGCCTTTGACTTTTCTAAGGATTTGGCAAAAGCGAAGGTTTTTCCCTGAGATTAACCCGCTCTAGGACTCCCTTTTTCAAAAGGGAGTTAAGAGCAGCTAAATCCCAGGATAAGGGCGACTAACCTTCAGATGGGGTTAAAACCCCACCTGAAGCTAAGTCAGCTTTATCTTAATAGGAGGTGGACAGCGTTTGATTAGAGTAATGGTATGTGGAGCTTATGGCAAAATGGGGCGGGAAGTACTGCGCGCAGTTCATGAGGACCAGCAGTTAAGTATAGTTGGTGCGATGGATATTAACTCAGATTTTGCCGATGTAGGGGATATTATCGGCGCAGGCAAAACAGGAGTAACTGTAGGCAATGATCTGGTTACGGTTATCAATGAGACAAAACCACAAGTTATGGTTGATTTCACTAATCCTGAAGCAGTTATGAATAATACTCAACTGGCAATTAAAAACGGTGTGTGCCCGGTAGTTGGAACTACCGGCTTAGCGGAAGCCGATATTAATGAGCTCCGTAAATTATGTACAGCTTCTAAAGTTAATGCAATTATTTCTCCTAATTTTTCCATAGGTGCAATTCTCATGATGAAACTGGCGCAAGAAGCTGCTAAGTATTTACCGCATGTCGAAATTATCGAAATGCATCATGATCAAAAACTTGACGCACCTTCCGGCACCGGCCTGCGGACGGCGGAGATGATTGCCAGTGTGCGAGGTGAAATGCGTCAGGGTCATCCCCGGGAGACTGAGAAACTGCCTGGTGCGCGTGGGGGCGAATTAGCGGGAATTAGGCTGCATAGTGTTCGCTTGCCAGGCTATGTTGCCCATCAGGAAGTAATTTTTGGTGGTTTAGGACAAACGCTTAGCATTCGCCATGATTCAATATCCCGGGAATCCTTTATGCCGGGAGTTGTACTGGCTTGTAAAAAGGTACTGACTGTGGATGGGCTAATAGTTGGCCTTGAACATATAATGGACTAAAGTCTTGTATAGTAGTACAAAATAATGTGAAAAGCTTGGGGGAGTGGCTTACATGAAAAAGTATAATGTAGCAATTGTAGGTGCAACTGGAGCAGTTGGACAGGAATTTTTAAGACTTATTGAAGAACGCAAATTTCCGTTTAATGAATTAAAATTGTTGGCATCTGAACGATCAGCCGGAAAATCCATAGAATTTATGGGAAAAAGTTACATAGTTGAAGAAGCAACACCAGAGGCTTTTAACAACGTGCAGTTTGCTTTGTTTGCCGGCGGTTCGATCAGTAAAACACTGGCACCTGAAGCTGCTAAACGGGGAGCTGTTGTTATTGATAACTCCAGTGCATTTCGCATGGATCCGGAAGTGCCTTTGGTAGTGCCGGAAGTTAACCCTGAGGCTATAAAAAAGCACAAAGGAATTATTGCCAACCCTAACTGTTCAACTATTATTATGGTTATGGCTTTGAAGCCTATTTATGACGCTGCCAAAATAAAGCGGATTGTTGTATCAACCTATCAGGCAGTCTCTGGCGCCGGCAAGGAGGCTATTGACGAACTTACAGATCAGGTTAAGGCCATTATGGAAAACCGTCCGGTAGAAGCTAATATATTGCCAAGTGCCAGTCTGCCCAAACATTATCAGATAGCCTTTAATCTGTTGCCACATATTGATGTCTTTGTTGAGGACGATTACACTAAAGAAGAAATGAAAATGGTACATGAAACTCATAAGATATTGAATGATTATTCTATCGGAATCACTGCGACCACCGTAAGAGTACCGGTATATCGCAGTCACTCTGAATCAATAAACATAGAAATGGACGGTCCGCTGTCCCCGCAAGAGGCAAAACAGCTATTGGCTGAATTCCCAGGCATTATTGTACAAGACGATCCGGCAGAAATGCTGTATCCTATGCCTTTATATACTTCTGACCGCAATGAGGTATTCGTTGGTCGTATCCGCCCGGATAAAACGGTTCCTTATGGGCTGAATATGTGGGTAGTAGGCGATCAGATTCGAAAAGGTGCAGCTCTTAATGCCGTGCAAATTGCCGAGTATATGATTGAGCATAACTTAATTTGAGGTGTACAAAATGCGAATACTTGTCCAGAAGTTCGGGGGCACATCTGTAGCGTCACCCGAAGTGAGGGAACTGGTTCTGCGTAAAATTGAGAAGGCGCGGGAACAGGGCTTCAATCCGGTAATTGTGGTATCGGCAATGGGGCGCCAGGGAGCTCCTTATGCCACCGATACGCTGCTTAGCGTCGCACGTTCGGTGTATAAAGGGACTGCGGCCCGGGAACTGGATCAGATTATGTACTGCGGTGAAATGATTTCAGCTGTAGTTATGGCCGGTACTTTGCAGGCGGCCGGTATGACTTCTGTTATGTTAACAGGCGGGCAGGCGGGCATTACCACAGATGATAACTTTACTGACGCCCGTATCTTAAAATGTGATCCAACACGGATACTTAGCCTGTTAAAACAAGGAAAAGTCCCTGTTGTCTGTGGTTTCCAAGGTATGACTGATGAAGGTGAGTTTACTACCTTGGGACGTGGCGGCAGTGATACAACTGCCTCGGCGTTAGGTGCAGCGCTCAATGCGGAAATGATAGAAATCTATACCGATGTTGACGGCATCATGACCGCTGATCCAAGAATTGTCGAGAATGCTAAAATCCTTGATTGCATAAGCTATGGTGAAGTATGTCAACTGGCGCATCAAGGGGCTAAGGTTATTCATCCCCGGGCAGTGGAAATTGCCATGCAAAAAAATATTCCCCTGGTAGTAAAATCCACCTTTAGTGATGCTCCCGGGACACTTATCACTAATATTGCCCAAGAGGATACCAGTGAAGCTGCGGTAGTTGACAGGGTGGCTACAGGGGTAACTTACCTGACCAATATTGCCCAGTTTAAAGTTCATCTTGACGATACCATGGGAAGTGACAGCAGCTTTAACGTGTTTAGAACCATGGCTGAAAGTGATATTAGTGTTGATTTAATTAATGTCCATCCGGGACAAATTATGTTCACCATTACTGCTGAGCATGTAGAGCAGGCTTCAACCAAACTCAAGCAGCAAGGCTATCATATCGAAATCTTGGAAAACTGTGCGAAAGTGTCGGTAGTTGGTGGCGGAATGCGTGAAGTTCCCGGAGTTATGGCGAACTTTATCGAAGCTCTATCACGTAATAAGATTGCTATTTTGCAAACTGTAGACTCGCATACCTCCATTTCAGCGCTTGTACCCCAAAGTGACGTTGGAGCCGCTGTTAAGTCGCTTCATGAAAAATTTGGTTTATCAAATTAATAAGGGGAGAGTATCATGAGGAATTTCGGACGAGTCTTAACCGCGATGGTAACCCCGTTTAATGTTGACTACAGCGTAAATTACAATGAAGCAGCGAAACTGGCGAAATACCTTGTAGCTAATGGTTCTGACGGCATTGTTGTGGCCGGCAGCACCGGGGAAGCGGCTACTCTTTCAAAGGATGAGAAGCTGGAATTATTCAGGACGGTATTGGATGCAGTGGGGGACAGTGCTACCGTCATTGCGGGAACCGGTTCAAATGATACCAGAGCATCGATTGAAATGACGCAGGCAGCCGAAAAAATTGGTGTACATGGAGCTATGCTTGTAGGTCCTTATTATAATAAACCGCCGCAAGAAGGATTTTATCAGCATTTTAAAGCTATTGCCGACTCAACGGGGTTGCCGCTTATTGTATATAACGTTCCCGGTCGTACCGCTTCTAATATTTTACCGGCAACGATTGCCCGGCTGGCGGAAATTAACAATATTGTAGCAGTCAAGGAAGCCAGTGGCAGCTTAGATCAAATTTCTGAAATTATCCGGATAACGCCGAACGACTTTTTAGTGTATAGTGGTGATGATGGATTGACACTACCGCTTTTAGGCGTAGGCGGCAATGGGGTAATTAGTGTTGCTGCACATATTGTCGGCAAGCGTATGCAAGAGATGATAACCGCTTTTTTTGCCGGAGATATAGCCAAAGCACAAGCAATACATCTTGAACTTATGCCTTTCTTCAAAGCCATTTTTATTACAACTAATCCGATACCGATTAAAGAATGTGTAAATATTATCGGCATCAACGCAGGTCCCCTGCGGCTGCCGTTAATATCGCCCACTGCGGGTGAGACGCAGCAGCTTAAACAGGTAATGCAATCAATAGGTGTTTTACAGTAAATTTAGACCGGCAGCGAATGCTGCCGGTTTTTGCATGTGTCGCCAGAATTTGCATATAATATTCTGAGCGAGCAGTACCACTTGTTGTCATAGGCAGGTAAATCGGTTATAATTATTCACAAGTGGGCAGGACGGCCGGTTTTTTAGTTTATGGTTAATGAACGGGCGCTTACAACTTAATGATTCGTATGGTTACTTTATTTATTTGGAGGTGTATGTTTTTTTGTCACGACAACCAAACAAAGTACAGATAATTCCCTTGGGCGGTATGGGGGAGATCGGTAAAAACATGACGGTCATACGCTATGGTGACGAAATCATAGTCATTGACTCAGGTTTAATGTTCCCTGAAGACGACATGCTGGGGATTGATCTGGTTATTCCTGATATTACCTATTTGTTGGACAACCGCGATTTAGTGAAGGCGGTTGTTTTAACGCATGGGCATGAGGACCATATCGGTGCCCTGCCATATGTATTAAAACAGCTGAATGTCCCTGTATATGGCACTCGTTTGACTCTTGGCATCCTGGAAGGCCGTTTGAAAGAAAACAACGTTCCTACGACTAATCTGAATGCCGTTAAACCAGGCGACCGAATTCAGATTGGTAATTTTAAAATCGGTTTTATCCGGGTAAGTCACAGTATCGCCGATTCAGTAGCCTTATCCATAAAAACACCGGTTGGTGTGATTGTTCATACCGGCGACTTTAAACTTGATCAGACTCCGGTTGACGGTAAAGTTACCGATTTTCACCGCTTTGCCGAGTTAGGTGATCAAGGGGTTCTGGTGCTTTTGGCCGATAGTACCAATGCGGAACGACCTGGTTACACGCAAAGTGAAAAGTCGGTTGGAGTCATCTTTGACGAGACTTTTCGCAGCGCGCGGGAGCGTATTATTATTGCTTCCTTTTCTTCTAATATCCACCGGATTCAGCAAGCCATTGATACTGCTTGCAAATACCGGCGCAAGGTAGCTATTCTTGGACGCAGCATGGTTAATGTTGCCAATATTGCTCTGGAGCTAGGCTACTTAAATGTGCCTGAAGGGATACTTATTGATATTGATGAAATTAATAATTATCCGTCTTCAGCAGTTGTTATTCTGACAACAGGCAGTCAGGGGGAACCGATGTCGGCTTTAACGAGAATGGCGATGTCGGAACACAAAAAGGTTGAAATTGTTCCGGGAGATACGGTAATCATTTCAGCCACACCAATCCCCGGCAACGAGAAACTGGTTTCACGCACAATTGACTATCTTTTCCGGCAAGGTGCCGAAGTGGTATATGAAGCAGCTTCAGGCATTCATGTTTCCGGCCATGCAAGCCAGGAGGAGCTCAAATTAATCCAAAACCTGATCCGGCCGAAATTCTTTATCCCGGTTCATGGAGAATACCGTCACCTGGTAAAGCATGCTCAATTGGCACAATCCATGGGGCTGCCTAAGGAGAACGTTTTTGTTGCAGAAAATGGCCAAGTATTGGAGTTTACCGCCGACAAGGGGCTGGTAGCCGGCAAGGTAACTTCCGGCAACGTCTTAGTGGATGGCCTTGGGGTTGGTGATGTGGGCAATATTGTACTTCGCGACCGCCGGCAGCTTTCACAGGACGGAATATTAATCATTGTGGTTACGATGGACAAACAAGGCGGGCAAGTGGCCGCAGGCCCGGATATTGTATCCCGTGGTTTTGTCTATGTACGCGAGTCTGAACAGCTTATGGAAGATGCCAAAGAGCGTGTCAGGCAGGCGTTGGAAAGGTGTGAAAATAACGGTATTACGGAATGGGCCGCCATTAAATCCAATGTTCGTGATACGCTGGGCAAATATTTATATGAACGTACCCGCCGCCGTCCTATGATTTTACCGATAATCATGGAAGTATAATAATGAAGCCTTGAGTGTTCCTGCTGAAAAACCAGGCACCTCAAGGCTTATTTATTTGTTTTGCCGGCAAGGCCTGTATGAAATCTCAATCAGCGCCAATACTATATATGGATAAAAAATAACTAGCTTATTGGCTGGAGGGATATGTAGATGATAGTTAATGATAATCCGGTAGTTGCTCCTCCGGGTACTAATCCTGAAGCACCTCAAATAAATCCGTCGCCGGCAGAAAGTCCGAAAAAAAGCAGACAAGCCAGGAAAACAGCAGCAGCCGAAAATATCCAGGAGTTGGGGACACCCGAAGTACCAATAGCGAAGACCAATATTCATGTAATGACTATAATTGGGCAAATTGAAGGCCATATGGTTTTACCGCCTCAGAACAAAACCACCAAATATGAGCATGTAATGCCACAGATTGTCGCGATTGAACAGTCAAATGAAATCGACGGTTTGCTGCTGGTACTCAATACTGTAGGCGGCGATGTTGAAGCAGGGCTGGCCATCGCTGAAATGGTTGCCAGTATGTCAAAACCCACTGTTTCCATAGTATTGGGGGGCGGGCATAGTATTGGCGTACCGATTGCCGTTTCGGCGACATATTCGTTTATCGTGGAGAGCGCTACCATGACAATTCACCCTATCAGGCTTACCGGTTTGGTCATAGGCGCGCCAAGTTCCTTTGATTATCTCGAAAAGATGCAAGAGCGGGTTAATAAATTTGTGGTAAGCCATTCCAATGTAACTGAAAAGAAATGGAAAGAATTTCTCTTCAAAACAGGTGAATTGTCCCGGGACATCGGAACTTCGGTAGCTGGCAAAGATGCTGTTAAATATGGTTTAATTAATGAAATAGGCGGCGTATCGCAAGCCTTGAAAAAACTAGAGGAACTCATTGAACTGCAAAAAGACCATAAAGAAGGTAAGGGGCTGAAGCAGTAATGATTCTCTGGACAATTGTTCCGGAAGAAGTAGTGTATAGCGACCAAAATCAGCCGCAGCCAGCTTATGAAGAAATTGAATATGCAGGACAAAAGGTAATGGCGCAAAAAATATCGCATAATGAATTTCGTGTTGTTCGCTTATTGACCACCGATCCTGTCGACTACCTTCGCAATGAATTGCAGCCGGGAACAATTATCACTTATAAACCGGTTATTCAGGCGCTCTCGTAAAGAGGGCGTTTTTCTTTTACCTTAAAAATACTAAAAATAAAGGAATTTTTCTCATAGTGTAGAACCCTGTACTAGTAGAGGTGGTATGTTTTGCCTAAATGGTTAGACCATTTGACTCCGGAATTGCGACATGAATTATTGGGTATAACAATGTTTACCGGCGGACTGCTGGCGTTAATTAGCCTGCTGGGCTTGAATGTTGGTCCGTTAGGGGTATTTATTGCTAAAATACTTACATATACTTTTGGCATTGGCGCGACAGTTGTACCTTTGGTGTTGTTAATCGTTGGACTAAAGTACATTGTAGCGAAAAGCCCAATTATTTATTCAGTCAAGTTTTGGGGCTTATTGCTTTTTTATCTTATGGTTTTAGCAATTTATCATCATGTTAAGATTCCGGTTGGTCAGGAAATAATGCCTGATAGCTTGGTGACAGGCGGCGGCTTTACCGGCGGTGTGCTGCTTTTTTCTTTGCGTAAATTGTTAGGAGTGCATGGTTCCATTATCGTACTCTCCGCCATGTTGCTTTGTTCAATACTAATGATTACGACCTGGTCACTGGCGGCAGCACTGCTGACAGCTAAAGTCAAGGCGGTAGACAGCCTGACTTCAGCCAAGGAAGCTATCGCCGCGTCTGCAGAAAATATTTTCTCAGAACAAGAGGAGCCACCAACCCGGCCTGCTTTTTATGACCAGCAGTGTGATGACAAGCCGGAATTTATTGTCAAGACGCCCAAAAAAGAAAATAGTATGCCTAAAGAGGGGATCGCCGCAGCAGAACACTCTGAACCGGAGTCTTTCGTGCCGGTCAGGCCTGAAGCGGCTGAGGCGACTGCAACATATGGGTTGCCGCCGGTATCTATCTTAAAAAAACCAAACCGTCCACGCTTAACCAAGCTGCCGAAAGAAGTTACCGACAACGCCCGTATACTGGAACAGACGTTAGACAGTTTCGGCGTCAGTGCCAGAGTGATAAATACTTGTCAGGGACCGACAGTTACGCGGTACGAACTTGAACCCGCTCCTGGTGTAAAAGTAAGCAAAATAGTGAATTTATCAGATGACCTGGCGCTGAAACTTGCATCGTCAGGGGTTCGTATTGAAGCTCCTATTCCCGGTAAAGCAGCTATTGGCATTGAAGTGCCCAATAAAGAATTATCCGGTGTTGCTTTAAGAGAGGTTTTGGAAACTGACGAATTTGTACGTTCTTCCTCCGGTTTGACAGTAGCGTTAGGCAAAGACATTGCAGGACAGCCAATTGTTGCAGACCTGGCTAAGATGCCGCATTTGCTGGTTGCGGGGGCTACCGGTTCAGGCAAAAGCGTTTGCATTAATACGTTGATAACCAGCGTGCTCTTTAAAGCGCGTCCTGATGAAGTAAAATTAGTATTAATTGACCCTAAAATGGTGGAACTATCCAACTATAATGGTATACCGCATTTGCTGACACCTGTAGTGACAGACGCCAAAAAAGCGGCATCGGCCTTAAACTGGGCTGTACAGGAGATGGAGCGCCGTTATGAAGTTTTTGCTACCGCGGGAGTCCGTGATATTGCACGGTATAATGAGCTTCATGCCGATAACCGTCTGCCCTTAGTGCTGATTATCATCGACGAGCTGGCTGATTTGATGATGGTAGCCCCTGTCGATGTTGAGGATGCCATTTGCCGCCTGGCACAAAAAGCCCGGGCTGCCGGTTTGCACCTGGTACTGGCCACACAGCGTCCTTCGGTTGACGTCATTACCGGTACAATTAAGGCCAATGTACCTTCCCGCATTTCTTTTGCTGTCTCGTCACAAGTCGATTCACGGACAATTTTAGACAGTGCCGGGGCCGAAAAACTGTTAGGCAAAGGGGATATGTTATTTTACCCGGTCGGGGCTTCAAAGCCGCTCAGGGTGCAGGGAGCCTTTATTGCCGATAGCGAAGTGGAAGCCCTGGTAAACTATATTAAGGAACAGGCTGAGCCGGAATATAATGATGGTATAACGACTGTGGAGAGTGGGAATGCCGGTAAAGATGAGCAAACTCATTTTGAGGATGAACTTTTGGAAGATGCCGTAAATATGGTGCTGGAAACCGGACAAGCTTCTGTATCCATGCTGCAACGCAAATTTCGTATTGGCTATACGCGCGCGGCCAGGTTAATTGATACTATGGAAGAGATGAAAATTGTCGGACCCAATATAGGTAGTAAAGCACGGGATATTATTATGACTTCTGAACAAGTTAACGCAAGATATTTCAAGAAATAACTCTCTTTTATGCTTAGCGCATTTATGACAGGGTAGAATAATAGTGGTGATTTATATTGCATAGTATTATTAGTGTAGAAGAAGCTGTCGCTATAGACAGTCCGGTTTTTATTGATGTGCGTTCACCGGCAGAATATGAAACCGGGCATATCCCTGGAGCCGTAAACATTCCCTTATTCAGTGATGATGAACGTGTTCAGGTGGGAACGACCTACAGACAGGTAGGTGTCGAAGAAGCCAAGCTGCAGGGACTGGTTTTGGCCTCAGCCAAGCTGCCGGATATCGTCGGACGGGTTCAACAACTTCGTAAATCAGGACGAAAAGTGGTAGTGTACTGTTGGCGGGGTGGCATGCGCTCCAAAGCGGTAGTAACTGTGCTGGAATTAATGGGAATCTTGTCTTCTCAGCTTTCCGGGGGCTACAAAGCCTATCGTCAATTTGTCTTGAACAGGCTGAGAACTTTCGAGGTTAAACCCATAATCATTGTGCTCTGCGGCTCAACCGGCACAGGGAAAACTTTAATTCTAAACCAACTGGCTAATGCAAACATTCCGGTAATCAATTTGGAACAATTAGCAAATCACCGGGGGTCGGTTTTTGGACAAATTGGTTTAGGCAGACCGGCAACAGCTCAAATTTTTGATACGAATTTATTGCTGGCGCTTGACCAATTAAATACACAGCCATATATAGTCGTTGAATGTGAAAGCAAGCGTATTGGCAATGTATACTTACCCGACTGTCTGTTTGACGCTATGAGGCGGGGCAAAAAGATTTTGGTGTCAGCAGATATTGAGGTACGGGTAGACCGGTTAATCAAGGAGTACATACATTTATATAAAGATAAAGACAATGATGAAGCAATAGTTGCTGGCCTTGAATCATTGCGCAGACGTCTCGGCAACAAGAAAACAGAATGCTTATTGGCTGATTTTAGAGCAGGTAAGGTTCGGGACGTCGTGAAGGTACTGCTTGTGGACTATTACGATCTTATGTATGGCTATGGGCAATCAGATACAGCTATATATGATGTAGAAGTAAATGCAGATGATATAGAGCAGGCAACGGAAGTGATAATCCAATACTTACAACAGTTTGGGAGGTAGTTGTTTTGCAAACAGTAGGGGAACTTTTACGCGCTGAACGTTTAAAGAAAGATCTGTCGATCAAAGATGTTGAAAGTGCTATCAGCATTAGGGCGCTGTATCTTAACGCTATTGAAGAAGGTAACTATGGTGTTATTCCCGGAGAGGTATATGTAAAAGGGTTTATCCGCAATTATGCAACTTTTCTGGGGCTTGATCCTCAGCAGGTTATGGAGATATATCGTCAAAATAAAGGGCAGGTTACCGAGAGTGTTCCGGAAAGCAGCCAACAGGAAGAGCCTGTAAGCAGGCCGCCTCAAAGCGGTAATGCATGGTTCAAATGGCTGGGGATAGCTGTTGTTGCAGCAGGGATTGTTGCCGGAGTGACCTGGTGGTCATCTGGCAGTCAAAAACCTGTTCCAACTCCGCCATCGCAATCAGCGGCCCCTAAACAGCCGGAACCGGCAATGCAGCAACCGGCAGCGCAGCAGCCGGCTTCAAATCCAATGCCGTCAACCCAGTCGGCTCTGCCGGTCCAGCCGGCTGCCAAAGTCATTGTAAATGTTAAATACAATTCCCAGTGCTGGACACAAGTCATGGCAGACGGCAAGGAAATCTACGAAGGTATTCCCAAGCGCGGTGAATCGTTGACCTGGGAAGCCGTCAATACTCTGACAGCCAAGTTTGGCAACGCCGGTGCCGTTGAGGTAGTATATAACGGGAATGCGGTGGGGAAAATTGGTGGGAATGGTGAAGTCATTGTTAAAACATTTACATTGACGGGAATTACACAATAGGAATGAGGTAAATTTACCGATATGACGAATTTCTTGCCCATGACCAGAGAAGATATGGCTGAAAGAGGCTGGGAACAACTGGATTTCCTGTTTATAAGCGGGGATGCGTATGTTGACCATCCCAGTTTTGGACCGGCCATTATCTCCAGACTTTTAGAAAAGTATGGTTACAAGGTGGGAATCATTGCTCAGCCTGACTGGCGTACCACGAATGACTTTAAACGTTTAGGCAAACCCCGGCTGGGTGTATTGGTCAGCGCAGGCAATCTTGACTCTATGCTTAATAAATACACGGCAGCCAAGAAATATCGCAGTACTGATAACTATTCGCCCGGAGGCCAGGCTGGACTTAGGCCGGAACGGGCGACAATTGTTTATTGCAACCGGCTAAGAGAGATCTGGAAAAAGACACCGTTGATTATTGGCGGCATCGAAGCCAGTTTGCGGCGGTTTGCCCATTATGATTATTGGTCAGATAGTATACGGCGGTCAGTTTTGATTGATAGTAGAGCCGATCTGCTGATATATGGTATGGGTGAAAAGCAGATAAAAGACTTAGCCGCACAATTAGCTGCCGGTATTGGTATTGAAAATATCCGGGATATACCGGGAACCTGTTATCGCACCGAGCGGCTTGAGCATCTCTGGGATTATGCTGAGGTACCTGGTTACCAGGAGGTCGTCAACAGTAAGGCTGATTTTGCCCAGGCCTTCAAAATTCAGTATTTGGAGCAGGACCCGATCAGGGGAAAAATCATTGTTCAGGGATATGGTGAACAATATGTGGTGCAAAATCCACCGGCTATGCCGCTGTCGACCCAGGAGATGGACGAAATATATGATTTGCCATATCAGCGCACCTATCATCCTTCCTATACCGCAGCAGGCGGGATTCCGGCTATTCAGGAGGTAAAGTTCAGCATAGTCAGTCATCGCGGCTGTTATGGAAGCTGCTCGTTTTGTGCGTTATACGCGCATCAGGGAAGGATAATTCAGAGCCGCAGCAAGGAATCCATACTGCGGGAAGCCGGTGAAATTGTCAGAATGCCGGACTTTAAGGGGTATATCCATGATGTGGGCGGACCTACCGCGAATTTTCGCCAGCCTGCCTGTGAGCAGCAAGCAGACCGGGGGGCCTGCCGCGGCAAGCAATGCTTGTTTCCCAATGCTTGCAAAAGTTTGAACACCGATCATACCGAGTATTTAGAATTGCTTAGGGCAATCAGAAAAATTCCCGGCATAAAAAAAGTCTTTGTGCGCTCCGGGCTGCGGTATGATTATTTGCTGGCAGCCAATGATATGCAGTTTTTGCGGGAATTGTGCGAGCATCATGTCAGCGGTCAGTTAAAAGTAGCACCAGAGCATATTTCGGCCAAAGTAACACAACTAATGGGCAAAGCAGGTAAAGATACGTATTTAAAATTTAAAAAGGCATATGAAAAAGTCAATAAGGAATTAGGTAAGGAACAATACCTTGTACCTTATTTTATGTCCAGCCATCCGGGCGCCGGCCTTAAAGAAGCGGTTGAATTGGCCGAATTTCTGCGTGATACCGGTTATAATCCGGAGCAGGTGCAGGATTTCATTCCTACTCCGGGAAGCATATCAACCTGTATGTATTATACCGGGATCAATCCGCTGACAGGGGAAAAGGTCTATGTTGCCAAAAAGCCGGAGGATAAAAGGCTGCAGCGAGCGTTATTGCAGTACCGGAATCCGAAAAACTACGAGTTGGTGTATGAAGCACTCACTAAGGCCAATCGCCGGGACTTAATCGGCTATGAGCCAAAATGCCTGATACGGCCGCCGCGAAATAAACCGCAGGCTGCCGTTTCACAAGCCGGTAAATCTAACAAAACCCGTCGGGTTGCTCCTGCCAGGGACAAGCGGGGTAAAGAAAAGAGACTAGATAGAAAAATCTAGTCTCTTTTGGCTAGCAGGCCAAATGCACGGCGGCAGTCATCTGATAACAGGTACATGGCAATTAGTCCATGGGGGACAATAGTTATAATCCCCATCGTCATACTGTAGCCGAACATGACGATAAATCCGATGATTACAAACACAATCGATAAGACTAATTCCACCAGCCGGGCCCAGCGTTTGAGCTTTAACAAGCCAAAGGCGGGAATGGCGTATAAGAGTAGTGCGGCAAACGAATTCAGGGCAGCTGTCGTATCATTATGTACAAGCCCGTCGTAGATGCCGAAGGCGTAACCCACTGCTATTAACAGTAAAAAAATTATGACAATAAGCAGACGCGCGGTCAAATCCGGATGAAGCATAGACCACAAGGAGGGTTTATCTATCATGGTAACAACTCCTTTCCGATAATTTACCTGATACCACACTAATACGCCCTGCTTTAATAACCGGGAGTTTAGCGGGTTTCCCCGGAAGCTTGGTCTCCTCTATTCTACCACAATATGTTATTTTTTAGAATAATGGAGTTAGTAACTTGCCAGCCCTAATCCAGTGAATACTGACGGTCTATTTTCCGCAACTCTTCGTTGTCGTCAGTCAGCATACGTCCGGTATGCTTCCTTCCTCCGCCTTGATTTGCGAAAAATAGCCTCGCCATTATTCTACTGTTTTAGAGCTGACAAGCTACTAGTTTGCTTACAGATACAATATAATGATTTATGTTCAGGAAATTAAAGGAATTTAGACTTGCATAAAGAAGAAATAAAAGGTATAGTATATATGTTTGCCTTTCCTGTAATTCTAACTATAGCTAGTAGTCTGCGATAAAAACACTGCGGATTTAGGCTTGGCGGACTATAATAGAGCGGAGGTAGTTTATGCGACGTTATCTACCACTGTTGTTAATGTCTTTCTTTTTGCTTATTTTATTGGTTACAGGCACTACCTATCTTGCAGGCTATGCGGGCAGCAAGGGGAACAAAAGCGGTTTGGAAACCATTACTGTTTATACAACATTACCGCTGGAGCAGGTAGCCATAATAGCCCAGGAATACGAGAAAACCGCTAATGTTAGAGTGAATATTACCCCCCTTACCGACAAGGAACTGATTAACCGGTTAATAGCAGAGTCGCTGCAGCCGCAGGCCGACCTCATCCTGGCTCATCGCAAGACGCTGAAACAAGCCCGGAGCAGTGCGCTTCTGGTACCATACCAATCAGAATATACGGATATCATACCAAGCAGGTTTCAAGATACTGACGGTTATTGGGTAGGTCTATGGTATGACCCCATTGTTTTTGCGGTCAATCAGGATTACTATCAAGCCGCAGCGCAAAAACCGGCCAACTGGTCAGACTTGCTGCTGGATGATAAAGTAAGGGTAGGTATGACGGATTTTCTTGCAGCCGATGCGTCTGCCAATCTTTTATACACTTTGGTTGCTGCTAATGGTGAGGAGCAGACATTAAATCTGTTCAAAAAACTTCACCCGCATATTGTGCAATATGCTAAATTTCTGGCAACACCGGCGCGAATGGCCAGCATGGGTGAGGTTGATATCGGTATTGCTGTGCACAGTGAGACCATGCGTTATGCCAAGGACGGCTTTCCCGTGCAAATTGTTTACCCTGAAAGTGGTTCGGCGTATTTACTGACAGGCGCGGGCCTGGTCAGAGGAGCTAAGCAGGCCGGGCAGGCAAAACATTTTATTGACTGGCTTACTCAGGATGCACCGCAAGTGGTTATGACACAACATAAATTTTATTTTTTCCCCACTAATCCGGAAACAAAACTATACCGGGAATATGCGAAAAAAAACATGAAGCTGCTTGACCATCATGATATGTACTCCCCTGAACAGCAGCGGCGATTACTGGATAAATGGGTTCAAGCCCGCTTGGGAATAAAGTAGGAGGCCTACGCACCAATGCTTAAAGCAGGATTTGTTAGTTTAGGATGTGCCAAAAACCTGGTAGATACTGAAATAATGCTGGGAATTTTGGCTGATAACAATATAACTATTACCGATGACCCGCATGCCGCCGATATCCTGATAGTCAACACCTGTGGATTTATAGACTCTGCCAAAGAAGAGTCTATTTCCACCATTATTCAGATGGCTGATTTTAAACGGGAAGGTAAATGCCGGGGTCTGATTGTTGCCGGATGTCTGGGGCAGCGTTATCAGCAGGAATTATTAGACGAATTGCCGGAAGTCTCGGCCATTGTCGGTACCGGCGCATGGCACCGGATTATGGAAGCAGTACAGGCTGTTCTGGCTGGTGAGCGTCTTTTGCTTATTGGTGAGACAGATACTATTTATGATGAAAACATGAGACGCATTACCACTACACCTTCTTACAGTGCTTATGTAAAAATTGCCGAAGGCTGTAGTAATTGCTGTTCCTATTGTGTGATTCCGCTGGTGCGGGGAAAATATCGCAGCCGTACAATAGAATCCATTGTCAGTGAGGTAAAAAACCTCACTGCACAAGGTGTAAAAGAAATAAATTTGATTGCTCAGGACACTACCAGTTATGGGCGTGACCGTTATCATACGCCGCAGTTAACAGCCTTGCTTAAAGAATTGGTAAAAATCGACGGACTTCTTTGGATTCGGCTGCTTTATTGCTATCCTAAATATTTTAATGATGAGCTTATTGAAACAATTGCCAGCGAACCTAAGATTTGTAAATATATTGACATGCCGCTGCAACATGCTGATGATGAAATATTAGCGGCCATGAACCGCCGTGATACGCGGGCTGATATTGAAAAATTACTAACTAAGATTCGAGCTTCCATCCCTGGCGTAGTTATTCGTACTTCGTTCATTGTCGGGTTCCCGGGTGAATCAGACGCGTACTTTGAAACCTTAAAGCAATTTATGCTTGCGCAAAAGTTTGAACGGGTAGGTGTTTTTTCCTACTCCCAGGAAGAAGGCACACCGGCCGGGGCTTTGGCGCAGCAGGTGCCTGACACGGTTAAAGAAGAACGATATCACGAACTGATGGCATTGCAATGCCAGATTTCCGAAGAACTGAATCGCCAGATGGAAGGAAAAGAGCTTACGGTACTCATTGAAGGCCATAATAGCGAACAGCCTGATGTGGCTTTCGGCAGGTCATACCGGGAAGCGCCTGATGTGGATGGACGGATTTTTGTTGAGAACGCTGGCGGGCTGGTTCCCGGGGCTGTAGTACAGGCAGAGGTTGTACAAGGATTTACGTACGATCTGTTAGCAGAGAAAAAGCCGGACTAGGCGCATCTTAAACCTCATATCCGATTTCGCCAAGGCACCAGCCATAATACTATAATGCAAGCTCAAAATAGTAGAGGCGTCATGCTCTGCTATTTTTTATCCTGAAAGCTATATATTCCGTGTTCTTGAAGTTTGCGGGCGCAGGCGGGCGCGGTGTATATTGACAACGCTCCATCACTGGCGTTTGACTTCCGCTTATGCCAACACACCACCCGCCTGCAAAAGTTTTTAACACATTGTATATAGCAGTCCGGTTATAAATAAGCCATAGCAATAATGCGGTTATTAACGATAATTTTTGCGGTAAAATATCAATTAAGTAGAGGATTTGCTAATTTATAACGCGAATGCAATAGAGTTAGGGGGGAAAGTAATGATTGTAGAGTTAGTCAGTACAGGAACTGAACTGCTTTTGGGACAGATAATAAATACCAATGCGCCATTTTTAGCTACCCGCTTAAACGAGCTGGGGTTTAGCGTGATATATCAAACAACAGTCGGTGATAACCGGGACAGAATGAAGCTGGTTTTAAAAACCGCATTAGAACGGGCCGACCTTGTTATAACAACCGGTGGACTGGGTCCAACGCAAGGTGATATCACTAAAGAAGTAACCGCATCGCTGCTAGGGAAAACGATGTATCTGGATGAGGCAAGTGCCAAGCAAATTGAGCAGTATTTTGCCACACGCCGTACCTGTATGCCAAGTAATAATTTGCGTCAGGCCATGATGCCCGAAGGAGCACGGATTGTTGAAAATACTTGCGGCACAGCGCCAGGTGTTATTATTGAAGACGAGGCGACAGGTAAAATTATTATCAATCTGCCGGGACCGCCGCATGAATGTTCAGCCATGTTTGAAACCTCGATTGTTCCGTATCTTAGCGAACGCTTTGGTTTTCAGGGGGCGATAGTATCAAGAGTCCTCCGTACCTATGGGCTGGGAGAGTCGGCGTTAGAAGAGCGAATTAAGCACTATATTTTATCTCAGTCCAATCCGACGATTGCCTTGTTAGCCCGCAGTGGTGAAATTCACGTGCGCATTACTGCTCAGGCGGCAAGCGAACCAAAAGCTTTGCAAATGATTCACGATCTCGAAAGCCAAATCCGCCCGTTGTTAGGTGAACATGTTTTTGGAATTGATGAAGACACTATCGAGATGAGTGTGGGCAAATTATTACTGGAAAAAAAATTGTCGGCAGCGCTTGCAGAATCTTGTACCGGCGGCCTTGTTACCAGCCGTATTACCGATGTTCCCGGCAGTTCGCGGTACCTGACAGGTTCCATAGTATGCTACAGCAATACTGTCAAAATGGAACAAGTTGGCGTTGCCGAAGAAATACTTGCCGAAAAAGGGGCCGTAAGCCGTGAGACAGCTGAAGGCATGGCTCAGGGTATTAGAGAAAAATTCTGTGCCGGTGTAGGTATCGGCATTACCGGTATTGCCGGTCCTGACGGCGCCACTGCCGATAAGCCGGTAGGACTTGTTTACATTGCCATTGACGGTCCGGCAGGAACCAACTGTTACGAGCATTATTTTACAGGAGCACGTACTGATATAAAAAACCGGACGGCTCTAGCCGCCCTTAGTCATTTGCGGCATTATCTGCTTACTATTTAGGAGGTTGTTATATTGAAAGACACAGTAACTTTATTTGGTGAGATAGCTTTAAGTAAGAAAACAGCAGCAGCTATTACGGCGATGGGGTTTGAAGAACCTTCTCCCATTCAGAGCCAGACTATCCCTCTGGTATTAACAGGCAAGGATGTTTTAGGTCAGGCACAGACCGGGACAGGTAAGACTGCCGCCTTTGGTATACCGATCATGGAGCGGATAACCGAGGCCAGACAAATACAAGCCCTGGTGCTTACCCCAACGCGCGAACTGGCCATCCAGGTCTCTGAAGAATTGGCTAAAATCGGGAAATTCAAGCGGATTAAAACCTTGCCTATCTATGGAGGGCAGGCCATAGAAAGACAGATTAGAACGCTCAAATTAGGTGTACAGGTCGTCATCGGAACTCCTGGTCGACTGCTTGACCATATTCGCAGAAACACGATCAAGCTGGACCATGTAAAAATGCTGGTACTTGATGAAGCTGATGAAATGCTGGATATGGGCTTTATCGACGATATTGAAAGTATCCTTGCGCATGTTCCCACTGAGCGCCAAACCCTGCTATTTTCGGCCACTATGCCGGCTGAAATAATGAGATTAGCCAATAGGTATATGAAAGACAGAGTAACGGTAACTATTAGTAAAGAGCAACTGACAGTGCCGCTGATTGACCAAATCTATTACGAAACCCGTGATAAGCTTGACGGCTTGTGCCGGGTACTCGATTCCGAGACGGTTGACCGGGTTATCATTTTTTGTCGGACGAAGAAAGGTGTCGACGATCTGGTGGCGTCTTTGTCGGCGCGCGGCTATATTTCAGACGGATTGCATGGTGATTTAAGCCAGACGCAGCGTGACCGGGTTATGAAAAAATTCCGTGACGGTAAGCTGGATATTCTTATTGCCACCGATGTTGCTGCGCGGGGGCTGGATATTGATCATATCAGCCATGTTATTAACTATGATATTCCTCAAGATCCTGAATCCTATGTTCACCGCATTGGCCGTACAGGCCGCGCCGGGAAAAAGGGTGTGGCAATTACTTTTATCCAACCCCGTGAGTACAGACAGCTTAAGATTATTGAGAAAGAGGTCAGGACACGCATCCTGCGGCGCCAATTGCCATCACCTGCCGATATTCTTGAACGTCAGACAGAAGTGATTAAAAACCAGCTCACTCAGACCATTAACCGCGGCGGGTTTGATGCCTATAGCAGTATTATCGCTGATTTGGCTGCCGATTACGACCCGATCGAGCTTGCGGCAGCTGCATTAAAACTGTTTCAAGAAGGCTACAAAGAGCAGGTAAGTCTTGAGAAAACCCAATTTGCCAACACCGGGGCCGAGCCTGGCATGGTAAGGTTATTTATTAATGCCGGACGGGCGCAACGAATTCAGCCACAGGACATTGTTCGCACAATTGCCGAAGAAGCTGACATTGAAGGCAGTATCATCGGTGTAATAAATATTTATGATAAATTTACCTTTGTTGAAGTACCGGAAACCGTTGCCGAACGGGTACTGTCGGTCATGAATAAAAACACCATTAAAGGCTACCGGATTAATATAGAACCGGCAAAGGGACGCTAAAATACAAATACCATATAGGCAAACATCACCCGGCAAGAGGATTGACAAAACGAACAAACGTTTGTATACTGTTAGTATATATACAGAGCGTTAAAGTTTGCAGGCGGGAGGTGTGTTGGCAGTGAAAGTCAGGCACCAGCGGTGCGGCATTGTCAACATGCCTCCTGCCTGTGCCTGTAAACTTCTTTAATGCTGAATATATAGTTAGCGGGGGAGGTTTATATTTATCGTGGATAAAGCGAAAGATTTTGAGAAAAACCGGGAAATGGACAAATTCAAAGCACTTGAAAATGCTATGAGGCAGATAGAGAAGGATTTTGGCAAAGGCGCTATTATGAAGCTTGGCGAAGCGGCTGCCAAAATGAATATTGAAGTTATCCCAACAGGCTCATTACCTCTTGATATTGCGCTCGGCGTCGGTGGCGTACCGCGGGGACGCGTTATTGAAATATTCGGGCCAGAGTCGTCAGGTAAAACCACAGTTGCGTTACATATTATAGCCCAGGCACAGAAACTGGAAGGTATAGCTGCATTTATTGATGCCGAGCATGCTCTTGATCCGGTTTACGCCAAAAAACTGGGTGTTGACATTGACAATCTTTTAATTTCCCAGCCTGATAATGGTGAACAAGCGCTTGAGATTGCTGAGGCACTGGTGCGCAGTGCGGCTATTGATGTTATTGTCATTGACTCGGTAGCTGCTTTGGTGCCCAAAAACGAAATTGAGGGAGATATGGGAGACTCGCATGTCGGTCTTCATGCCCGCTTAATGTCTCAAGCCTTACGTAAACTTACCGGTATTATCAGTAAATCGCGTACTACGGTTATCTTTATCAACCAAATTCGTGAAAAAGTCGGTGTTATGTTTGGCAATCCGGAAACAACCACCGGTGGACGTGCTTTGAAATTCTATTCGTCAGTCCGTTTGGATGTTCGCAAGGCCGATACTTTGAAACAAGGGAATGATGTTGTCGGTACCCGCACGAAGGTCAAGGTTGTTAAGAATAAAGTAGCTCCTCCGTTCAAACAGGCTGAATTTGACATAATGTATGGTGAAGGTATTTCGCGTGAAGGCAGTCTGGTGGATATGGGAGTTAGCCTTGATATTATCAATAAAAGCGGCGCATGGTTTTCTTACAATGGACAACGGCTGGGGCAAGGGCGGGAAAACGTCAAGGAATTTTTCAAAGAAAACCGGGAAATTGCCGATGAAATTGATAAGAAGATCCGCGAAACCTTACTTACCGGCGATGCCAAGCTTGATAAAACCTTAAGTCAAAGTGATGAGGCTTTTAGCGAGGATAGTGACGAGGCTTTTGAAGTCTGATGAATAAGAAGATAGCTGACACTGCTGTTGCGCTGTTAAAGAATAGAACTTATAGTCAGTACGAGCTTGAGCAAAAGCTTGCACAGCAAGGTTATGACCAGGATGCAGTACATGCAGCTATTCAATATGTTACTGAGCGCGGCTATCTGAATGATGCCGCGCTTTGTGATCGGCTCCTGGAAAAATATGCTGAGATGAATAAATACAGTGTAAAAGAGTCTTATATGAGATTAAGGCGGCGAGGTTTGCCGGCAGCTTTGATTAATGAAAGGCTAATGAGCCGGGATGAGGAATTTGAATATCAGGCAGCCCTTAATTTAGCCCAAAAATACCTGGCCTGTCATGAGGCTGCAATGCCGAAGCTAGTGCGCCGTTTAGCGGCAAAAGGATTTAGCCCAGGAACTGTCAGTAAAGTTTTAAAGCACCTTAGGGATATGTCACCTTGACACCTATTTGAAAAACATTTACAATAAAATTATCCAATCGTGTAACAAGTTAAATCTAGTTAGGTAAACTTTTAAGAGAGCCTGTATGTTGATAAAGCATCAGAGCAGCTACTTTTGAAAGCGAGCTAAATATCGGCTTTACCCTTAATAGCTATTTTGCAAAATGAAGGAGGTGGAACATATACTAGAAATTATTCTTACCGCAATTTTAGTCGGACTGCTAGGTGCTGGTGCAGGCTATTTAGTACGTAAAAATATTGCCGAAGCCAAAATCGCTTCTGCGGAAAATGCAGCCAGAAAAATCTTAGAAGACGCTGAGAAGGATGGCGAATCTAAGAAAAAGGAAGCACTAGTAGAAGCCAAAGAAGAGATTCATAAACTTAGAAGTGAACTTGAGCGGGAAATTAAAGAACGTCGTACAGAACTTCAGCGTCTGGAACGGCGCTTGGTGCAAAAAGAAGAAAACCTTGACAGAAAAATCGATTCTCTTGAAAAGAAAGAAGAGATTCTCAGTCGTAAAGAAACTGAGTTGGATAAAAGTCAAGAAAAGATTAACGAGCTTTATGCCAAGCAACTTACTGAACTCGAAAGACTGTCCGGTTTGACCTCCGAGGAAGCCCGCAGCTTACTGCTTGCCAATGTCGAAGATGAAATTAAGCACGAAACAGCTATGCTCATCAAAGAATTGGAGCAACAGGCCAAGGAAGAAGCGGAAAAGAAAGCCAAAGAGATTATATCACTGGCCATTCAGCGCTGTGCTGCTGATCATGTCGCAGAAACTACTGTTTCGGTAGTTTCCTTGCCTAATGATGAAATGAAAGGGAGGATTATCGGTCGTGAAGGCCGCAATATCCGAACCCTTGAAACCCTTACCGGTATTGATTTAATCATTGATGATACACCTGAAGCGGTTATTTTGTCAGGATTTGATCCTGTTCGGCGGGAAGTTGCCAGAATAGCACTGGAAAAGCTTATCGTTGATGGGCGTATTCACCCGGCTCGCATAGAGGAAATGGTTGAAAAGGCGCAAAAAGAAGTTGAACAGAAAATTAAGGAAGCAGGCGAGCAAGCTACCTTTGAAACAGGTGTTCATGGTTTGCATCCGGAGCTGATAAAACTTCTTGGACGATTAAAATTCCGTACCAGTTACGGCCAAAATGTACTTAAGCATTCCATTGAAGTAGCACATTTGGCCGGAGTTATGGCAAGCGAGCTTGGCGTGGATGTAATGTTAGCCAAGCGGGCAGGGTTGCTTCATGACATTGGTAAAGCTGTTGACCATGAAGTTGAGGGTCCGCATGTTACCATTGGTGCCGATTTAGCTAAGAAATATCGTGAGACAGCTGAGGTTATTAATGCTATTGCTGCGCATCATGGTGACGAAGAACCTAAAACCATTCAGGCAGTGCTGGTAGCGGCAGCTGATGCTGTATCTGCTGCGCGGCCGGGAGCTCGTAGAGAAACATTAGAAAGCTATCTTAAGCGATTAACACGATTGGAAGAAATCGCTGAATCATTTGATGGCGTAGAAAAGTCATTTGCTATTCAAGCAGGCCGCGAAATTCGTATTATGGTTAAACCAGATAAGATTGACGATTTAACTGCTGTTCGTTTGGTAAGGGATATTGTGAAGAAAATTGAGAGTGAACTAGAATATCCGGGTCAAATTAAAGTAACAGTTATTCGTGAAACGCGTGCTGTTGATTATGCGAAGTAAAAAAATGAATTGAGCTATTTAAACGGCTTTTACCTTTAGGTAAAGCCGTTTTTTAGATTTTTTACCAAGAATTTAAAAGCAGGATTTAGCATCTTCTCAGAGAATACTTGCTCTATATATATACTTTTTGGATGGTGAAAATACATGCCTGAATTTAATCAAAATGATCAACAGGTTTCTGATGGGGCAAACCTGCTTATATCTATGTTGGTGCGGTATCCTGAAATTGGAACCATCAACTTTGATCCTGAGGAAAATTCGATAAAACTTACATTTATGATTTCCGGTATTCCCACGGCCGTGGACTTTGAAAACCTTAAACGACTTATTATTAATAGTGTTGCGGCATATCATTTATTGGAGGACATTAAAACCAGCAGCATGGATGTTGAACTAAGTTCCTATGAGCAAGTGGCAATGCTAAGTATTACGCGGGATGTACACACTATGTCCCGGGGAGAGATTAACTTAACGATCAAACTTCTTAGAGAACGGTTTGCCGAGCGCTTGGTTGCTGACCATAATGATACCATGTTAGAAGAAGACCTCCGGCTGCAAGACGAAGTAATAGAAGATATGCTGGAAAATATGCGTAAACAATATAATGATAATCACGGTCTTATTGGTATTCGGGAAGATGGGCGTGTGTTTGTGTTTAACAAATAGCATGTCCGGTTGCCCTGCAACAATGGGTATTTGACTTTGTTGTTACTGCAATGTGCCTATAATGCGTTATTGGTTGCTATAAAAAATGAATTTATTGAATTTGTTGTAATAATTAGATTTTTTTTATTTGTGAAAAAAGGTATTTTTTGCCGTATAACGAATATATCTAATTTATAGAACTAATAATTTTTTTTTATCAAAGGAGGGCACATAAAAGCATGGATGTATTGAAAGTATCAGCAAAATCTAATCCTAATTCTGTAGCAGGGGCCTTGGCTGGTGTATTGAGAGAACGTGGTGGCGCCGAGATTCAAGCAATTGGTGCCGGAGCACTTAACCAGGCTGTAAAAGCAGTAGCGATTGCAAGAGGGTTTGTAGCGCCGCATGGAGTTGATCTAATCTGTATTCCCGCCTTTACCGATATTCTTATTGATGGTGAAGAAAGAACTGCCATCAAACTGATTGTTGAGCCTCGCTAATTATTTACCGAAAGCTTGAAACCTGTTCATCTTGAACAGGTTTTAGTGTTTTTAATAAGTATTTTATGGCATAATATAACCATATAAAATATCATGGAATAGTATAGATGGTATATCAGTATAAGGAGTGAAAAAGATGGAACTTGAGGTCATTGCCGGCTCATTACCGGAAATTGTATGTGATTCCATTATTATTCATGTATCTGAAGGCGCTATGATTCCCGGTGGAACAACCGGCGCTGTAGACAAAGCGTTAAGTGGACATATAAGTGAAATCATTCGTGATATGCCGGAATGTGGTAAGTATGGTGAAACCACAGTTATACATACATTTGGTGCAATTGGTGCGAAACATGTTATTTTGCTTGGTCTGGGCAAGCAAAGTGAACTTACGTTAGACAAAGCCCGCGCGCTTATTGCTGTTGGAATGCGGGCTGCCAGAAAGCTCCGTGCGAAAACGGTAGTAACAACTGTACCAGATACGGGAGTGGCAGAAGGCTGCCAAACGGCTCAAGCTGTTGTTGAGGGGGCCGTCATGGGGCTGTATCGGTTTAAACATTACAAAACCGGCAAAGAGGATTCTCCTGCCATCGAGAAACTTGTTATTGCGATACAGGACGGCACAAAAATTGATGAATATAATGAGGCAATGCGGCTTGGCAAAATAATTGCCGAAAGTGTAAATTATGCCCGCGACCTGGTAAATCACCCGGCTCAATATATGACCCCGGCCAAAATGGCGTGGCATGCTGCTGAGATTGCCCAAAAATACGGTTTGGAACTAAGCGTACTTGATAAAGAGGATATGGAAAAACAGGGGATGGGTGCACTGTTGGCAGTAGCGCAAGGCAGCGTTGCCGCTCCTAAATTAATTGCCTTAAAGTATGCGGGAGCTCCGGCAAAGCCAGAAGTTATAGCCTATGTCGGCAAAGGGATTACCTTTGACAGTGGTGGAATATCACTAAAACCCAGTCAAAATATGGATGAAATGAAGGGGGATATGGCTGGGGGCGGCGCTGTGTTAGGCGCTATGCTGGCTATTGCCCAAATTAAACCTAAAATAAATATTTTAGCTGTTGTGCCGTGTACTGAAAATATGCCATCCGGAACGGCCTACAGGCCAGGTGATATTATTACATCGATGAGTGGGAAAACCATTGAGGTGTTAAACACCGACGCCGAAGGACGGTTGATTCTGGCAGATGCGATCACCTATGCCCAAAAACTGGGGGCCACTAAGCTGATTGACATCGCAACATTAACAGGGGCGTGTGTTGTTGGGCTCGGGAGTTTTTATTCAGGTGTTATTACCAACAATCGCGAGTGGCTGGCAGCAGTCACCACTGCCGCCTGGCAAACAGGGGAAAAAATGTGGGAGCTGCCTAATGATGAAGCATATCTTGAGCAAATCAAGAGTTCAATAGCTGATTTGAAAAATAGCGGCGGCCGGCCGGGCGGGGCAATTACAGCCGGCTTATTCATCGGACAGTTTGCTGGCGAAACCCCATGGGTACATGTGGATATAGCCGGAACATCGGATACAGATAAGAATAAGGGTTATAATCTCAAGGGGGGTACCGGGGCAGGGGTTCGGACACTCATTCAATTGGCTGCCAACCTGGGCCGGTTATGATTGCTGATTTGCATATTCACTCCACGGCTTCTGATGGCCGGTTATCGCCCCAGGAAATTGTTAGGCAGGCCAGGCGGGCAGGCCTCAGCCATATTGCTATTACGGACCATGACACCGTTGCTGCCCATAAAGAGCTGCGGCGAGCTGCTGCTTTCGATACAGCTGTTGCCAAGCCGGTCATTATTCCCGGGATAGAGTTCAGCACCGATTTACCGAAATATGAGGTCCATATTCTGGGGTATTATATTGATATTGACAATGGTAAGCTTAACGATCAATTGGAGATTATTCTCCAGGACCGTTTGCAGCGTGCCAAAGTTATGGTAGATAAATTAAATAAATTGGGTTATTCGATTGATTACCGCCGGGTATTGACCATTGCCGGGCAAGCCGAAGCCGTAGGGCGGCCGCATATAGCCAAGGCGCTTGTCGAGAAAAAATACTTTAATACAGTTGCGGCAGCCTTTGAACAGACGCTGGCCCAAAATGGCCCGGCATATGTTCCCCATTATAAAATGACTCCGGAACAAGTAATCCGCTTAATCGAACAGGCTGGGGGTATTGCCGTATTGGCGCATCCCGGCCTGGTCGGTAACGATGATTTGGTTATTGATTTAATCCAAGCCGGTATTCATGGCTTGGAAGTATATCATCCGGAGCATAACCAGGCAATGACAAACAAATACCTGGGGATTGCCAACAAATACAAATTGAAAATAACAGGCGGTTCCGATTTCCATGCTATTCCCGGCAGGTATCCTGAGGAACTGGGCAGCTTCACGATTCCGACTGCTATTGTTGAATCTTTGTCAATGTGATACTTTTACTTGACAACACCTGCAAAGGTGTTTATTTTTATATTATTAGAAAGAATCCCTTTCTAATAATAACTGGCTATATCTTATTATTTGGGCAGGAGGCTGGCCTATGGACACCATCGCTCTGGTAGGTCCAAGTGGAACGGGCAAAAGCCATCGGGCGCTAATTGTTGCGCACGAATATGACGTTGATACAATTATTGACGACGGGCTGTTAATTAAGGACAGTAAAATTATTGCCGGCTATTCAGCAAAAAAAGAGCCAAGCAAAATTCGTGCTGTCAAACGTGCCATATTTATGGAACCTGACCATGCTGTTGAAGTTAGAGATGCAATTGTTAGAGTAAAACCTGGCCGTATTTTAGTATTGGGTACATCCAAAAACATGGTAGAAAAAATAGTGGATGTGCTGAATCTACCGCCAATCAGCCAGGTAATCCGGATTGAGGATATTGCCACTAGGGGTGAAATTGCCAAAGCGAAAGAGAGTAGGCTAAAAGAGGGGAAACATATTATTCCTGTACCTACGATTGAACTTAAACCGCATTTTTCCGGTTATTTAATTGATCCGCTGGATGTCTTTTTTAAAAAATCCCGCTCAAAGCAGCGGCGTAAGCTGGGAGAAAAATCAATTGTCCGGCCGACCTTTAGTTATTATGGAAAGCTGCTTATCTCCGATGCAGTAATAGCGGCA
Source organism: Sporomusa sp. GT1 (assembly GCF_014634905.1). Lineage (NCBI taxonomy): Bacteria > Bacillati > Bacillota > Negativicutes > Selenomonadales > Sporomusaceae > Sporomusa > Sporomusa sp. GT1. The sequence continues at coordinate 136,167 of NZ_BMBX01000001.1, read as the reverse complement.
ATTGTGGACTATGTTGCGACAAGCGAGGAGGCTGTTACCAAAACAGGCCAAATACATATTAAAAACTCGCAGGACAGAGAAAAAGGAATTTCGATTTCGTTGGATGTAACCATTAAATATGGGCCATCGATCTGGAATGTCGTACAGGATGCTCAAACCCGTGTCAAGCAGGTTGTTGAGTACATGACAGGCATGAACGTTAAAGAAGTAAATGTGATGGTTAAACGGTTAAGTATTGAATAATTCTCCGGCAGCCATTGCCTGCGGTTGCGTTTGACCGGCGTTTTCGGCGACAAGCCTGTTAACTTTAGTAAGATACTATATGTGAGGATGGGAAACTGTGGAAAACAATAGAAATAAGCGTATTTTATTTTCAGGGTACGCAAAATTACCCACAGGAATTACAGCCAGTGAAATTTATAAAGTTATCGGCGTAGTGCTGAGTATTGATGAAGATACGGGAACCATCATGGAAGCCGACTGTACCCTGGCTACAGCGGTAGCTCGTAATCATGTAGCCTCGATTTTAGTTGGCAAATCTATTGCCAATCCGGAGAGTCTGGTTAGAGTTGTGGACAAAACGTATCAAGGCAGCGCTAAGAAAGCAATCATTACCGCCATTCGCATCATTTATGATAAATACCGCAGTTATAAAGAGGGCCTGGCCCCCTGTACCATTGATTAATAAGGGGTTTTAATAATGTCTGAACAACTGAAGTTTTCGGGAGCCGGCTTTGTTGTAGGTATTCTCAGCGGCTTACTCGGTGTGGGCGGCGGCATCTTTCTTGTACCCCTCATGGTAACCTATTTTTCTATTACCCAGCATATTGCTCAAGCCACTTCAATGGCGGTGATTATTCCGACAGCCCTTGTCAGCAGTGCCGTATATGGTTTTCATGGCAATATTGATGTGGGTTTGGCGGTTAATTTAGCTATTGGCAGTATGTGCGGCGCCAGTATCGGGGCCCGGATAATGAAAAGAATCCCTGCCATCCGGCTAAAACAGCTATTTGGGCTTTTACTCATACTTGTCGGTTTGAGGATGGTGGTATCGTGAGTGCCGTTTTTATTATTTTTGCAATCGGCCTGGGTGCCGGTATCTTAAGCGGGCTGCTGGGCATTGGCGGCGGCGCGGTGCTGGTGCCGATGATGGTCTTTATCTTAGGCATAACGCAGCATACCGCGCAAGGGATTTCCATGCTGGTTATCATTCCTACCGCTCTCGTCAGTGTGTGGCATTTTCATAGAGATAAGCTGATTCACTACCAAGCTGTTCTCTATTTGGCCGGAGGAGCTATTGTCGGAGCTTTAATCAGCTCTAATTTGGTTCAACATATACCTGCCAGTGAACTTAAACGGATTTTTGGCATTTTTGTTATTTATTCCGGTTTTAAAATGATTTGGGGAACACGAAAAAAATAGCACAAAAAAAATCCTGGCGATTTTTATTGCCGGGGATTTTTTTTGCGTCTGATGCCAGCAACGGACATTGCGGTTGAATCAATACCGGCTTGGGCTTTTGTTCAGGCTGTGGTATAAGCCGTGTTTGCTTAAAATTTGTGCTGGCTTAAAATTTAAGCTATAATAATTGGCAGATACTCTTTCGCAATTGGAGCTGATACATAGATGGAATCAAAGCAAAATCACGGCTCACCCAAGCTTTTTCACACAATTACTTTCGGGTGCCAAATGAATTTGAATGACTCAGAACGGCTGGCCGGTCAATTGAGGACAATTGGCTATGAGATTACAGAAAATATGGAGCAAGCCGACATAATCTTAATAAATACCTGCTGTGTCCGGGAGAGTGCCGAAAAGAAAATTTATGGTAAAATCGGTGAACTGAAAAGGCTAAAGCTGGTTAATCCTAATTTGATTATTGGGGTTGTTGGCTGTATGGCCCAAAAGGACAAAGATAAAATCCTTAAAAAATTTCCTCATGTCAATCTGGTTATGGGCACCCATAATACCCATCAACTTGTAGAACTTATTGCTAAACTGGAGGAAAGCCGCGAACCGGTTCTGGCTGTCTGGGATCAGGCTCAGCGACTTGCGCCAGATGTGCCGACTGTACGGAAAGGGAAAATATCTGCCTGGGTACCGATCATGTATGGTTGTAATAATTTCTGTACCTATTGTATTGTCCCCTATGTCAGAGGGCGCGAGCGCAGCCGTCCGCTTGAGCATATCATAAATGAGATTCAGCAACTGGGCCAGGACGGTTTCAAAGAAATAACACTGCTTGGTCAAAATGTCAATTCCTATGGAAAAGACAGTGAGGAACAGGTTGATTTTGCAGATTTGCTGCGTGCCGCCGACCAGGTTGATACGATTGCCCGTATCCGCTATATGACCTCACATCCGCGGGATATGAACGATAAGGTCATTGAAACCATTAAAAATAGTAAAAGGATCTGCGAGCACTTTCATTTGCCGGTTCAGGCAGGCAGCGATGCTATCCTTGAAGGCATGAACCGGGGTTATGCCACTCGCTACTATCGTCAACTGGTAGCTAAGATTCGCCAGGCTGTCCCCGGTGCCAGTCTTACCACTGACTTGATTGTCGGCTTCCCGGGAGAGACGGAAGACCAATTTCAGGAAACGCTGGAATTCCTTAAAACGGTTAGATATGACGCGGCTTATACCTTTATCTATTCACAACGCTCAGGTACACCGGCGGCCAGATATCCGGATCAAGTACCTCTGCCAACGAAAAAGGCCCGTCTTAATCAGCTAATGACGGTACAAAATGAAATTAGTCTGGCTATCAATGAACAGCTTGTTGGTAAGAGTATGGAAGTGCTGGTTGAAGGTCCCAGTAAAAATGATGATAATACCCTTATGGGACGAACCCGTACAAATAAAATTGTGTTATGGCCGAAAAAAGGTCAGGAACAAGCCGGTGATTTGGTACATATTCAGATTGATACGGCGCAGACCTGGGTTTTGAAAGGCCGTTTGATTTAATTGTTTTGGTAGAGGAGAATTTACACTATGGCAATAAGCTATACCCCAATGCTGGAACAATACCGGGAGGTAAAGAGTAGGCATAGTGGTGAGATACTATTTTTCCGGTTAGGCGATTTTTACGAAATGTTTTTTGAAGATGCCGAGACCGCTTCACGGGAATTAGAAATTACTCTGACTTCGCGCGAGGGAGGCCAGAATAAGCGTGTTCCGATGTGCGGTGTTCCTTATCATGCCGCCGATAATTATATTGCTAAATTAATCAGTAAAGGTTACAAGGTGGCTATTTGTGAACAAGTGGAGGATCCAAAACAAGCCAAAGGCATTGTCCGCAGAGAAGTTGTCAAGATTATAACGCCAGGCACTGTGCTGGCTGAAGCCTCATTGCCTGATAAGGCAAATAATTACCTGGCCTTACTATATGAGGAAGCCGATGAACTGTGTTTGACAGCCACCGATATTTCTACCGGAGAGTGTTTGTGGGCGGTCTTTGCCGGCAGTTTCCGCACAACGGCTGTTTGTGACCAATTGTACCGCCTGCTGCCGGCAGAATTGGTGGTAGTGGGCAAAATAGAAAGCTTTCCGGCAATAAACGGCTTTCTCGGTCAGAGAGTACCCGCTTGTGCGGTTACTACCCTGGCAATGCCGGACTCGTTACTGGCTAATGAACTATCCAGGCAGCATTTTGCCGGTGAAGAACTGCCCGGCAGTTCGGGGGCCCAGGCTGCCGTCGGCTATCTGCTGTATTATTTGCACCATACTTTAAAAAGCGATCTTTCGCATGTTAATAAGCTGACACGCGTGGATACCCAGGACTACTTAGTCCTGGATGCCTCAACCTTGCGAAATCTTGAAATTACCCGCAACATGCGTGACGGCGGGCGCAAAGGCACATTGCTGGCGGTGCTGGATTTTACCAAAACCGCGATGGGCGGGCGTCTGCTTAAAAAATGGCTGGAATTTCCGCTGTTAAGTCCTGTCGGTATTTTCAAGCGGCAGGATGCAATTGCCGATTTGTCGGATAAAGGGGCAACCCGCGAAGCTTTAAGTGAACTGCTTGGTGAGATATATGACTTTGAACGGATCCTGACCCGAGTTGAAGTAGGCAGCGCCAATGCGCGGGATTTGTCGGCGCTGAAAACATCCTTATCAGTCTTGCCTGAGATAAAGGTCAAGCTTCAGGATTGCCAGGCAGCATTATTGACCGGTATCGGACAGGCGATTAAAACCCATATCGATGTAACCCAAATGATTGCAGCAGCCATTGTCGACAATCCTCCCTTTAGTATTCGTGAGGGCGGCATTATTCGTGCAGGTTACGATTTAGAACTGGACGAGCTTAGGAGTATTGCCAGAGACAGCAAAGAGTGGATTCAGGAACTGGAATTGCGGGAGCGTGAGGCTACAGGCATCAGGTCGCTCAAAATCGGGTATAACAAAGTTTTCGGCTATTATATTGAAGTTACTCACGCCAATGCCGGTGCAGTTCCTCCCACCTATATCCGTAAACAAACCCTTGTCAATGCCGAGCGGTATATCACACCTGAGCTTAAGGAATTTGAAACAAAGGTGCTTGGCGCTCAGGAAAAGATTGTTACTATTGAGTATCAGCTGTTTACTACCATTAAGGACTATATTAAAGAGCGGATTTGCGAAATCCAGCAGACTGCCAGGCAAATAGCCCAGTTAGATGTGCTTATTTCCTTAAATGAAGCAGCGGTTCGCTTTAACTATGTACGTCCTGGTTTGAATCAGAGCAGGGAGCTTATCATCAAGGACGGACGCCATCCGGTGGTTGAGCGGCTTTTAGCCGGTGAAATGTTTGTGCCAAATGATACCGGGCTCAATCATCACGACTGTGAGATAATGATTATAACCGGCCCCAATATGGCTGGTAAATCGACCTACATGCGTCAGGTGGCACTGCTTGTCATTATGGCGCAGATTGGCAGCTTTATTCCGGTGCGGGAGGCGTCAATTTGTCCTGTTGACAGGATTTTCACCAGGGTAGGAGCCAGTGATGATCTGGCAACAGGCCAAAGTACTTTTATGGTTGAAATGACGGAAACGGCGCAAATTATAAAATTTGCCACAGCCAATAGCTTGCTTATTTTAGATGAGATTGGCCGTGGGACCAGTACGTTTGATGGTATGAGCATTGCGCGGGCAGTGGTCGAATATATCAAAGACAAGGTTAAAGCCAAAACTATGTTTGCGACACATTATCATGAATTGACCGAGCTGGCCCAGTACAGTAAAGTCATTAAAAATTATTCGGTGGCTGTAAAAGAACGTGGTAATGATATTGTATTTTTGCGCCGGATTATACCGGGCGGGGCAGATAAGAGCTATGGTGTGCATGTCGCTCAGCTCGCCGGGTTACCTAAGCGGATTATTGAACGGGCCCAGCAAATTTTGCAGGATTTAGAACAATGTAAGGCTGACGTGAACAGTGAGGCACCGGCAGCAGGTAAAGAGGAAAGTGCCAAGCCGGCTAACGCCGCTACGATGTCGCTGTTTGGTTCAGGTGTTGCAGACGAACTGTTGGCTGTTGATGTTATGACCCTCACTCCCTTAGAAGCGCTGAATGTATTGTATCAACTGCAAAATAAAGCCAGAGAGGAAACCGGAAGGTTATGAGCCAGCAAATTATCCACCTGTTAGATGAGAATACCGCCAATAAGATTGCTGCCGGTGAAGTGGTAGAACGGCCGGCTGCCGTCGTTAAAGAGCTTGTCGAAAATGCAATTGATGCCGGCAGTACCAGTATAGAAGTTGAAATAGTTGACGGCGGCACACAATTTATCCGGGTAACCGATGACGGCAAAGGCATGGGATATGAAGATGCCCTGTTGGCTGTAAAGCGCCATGCCACCAGCAAAATTCGAACCGCCGAAGATCTGGCGGCAATACAAACCCTGGGCTTTCGCGGCGAAGCCTTGCCCAGCATCGCGGCGGTAGCCAAATTTACGCTGACTACCCGGTTGCAAACCGATGCTTTGGCAACCTATGTAGAAATTAATGGCGGCGTATTGGCAGATGCTCGCGAGGCCGGGGCAGGTTGCGGCACCACTGTGACTGTTGCCGATTTGTTTTTCAATACACCGGCAAGGCGCAAGTTCCTGAAGACGCCGCCGGCGGAAAGCGGACATATTAATGATGCGGTGACAAAATTAGCCATGTCGCACCCGCACATAGCTTTTCGATTAATCAGCAATAACCGCCTGGTGCTTTCGACCGGCGGTACCGGGCAGTTAGTTAATGCCATTGCCGATATTTACGGACACAAGGTGGTGCCGGAATTACTGCCGGTAGAGTATAACAACGAAGGCATCATTGTATCAGGCTATGTGGCAAAGCCTGTACTGCTAAAAAGCAGCCGGCAATGGCAAACCTTTATGGTTAATAACCGGGTGGTAAACAGCCGAATGCTGGCCAAAGCGCTTGATAATGCCTATTTCTCGCTGCTGCCGAAAAATGGGTATCCGCTGGCCGTGCTGCGGCTCACCATACCCCTGGAAACCATTGATGTCAATGTTCATCCCCAGAAAAAAGAAGTCAAATTCAGTGATGAGCAAAAATTGTACCGGGCAGTATATAAAGCCGTATCCTCCAGCCTGTCGGCGCCTGTACATAATCAGACTGCCATGAATGAGACCCAGACAGAACCTATGATAAACCAGCCGGTTATTACCGGCAGTCCGAGCGGACAAAAACACAGCATTCCTGCCGTGGGACATACCAGTATGTTCGCAGCGCCGGAGCCATGGAAACCTGCATTGTGGCGTGAGGAAAATATTTCCTTTGCCGCTGTTAGACAGTCCTTGCAGCAGGAGGAGCCATTAGCAGAGTATAGTGATTCCCGTTCGGCCAATGCCGAATGCGACCTTTATCCGCTGGGCCAGATCAACGCTTGTTACATCGTGGCACAGGGGCAGGACGGTCTGTACATTATCGACCAGCATGCCGCCCATGAGCGGATATTATATGACCGTTTAAGCCGCTCCAAAGGGCGTGTACCGGTCCAACAACTGCTGGTGGCACAATATTTTGAATTTACCAGTGACGATTGCAACAGTATTGTCGAACATCATGACACATTTTACCAGCTTGGCTTTACTTTGGAACAGGTTGGTCCCGATACCATGCGTCTGTTGGAAATGCCAACAGATATTCCCCTGACCGACGCCGAAGCTATTCTAAGGCAAATCTTACAATTAATTGGTGATATGCACCAACCATCGGCGCAGGAATTACGGCATGCCTATCTGCAAATGGCGGCATGCCGCAGCGCGATTAAGGCGGGAGAGTCACTCAACATGCGGCAAATTCAAGCCCTGCTTAGTGAACTATATACAACCGAATTGCCCTACACTTGTCCCCACGGGCGCCCTACAATCGTGAAATTTGGCCCGGATGATTTGGCCAAAATGTTTAAGCGGACCTAGGTGGTTACCATGGATTTGATTGTTACAACCGCTGGGCAGCCTTCAGCCTGTGTTGTACAAACCGCGAAACAGATGGCAGCGGCACTGAATGCTCCTTTTATAGAACGCAACCGGCAATCTTTGGCGGCAATCAGGGAGCAATATAAAGTGAGTAATATTATTGTCGCTGCTGTTGATGGTCCAATTGTACACACCAGCAATGGTGAATACTTTTTTCACCTAAGTATGGCCGAATTACGCATAAAAAACTTGTTAAATGGAAAACATGACCATATGGTGGCTGCCATGGGGCTGGCAGCAGGCATGTCAGTGCTTGACTGCACCTTAGGTCTGGCGACAGATGCTATTGTTGCCAGTTTTGTAACCGGTGAAAGCGGTCTGGTTGTTGGACTGGAAAGTTCACCCATAATAGCTTTGATAACCAGACTTGGACTGCAAAATTTTGCGCTTGAACCTCAGCCTGAATATGATATCACCAGCGCTTTACGCCGGATTAAAGTGGAAAACGCCGATTATTTTCAATATCTCTTAGCAGTACCGGATTGCAGTTTTGATGTTGTATACTTTGACCCCATGTTTCGTCAGCCGATTTATAAGAGCTCTAACTTACACCCGATTAGAAATTTGGCAGATAACCGTTCTCTTACACCGGAAGCTGTGGAGCAAGCCTGCCGGATAGCCAGGCAAAAAGTTGTGGTAAAAGAAGCGGCAGGCAGTGGTGAGTTTTCGCGTCTGGGGATAACGACAATCGTTGGCGGCAAATACAGCAGCATACAATATGGCATTATCGACTGTCACACAGACAAAGCTGCCGGAGGCCAATTATGACAGAACGCTTGATAGTAATTATTGGCCCCACTGCCGTAGGCAAAACCAAACTAAGTATTGATTTGGCGAAAGAATTCAACACCCAAATCATTTCCGGCGACTCTATGCTTGTGTACAGGGGGTTGGATGTTGGTACTGCCAAACCCAGTTTGGCTGAGCGCGATGGTGTGGTGCATCATCTTATTGACATCTTAGAGCCGGCTGCAGAATTTAATGTTGTTGATTTTCGCAATTATGCCCAAAAACTTATTACCCAAATCAATAACACCGGACATATTCCCATTTTGGCGGGCGGCACCGGCCTGTACGTGCGGGCGCTGCTTGAAGGATACCGCTTTAGTCAGGCTCCCGGCGATGAGGTCCTGCGGCAGAAATTGACTAATCTGGCGGCAGAGCAAGGGAATGAATACCTGCATACTCTCCTGGCAAAAGTTCAGCCAGACACTGCTGCCAGGCTGCATCCTAATGATTTGCGCCGGATAATCAGGGCACTGGAAGTATTCTATGTAAGCGGCGAAACTGTTTCTCAAGACAAAACAGCACCCACAGAGCTTCTTTATAATGCTGCTGTTATTGGACTTACTATGGATAGAGCCCGGTTATACGAAAGGATTAACCGACGGGTTGATATCATGGTTGAGCAAGGTTTGGTAGATGAAGTAGCCAGACTGCTGCAGCAGGGAGTATTGCCAGGCTGTCAAGCTATGCGCGGCATTGGGTATAAAGAGATTATTGAGCATCTGAGCGAAGGGAAAGAATTAGCTACCGCAGTCGAACAGGTAAAACAAGCCACGAGAAACTTTGCCAAACGGCAATTGACCTTTTACCGGCGTATGTCTTATATAACCTGGTTTGATGTGGACAAATTCGGTAATTACAATAATTTACTGGAAGCTATTTACAAGTATGTTGCAGGAAAGTTTTGTATAAGGTAGAATAGAAAAAGAGTAGAACATTGATACGGAGGGGTTTCATTTGACTAACAAAGTCATTAATCTGCAAGACAGTTTTTTAAATCAAGTACGAAAAGAAAGCGTGCCGGTAATTATATATTTGGTTAATGGATTTCAATTGCGTGGAGCCGTAAGAGGCTTTGATAATTTTACTGTAATAATTGAAAACGAAGGTAAACAGCAGTTAGTCTATAAACATGCAATTTCAACAGTGACTCCGTTTCGTCCATTGTCTGCCAATTTGCATGAGAAAAAAGAGGAAGCCGTTAAAACCGATAAATAAGTTAGCCGTGTCTTGCAGTACTCCAGGCAGATGCCTGGAGTACTTTTTCACATCAGGCTTGTCATAGAATCCTTGTATCATATATAATTAAGGTAATATTTAGAATTTAATTAAAATAAATTGGTTTTTTCTACCAAACCAGGAAGGAACTGGCGCGATTTTGTCGAATATGTTGTAACATGCATTAATATATAAGAGAATTGCAGGGAGGATGCCAATGGTAACGCTAAGCGAAACAATTAAAGTAGCTATCGCTGACGACAACAAAGAGTTCTCGGAGATTCTCCAGGAATGTCTTAGCCGAGAGTCTGATATTGAGTTAGTTGGTGTAGCTTATAACGGAGAACAAATGCTATCGATTATTGAAGAAAGATCTCCGGATGTTATAGTCTTAGACATCATTATGCCACATTTAGACGGGATCGGTGTTTTGGAGCGCATTAACGCTTCAGCTAACAAACGCCCCAAGATCATTATGCTGACCGCGTTCGGTCAGGAAAGCATTACCCAGCGGGTAGTAGAACTAGGTGCCGATTACTATGTTTTAAAACCCTTCAACATGGACGTGCTTATTAATCGAATCAGGCAATTAGCCGGAACGGCTGTTACTACCCGTCCGGTTACTGCCGCCGCTACTGTGCCGATAGTTAAGACCCGGCCCATAGATGTAGAGGTTACCAATATCATCAGAGAAATTGGTATTCCGGCGCATATTAAAGGCTATCAATACCTTCGCGATGCCATTATGATGATTGTCGCTGAGGTAGAATTGTTAGGAGCTGTCACGAAAGTTCTCTATCCCATGATTGCTGAGAAATACTCTACTACTCCCAGCCGCGTTGAGCGGGCTATCCGCCATGCCATTGAGGTGGCTTGGAACCGGGGCAATATTGACATGATTAATAAATTGTTTGGTTATACCATTAAGCTTGACAAAGGTAAACCTACTAATTCGGAATTCATGGCGATGATTGCCGATAAACTCCGCATGGAAATGAGAGCCAGCTAAGCTGTACAAACCCTCTGGACAATTAAGTCAGGAGGGTTTGTTTCGTCTGGCAGGATTTTTGCATCAGGCAATGAATACATAATATAATTAACTAGACTGTGGTATGGAGGCAGTATGAATCAATACAAAATCCTGGCAATTAATCCCGGTTCAACTTCAACAAAAATAGCGGTATATACCAATGAACAAATTGATTTTGAGCAAGTTATCCGTCATAGTACTACTGAATTGAAAGCCTTTGCGAAAGTCTGCGATCAATATGACTACCGGTTAAAATTAGTAGAAGCGGCTTTGGCGGACAATAATATTAAAGTAAACCACTTGTCGGCTGTTGTTGGCCGCGGTGGGCCGTTAAAACCGCTTGCCAGCGGGACCTATGCCGTTAATGATGCTATGGCTGAAGATTTAATCATAGGAGTACAAACCGAACATGCTTCCAATCTGGGCGGGCTTTTAGCCAGAGGTATAGCCAACCAGGTTCAAATTCCGGCTTTCATTGTTGATCCGGTAAGTGTTGATGAATTTGAACCGTTGGCCCGTATTACCGGTTTACCGGAGATTTCCCGCCGCAGTCTGTTCCATGCCCTTAATATGAAAGCCGTAGCCCATAGAGTTGCCAAGGAAATGGGCAAAGAATACACGGCTCTTACGTTAATCCTGGTTCATCTTGGCGGTGGTATTTCCGTCGGGATACAACGAGGAGGCAGGATGATTGATGTCAGCAACCCGAATGATTTAGGACCGTTTTCACCGGAACGTGCCGGCAGTTTGCCGTCCTATGGCCTTGTCAATATGTGCTTCTCCGGCAAGTATAGTCTTGATGACATAAATAAGAAACTGGTTGGACAAGGTGGCCTGGTAGCGCATCTTGGCACCAATGACGGACGGGAAGTAGAAAGCCGTATTGCTAATGGTGATACTAAAGCGGCGCTTATTTATGAAGCTATGGCTTACCAGGTGGCAAAAGAAATTGGTGCCATGGCCACAGTGGTAAACGGTGCTCTGGATGCCATTGTCCTGACCGGCGGTTTGGCCCATTCGACCATGCTTGTAAAAATGATTACCGACCGGGTGAAATTTATCAATCAGGTCTTGGTATATCCGGGAGAAGATGAGCTTCAGGCATTGGTTGAAGGTGCTTTACGGGTGCTGCGTGGCGAAGAAGCCGCAAAAATATATGAATAGCAGGTAAGGAAAAGCGATGACAGATAACCGTATCACAATTTTTGTCGGGGAATTTGGCAGCGGCAAGACGGAATTAGCCGTCAATTATGCGCTGGCACTGAAAGCTAAGGGAATGGATACAGCTATTGTCGACATTGATTTGGTAAAACCGTATTTCCGCACCAGGGAAAACCGTGAGCTGCTGGAGCAGAACGGCGTAAGGGTAGTTGCGCCTGAGCCGAGGCTGTCACATGCCGACTTGCCGGTATTACCCCACAATATACTCGAAGTGTTGTCCCAGACCAATACCCATGTAGTCATGGATGTTGGCGGTGGCGAGTCGGCCATTGTCTTAGGGCAGCTTAACCGGCATTTTGCTCAATATGCTTACCAGGCTTTGCTGGTTATTAATACCAAACGCCCCTTTACCAGTGATGTTCAGGGCATTATTCACACCTTGCAACGTATCGAACAAGTTTCACGGCTCAAAATCAGCGGTTTGGTTAGTAATACTAATCTTGGCCCGGAAACAACCCTGGAACATGTTTACCAGGGGCTGAGTATTGTTGAACAGGCTGCCCGGCAATTGTCTCTGCCTGTTAATTGGGTAGTGGTTCCCAAATGGCTTGCAGCAACCGCCAACAGCAAAACACCGCTGTTTGTTTTGACACCTCATACGCATTATCCGTGGATGGAGTAAAGGTAAAAACGGGAAAACCGTGGCTTTGTCCACGGTTTTCCGTTTACTGCCTGGTTTTGGTAATGACTTCGTGCAGCGTACTATAGTTTTTGCTTAATCTTTGTAATTCTTTCAGTAAATCTTTAATTTTACCGCTAAAATACAGGCCATTATTGGCAATTACTTTCATTAGGACATTCCTCCTTATGAAGGAATATATGATAAGCCTTGGCAACATATACCATAAAAATTTGGAGGTAATTCTATGCCGCATACCGAAATTGATTTATATGAAAAGCCGGTAAGCTCAAATCGTTTATTTGAAGGTAAAATCATTAATTTAAGACGGGATGAGGTTATACTTCCCAATGGACGTACCGCAACAAGGGAAGTAGTGGAACATCCCGGTGCTGTTGCTGTTGTGCCGATAACCAAAACGGGGCAGGTTGTTTTAGTCCGTCAGTTCCGGCATCCTGTCGGCCGGATCATTCTGGAAGTTCCTGCAGGCAAGCTCGACAGAAACGAAAAACCGGAAGACTGCGCTCTGCGGGAGCTGGCTGAAGAAACCGGCTTTGTTGCCAACAAACTGCGTAAACTGACATCCATGTACACAACCCCCGGATTTTCCAATGAAGTGATTCACCTGTATCTGGCTGAAGATCTGGTGGAATCCGACCAGCGGCCTGATGAAGATGAATTTATCAAAACAGAACAGTATTCTCCTGAACAAATCCGTCAAATGATTAAAAGTGGTGAAATTTGTGATGCCAAAAGTTTGGTGGCACTGTGTCTGGCTGGGATCTAGACCATGCTAAATCAATATTTTGCTGATCTGCACATTCATGTCGGCATGAGTGAAAGCGGCAAATGGGTAAAAATTCCTACCTCCCGCCGGTTAACTGTGCGGGAAATTTTAAGTGAGGCTGCCGGCCGCAAAGGTATGGATATTGTCGGTATCGTTGATGCGTTATCGCCATTGGTGCTGGCAGATATTAAACTGCTTGTGTCAGAAGGCTTGCTTGTGCCGGTTAATAGCGGCGGGTATATCTATAAGGAGCATATGCTGCTGGTGCTTGGCGCGGAAATCGAGACACGGGAGCCTAATGGCGGTTTGGCACATACCCTGGTTTTTGTTCCCGATATTGAGACAATGGCGGCGTTTTCCAGCTATATGTGCCGGTTTATCCGCAATATCAATCTTAGTTCGCAGAACGCCCATATGCCATTGAACCAGCTTATTACTATTGCCGGCAATTTTGACGCGCTCATTGTGCCGGCCCATGTTTTTACGCCACATAAAAGTTTGTATGGCGTGTGCTGTGATAAGTTGTCTCACATTCTCGGCGATAAAGAACTGAACCAACTGGCGGCAATTGAGCTGGGGCTCAGCTCTGACAGCGATATGGCAGATAGAATTGGTGAATTGAGTGAGTATACCTTCATTACTAACTCAGATGCCCATTCATTAGATAAAATTGCCCGGGAGTATAACATTTTTGGCATGGAAGCCTTGTCTTTTGCTGAAATAGCCAAAACCTTAGCTCGCAGCGGTGGCCGGCAGGTAACAGCCAACTATGGCCTTGATCCTAGACTGGGGAAATACCATCACACCTTTTGTTCAAACTGCGCTTTTACTGATACTTACGGCTTGACAGGCAACTGCTGTCCGCAATGCGGCGGCAGCAGCCTGGTAAAGGGTGTGTTTGACCGGATCAACGAAATAGCTGATTATCCTGAACCCCGCCATCCCGCTTACCGTCCCCGCTATTGTTATCAAATTCCTTTGGAATTTATTCCTGGCCTGGGGAAGAAAAATATGGCTAACTTGCTGGAGGCCTTTGATACAGAGATGAATATTCTGCATTACGTCACCTATGATGCTTTGGCCAAAGTGGCGGGCAGTAAAATCGCCGATTTTATTATCTGTGCCCGTACAGGAGCGGCGGCCATCACTGCCGGTGGCGGCGGAATCTATGGGCGGATGGTTAAGACCGATGGTTAAAATGTAGTGGACAAAAAGGTCTAAACAGTTTTAGCAGAACATATATTGTAGCAGTACTGGCAGGGAGGTACATGCATGCTAAAACTGCTTCGCAAGAATGCTGTCGAGTATATCCGTGCGAATATTGTCGCCTATTTCTTCATGATTCTCATATTTATTATTGGCATAGTTATTGGTGCAATGGCAGTAAAGACACTGCCTGATGAACAAAAAACTGAACTCATCGGTTATTTGCAGGTATTTTTTCAGGGCTTAACCGGGCAGCAGGAAGGAATAAGTGACACCCATTCCTTATTAACCAGTGTAATGTTTAATAATATCAAAATGATTGGCATTATGTGGCTGCTGGGTTTTACTATTGTCGGGATACCTTTTGTGCTGTTTTTGGTTTGCTTGCGAGGGTTTGTCATTGGTTTTACGGTTGGTTTTTTAGTCAATGAATATATAATGAAAGGTTTGCTGTTTGCTCTTGTTTCCGTTTTACCGCATAATTTTTTGGCTGTACCGGCCATTTTGGCCACAGGTGTGGCGGCGACAAGTTTTTCCCTGATGTTAGTGCGCCGCAAGAATAAAGAGAATTTATTTTATAACTCGATTTCTTACTCGGTATTTTGCTTAATCATGCTGGTGCTCATGTTGGGTGCAACCTTGATAGAAGTATACATTTCACCGGTATTTATGAAAACCGCGGCACAAATCATTATTAATTAGCAAAGGCTGCATAGTAGTAGGCTATGCAGCCTTTGTCAATTTATTTATATGTCAACACAAGACCCGGCGCGGGTGGCCGCCATACGGCGGGCGCTTAACCTCTGCTTATGTATAACAGCCACCCGCGCCTCAGGAATATTGACAGATGAAAGGACTGTGCCAGCGGTTTCTTTTACCCTGACAGGCAGTATAACTTTTTCAAAAACAGAATAAGGATGCTATTTGAATTTTTAAAATAAGAATAAACCTACTATGTGATGAATAAGTATGATATTAAGTTAAGCCAGAGCCCCATATTTCTAACGGGGAGGGAAGAACAAGCGTATGGTAGTGATGTTTTCTTTGCGGCGTGTAATCAAGCGGTCCAAACTGTATATCAGAATCGTCCTATTAACGCTTATCATCTTCTACATTCTGCCCAAACTAATGACCATGCTTTGGGAGTTCAGTAATCCCGGTCTTAAAATACGGGACCAGCACTTGTTAGAAAAACCGCTGCGGGTTATGACTGAAGCAAAGACGGCTGTCTCTTTACAGTATGACATAGATTAGCATTTTCTCACTAAAAAACACTAAAACTTTACAAAACATGATAGACAAATAAAGGAAAAGTAAACTTCATGTTGAATAAAGAAATAGACCAGATACTGTGAATATTCAGCCGATAATCTGGGAAGGAAAAAGGGTGGTAAAATAAAATGGAATCGTATGTTAACGAATTTATTAACTATCTTGCAGTTGAGCGAGGGTTAGCCCAAAATACGCTAGAATCCTATGGGCGGGATTTACGGCAGTTTCACACGTTTTTGCAAAATAGTCAATTAGATTTTTTACGGAATTCGAATCGTGACACCATCCTAAGTTATCTTAATAATCTCCAAATGAAGGGGCGCGCCGTTTCCACGATATCACGTAATCTTGCTGCCATAAAATCTTTTTATCAATACCTGGTCAGAGAGCGTCATCTGGAAAAAGATCCTGCTGTCAATCTGGAATCGCCCAAGTTGGAGAAAAAACTGCCCAAAATTCTTACCATTACTGAAGTGGAAGAATTATTAAAACAACCTAATGCGTTTCAACCTACCGGTCTGCGGGACAAAGCCATGCTGGAGTTATTGTATGCCACAGGTATCCGGGTTTCGGAACTCATCTGTCTGAACATATCTGATGTTAACCTGGAGATGGGTTATATTAAGTGTTATGGTAAAGGTGCCAAAGAACGTATTGTGCCGCTTGGCTCTATTGCCGCCAGATGTGTGCAGGAATACATCGGCAAAGGCCGGCCGAAACTGGTGCGTACTTATGAAGAAGCTTCGTTATTTGTTAACCATCATGGTAATCGTCTTACCAGGCAGGGCTTTTGGAAGATTATCAAGAAATATGCATTAGAAGCAGATATTACCAAAGAGATCACTCCCCACACCTTAAGACATTCCTTTGCCACACATTTGTTAGAAAATGGTGCAGATTTGCGCTCGGTTCAGGAAATGCTTGGTCATGCCGATATTTCGACAACTCAAATCTATACGCATGTAACCAAAAACCGTTTAAAAGAAGTATATGATAAAACTCATCCGCGCGCATAATACTATATACACTACTTCACAGAGGAGCTATACAACTTGTTTAGACGAATATTTGTGATTGTACTTGACAGCGTAGGGATTGGTGCTATGTCTGATGCCCACGAATACGGTGATGCCGGAGCCAATACGCTGGTACATATTGCTGAAACTAAGGGCGGACTTACTTTGCCGGTACTGGCAAGCATGGGATTAGGCCTAATTGAGCCCATTGCTGGTGTCCCGGCAGTTTCCCGCCCTATTGCTGCTTTTGGAAAAATGGCGGAACTGTCGAAAGGAAAAGACACGACAAGCGGTCATTGGGAACTGGCAGGCTGTCCGCTGTTTACTTCGTTTCCTGTCTATCCTAACGGTTTTCCGGCCGAAATTGTTGAAACCTTCAAGCTCCACTCAGGGCTGGAGGTTTTGGGCAACAAAGCAGCTTCCGGTACCGAGATTATCGCCGAGCTGGGAGAAGAGCACATGCGTTCAGGCCGACCGATCGTATATACGTCTGCTGACAGTGTTTTTCAAATTGCTGCTCATGAGGAAATTATTCCCCTGACCCGTTTATATGAGTTATGCAAAATCGCGAGAGACAAAGTTTGCATTGGCGACCATGCTGTGGGCCGGATTATTGCCAGGCCGTTTATCGGTAAACCGGGGAATTTTGTCCGTACGGCTAACCGCCATGATTACAGTCTGGAACCGCCAGCGCCAACAGTGCTTGACCTGCTTAAAGAGAGCGGTTTTGCCGTCACTGGTATTGGTAAAATTGCCGACATTTATGCCCACCAGGGCCTGACGGAATCTTATCCCACAAAATCCAACAGTCATGCCATGGAAGTGCTTACCGATTTAGCAGGCAAAAGTTTGCCAAGCGGATTAATTATGGCCAATCTTGTTGATTTTGACAGCATTTACGGACACCGCAACGATGCGGCAGGTTATGGGCAGGCTTTGGAAGAATTTGATA
This sequence comes from Sporomusa sp. GT1, assembly GCF_014634905.1. NCBI lineage: Bacteria > Bacillati > Bacillota > Negativicutes > Selenomonadales > Sporomusaceae > Sporomusa > Sporomusa sp. GT1. The sequence goes on along the minus strand of NZ_BMBX01000001.1, from coordinate 118,585 downwards.
CAGCTCTTGCCGGCTTTGTGTCCAGGATGACAGAAGAGGATCTGCTGATTATTACCGCTGATCATGGCTGTGATCCTACTGTAGCGGGAACAGATCATACCAGAGAGTATGTACCGCTGTTGGCGTATCATAAGAGACTGGCAACAACACAGCAGCCAGTCAATTTAGGGATACGTTCTACCTTTGCCGATGTGGGGGCAACTGTGGCCGCGAATTTCTCTCTGGCACCGTTAGCCTATGGACATAGCTTCTTAAAAGACCTTTTGAGGTGAAAAATAGTGCATGCCGCTGACATAATTACCAAAAAGCGTAATGGTGAAGAATTATCAGAAAATGAAATTGCCTGGCTGATACAGGCTTATACCGATGATAAACTACCTGATTATCAAATGGCGGCCTGGCTTATGGCCGTATTTTTCCGGGGTATGACAGACCGTGAGACAGCAGCCCTTACTATGGCTATGGCTAACTCCGGTGAGCAGGTGGATCTAAGCCAGGTGCCCGGAATAAAAGTGGACAAACACAGTACCGGCGGGGTTGCCGATACCACCACACTGGTGCTGGCACCGCTAGTGGCTGCCGCCGGAGTGCCTGTGGCCAAAATGTCCGGCAGGGGACTGGGGTTTACCGGCGGTACCATAGATAAGCTGGAAGCCATACCAGGCTTTAAGGCCACGCTGGAACGTCAGGAATTTATTGCTAATCTGCAGCAATACGGGATTGCTGTCACCGGCCAATCGGCTGCTATTGCACCGGCCGACGGCAAGTTATATTCGCTTAGAGATGTCACGGCCACGGTCGAGAGTATACCGCTTATCGCATCATCCATTATGAGTAAGAAGATTGCTTCAGGGGCAGATAAAATTGTCCTGGATGTAAAAGTTGGCAACGGTGCCTTTATGAAAACCAAGGCTGATGCTGTTACCTTGGCTGAAGCTATGGTAACTATCGGCCGGCTTGTTGGCCGGGAAACGGTTGCCATACTAACCAATATGGATCAGCCGTTGGGTATGGCTATCGGCAATAGCCTGGAAGTTAAGGAAGCCATCGAACTGCTATCAGGCCGGGGTACAGCCGCGCTCAAGGAGGTTTGCCTGGAACTGGGTTCGCAGATGCTGGTGTTAGGCGGTCAAGCAAAAACACCGGCAGACGGGCGCAGGTTCCTCACAAACCTTATCGACAACAGACAGGCGTTAGCCAAATTTGGCGAGTTTATTACTGCTCAACAGGGTGATTCCGCTATTTTGCAAGATACCGGTAAGCTGCCGCAGGCCGGCTTTGTTCAGAAAGTTACGGCCCCTTGTCAGGGATATATTACCGCTGTCAACGCTGCTCAAATTGGTTATGCCGCTATGCGTTTGGGGGCAGGCCGGGAGTATAAGGGACAGACAATCGATGTAGCCGCCGGGATACAGATGCAGTGCCGGCTGGGACAGTATGTGAGCTGCGGGCAGCCGTTGGCAATAATATACACAAATGATAAATCAAAGCTTGAACAGGCGGACGAAATTTTACAGCAGGCCATTGAAATTAAAGAGCAGCCTGCCGTCATTCCGCCTTTGATAATAGGCTTGGTTGATAAAAACGGCTTTCATAATCGACTGGAATAATACCAGTCGATTTTTTTTGTCTTATTTCTTGTTTAAGCTTCTCCAATATGGGATACCATAATTCAAAAGAAAGGAGTGTTATGATTGATCCGAAAAACTGTGCTGGTAACATTACTGTTTTTGCTTTTGGCCGGTGGTACTGCTTTTGGCGCTCCGGCAAACCCGCAGTCAGCTGCGCAACTGCAAACTAGTGCTGTATCTGCTGTGCTTATGGACGAAAATGGTACTATACTTTTTGAAAAAGATTCACACAAACGCTTGCCGCCTGCCAGTGTAACCAAAATTATGACCTTGCTGCTGGCAGTCGAAGCTGTGGAACAGGGCCGCATTCAACTTACTGACGAAATATTTACAAGTGAAACTGCCTGGCGTCAGGGTGGATCACAGATCTGGCTGGAACCAGGCGAGAAAATGTCTGTCAAGGAGATATTGACTGCCGTGGCGGTCGTCAGTGCGAATGATGCTGCCGTAGCACTTATGGAACACATTTACGGCAGTGAAGCGGCTGCTGTTGAAGCTATGAATAAGCGGGCCGAAGCATTAGGTCTTGCAGACACTCATTTTAACAATGTAAATGGGTTACCAACAACTGACCATTACATGAGTGCTTATGATGCTGCATTAATTGCCAAAGAAGCCACCACCCACCCACTGTATATGGAGATGTGCGGGATTAAAGAAGCCTGGTTGCGGGATGGGAAAAACTGGCTTGTTAATACTAACAAGCTATTGTGGTGGTATAAGGGCGGTGACGGGTTGAAAACCGGTTGGACAGAAGAGGCAAAATATTGTTTTGTCGGTACCGCCAAACGGGATGGTCTTCGTCTTATTTCAGCAGTGTTCGCCACCCCTGAACCACGTTCTCACTTAAGAGAAAGCATGAAACTGCTTGATTGGGGCTTTGCCAATTATACGGCTGTACCCATTGTCACTCAAGGCACTGTGGTTGAACGGCTGAAAGTCAATAAAGGCATAGAGAAAGAGATTCAACTGGTGGCCGCTCAAGATTTAAATTTAATTGTCGGCAAAGGACAAAATAAGAATTTGCAAAAGAAGATCGTGGCAGATTCCAGTGTTAATGCCCCGATAGAAGAAGGGCAAAAATGCGGCGAGCTTATTGTTATTAAAGATGGCCAGGAAATGGGTAAAGTAGATTTAATTGCTGAAAAAGCGGTACCCAAAGCCGGGCTGATAAGAATTTTCCAAAATATGATAACAAATTTGTTCAGCATTTCAAATTAAAAACAGATCGATAATGAGTAACTAAGAAAGTTTTATACTTTCTGTTAGGATAAAAAACTGCGGAATATTCTGCAGTTTTTTATTTTTTTACATAATTATAGCAGGAAAAAATTTCCTTTTACCGAATTCCCCATTGTAGAGACGTTAACTTGGGAGGTTATATTGTTGAAGCTTGTTACAGTTATGAAGCAGGGTGTTTTGGTAGTAAGGCTTACAGGTGAACTGGATGTTTGCGGAGCTAATGAATTCCGTGCTGTCGTCGATGAGGCACTGGAGGCGAGCGGAGCCAAACACATTTTACTGAATATGCAGGGAGTTAATTTCATTGACAGCTCCGGGTTAGGTGTTATTCTCGGACGGTACCGGCATATTGCCCCGCTTGGCGGAAAAATCCTCGTAGTTCACCTTGCACCGCAGGTACAGCGGATATTTGAATTGGCCGGGTTAATGAAAATTTTAAACATTTATCAATCTGAAGACCAAGCGTTAGAACTACTATAAGGAGGCTGTGCCAATGGGAACGCAGATAAAAAATCAAATAAAATTCTCGATGTTAAGTGTTGATGAAAATGTCGGTTTTGCCAGGACGGCAGCGGCGGCTTTTGCCGCACAACTGGATTTGACGCTCACAGAAATTGATGAAATTAAAGTTGCCGTTTCGGAAGCCGTATCTAATTCTGTAATTCACGGTTATGGTGACTGTAATGATAAACAAAACTATATTGAATTAATTATGAACCTATTTCAGAACAAGCTTGAATTTACTGTTATTGATTACGGGCGAGGCATTGCCGATATCAAAGAGGCACGTCAGCCTTCGTTTTCCAGTGATCCTGAACGTATGGGATTAGGCTTTGTTTTTATGGATTCTTTCATGGATGAACTTGAAGTTATTTCCGAACTGGGGCAGGGGACGACGGTAAGAATGGTAAAAATGCTTGTGCCCTGCGTAGAGCACTAGGTGAAAACCATGCTCAAAGATGAGGAATTTAAAGAATTGCTTTGTAAGGCCCAATCGACTGACCCTGCCGTACGGGAAGAAGCTAAAGAGCGTATTCTTGAAAACAACCTGAATTTAGTCCGAAGCATTGTCCACCGTTTTACTAACCGCGGCTATGAGTGGGATGATTTATTTCAGATTGGCAGTATTGGACTGTTGAAAGCCATTGAACGCTTTGATCTCAATTTTAGTGTCAAATTCTCTACCTATGCCGTACCTATGATTATTGGTGAGATTCGCCGGTTTATCAGAGATGATAATCCGGTCAAAGTCAGCCGCCCGCTAAAGGAGCTTGCCTATCGTGTTCACAAAACCCAGGAAAAGCTTCAAGGTTCTTTGGGCCGAGAACCAACAATTACCGAAATTGCCAAAGAATTATCGCTGGCACCGCAAGAAATCGTTTCCGCGCTCGAAGCTGTTCAGCCGCAAGTCTCATTATATGAGCAGGCGTTTCCAGGCAGTGATGGCGGCGATACCATCCATCTTTTAGACCAAATCATGCTGCCGGAGGGCCAGGACAGTGCGTATTTCGATAAACTGGCGTTAAAAGAAGTGTTGGCACGGCTGCCTGTGAAAGAACGTACCGTTATTTATTTACGTTTCTTTGCCGATAAAACACAGGCTGAAATTGCGGTAATTATTGGGTTATCCCAGGTGCAGGTATCACGTATTGAAAAACATGCGCTCAAGATAATCAGAGAACTATTACAGACCTCTTAGCAAATGAGGTCTGTTTTTTTAGTCTAACAGCATGTATAAATTTTGCGTGCCAGCACCAGACCCGGCACGGGCTGCCGTCATACAACGCTGCTCCGCTTATGCATAACGGCCACTCGCGCCTCGGTAATGTTAACGATTATATGGAGCGTGCCAGGATTTTTCTTATTTTTTCATACCATAGTAGTAAACTGATTTTAGGACATAATAAAAATAAGAGGTGATTGCAATGGATAGTGTAGTTAATAAATCAAAGTTCAAAGGCTTTATTTTTCTGTTTTTGGTGTCGCTGCTTATGGCCGGGAGCGCGGCTGCCTGGCTGTATTTTACTACAGATATGACTCCGAAACCTCCAATGAGAGCCAGACAAGTTTTTTTGTGGCATAACAATCAGAATAATGTACAGACTATAATTGTCACCAAACATAATTTTTACAGGGGGTAGTAATATGGTTGTAAAAGTTATCGAACTCGTGGGAACTTCCCGCCACAACTGGACTGATGCGGTAGATAATGCTGTTTTGGAAGCGGCAAAGACTGTTGACTCCATTCTTGGCGTCGAAGTAACAAATTTTACGGCAAGTGTAGATAACGGCCACATAGGGGAATACAAAGCCGATGTAAAGGTAGCCTTCAAGGTTAATCACTAATTAAATATAATTAGCGTAAAGAGTGCCGCAGGCACTCTTTGTTGTTATATGAATTAATCAGTTTAGCTATGGTCAAAATATAAGCGAACTTACACTGGTTTTTAGCAATAGCTGCTTTATCCGATGGCTAACCCTAAGACTCCCAGCGGGAGTTTAGGGGCTTCCCAGGAAGTTGGGCGACTAACCTTCAGATGGGGTTAAAACCCCACCTGAAGCTAAGTCTGCTTTATCATACCAAACTGATAATGGAGGTGTGCAAGTGTTTAACAGCAAAGCCAGTCAGGCTGAACAGGAACGGTACCAGGAAAAGTTTAATCAGCTTAAACCTAAACCTCCTATAGTAAAAAATGTGGTATGGGCCTTTATTGTTGGTGGCTTGATTTGTGTGCTTGGACAATTTTTTCTGGAGTATTTTATGAGTTTGGGATTTAGCAAAAAGGAAGCTGCCGGGCCGACTTCTATCGTGCTAATTTTTCTAAGCGCCTTATTCACAGGCTTAGGGCTGTATGATGAACTTGGACGAATAGCCGGTGCCGGGTCGGTTGTGCCGATAACCGGTTTTGCCAATGCCATAGTTTCGCCGGCTATGGAGTTTAAGCGGGAAGGTTATGTCTTTGGTATCGGTGCAAAAATGTTTGTAATTGCCGGGCCGGTATTGGTTTATGGCATTTCAACAGCAGTAATCATTGGGTTTATTTATTGGCTGAGACTGTAAGAAAGGTGGACAGCATGCACAAAAAGCGAGGTCAGCAGAGTATTGTTTTTGTTGTTCCCCCGGTTATAACAAGTACCGCCAATGTTGTCGGCCCGATGGAAGGCGATGGGATATTAACCGAGTTTTATGACCGGATACTAGAGGATAATCTTGACAACAACGATAGTTGGGAGCAATGTGAATCCTGCATGATGGAATGGGCAATACGGGCCGCGGTAGCAAAGGATAACAGTGTGCTTACTGATGTTGACTATGTATTGGCAGGCGACCTGCTTAATCAACTAATGAGTACTCATTTTGCGCTAAGAAATATTGGCCGCCCATTTTTGGGTATGTATGGTGCTTGCTCCACATTAGCTGAAAGTATGCTGGTTGGCTCGACCTTGCTTGATGGCGGTTTTGCCAATAAAGTTGTTGCCTGTGTTTCCAGTCATCATGACACGGCCGAACGTCAATACCGGTTTCCTACCGAGCTTGGTGTACAGCGGCCGCTTGTTTCGCAGTGGACAGTAACCGGAGCCGGTGCGGTGGTCATTTCAGCCGCTGGCAAGGGTCCGCGGATTACGGCTGCAACGGTGGGGAAAATAGTAGATATAGGCTTAAAAGATCCTAACGCCATGGGGCCGGCTATGGCTCCCGCGGCTGCCGATACCTTGTGGTCTCACTTTAACGATACCGGGCGTCCGCCGGATTATTATGACATGATCTATACCGGTGACCTGGGAAGTGTTGGCAAAGCATTGGTCATTGAGTTATTTAAGGAGAAAGGAATTGATTTATCAACAAATTATGAGGACTGCGGTTGCATGATTTTTAAAGAGGAACAGGACGCCCATGCCGGTGCCAGTGGCTGCGCCAGTTCGGCAATCGTATTTACCGGCTATATTTACCGTTTACTCATGCGTCAGAAACTGCACAAAATATTGCTGGTAGGTACAGGCAGTTTGCATAGTACGACCTCGTATCAGCAAAAAGAATCAATCCCCTGTATTGCGCATGCTGTAGCAGTGGAAATATAAAAGGAGGCAACCCATTTGCAGGCATATGTAATGGCTTTTGTTATTGGGGGCTTGATCTGTGTAATCGGACAACTGCTTATGGAGCTTACTCCGCTTACACCAGCCCATGTGTTAGTGCTGTTTGTAGTATTAGGCGGCCTTTTAAGCGGAATAGGGCTATATCAGCCGTTAGTGGAGCTGGGCGGTGCGGGAGCAACCGTTCCCTTACCGGGTTTCGGTCATGCGCTGGTCTCAGGTACTCTGGAAGAAGTGGATAAAATCGGTTTTTGGGGTATTTTCAGCGGGGCCGTTAAAGCAACTGCAAGTGGGATAACAGCAGCGGTTATTTTTGGTTTACTTATAGCCATTGTTTTTAATCCGAAAGGGTAACTTTATAAGCCAGTCAGTTTTTTGAGTAACATATGGGGGGATTAGTGTGCCGAAACGAATTTCGAGTAAGGTATCAAGTTACATTAAACCCAGGCAAGGACAAAATTCAAGTCTGGAAAGTTCACAGACAGGTGAAGGAACAGTAATTGCCGATATGGCTAAAGGTTTCTTGCAAACGCAAGCCAAGCTGGATAATTCGCAAGAAGTTGTCGACCTGTTACATAGGATTAACGGGCAACTGGAGAACTTGCAGGGGACCCTTAACGGAAACAGTCATAGTGGTGGCGGCTACTCTCCACCCCAACAAGAACAACAACCCGGGATAAATCAACCAATGCCGCAGCCGCAGTCACCCCAGGCAGGACAGCAGGCTGCAAACTCTCAAGCGGAAGTGGCGCCGGAATTACGGCAATTGTTCAGCATGCTGCTGGCTAATGCCGGTCAGCAAAATAATCCGGCAGCCACCGGCGGAGAGCAAGGGGCGCAGCAGGCAAGGCAAAGCCAGAACCAGAGTAAAGAACAGGGAAATGACGGGAATAACAGTTCTAACAAGCCTATTGCCGTGCAGACTGCCGCACAAGTATTGGCTCAGGCACAATATGAGCTTTCCAATGAACTGGAAGCAAGTTTAAAAAAGCTCAAACAGGTAATTAGTGAAAGCGAAAAAATTGCTAATAAAATCAGTAATTTACTAGGCGAAGAAAATAGCCAGTAGCAATGAGGTGATGGAGTTGGAAAAAGTTACGGCACTCAATAAAAAAATACGGGTGATTCTCGTTACAGATGGTGATAAAGTAGCTCAGCAGGCAGTTGAAAATATTGGTTCTTCCTTGGGTTTACGCTGTATTTCGGCATCAGGGGGCAACCCGACACCTATCGGTGGCAAAAAAATTGTTGAACTTCTGAAAACCGTTCCCCGTGATCCGGTACTTGTTATGTTTGATGATAAAGGACGTGAGGAAAAAGCCGAGGGAGAACGGGCGCTGGAATACGTAGCCAATCATCCTGATATTGAAGTATTAGGTGCTGTGGCTGTAGCCTCCAATACCCACTGTATTCATGGGGTTCATGCCGATGCCTGTATTGATTGCCAGGGCCATGTGATTGACTCATCGGTTGATAAAAAAGGGGAAATCAAAAAAAAGAATGCTTGCGACTGTGAGCCGGTGATTACCGGTGATACTGTTGATGTGTTAAATGATGTTGAGGTGCCTGTTATTATTGGCGTAGGCGATATTGGGAAAATGGATAAGCATGATGACTTGAGCCGGGGAGCTCCAATAACCCGTAAAGCAATTGAAGAGATATTAGAACGGAGTGGCATTGATTATGTCAGATGAACAGAAAATTGCTAAAGATCTTGACAGTAATATAAATTATGTAAAAGACCGCCTGGGAGTGGGCGAAACCTTTGATATTATCTTTCGCGAATATCGGGCAGGGAAAAAACGGGCAGCTTCATTTTCGATAAATGGTATGACCAATGACGTGGTTTTATCAAATGTGTTTGAAGAATTAACCGCTTATAAGCAAGAGGAATTAACCGTCAATACCTTCCAGAAACTGTTTTATTCGCGGGCCATTCATTCCCAGGTCAAATTGGTTGAAAACATGAATGATGCTATTACCAGCCTGCTGTCAGGTGAACTGCTCTTCTTTGTGGAAGGCGAAGGGCAAGTCATGGTCATTGATGCACGCGCCTATCCGGTTCGGGCTCCTGCCGAATCAAATATCGAAAAGGTAACAAGAGGCTCGCGGGACTCTTTTGTTGAAACCATTGTTTTTAATACGGCGCTGATCCGGCGGCGGTTGCGTGACCCCAATCTCAGATTTGAAATTGTCAAGGTAGGCACACGGTCACAGTGTGATGTTGCGGTCGCTTATATTAAAGATATTACCAACCAGGAACTGGTTGAGACCGTCAAGGAGCGGTTAAATAATATTAATATTGACGGCGTACCGATGGCGGAAAAGGCTATAGAAGAATATGTTGTTGTCGGCAGCAAGTGGAATCCGCTGCCGAAAGTGCGGTATACCGAACGGCCGGATGTCGCTGCCGTTCATCTGCTTGAGGGGCATGTATGTTTAGTTGTTGACACTTCGCCTAATATTATGATTTTGCCGACAACCTTTTGGCATCATGTGCAGCATGTGGAGGAATACCGGCAAAATGTAGTAGTTGGCTCTTACCTACGGCTGATTCGCTTGGCAGGGGTTTTATTATCTTTGCTTCTGCCGCCGTTATGGCTGGCTGTAGTGCTAAACAGACAGATTTTGCCTGAATCTCTGGCTTTTCTGGGTCCGCAGGAGTCAGGCATCATTCCTATTGGAATTCAGTTTATATTGGCCGAGTTTGGGGTCGAATTGGTCAGAATGGCAACCGTACATGTTCCTACCGCGCAATCAACGGCTTTAGGTTTTATTGGAGCGTTTATGCTGGGCGATATTGCCACCAAGGTAGGACTGTTCGGCAATGAGACAATCTTTTATACGGCAGTAGCCGCTGTCGGAGCATTTGCCACTCCCAGTATGGAGTTTGCTATGGCTACCCGTCTTTTTCGGGCCCTGATTATCATTTTGGTCATGTTCTTCCAATTGCCAGGCTTTATTGTGGGAGTAGGAGCCGTATTTTTATTGATGCTGACAACATCATCTTTTGGTATTCCTTATCTATGGCCGGCAATTCCCTTTAATTTTAGTGCAATGAAAGACGTATTATTCCGGCTGCCCATACCTAATAAAATATTGCGTCCTGCCGTCCTAAAACCTCAGGATGCAGACCGGCTTGAAAGTACCGGCGTGCAAGACAATACTAAAGACAGTAGTGACCAAGATAAAAAGTAAGACAAACAATGCCGCCCGTAGTTTCCGGGCGGCATTGTTGCTGGAGGCTATTTTCCACGAAAAAATTCACGTATATATCCCATGCTTTCATTGATGTTGGCCAGTTGCTCTTTAAACGCGCCTTTATTTTCAGCATTAACGGAATCTTTCAACTGATTTACCGTTGAATGGGTTTTGGTTATCTCACCTAAAATCCCAACCTGCTCCATGCCAGGCTTTACTTTTTCCCAGGTTCCCTGTAATTCTTTTGCTTTAATGACAGCTTTTTCCCAATCTTTATTTTCTACATAAAAACTGACATTGCGTATCCCATTACTGACAGCAATAATATCGGCAACAGGTGATAGTTTATAGGACTTGCCGATATCGCTGATGCTACCCATGAAGGCAAGCAGGTTTTCATGAGATTCGGTTATTTTTTCGGAATTGATGGCTGCAATTAGTTTTCCCATAGCTTCATCGGCTTCCTTTACGCCTTTTTTATCGCCGACGGCGGCTTTGCCTTGCTGCCACTTGGCTTGCAGATTGGCAAGCCCGGCCTGCGCCTGGGCCCAGTCTTCTTTGTTAATGCCTTCAAATACAACTCCGGCGGTGGCTTCCAGATCATAGAGCTCGGCAGGTGCTGAAATAAATCTTTCCCAAACCGGCGGGTTGGGCTTTGACTCAACCGGTTTGCCGGCAGGACCTATTTCCGGTTTAGGCGCAGGCCCTGCTAAGCCGCAGCCGGCCAGTAACAGCAAAATCAAAGTAAATACCGCAATGTTTATCAGTGACAGTACCCGCATAATAAGTAGATGCCTCCTTTCATTTTAAGGTAAAGAACAGCAGTTTACCCGGATATGTTTATTTTGAGCAGGTTTTGCTAATTTTATATATTCAGCAGTAAAGAATTTGCAGTCGCAGACGGCTGGTGTATTGACAACGCTCCACCGCTGGCGCTTGACTTGTGCTTTTGCCAACACACCAGTCGCTGCAAAACTGTAACGCATTGTAGATAGTATAGAAATAATCCGCTATTTTATTTTGCTTTTGCTTGCTTTTTTAGTATAATTTAGTAGTACGTCGAGTGAAAGTAATAAGGAGGACTCCATTTGTTTGGTTTTGACGCCGATATGATATTCAGAATCCCGGCATTATTAATTGCCCTCACGGTACATGAATATGCCCATGCCAGGGTTGCAGTTACGTTAGGTGATCCGACTCCGCGGTTTATGGGGCGGTTAACACTTAATCCTGTATCACATCTTGATCCCATTGGACTCTTAATGTTGTGGCTGGCTCAGTTTGGCTGGGCGAAGCCTGTTCCTATTAATCCCGGCAATTTTACGGATTACCGCAAGGGAATGTTACTCGTATCGATGGCAGGGCCTGTGTCTAATATGCTGCTGGCGCTCTTAACCGCCTTTGCCATAGCCATTTTGGGTAAGTTGCAGTTGTTACACGGGGATTGGGTAAAAGTTTTGTGGCTGCTGTACAGCTATAACATAATTTTAGCCGTATTTAATTTGATACCCATACCGCCGCTTGACGGTTCAAAGATACTGGCAAGTATACTGCCAGCCCGTCAGGGAGAGATATTTGATAGAATGGAGCAATATGGCTCCTTTATATTAATAGCACTTGTCTTTACCGGTGTTATTGGCAGCATTATCTATCCGCTGAGAATTGGTTTATCCTATATTATTAATTTAATAGTAATGACAGTTTTATAACAGGAGGAGATATATTTTGACTAAAAAACGTATTTTTAGCGGCATGCAGCCGTCGGGGAATTTCCATATGGGGAATTATCAGGTGCTTAGCAACTGGATCAAACTGCAGGAAGAATATGATTGCATATATTCGATAGTAGATTGGCATGCGCTTACATCTTCGTACGAAGATACCGGCAAACTGCCTGAGCGTATTGAAAATATAGCGCTGGACTGGCTGAGTGCCGGCCTGGATCCGGAGAAGAGTATTGTGTTTGTCCAGTCGCATGTAAAAGAACATGCTGAACTACATTTGCTGCTGTCAATGATGACACCGCTGTCCTGGCTGGAACGTGTCCCGACCTATAAAGATAAATTGCAGCAATTAGGTGAAATGGGTAAAGAGATTAATACTTACGGATTTTTGGGATATCCGGAATTGATGACGGCCGACATTATCTTGTATAAGGCTGATGTCGTGCCGGTAGCTGAAGATCAGATACCGCATCTTGAACTGACAAGAGAAATTGTTCGTCGTTTTGCAAATTTGTACAAGCCGATATTTCCTGAGCCTCAGGCTATTTTAAGCCCCCTGTTGCCAGGCATCGATGGGCGCAAGATGAGTAAATCCTATGGCAATGAGATTCCGTATGCGGCTGAGCCGGAGGAGTTGCAGGCGCGGGTAAGGCTGATGATTACTGATCCCAAGCGGGTTAAGAAAACCGATGCGGGTGATCCGGAAGTTTGTACAGTCTATACCTTTCACAAAATCTTTAGTTCACAGCAGGAACAAAGCGAAATTGCCGGTCATTGCCGGAATGCCAGTATTGGCTGTGTAGAATGTAAAAAACGGCTGGCTGAAAAGATGGTTACCACATTGGTCGATGTCCATAGCCGCCGCAAAGAGCTGGCGGCCAAGCCTGAAAAAATCAGGGAAATATTAGCTTACGGTGCCGAACGTGCGAGAAAAGTAGCAGCAGCAACCATGGAAGAAGTCCGGTCAGTCATGAACTTGGGCTAGTTAAATTATGTCAGGCTATACTATCAAGCTAGAAGCTTTTGAGGGACCATTAGCCTTACTAATGCATCTAATTGAAAAAAGTCAGATAGATATCTATAATATTCCCATCGCTGAGATAACCGAGCAATATCTGTACTATCTTAAGGCTATGGAAGAGTTCGATATTGAAGTAGCCAGTGAATTTCTCGTTATGGCGGCTACTCTGTTACAAATAAAATCGCGCATGTTATTGCCGCGTCCGGTTATTGCCGAAGCAGCCGATGAGCTTATTGATCCGCGCCAAGAACTGGTTGACCGGCTGATTGAATATCGTAAATATAAGCAAGTAGCCCAGTTCCTCAACCAACTGGGCAGTGAGCGGGATAAATATTTTATTAGATCGCCGCAGGAGTTTGCCAAGCAGTTTCCACTGCCTGAAGGGCTTTCACTTGACGATTTACTAAAAGCTTTTGCCGCGCTTTGGGAAAGTGTGATTCCAGACTTTGCCGTTATTGCCCCGGAAGAGATAAGTGTTAAGGATAAAATGCACGATATTATGACGCTGTTGAGAAGTAACAACGGGAAGCTGGAATTTCACAAACTCATGATTAGGACAGGTTCCCGTTCGGAGTTTATTGCCGCTTTTTTAGCGTTATTGGAGCTAATTAGATTAAAGCAAATCATGATTCACCAGGAAAAGCAGTTTGCACCGATTTGCCTTAGTTTGAAGGAGTGACCGGCGGATGTTTTATCAGCATTTGCAAGGAGCAATTGAAGCGTTGCTATTTGCTAGCGGACAGCCGCTGCCTGCGGCAAAAATAGCTCAAATATTAGATATTCACGTTGACCATGTGCATGCGTTGATCGTCGAAATGACAGGCATCATGGTGAGTGAGCAGCGTGGTCTTACCATTGTGGAAGTGGCAGGTGGGTATCAACTATGTACAAAACCCTCGCTTGTTGATATTGTCAGCAAACTGGCCGAACTGCAGGATAGCAAATTGTCGGCTGCCGCCCTGGAAACACTCGCCATTGTCGCCTTTAAACAACCTGTGACCAAACAGGAAATTGAGAGTATCCGTGGTGTTAAAGCTGACAGAGTGATTGCCACACTGCTTGACCGTACACTCGTTAAAGAAGTAGGCCGCAAAGAAGCGGTAGGACGTCCGATCTTATATGGCACAACTAACGAGTTCTTACAATGTTTTGGCCTGAACAGCTTAGATGACCTACCGGCCATCGCCAGCCTGCTTCCGGGTACGGAGACTGAGGAATAAGACAACCATTGGTTGTCTTATTTTTATTTATTCGTGCATACTAACTAATAGGCTACAAGGCGAGAGGTGGAAAGCATGGAAAGCTGGCTATTATTCCTGACAACAGTGCTCTTTTTTTTATGGCTGCTTTCACAAGTCAACCTGTACATTGACTTGCATTTTTGCCGGCGTAAAGATGATGATTTTCTTGAAGTGACTGTTTATGCCTTGAGAAAGCTGCTCATTTATACCATGAAAATTCCTGTTATTGAAATTATCCAGTATAATGATTTGCCATGGGTTACCTCGGAAATACAGACTTCCCATGCTAAAACCGCAACACATGCGGAGCGTGAGCAGCGTTTTGTAAAAAAACTGGCCAAGATATTTATTTACAACCCGCGGCGATTCTTGCGTTTGCTTAAGTCAACCAGACACTTTTTCCGCACCTATCGCCATTATGCAAACAGATTAACGCAGGCGATGCATTGTGACAGGCTTGAGATAAAAGTTGTATATGGCTTTGAGGATGCCGCTGTTACGGGTGTCCTAATGGGCATATTGGGCTCTATGCTGGGCCTGTTGCTGCAATCGCTGCAAAATAGGTTGATTATGGATTCCGAACCTGCGGTAAGGGTGAAGCCCGTATATGGATGCAACTATCTGGAGGTCGAAGTAAGGTGTATATTCAGAATCAGACTTGGCAATGTTATTACTGCAAGTATGGCGAGAGTAGCAAATTCATTGCACAAGGAGGCGACTCGCAGTGGCTGATCATCCGATACAGGGTTTAATGAAAACAGCTATGGAAAGTATCAAAGGTATGGTTGATGTCAATACCATTGTTGGCGACGCGGTGGAAACCCCTGATGGAACTGTGATTGTCCCTATATCGCGGGTAACATTTGGTTTTGCGGCAGGTGGCGGCGACTATGAGGCCGAAGATACAGCGGCTGCACACAGCCACCCTTTTGGTGGTGCCAGCGGTGCCGGCATTAGCGTGAAACCGGTAGGATTTTTAGTATGCTCGCCGACTAGCGGAGTGCGGTTTATGTCGGTGGAGAGCAACCTTTTTTATGACCGGCTTATTGATATGGTGCCACAAGTAATAAATAAGATTGAAAGCATGCTGAGCAAAGATGCCAGTGAAGAGGAAGAACTTGAAGAGCTTGCGCAAACTGCCGAAACTCAAGGCTACCGGCAGTCTTCGGCAGAGGAGTAGGACAACCGGTCGTATATGTAAAAACCCACACATAATTGTGTGGGTTTTTACATATACAAGTACTAATTGCTGGCTAAATCATCCAACTTATTCTTAATTTGCGTGGCATGCAGCGCTTCCGCTTCTGCGAAATGTTTAAACATTTTAGCTACTTCTTTGTCATTAATACGATCGGCAAACGACTGATAATCGCGCACAAGTTCCTGCTTTTGCGTCAGGGTGGTGCGCAACGATGATTTAAGATCAAGTGTTTCCATATTGATTCACCTCCTTGAATTTGTTACTATTATTTCCGTCTGCTGCGCAAATAATGCCATGATAGTATTACACGTAAAATTTAGACAAGCTTAGCTATTAACAGCCGCTTTACGACGCCGGTGTGGTTCCTCCGCCTTGCACTGCGCAACAATCCTCGCTAAATTGATCCTGATTTTGATACAAATGGATGATGGTCTGGCTTATAACATGGATTAATTTGGCAGGTAATTACTTTTGACCTGTGGTGAATTTAATTATATAATATTGCTTGGCTTACCTTACGCGAAAGGATTGAATTATGCGACGACTAATTAATTTTGGAATATTGTCCCTGCTATGTCTGGTTTTTTTGCCAACAACTGTATTTGCCGGGACTGCTCTGCCGGAACTTACGGCTAAATCGGCAATTGTCATAGAAGCATCAACAGGAAAAGTACTTTATAGCAAAAATGCGGCAGAACAGCGCTATCCGGCCAGTACCACCAAGATTATGACACTGATAACAGCGCTCGAGTACGGCAAACTGGATGATGTTGTTACTGCCAGCGACCAAGCCGCCGGCACGGAAGGATCCTCTTTATGGCTCACAGCAGGCGAGCGGCTTACCTTGCTGGATATGTTGTATGGCGTAATGCTTGTATCCGGCAATGACGCAACCGTAGCTGTGGCTGAACATATTTCAGGCTCAGTAGAAAATTTTGCTAAACAGATGACCGCTAAAGCTCATGCTATTGGCGCGGTCAACAGCAATTTCACCAATAGCAGCGGCCTGCCTGATGAACAGCATTATAGCACGGCACATGATTTGGCCAAAATTACAGCATACGGATATAAAAATCAACTCTTTGCTCAAATTGTTTCAACCCAGCATAAAGTTATTCCCTGGCCAGGGAAAGATCATGACCGGGATTTGTATAACGAAAACAAAATGCTATGGCTCTATGACGGGGCTAACGGGGTTAAAACAGGCTATACCGATGCTGCAGGACGCTGCCTGGTTTCAGCCGCCAACCGGAACGGCATTCAAATTATTGCCGTAGTGCTGGACAGCGAACATATGTGGGATGATTCCATAAACCTTTTGGATTACGGTTTCAGCAAGCTCACACAACTGCCTGTTGTCCGTAAGGATGATATTCTAAAGACCGTTAAAATTACTGAGGGTAAAGTCGGTAAGGTAAAACTGATGGCCACTGATGATATTATTCTACCGGTTGCTGATAATGAATTTGATAAATTTACCACGGTAATTGATGCTCCTGAAAAAGTTGCCGCACCGGTTGCCGCCGGGCAGAAACTCGGCACAGTTACCGTCATGTACGATAATGTAGCAGTTGCCAGTACCGAACTGGTTGCTGACCGGACGGTGGAACGAAAATCATTTTTCAAACTGATTTGGGGATCAGTGGTAGGCTTCGTGACATTTGTAATTCGCAATTTTGCTTAAAGGACGCCGCCGGCGTCCTTTTGACGTTCTAGCCTGCAACATTCTGTCATACATCATAATGGGTGATAGTGTGATGATTAATGTAATTTGGTTGTTACTGATGGCCAGCGGCATTATTTATGCCGGAATGAACGGGAGGATTGAGGTTGTTACTGCGAGCGCCATCAGCGCTGCCAAAAGTGCAGTCGAATTGGCGATTAATTTAATTGGAATTATGTGCTTATGGCTGGGTATTATGAAAATTGCCGAATTATCGGGATTAATCAAAGTCATCTCCTTCGTTTTACAGCCGATAGTTGGTTTGCTATTTCCCAGTGTACCCAAAAATCATCCGGCCATGGGGGCGATCATTATGACCATCAGTGCCAATATGCTCGGTCTGGGCAATGCGGTAACACCGCTGGGTATTAAAGCAATGCAGCAGTTGCAGACCTTAAATCCGAAAAAGTGCACGGCCACGCCGGCTATGTGTACTTTACTGGCTTTATGCACTACCGGTTTTACCCTTGTTCCGGCTACTATTATTGCGCTGCGGTCGGCGGCAGGTTCGGTAAATCCTACCGAGATAGTCGGGCCAACCTTGATTGTCAGTTTGGTTGCCACCATTTTTGTACTTATTATTGACCGGCTATGCCGGGCAGTATTTAGACGATAAAGGAGGAATACTCCGGATGTTGACTGAACTGAGTGAGCAGCTGTCAGTTTGGGCTATTCCTGCTGTGCTGCTCATAATTCCCATTGTCGGATACCTGCGCAAGGTTAAAGTATATGAAGCGTTTATTGAAGGGGCTGCTGAAGGATTCCAAACAGCTATCCGAATTATACCCTGTCTGGTAGCCATGCTGGTGGCTATCAGCATCTTTCGGGCATCAGGTGCCATGGACGCCTGTGTGGCACTCCTGGCACCGCTGCTGGATGTGCTGGGAGTACCGGCTGATCTGGTGCCGTTAGCCATAATGCGTCCGCTGTCAGGCAGTGGTTCTCTTGGAATGGCAACAGAAATTTTGAATACCTATGGTCCTGATTCGCTGGTTGGGAGGATAGCTTCCACCGTGCTGGCCAGTACGGACACTACCTTTTACGTGCTGACCGTATACTTTGGTGCGGTTTCAATCAGCAATCCACGGTATGCTCTCCTGGTCGGACTATCAGGTGATATAGCCAGCTTTTTGCTTGCCGTCTACCTGTGCCAATATCTATTTACAAGCTAACTGGCAACATTTGTTGCCAGTTTTTTCTATATCGGCATTTGTGGCACTTCGAATCCAAACGAATACACTGTAATGTGATGTAAAGCAGGGGAATGGAGGCGAAGTCCATGATTAAAGTCGTCGTAGTTGGAGGTGGCTGGGCTGGCTGTGCCGCAGCGTTAGCAGCGGCTAAAGCCGGGGCACAGGTAGTTTTGCTTGAACGCACGGATTTGCTGTTAGGAACAGGCTTAGTTGGGGGCATATTCCGCAACAATGGCCGGTTTACGGCTGCTGAAGAAGCTATTGCCATGGGCGGGGGAGACTTATTTGTAGCCATGGATGCCAATAGCAGGCATAGAGGTATACATTTTCCCGGACATAGTCATGCTTCATTTTATGATGTTACTACAATGGAACCCTTGGTGAAAAAAATCCTGCAAAACTATGGTATTGAAATCAAGACCAGGGTAAGGGTATCTGGTGTAGTTAAATACGGTAAAAAGATCCAACACCTTCTTGATGATAACGAAGAAGTTTTCAAGGCAGATGCCTTTGTTGACACAACCGGAACTTCCGGCCCTATGGGCAATTGCCTAAAATATGGCAACGGTTGCTCCATGTGCATTCTTCGCTGTCCGACATTCGGACCCCGGGTAAGTATTACCGCCAAGGCCGATGTCAAAGAAATAATGGGTAAAAAAGCCGATGGCAGCTATGGCGCTATGAGCGGCTCCTGTAAAATTAACAAAGACTCACTCAGTCCTGAGCTTAAAGATAAATTAGAAAAAGAAGGCATGGTAGTCATACCCTTGCCGGAAAATCTCAAAAAGTCAGGAATGCTTGGAAAAAAAGCCTGCTCACAATATGCCATTGCCGATTATGCTGAAAACATGGTTCTGATTGATACCGGACATGCCAAGCTAATGACCCCTTTCTTCCCGCTTGATATGCTGCGGACAATACCCGGACTGGAACGCACCAGGTATGAAGACCCGTACGCCGGGGGAGTAGGGAATTCCATACGGTATTTGGGTATGGCTCCTTGCGGCAGCTCACTGAAAGTAGACGGTATTGATAATTTGTTCTGTGCCGGTGAAAAATCCGGTATTCTTGTAGGCCATACGGAAGCGGTAGTAACCGGACTTTTAGCAGGCCATAATGCGGTACGCTGCTGTATTGATATGAAGTATCTTGAACTGCCGTCCGAACTGGCTTCAGGTGATTTTATCAATTATATTCACGCGCAGATGACGACAGAAGAAGGCATTAAACTAAGGTATACTTTCTCAGGTTCGGCCTATTTTGAGCGGATGAAACAACGCGGCTTATATTCAGCCGTTCGGGGAGAAATTAATGACCGTGTTATCAAAACGGGATTAAATGATATTTATAATACCTGTTTGGTTTAACAAGGAGGGGTGAAATATGCTATATAAGCTGGCAATGAAGTGTATTGATATAAATTCTCCTTATTGCCCTTGCCTGTTGGCGGAAACTAACCATTGTACTTTTTGCAGCCATTTAAAAGGTGAAGCAGTATGTGATTGCAACTGGAGCGGAGTGTGCATACTATACGAAAAACAATGGCAAGCAAAAAAGAAAAACTGGATTATTGATGCCGATGCACCTGTACGCATGGAAGCCGATACTGAATTTATTTTAAAAGAAAAGATTGCCGAGCATACATACCTCTTGGAATTTGAAGTAATCCCTGAACTTGCCCAGGCTCTTGACAGATGCGGGTCCTTTGTTTTCTTGCGCCGGCCGTCCGACCAGCAGTTCTATCAGTTTCCTGTAGGCGTAATGCGGGTCATTGGCAGCCATCTTCAAGTGGTTGTTGAAACTACCGGACCCAAATCCGCACACTTGTTAGCCGACAACAATAACCATGTATTGGTGCGCGGTCCGTATTTTAATGGTATTTTTGGTCAACCCTGGATTGACAACATAGTTAATGGTAAAATATTATTAATAACTGGGGGTATGGGACAGCCACCTGCATTATCAATAGCACACCGGCTGGTCAAAAAGAATAATGATATCAAAGCACTTGTCGCACCGGGCAGGATTGGCAAGGTTTTTATTGCCGGTGAACTTACCGAACTGGGCATTACTGTCCAGGAAGTAGCCTCCATGCGTCAGTTTGGCATGCAGGCGTTGACCGAGCTGTTAACCGACAGCAAAGAATGTCCTGAGCTTATTGTCAGCGCAGGGCCTGATGAGCAGCATTATGGAGTTATCGCCGCCATGCAGACGGCTCAAGTCAACCTGCCAATGGCAGCCACCAATAATGCCACCATGTGCTGTGGCGAAGGCATTTGCGGCAGTTGTGACCGGCTAACTAAAGACAATAAACGGGTGCGCACTTGTAAAGTACAGACTGATTTTAGTCAATTTGCTCAAGAATAAAATAAGTGTAAAAGTAGGAGTCGAAATACATGTTAGAACGTTTGCAGAAAATTATTGCTCAAGCCGGTATTGCATCACGGCGGGACGCAGAGGAACTCATTACAGCCGGCCGGGTAACCGTTAACGGCAAGACGGTTACTGAGCTTGGCAGTAAAGTTGAGACCAGGCGGGACCGGGTTGCTGTTGATGGCAAGCCGTTAAAAGCGGAAAAGTATGTTTATATTTTGCTCAACAAGCCGAAAGGAATCATAACTGCATTGGAAGATCCCCGGGGACGTAAAACGGTGGCTACCCTTGTTGCCGATATTCCGGAACGGGTTTATCCTGTGGGGAGGCTGGATTATAATACCGAAGGGCTGCTGCTTATGACCAATGACGGTGATTTGACGCATGCGCTGACCCACCCCAGTCATGAGATCGCCAAAACCTATTTAGTCAAGGTTCAGGGGTATCCACCTGAGGAGAAGCTCGACAAGCTGCGGGCCGGTATTAAATTAGAAGATGGCATGACCGCGCCGGCAAAAATTAATATTGTGGACATCGACAGGGAAAAAGCGTTAACTACCATGGAATTTGTTATTTACGAAGGAAAAAACAGGCAGATTCGCCGGATGTGTGAAGCAATCGGTTTTCCTGTGAAGAATTTAAAGCGGGTTAAATTTGCCTTTTTAACCTTGGAGGGAGTCAGACGAGGGCAGTACCGCCAACTGCTTGCCGGTGAGGTGGAAGAACTAAAACGCCTGGGCAAGAAAAAAAACAGTTGATTTTTTCACCCTTATTTGGAAGTAAATAAGGGTTTTTTTGCTCAATTTCCTCAAATAATTAAGAAAAGCGAGTGTGACATATGCAGCAAGTTCTTATCATCGGCGGTGGAGCCGCCGGCCTTATGGCTGCCGTAAGCGCGGCTCAATATGGCGCTCAGGTAACGCTACTCGAAAAAATGAAAGATGTCGGACGTAAGCTGCTTATTACCGGAAAGGGCCGCTGCAATCTCACGAATAACTGCGATATTCCTGAACTGGTGAAAAATATGACAGGGAATGGCTCTTTTTTATACAGCGCTTTTCATGCCTTTACTAATCAGGATGTTGTTGATTTTCTTAATCAGGCCGGTTTGCCGACCAAGGTGGAACGCGGCGGGCGGGTTTTCCCGGTTAGTGATCAGGCCAAAGATGTTATTAGCATCTTTACTAAAGAACTGTCCAAACTACAGGTTAACGTAAAAACAAATCAAACAGTTAAAAAACTAATTATAGAAGATGGCCGGGCTGTTGGTGTTATTACAACAGAGGCCGAATACCGGGCCGATGCCATAATTATTACGACAGGCGGCGCCTCCTATCCAGGTACAGGTTCGTCAGGTGACGGCTACCGGTTAGCGCAGGCTGCCGGACATACCATTGTGCCGCTGAAGCCGTCACTGGTGCCGCTGGAAGTTGCGGAGGAATGGATAACTGAACTGCAAGGTTTGTCGCTTAAGAATGTGACAGCAACTGTGTTAAGCGCCGGCAAAAAAGCCGCCGAAGAATTTGGCGAGATGTTGTTTACCCACTATGGTCTGTCCGGCCCCATTATTTTGTCATTAAGCAAAAAAGTGTCTGAGCTTTTTGCCGCTGCTCCGGATCAGGAAGTGACGATAGCCATCAATCTTAAGCCGGCTCTTAGTATGGAGACTTTGGACAAGCGCCTGCAGCGTGACTTTGCCAAGTTTACCAGAAAGCAGTTGAAAAACTCTCTGCACGAACTGCTGCCTGCCAAACTAATTCCTGTTGTCATTGATTTGTCGTTTATTGACCCGGATAAATTTGTCCATCAAATTACGAAAGAAGAGCGAATGCGCCTGCTAACCATACTTCAACACCTGACGTTTACCATTTCGCAAACCAGGCCGGTAGCTGAAGCTATAGTAACGGCCGGCGGTGTCAGTACCAAAGAAATTGATGCAAGGACCATGGAATCAAAATTGATACCCGGTTTGTTTTTTGCCGGTGAAGTTATTGACATAGACGGATACACCGGTGGTTTTAATTTGCAAGCCGCTTTTTCTACCGGCTATGTGGCCGGCAGGTCTGCTGCCGGGAGCTAGTGCTGCATCCGGTGATATACTTCATGTTATTGCCGGATGCAGCACTAATACCTTGTAAACTAGCTATGTAAGGGCCGCAAGGCATTTTAGTAGAGATGAACTGCGATAGGGGGCTTTAGGATGGAGAACCGAAATGACAAGTTCCGCCGTAAGCATTTCTATGTTATCGACCGGCTGCTCATCAAACTGGCCACAGCAGCTGTTGTTTTGCTGCTGGTAGTGCAAGTTCTCCTTGTGCATGGCGAGGCCCGAAAATATCTCTCTTTGGTAGATAAACTGGAGGGCGAGCAAATCACTTCTCCTGCCACTATGTATGCCGCCGATGTGCCTTTGCCTAATGCTGACCGGACTATGAACACGGTAAACAAAGTTGTCGCCAAGTCGATGCGTACGCTGCGGCCGGGGAAGAAAATTACCATCCGGATGATTAACCCGCCGGCCGGTGTTGATGCGATTGTTACCGTAAACGGGGAAACGGTGGGCAATTTTGGCAAAGGTGAAGTTGAACTTACAGTATATGAAGGCGATTATATCGAAATTGACGCTGTTAGAATTAAAAAAACCGCCCAGTTTATTATTGATACACATAAAAATGATCTGGTGTATCCTGTGGATGGTATTTTACTGGAAAATCAAAGTAATCTTGTGGTGGTAGGGAAGGTAATTTTTAAACGGTAATACGCCGCAAGGGTGAATTATTTACGGAAATTCGGCAATAAACTGCGGATGTTGGAGGAGAATTTTTACCAGGCAGGGAATTATACTAAAGCATATTTTTGGAGATATTGTGGAGGCCTGTTATGATTATAATGATGAACACTCCCACTACCGGCCAGGTTAATCGGGTAATGGACAAGCTTCGACAGTTGGGCTTGGATGGTCACTCGATAACTACCGCAGATAAAACAATTATTACAGCCAGTGGTGACTTATCGGCCTGTAATCCCGATCTATATGAAAGAATGCCAGGCGTTGATAAGGTAGTTATTGTTGCAAAACCTTATAAATTAGCCAGTCGGGAGTTTCAACAGCACAATACTATTGTTACGGTTGGCACTGCCAGTTTTGGCGGAGAAAACATCCCCGTTATTGCCGGGCCTTGTGCAATTGAAAGCTATAAACAATTACAGCAAGCTGCTGCCAGCGCCAAAGAGGCCGGGGCGGCAATGCTGCGGGGCGGAGCATATAAACCGCGTTCTTCACCCTACAGTTTTCAAGGGCTGGAAAAAGACGGTCTTGAAATTATCAGGACGGTTGGTCAGGAAGTAGGTTTGCCTGTTGTTTCAGAGGTAACCGATCCCCGTAAAGTAGAATTAATTGCCGAGTATGTAGATATGCTGCAAATTGGTACACGCAACATGCAAAACTTCGTACTGCTCAAAGAAGTAGCGTTAGCCAAAAAACCAGTTCTGCTAAAGCGTGGTTTGGCAGCTACGATTGAAGAATGGCTCATGGCTGCTGAATACATTATGTCAGGCGGCAACGATCAAATCGTATTGTGTGAGCGGGGCATTCGTACCTATGAGACCTATACACGCAATACGCTGGATTTGAGTGCTGTGCCGGTAATAAAACATATAAGCCATTTGCCTGTTATTGTTGATCCAAGCCATGGCACAGGCAGTTGGCGGTGGGTTAGTCCTATGACCAAGGCTGCAGTTGCCGCCGGTGCTGACGGCTTGCTGATAGAAATGCATCCCTGCCCGGAGGAAGCCTTATCTGACGGACCTCAGTCACTCACGCCAGGAAATTTTGCCCAGCTCATGGAAGAACTGGACAAATTAACTGCCGCACTTGGTCGAACCGTAAATAAAAAGAAAAATAAGTGATGAGAGGGAGTAGTATAGTAGTATGGGAGAAAATATGAAAGTTACGGGAACAACCGGTCTGAAAGGGACTGTCAATATTCCGGGAGATAAGTCGATATCGCACCGCAGTATTATGCTTGCCGGTCTTGCTGATACGCCTGTAAAGATAACAAATTTTTTGCATGCCGCCGACTGTTGGTCAACGATTGACTGCATGCGGGCGCTTAGAGTACGTGTTGAGCAAGGCGATGCAGGGGTTCTTACTGTTACAGGCAATGGGTTTTACGGACTGCGTGAACCGCATGAGGTACTTGATGCCGGTAATTCGGGAACAACAATAAGACTGATGACAGGTTTATTAGGAGTTCAGCCGTTTTTTAGCGTTATGACCGGTGATGCTTCCCTGAGAAAACGCCCGATGGCCCGGGTTATAACACCACTGGCCAGGATGGGAATAAACGTTAAGGGGCGTGAGCAGTCACGGTATGCTCCCTTAGCTATTTTGGCAGCCGAACAAATACAAGGCATTGAATATGATATGCCTGTTGCCAGCGCGCAAGTAAAGTCAGCCATACTATTGGCAGCACTATTTGCCAACAGCCCGACTATTGTTACCGAACCAATGCCTTCACGCGATCATACTGAGCGCATGTTTGAAACCTTCGGCATACCTGTTAAACGGGAGGGTAACAGTATTATCATTGAGCCTGTACAAAAGGTTGACGCCCCGGAGCAAATTGATGTCCCGGGTGATATCAGCTCAGCAGCCTTCTGGCTGGTAGCTGCCTCCATTATTCCTAACAGTCAATTAGTATTAGTCAATGTGGGCATCAACCCGACCCGCACCGGTATTCTCGATATATTAACCCAAATGGGTGCAGATATAACGGTTACCAATGAACGCTGGAGCGGCAGAGAACCGGTAGCAGATATTATTGTTCGTTCGGCTAAGCTGCAGGGCGTAACCATTGGCGCCGAGATTATCCCGCGTCTTATTGACGAAATTCCGGTATTAACGGTTGCGGCTTTGTTTGCCGAAGGTCAAACCGTTGTTACCGGCGCAGAAGAACTGCGGGTAAAAGAAACCGACCGTCTCAAGGCCGTTGTGCTCGAGCTTGGGAAGATGGGGGCCGCTATTGACGAAACTGCCGATGGCCTTATTATTAACGGACCGCAAAAATTAAATTTTGCCTCATGCAATTCCCACCACGATCACCGCATGGCCATGGCGCTGGCAGTGGCTGGTGCGGCTGCCCAAGGCGTTGAAATCGAAGAACCTGATTGTGTAAAAATTTCTTATCCTGACTTTTTTAGCATTTTGGCAGCATTAAGGCAGGAGTAAAGGAGGCAATAAATGAAGCCCTTAATCATTGCAATTGACGGACCGGCAGGCGCTGGCAAGAGTACGGTAGCAAAACTTGCCGCGCAAAAGTTAAACTATACCTATATTGACACCGGAGCTATGTATCGGGCAGTAGCCTGGCAGGCGCTTCATGAAGGTGTGGAACCTAATAACCGGGAGATTGCCGGTTTAGCCCGCAAGCTTGATGTAAAGCTGTCCTATGTGGATGGTAAAACCAAAGTGGCTGTGGCCGGACAGGATATTACGGAGGCCATCCGCACCCCTGAGGTCAGCCGGCTTGTAGCCAAGGTAGCGCAGGTACCTGAGCTTAGAGATGTTATGTTAAAATTGCAGCGGGAAATGGCGAGCCAGGGTGGCGTTGTTATGGATGGCCGTGATATTGGCACTCATGTTTTGCCTAATGCCGACATAAAAATATTTTTAACAGCATCTATTGCCGAGCGGGCGAAACGCCGGTGGCGGGAACTGACAGACAAAGGCTATACCATTGTTTTGGCTGAACTGGAAAATGAAATTGCCTGCCGGGACAAGGAAGACTGTGAACGGGAAGTTGCGCCGCTCATCGCTGCTGCCGACGCTATTCAGGTTGATACTACCCATTTGTCTATCGATGACACTGTGGAAAAAATACTAAACCTATGCAAGGAGAGGCAGACAAATGTATAACTTGGTTCATGTTATACTGCGCACCTTTTTCTCACTGGTATTTCGCTGGAAAGTGATTGGAGCCGAGAATATACCGGCAGGTGGTGTTATTATTGCGGCAAACCATATCAGTCTTTGGGACCCGCCGGTGCTTGGTACCGCTATACCACGGAAAATTCACTTTATGGCTAAGGAAGAATTGTTTTCTAACCCTATATTTAGCTGGTTGATTACCAAACTAGGAGCTTTTCCGGTAAGGCGGGGAGCGGCTGACAGGAAAGCAATCCGTACCGCTTTGACACTGCTGGAGAACGGTTCTGTTCTCGGCATCTTTCCTGAAGGCACTCGCAGTAAGAGTGGTAAACTGGGTGCGCCGGAACCCGGATTTGCCCTGCTGGCGATTAAGTCCGGCGTGCCGGTGGTGCCGGCGGCGCTAATTGGCACCGATAAAGTCTTCCGGGACGGACACTGGCTGCCGGAATTTAAGGTGGTCTTTGGCAAGCCGATTATAGTAAGCCGTGACAATAATACCCAAGATACTATGGAGGTCATGAGTATGCGAATTATGACAGAGATAGGTCTTTTGCTGGAGGCGGCCAATCCCTCGTCTGGCAAGCAGGTATAAGTATATGGGAAATAGCACGATCGAAATAGTAGAAGTTCATTTATCGATAATCTTAGTGCAGCGTATTGCCATAATTGCCGTTTTTGCGTATGTATTATCACATACACGGGCTTTTCGCCTGCTTTTTAAAGAAACTACTACCGGCCGGGAGAAGTTGGCACTTATATTTATTTTTTCGCTTATATCTATTGCCGGCACGTATTTTGGCATACCCATTGAAGGCGCGCTTGCCAATGTCCGGGATACCGGGGCAATTGCCGCCGGGCTCTTGGCCGGTCCGCTGGTAGGAACCGCTACCGGGGTAATCAGCGGCCTGCACCGGATTTACCTTGGGGGTTTTACTGCTGTGCAGTGCGGCATTGCCACCATAATCGGCGGTGTGATAGCCGGCTATGTTCATATGCGTATTAAACCGAAAACATCGGAATGGATTACCGGTGTAATTATCGGTGTTAGTGTAATCATGCTCAGTATGGGCTTGATTTTAGTATTTGCAAAACCTTACGAAGCAGCCTGGTCGCTGGTGTCTCTTGTCGCTGTTCCCATGTCGCTGGCCAATGCCATAGGTATCGCGGTTTTTATGATTATTATTCATAACGCCAAAGAGCATCAGACCCAAATTGCCGCTTTGCAAACTCACAAAGCCCTCAAGATAGCAAATGCTACATTACCCCATTTCCGCCAGGGGTTAAATCCAATCTCGGCTGAAAAAGTAGCTGCAAATATCTTAACTATGACTTCGGCTGCCGCAGTGGCAATCACCGATTTGGAACGAGTGTTAACCCATATAGGCCGTGGCAGTGACCATCATGCACAGGGCATGCGGGTATTTACTAAATTAACTAAAGCCTGTTTGGCCCAGCAGCAGGTTACGGTAGCTCAGACGCAGGCAGAGATTGGCTGCACGGAACCGGCCTGTCCGCTAAAATCGGCGATAGTCGTACCGCTCTATTGCCGGGACGAGCTTGTTGGCACTTTGAAGATTTATTACGCGCGCGAAGAAGCGCTGACAGCGCTGGATATCGAATTTGCCCAGGGACTTGGCCAGGTATTTGGTACTCAGCTTGAACTGGCAGCCCTCCAACATAAAGCAGAGTTAACGGCCAAAGCGGAGCTAAAAGCCCTTAGAGCTCAAATCAATCCGCATTTCTTATTTAATTCCCTGAATACGATTGTTTCTTTTTGCCGTACAAATCCTGAAAATGCCCGCAATCTTTTAATTGAGTTAAGCGAGTTCTTTCGGCGCAGCCTAAAAACAGCCCGGGATTTTGTCACCCTCAAAGAAGAACTTGAGCATGTGGATTCCTATCTCACTCTCGAACAAGCGAGATTTGGTTCGCGGCTAACCATTGAGCATGCCATAGATCCTGATACTCTGGATATATTTATCCCTGCTTTTACCTTGCAGCCACTTGTCGAGAATGCTGTAAAACATGGTCTTCTGGCCAAAGTTGATGGCGGAACCATTAAAATTCTCGCGCAAATCATTGGCAGGCAGGTTGAGATTTCCATTACCGACAATGGTCAGGGTATCCCGGCCACCATCCAAAAACAGATACTGGAATATGGTTTTGGCAAAGGAGCCGGTGTTGGTTTAACTAATGTTAATGAACGTCTCAAAGCGATATACGGTCCCAAACATGCACTTGCCATTGATAGTGTGGAAGGGCAGGGAACAACAGTGCTGCTCCATATACCCATTGACATGGAGGTTGTGGTGAATGGTTGATCAATTACGCACCATTAGAGTCATGATTGTTGATGATGAAGAGCCGGCACGCAGTGAGTTAAAATACTTGTTGGAAAGTTTTCGTGAAATTGAGGTTGTGGGTGAGTTTGCCGGTGGTGATACCGTCATCAACGCCATACCCTCGCTGAATCCGCACTTAATTTTTCTGGATATTGAAATGGCCGGCTCAAACGGTATCCAAATTGCCGAAAAAATGCATGCGGCTCAGATTGTGCCGTTGCTTGTTTTTGCCACAGCGCACGAAGAATTTGCGGTTAAAGCTTTTGATCTTAATGCCGTCGACTATTTATTGAAACCCTTTTCCGCCAAAAGAGTGGCAAAATGTATAGAAAAGGTTCGGGCATTATTGCAGGAAGCTGTGCAGACCAATTCCACCAAACGGGCCGGCGAGTTAGCAGCAGTGCCTTATTCTCTGCAAAAATTGGCGATTGAACACAACGGCAAAGCTTTTGTAATTGACACAAAGGATATTATTGCCGTATATTGTGCCGAAGGCCAATTAGCCATCCGCACGGCCAATAAATGCTATTACTCCAATATGTCTCTCCAGGAGTTTTATTCTCGCCTGGATGAACAATTGTTTTTTCGTACCCATCGTGCCTATCTTGTTAATATAGAAAAAATCCGGGAGATAATTCCGTGGTTTAACGGTACTTATAATTTGATCCTGGAAGGGTTGGCTGAAGAAGTGCCGGTCAGCCGCCAGCAGGTTCCCAAACTCAAAAAAATATTCGGTTTATGAAGAAAACACGGCCAAGTTATATTTTCTGTTAGAATAAAAAAACATGTGTAACTATGTATACAAGAGTGTGCTGTTGACCAGGATGATAGTGTATTTCATCCTGGTTTTTTGTCATTTCACGGCAGACGTATTGCCTACTCATACACTATACTGTATCATTTCAAATATAAGGGAATCTTCTGTGAAAGGGGGATTGTATTCACAAGGTTTAGTTTTTAGATTCTGAAAGGAGGAATTATTTTTGAATTCAGTTAATTTATTAGTAGTTTCGATTTGTGTTTATGTGCTGGCGTACCGGTATTACTCAGCATTCATCGCGGCAAAAGTCCTGGCATTAAATGATGCCAATATAACTCCGGCCTACCGTTGTAATGACGGACGAGAGTTCGTACCAACCAATAAATGGGTATTGTTTGGTCACCACTTTGCAGCTATTGCAGGTGCTGGCCCGCTTGTTGGTCCGGTATTGGCTGCCCAATATGGGTGGGGCCCTGGCTTTATGTGGATTTTACTAGGTTCAGTTTTTGCCGGTGCTGTTCATGATTTTATTATCCTGTTCGCGTCGGTGCGTCACAATGGTCAATCGCTGGCAGTTGTTGCCCGGCGTGAGGTTGGTCCGTTGACCGGTGTAACCACTTCGCTCGCAATTCTCTTTATCATTATTGTTGCTCTTGCCGGCTTGGCTATTGTTGTTGTCAATGCCCTGTTTAAAAATCCTTGGGGCGTATACACGCTGTTTATGACCATCCCGATTGCTATTGTCATTGGTCTCTATATGTTCAAAATCTCCCCGGGTGCTATCCGGTCGGGTTCCATTGTTGGCTTCCTCCTGGTAATGGCTGCCGTATTTACCGGCCATTGGCTAAGCCCTGGTCAGCCCTGGGCAGGAATTGCCGGTATCTTTGACTTAACTAAGCAGCAATTATCAGTAGCCTTACCGCTGTATGGCTTCTTTGCCGCAGTTTTGCCGGTATGGCTGTTATTGGCTCCCCGTGACTATTTAAGTTCGTATATGAAGATTGGTACTGTATTGGCATTGGCATTAGGCATTCTCATTGTTCAGCCAACGGTTAACATGCCGATGACCACTCAGTTTATTCACGGTGGCGGACCCATTATTCCCGGACCCTGGTGGCCGTATGTGTTCATTACTATTGCCTGCGGCGCCATTTCCGGATTCCATTCGCTTATCAGTTCAGGTACAACTCCTAAGATGATTGAACTTGAGTCTCAGGCCCGCCTGATTGCCTACGGCGGCATGCTGACCGAAGGTTTTGTGGCGGTAATGGCTCTTATTTCGGCAGTTGTGCTGATGCCTGGTGATTATTTTGCGATTAACAGCCCGGCGGCTGTATTTGCCAAATTAGGTATTCCTACTGTTGAAATCCAAGAATTATCCCGTTTGGTGCAAATGGATGTCGCTCACCGTCCTGGCGGTGCTGTATCGCTGGCCGTTGGTATGGCTCACATCTTTTCCAGTATTGGTGGTATGCAGCATCTCATGAGCTATTGGTATCAGTTTGCCATCATGTTTGAAGCGCTGTTCATTCTTACCACAATTGACGCCGGTACCCGTGTAGCCCGCTACATCCTTCAGGATATTCTCGGCACATATATATATGCTCCGCTCAAACAAACCAACTGGTGGCCTGGCATTCTCTTTACCAGTGCTATCGTAACCTACTGCTGGGGCTACCTGCTCTATAGTGGTGACGTAGCCACCATTTGGCCGCTGTTCGGTGTTGCCAATCAGCTTTTGGCAGTAATTGCCCTGGCTCTTGGCACTACCATTATCCTGAAAATTGCTCCTAAGAAATCCTATGCATGGATTACCTTTGCACCGCTTGCTTTTCTGACCGTTACTGTTATCACTGCCGGTGTAATGAACGTACAAATGTTTTTCAAACGCGGCGATACCTTAGGTAACACTAATGGTACAATGAGCATTATCCTGATTATCCTGGTAATTATTACCCTGATTGATTCTATCAGACTGTGGCGCCAGCTGTTAAAAACAGATAAGCCGATTGGTATGAACACGGAGATTTCGATTATGTCTTGTCCGGTTGATACCACAAAGCCTAATATTCCAAGCTAATAGTTAATTGTTGCCTGATAACCGCCACCAATTTGGCTTTGCCGAATTGGTGGCGGTTTTGCTTTTTATTTGAAACGCCAGAGTAAAGGGGGTATAATAAATAAGGTGAATATACAAAAGACAGCTTTAAGGCCATTACCTGCCTGCGCCTGCCATATTTTTGGCTGTGGAATATATAATAGGAGGCTTTTATGAAAATATATTTGGCTGAGCACCGGGGCTTTTGTTATGGAGTAAAGCGAGCTGTCAACATGGCTGTGAGTGCTGTTGCGTCAAATTGTCCGGTACATACCTTAGGACCCATTATTCATAATCCGCAAATGGTTAGTCACCTGCAAACGCAAGGCATTGGTGCGGTTGACAATCTGGAGGATATTCCTGCAGGCAAGGTCATTATCCGGTCACATGGCGTGGGGCCGGAAATCTACCGGCAGGCTGAGGCCAAGCAGTTAGACGTGGTTGATGCCACCTGCCCGCATGTAAAGAAGGCTCAACAGGCAGCCTATGAGCTTAGGCAGTCCGGTTATCAGGTGGTCATTGTCGGCGAGCACCAGCATCCTGAGGTAAGAAGCATTGTGGCCTGGTCAAATGAGGAAGCCCAAGTGGTAGAAACCATTGCTGCAGCCAAGTCGTTGCCGTTTTATCCGCGGCTGGGAGTGGTGGCTCAGACTACCTTTGCTGCCAATGATTTTGAAGCCATTCTGTCAATTTTAAAAACCAAATGTGAGGATTTGAAGATTGAGCGCACTATTTGTACAGCAACTGACCTCAGACAGCAGGCAGCGCTCGACCTGGCGAAAAAAGTAGATATTATGATCGTAGTCGGCGGCAAAAATAGTGCCAATACCACCCGCCTGGCAAGTGTCTGCCAGGAGGCCGGCTGCAAAACGCGGCACATTGAGTCAGCCGGTCAGCTAAAGCCTGAGTGGTTTGTAAATGTACAGAATGCCGGTATTACAGCCGGTGCGTCAACCCCTGAGTGGGTAATTGAGGAGGTATATGCTAAGATGGAAGAAATGAATATTGGCAATGTGGTTAAACTTGAGGCCGGCAGTGTTATCAAAGGCACTGTTGTGGGAATACGCCATGATGAGGTATTTGTTGATATCGGTTATAAAGCGGAAGGAGTCATACCCCTGTCAGAACTTGCTTATCCGGCCCCGCAGACGGCTGCTGACGCTGTAAGTCAGGGACAAATTATTGATGTGCTGGTCATTGAGGCTGATGGTGCTGACGGTCAAGTTAAGCTATCTAAAGCGCAGGCTGATAAAATTACCGCCTGGGATAAGCTCGAGCAGGCCCTTGCAGCCAAACAGGCGGTTGAAGCCAGGGTCACCGAAGTGGTTAAAGGCGGTGTGGTTGCCGCCGTATTCGGTGTACGCGCTTTTATTCCGGCATCACAGCTGGATATCAGATATGTGGAGGATTTGAATACTTTTATCGGACAAACTCTTCCGGCAGTTCCTATTGAAATTGACAGGGAAAAACAGAAAGCTGTATTATCCCGCAAACAATTGCTGCTGGCAGAAAAGGAAGCCAAGGAGAACGAACTGTTTGCTAAACTGGCGGTGGGACAGACAATTACCGGCAAAGTAAGTCGTTTGGCTAACTTTGGCGCATTTGTCGATATCGGTGGCATCGACGGACTGGTTCATATTTCCGACTTATCCTGGCAGCGGGTTAGAACGCCCCAGGAAGTGGTCAGTGTTGGCGATGATGTTAAAGTGGTTGTACTTAAGGTTGATATGGAGGCCAAAAAGCTGTCACTTAGTCTGAAAGATGTTGAAAGAGATCCCTGGTATGCTGCTGTCGATAAACTAATTGTTGGTTCGGTAGTCGCTGGAAAGGTTACCAAAATTGTAAAGTTCGGTGTTTTTGTAGAAATTGAAGCAGGTGTTGAAGGCTTGGTGCATATTTCGGAAGTAGCGGAAAGGCGTATTGTTAATGCCGAAGAAGCAGTAAGCATCGGGCAGCAGGTAGCGGTTAAAATATTAAGTGTTGATAAAGAAACCAAGCGAATTGCCCTGAGTATGGTGCAAGCTCAGCAGGATAAAGAGCGGGCAGAATTCAATGATTACCTGACTAAACAGGCTCCTGCATCGGGTGTTACGCTTGGTGATAAATTTGGTCATTTGTTTAAACGGGAGGACTAAAGCGAAGTATGAAACGGCAGTCACGCAAACTGGAACATATAAAGTACTCGATGCTGCTGGACGATGGTCCGGCGGCTGCCGGATTTGCCGATTTTCATTTAGTGCATAATTGTCTGCCGGATTTGGCCTGGCGGGATATTGACATCAGTACAACTGTGGCCGGTATCCCTCTGGCACAACCAGTTATTATTAATGCGATAACAGGCGGTGCCGATGATGTTACCCTCCTTAATCGCGATTTGGCGGAATTTGCCAAACAAACAGGCATACCTATGGCGGTTGGCTCTCAATATGCAGCCGTTGAGAATCCGGCTGTGGCCGAGTCTTATAAAATTGTCCGGCAGGTCAACCCGGAGGGGATTGTATTTGCCAATCTTGGGGCCCATGCCACGCCTGAGGCTGCCCGCTATGCCGTTGAAATGATTGATGCCCAGGCTATTCAGATTCATCTTAACTCCGGCCAGGAAATTATCATGAGTGAGGGAGACCGCGACTTCAGCGGTTATCTGTCACGCATTGCAGCCATCGTGGCGCAAGTGGATGTTCCGGTTATTGTCAAGGAAGTGGGGTGCGGCATTGCGCGCGAACAAGCGACAGCGCTTGCGGGTGTCGGCGTTAAAGCTATTGATGTCGGTGGGACCGGCGGAACTAACTTCCTGGCAATTGAAGCTGCCCGCAGTAAACTGCCTTTGGATGACGACATGATGAGTTGGGGTATCCCCACCGCTATCAGTGCCATGGAAGTGCTGTCAATAACCAATTCCAGTGCAGATGTTATCCTGTCAGGCGGAGTACGAACACCACTTGATGTTGTTAAGGCGCTTACTATCGGCGGTGCAGCGGCGGGTATAGCCGGCCCGATACTTAAAGTGCTGCAGTGCCAAGGGCTGGAGGGAGCTATTCACTGGTATGAGAGCTTTACTACAGATGTAAAACGATTCATGCTGCTGGCGGGTACACGCACCGTTAAGGAACTGCAGTCTTGTCCTCTTGTGATTACCGGCTTCAGCCGGGAATGGCTGGAAGCCAGAGGCATTGATATAACACAGTTTGCACGACGGAAAAAAATACGCTAGCGGGGCTGTCGTACAGCGAGAGAGCCTGTCAAAACAAAGAAGTTAGCGAAAGATTAAATGATATTATCAACGAAAAGGCAGAGTCCGCTTTCTCATGATTATGATTGAAAGCGGACTTATTTTATTAAACAAATCCATTGCAATGAAAACATTTACTTTTGGAAGGGAAGAGGGTATTGTGAAGGCGAAAACGGCTCTTATCGCCGGTTCAACCGGCTTAGTGGGAAGTGAATTGCTGCAAATCCTGCTAGCGGAGAAACAATATGCAACAGTCTATGCCATTGTCAGAAGACCTCTGGCGGTGAAACACCCAAAGCTAATAGAAATAGTCTGTGATTTTGACCGGCTTGAAGCGGTAAAAGAATATTTTGCGGTAGATGATGTTTTTTGCTGTTTAGGGACAACAATCAAGAAAGCCAAAACGAAGGAAGCCATGTACAGAGTGGATGTAGAGTATCCTGTTACCTTGGCTAATATGGCAAAAGAACAGGGGGGCTGTCATTTTCTGATTGTAAGCGCGGTAAATGCCAATGTTGGATCATTTATCTGGTATCAAAAATTGAAAGGACAACTTGAGGAGCAAATAAAAAGCATTCCTTTGACAGCAGTCTCGATTCTTCGTCCGTCGCTGCTGATCGGGATGCGCCAAGAGTTTAGATTTTTCGAAACCATAGCAATTAAGGTCGTCCGCGGGCTTTCCCTTTTACTTAAGAGGTCATGGCCTAAGCTGGCAATAGAGGCAAGAGTGGTGGCTCAGGCTATGTATCAGCTTGCTCAGAGAGATAAACCAGGGGTCACCACTTACTCGCCGGAGCAAATGGAGGATATTGTCAGGATGGCGGCAGCGGGTCCAGGTATTGCCGGGCGGCGGTTATAATCCCAACAACGGCTTCCGCTGCGACGCGCCTGGATGGCGCTAGTGCCGATTGCGCCACGGATGGCATAGCAATTCGGCCCGCCTAAGGCTCGGCGCAAGCCGTGTTTTTTTATGTGAAATGGGCTGGAAATAAAACCTATTTTGAGACACCCCCCTTTGTATTAATCAGACAGTAACAGTGCAAACTAGATGTAATAAATCAACATCACAAAGGTATGAGGTGAGACAACATGATGAATATGCCGCTGGGAATGATTCTACTTTTAGTCGTCAGTGTCTTGGTTTATTTCGGACTAGCGCAGCGAATCCTGGATCGTATGCGAATGACGGATAAACAGGCATTGCTTTTCATTGCCGGAATCGTTATTGGCAGCTTTATTGACATTCCCGTTATGCGTTCCCCGATGGAAATCACCATTAACGTGGGTGGCGCTTTATTGCCAATTTTACTTTGTATTTACTTAATTGTTAAAGCTGATGAAACGGCTGAAAGAGTGCGGGCGGTTGTTGCGGCGGTACTGGTAGCTGCAGCGGTATCCTTAGGCTCACGCTATCTGCCGTATGAACCGGAAAACATGTTTATGGACCCCAAACTTATCTATGGAATATCCGCAGGCTTAATTGCCTATATTGCCGGCCGTTCACGTCGCAGTGCCTTTATCGGCGGGGTATTGGGAATAGTTTTAAGCGATATTGTCCATGCAGTAACCATCTCTGGTCTGGGCATTCCCGGAACTACGGCGATTGGTGGGGCGGGAGCCTTTGATGCGACCATTATTGCCGGTATCATCGCGGTTATGATTGCCGA
Organism: Sporomusa sp. GT1; assembly: GCF_014634905.1. Lineage (NCBI taxonomy): Bacteria > Bacillati > Bacillota > Negativicutes > Selenomonadales > Sporomusaceae > Sporomusa > Sporomusa sp. GT1. Next base: position 81,915 of record NZ_BMBX01000001.1, on the reverse strand, counting down.
ACTGGTAGGCGAGACCCGGGAAAAATTGCAGGGCGGGCCTGTACTGGGACCCAATCGTCCTGAAGGTCTCTATGAGTTTAGTAAGGAACTGCATCCGAAGGAAAAACAAAAAGATACCCAGCAAATGCCAGCAAATGACAAGGCCTCAAACAACGGGGGTGAACGCCGTGAAGAGTAGACTGGGTGCAGTCCTTATTATCGGGCTGCTGCTTGCGATACTTAGTCCCAACGGCTTTGCCCATGAACGTAATGACGGCAGTTACGCGACTATTGTCGATGAAGCCGGCAATAACGTGTATATGACAGGCCGGCTGCTGCAACCGGGAGATCAGGTTCTTACTGAAAACAATCGCAAGTATGAAGTTGTCCGAGTTGAGGGCGATACTGCTTATGCCAAATTAATTGAGGAAGTTGATCTATCCCTGTATTATAAGGAACCTGAGCAAGGGATTCTGGCTCAATTTAAGGGTTTTTTGGAACCAGCCACTGCCAGAGCCGAGGGCAGCGGTAAAGTGGCCATTTATCATACTCATTCTGACGAGTCTTATGTGCCCACCGATGGCAAAGAAAGTATTCTTGGTGCCGGCGGTATCTATAAAGTCGGTGCCAGATTCGCCAAAGAACTCGAAAGCAAAGGTATGAATGTGGCTTTTTCGGAAGCCAAGCATGATCCGCATGACGATATGGCGTATGAACGTTCGCGCCGGACAGCGGTTAATCTGATTAAAAAAGAACAGCCTGATGCTATCTTTGATATTCACCGTGATGCTGTGCCACCGCAGGTGTATGGTGGTAAAATTGACGGACAGGATATCAGTAAAGTGCAACTGGTTGTTGGCAAATATGGCCCTACAGGCAAGCAAATTGAAGATTATGCCCTGCAGATTAAAGCCGCCTCAGATAAAAAGCATCCTGGTTTGGTGAAAGGTATCTTTTTTGCCAAAGGCGGCGATTATAATCAGGACTTGCATCCGCGTTCCATGCTGCTGGAAGTCGGAGCCCATACGAATGACCGCGAATCGGCTGAAAAAGGCATTGCCCTGTTTGCCGACGTTATACCAACAATACTCGGTAAATCCAGCGCTCCTACCGGCCCCAATGCCGCCGGAGCCACCAATGCGGATGGCAATGCCGGCCTGGGTTCTGCTGCCGGCGGGGCATCGGGCGCCACCAAGTCGATAGGGTGGATTTTAGGACTGCTCATCGTTGGGGGCGCAGCTTTTTTATTACTGAGTACCGGCGGCCTCAAAGAGGCCGGTGCTAAACTCAAAAATTTTGCATCAACAGAGTTTGCTAATTTTCTTGCTCCCAAGTCCCGAAAACGCAGGAAAGACAATGAGCCTTCCGAGCAAGCTGACAGGAAAGACGACAAATAGTACTAAGCAGGCAGGCCTGGTCCTGCCTTTTCTAATTTAATTTTTGCCGTTTATCAGCGGTTTTGCAGGAAAATATAGCTACTGAAGGAATACTAAAGAAAGGGGGGAATACTTTGACATATAGCGGCATTATATCTAACGTAAAATCTGACAGTATCGGCGCTGAAATAGGCCTTATGCCCGGAGACCGATTGCTTGAAGTCAACGGCGAGGTTGTTCAGGATATCATTGATCTCAGTTTTGCGCTGGCTGAAGAAGAAATTGAACTGCTTATAGAACGCAGCTCCGGCGAACAGGAACTAATAACTCTGGAAAAAGAATATGATGAAGATTTGGGGTTGGAGTTTGAAAGCGCAGTATTTGATAAAGTGCGACAGTGCGCTAACAAATGTATTTTTTGCTTTGTTGACCAAATGCCGCCAGGTATGCGTGAAAGCCTGTATATTAAAGATGACGACTATCGCCTTTCTTTTTTATATGGCAATTTTGTTACCCTGACCAATCTGGGAGTAAAAGATATCAGCCGGATTGCCAGACTGCATCTTTCGCCACTTTATGTTTCCGTACATACTACTAATGGTGAACTTAGAGAGCGGATGTTAGGTGGCAGGCAGGCCGGCAAGATAATGGACCAGCTTAATGAACTGGCAGACAAAGGTATTGACTTTCATACACAGGTTGTGCTTTGCCCCGGGGTTAATGATGGCAGGGAGTTAGATAGAACCATCCGGGATTTATACGCTCTTAAGCCGTCGGTTTTATCGCTGTCGATCGTTCCCGTAGGTCTTACCCGTTATCGTGACCATTGTCATCCGTTAATCAAGTTTTCCGCTGCCGCTGCTGAAGAGGTAACAGAACTTGTCCATGAGTGGCAAAAAAAATGCCGTGAAGAGCTTGAGGAATCTTTCGTGTATCTGGCTGATGAATTTTATCTGGCTGCAGGTAAAGAATTTCCGAGTTATGAATCGTATGACGGCTTTCGGCAGCTGGAAAACGGGGTCGGCCTTGTCCGCAGCTTCCTGGCTGAATGGGAGGAAGAACCGGTCATGGCTGCCGGCTATACTGAGCCACAGGTTATCGATGTTATCTGCGGCATTTCCGCTGAAAAAATTCTCGTACCTCTTTTGGCTGAACTGGCTGTTCCCAACTTAACAGTTAGGGTTATTGCAGTGGAAAACAGATTTTTTGGCAGTGATGTTACCGTCACCGGACTGTTGACCGGCGGTGATATTATCGAGGCATTGAAAAGGCTTCCGGGTTCCCGGACCGGTATTATTATACCAGGAGTTGCTCTCAGAAAAGGGGAGCAGGTTTTTCTTGATGACACCACACCTGCAGATATTGCCGCCGAACTGGGGGCACCTGTGCGCAGTGCCTATTTTGCCCAGGATTTAAAACAATTGCTTGCTGCGTGGCGATAGTGTGCAGGCAAGAACAGCTATAGTACGGTAACTATGCAATTATGCGGTTAATTTAAGTAAATACAGGCAATGGTAAAGGAAAAACTACTACAGATCAACGGATTCATCACATCAAGGAAACGATTTTAAAAAGATACAAGGTGGTATTAGATGAGTAAACCAATTGTCGCAATTGTTGGCCGGCCTAATGTCGGCAAATCAACTTTATTCAATTATATTGGCAAGAGCCGTCTATCTATTGTTGAAGACATACCCGGTGTTACCCGTGACCGTATTTACATGGATGCCGAATGGCTGGGCCGCAATTTTACTATGATTGATACCGGCGGTATCGAATTTGAGACCACAGACAAGATGCTTAATGCCATACGTAATCAGGCTAAACTGGCTATCGAGGAAGCCGATGTTATCATGTTCATTGTGGACGGCAAAGCCGGATTAACTTCCTCTGATAACGAAGTGGCCGTGATTTTGCGCAACACCAGAAAGCCTGTGCTCTTGGTGGTAAACAAAGTAGACAATATGAAAAATGAAGCCGATATTTACGAGTTCTATAATCTGGGACTAGGTGATCCTATTGCCATTTCCGCCGCTAACGCCCTTAACATTGGTGACATGCTTGACAGATTAATTGAAAATATGCCACAAGAGCATATTGAACCCGAAGATATTGACCAAATCAAAGTGGCGGTAATCGGCCGCCCCAATGTTGGCAAATCTTCGCTGGTTAACTCCATTATTGGTGAAGAACGGGTTATCGTCAGTGACATTCCCGGCACTACCCGTGATGCCATTGATACCCATTTTACTAAAGACGGTCAGTCCTATGTGCTGATTGATACGGCTGGCATGCGGCGTAAGGCCAAGATTGATATGCCGGTTGAACGGTATAGTGTTATCCGCTCCCTGCGGGCAGTCGACCGCTGTGATGTAGTGCTCATGGTTATTAATGCCGAAGAAGGCGTGACAGAACAAGATAAAAAGATTGCCGGTTATGCCCACGAAGCCGGTAAAGCCAGCATTATTGTCGTTAATAAATGGGATCTTATTGAAAAAGACGGCAAGACCTCGCTGAAATTTACCGAGACCATTCGCGAAGAATTGGGTTTCATGCAATATTCGCCGGTCCTATTTACATCAGCGCTCACCAAACAGCGTGTTCATCGGGTAACTGAGCTGGTAAAATATGTAGCAGACCAGCATTCCATGAGGGTAGCAACCAGTGTGCTTAATCAAGTTATTGAAGATGCTACTGCGATCAATCCACCACCTTCCGACAAAGGCCGGCGGCTTAAAATCTATTTTACCACCCAGCCGGACGTAAAACCGCCCACCTTTGTTTTCTTTGTTAATGATCCGGAAATTATGCATTTTTCCTATTTGCGCTTTTTAGAAAACAAATTGAGAGAAGCGTTTGGTTTTGAAGGAACTCCACTCAAATTAGTGGTTCGTGGCCGCAAAGACAAAGAGGAGTAAACTCATTGAAGGAGTGGGAGAATGGAGTATGTGCTGGTTATTGCTGCCAGCTACCTAATTGGTTCAATTCCGAATGGACTGATTATTGGTCGGAATTTCTATAATATTGATTTACGGCAGTTTGGTAGTAAAAATATTGGGGCCACTAATGCGTATCGGACATTAGGTCCCTGGCCGGCCTTCTGGGTCTTTCTTACAGATGCGCTCAAAGGTGTGGCAGGGGTCCTGATCGGTCAGTATTTGGGCGGAACGGCGCTAGCTGAATTGGCTGGTGGTATTGGCGCTATCACCGGCCATAACTGGTCGGTATTTTTGAATTTTAAAGGCGGGCGTGGTGTGGCTACCGGCCTTGGTGTTATCGCCATGATTGCGCCTAAGGTAACACTCATTGTTTTTGCCGTCTGGGCGGCTATTGTTTATTTGACTCGCTATGTTTCGCTGGCATCCATTGTCGCGGCAGCTTTGGTTCCTATCAGCATGTGGCTATTGAATGTCAGGCAAGAATTTTTTTATTTCGGGATATTGGCCGCTTTATTTGTTATTATCCGGCACCGTCCGAACATTGAGCGCCTTCTAAAAGGGGAAGAACCAAAAATTAGAGCAGGCGGTAAAACAGCCTCCGGTCCCGCAAAGGAGAAGTGACAGTAATATAATGCATATCGCAGTAATTGGCGCCGGCAGCTGGGGGACAGCGTTAGCCGGCGTGTTGGGTCAAAAACATCAATCGGTTGTTCTATGGGCAAGGTCGCCTAAGTTAGCGGAAAGCATCCGTTCCACCCGGGAAAACCACAGCTATTTACCTGGCTGCAAATTACCGGCAACGGTTTGCGTTACCGATAACCTCGCCGTGGCCGCAGGCGATACCCGGCTAATCGTACTGGTTACGCCCTCTCACGCCATACGGCAAACAGCAGCAGCCTTGGCCCCCTACGTCAGTGCTGACACCCTTATTGTCAGTGCTGCCAAAGGGCTGGAACTAACCACCGTGAAAAGGATGTCCGAAATCATTGCCGAAGAATTACCGCTAGCGGCTGAGAATATTGCCGTATTATCAGGTCCTAATCATGCTGAGGAGGTGGCTTCCGGTCATCCCACGGCCACTGTTGCCGCAGCCAGGTCGCGCAAGGTAGCTGAGTTTGTGCAAGATACCTTTATGCTGCCTTTTTTTCGCGTATATACCAATCCTGATATAGTCGGGGTAGAGCTTGCCGGCGCGCTCAAAAATATCATTGCCCTTGGCGCTGGCATTGCCGAAGGACTGGGGTTTGGTGATAATGCTAAATCCGCACTGATGACACGCGGGTTGGCCGAAATCACCCGCCTTGGTATGGCGATGGGAGCAAATCCCCTGACCTTTGCCGGACTCGCCGGTATCGGGGACCTTATTGCCACCTGCACCAGTGTACACAGCCGCAATCGGCGGGCTGGCCTGATGCTGGCGGCAGGCAAGACCATTGATGAAATTCAGGCGGAAACCTCCATGGTTGTGGAAGGTATCAGGGCAACTAAAGCAGCCTTTCAATTGGCAGCTAAATATAAAGTGGAAATGCCGATAACAGAACAAATGTATGAGGTCCTGTATCAAAATAAATCCTCGAAACATGCAGTTCTCGAACTCATGACCCGCGGCCGGACACATGAGGTAGAAGAAGTTGTGCTTAACAATTTACATTGGCAGTAAATAAACTTGGCATAAAAAAGTATGGTGGCTAATAAAGTAAGGTAAGTTACTTTTTAGTTACCATACTTTTTTATATTTTGTAATATTTGAGGTGGCCTGTCATATATTTATAATGACAATTACCGTAATCAGGGAGGGAGACGCCAGATGGAAAAATTCGACCTGTTTAGAGATATCGCCGAACGCACTGGTGGAGATATTTATATTGGTGTAGTCGGTCCGGTTCGCACGGGTAAATCAACCTTTATTAAACGTTTTATGGAAACCATGGTATTACCTAATATCAGTAATCCCCATGATAAAGAACGTGCCAAAGACGAACTGCCGCAAAGTGCCGGCGGCAAAACTATTATGACGACAGAGCCTAAGTTCATCCCTAATGAAGCCGTCGAAATCAATGTAAAAGACAATGTTAATGTGCGGGTTCGGGTTGTCGATTGTGTTGGTTATACCGTAGACGGTGCGCTGGGTTATGAAGAGGAAGAAGGCCCCCGCATGGTGCTTACACCCTGGTTCGAAAACGAAATTCCGTTCCAGGAAGCAGCCGAAGTTGGCACTCGTAAGGTTATTGCCGAACATTCAACAATTGGTTTGGTCATTACCACAGACGGTACTGTCACCGACTTACCCCGGGATAAATATCTTCCGGCCGAAGAACGTGTCATTGCCGAACTTAAAGAATTGCAAAAACCATTCCTGGTCATTTTAAATACCGGCAAACCAAATTCCAAAGATACTCGTGAACTTGTGGCTAAACTGGAAGGCAGTTATGATGTGCCTGTCATTCCGGTTGATTGCGCCCAATTATCGCATGACGATATTTATGGAATTTTGCAGGAAGTATTATATGAATTCCCGGTCAAAGAAGTCAATATAACATTGCCTAAGTGGGTAGAAGAGCTGGAGAAAGATCACTGGCTGAGACAAAAATTTGAGGGTGCGGTGAATGACGTCGTTCAATACATTCGCCGTTTGCGTGATATCGATCGGGCCATTGACGATTTGTCCGGTTATGACTTTGTCGCCGATGTCATTCTTCATGACATGGACCTTGGCAGTGGTATAGCCGTTATCGAAATGACCGCCCGCCCGGATCTTTTCTATAGTGTACTTGAAGAGCTCACCGGCTTTACTATTAGCGGTGAACATCATTTGTTGCGCCTGATGAAAGATCTGTCAATAGCTAAGCGGCAGTATGACAAAATTGCCTCTGCGCTTGAAGATGTTGAACAAACTGGTTATGGCATTGTACCGCCACAACTTGATGAAATGATTTTAGAAGAACCTGAAATTATCCGGACAGGCAACCGGTTTGGCGTAAAACTAAAGGCTTCGGCTCCATCCTTACATATCATCCGTACTGATGTGCAAGCGGAAATTTCTCCTATTATCGGCACTGAAAAACAAAGCGAAGAACTCATTCAATACCTCATGCGTGAATTTGAAGGCGAACCGGAAAGAATTTGGCGCACCAACTTATTTGGTAAATCTTTAAATGAACTGGTTCGTGAAGGCATTCAAAATAAATTGACAGCTATGCCGGAAAATGCACAGTTAAAACTAAAAGATACACTGCAAAAAATCGTTAATGATGGCAGCGGCGGATTAATATGTATCATTTTTTAACAAAAACAGTATTTTCAGAAGAATTTTTTAGTCAGTCTGTAAAGGACTGACTAGAATTTTTTTGTATTTTGGCTTGTAAACCTGGCAGAATTGATGATATAATGTCTACCAGATACAGATATCCATCCGTAGTAGCAGTACCGAGGAGGAGAACCATGGTTACAGGACAAAAAGCTGTTTTTTATTTAGTTCGGGAGGAAATCTTACCCGAAGCCATCAAAAAGACGATTAAGGTAAAAGAGTTATTAAAACGCGGTGAAGCAAGAACAATTAACGAAGCAGTGGAAAAAATGGAACTAAGCCGTAGCGCCTATTACAAATATAAGGACTATGTATTTCCGTTTTATGAAGCCAGTAAAGAAAAGATTGTTACACTTGCTCTGTTGCTTGAACACAAATCAGGCGTATTGTCACGGGTTCTAAACACGATAGCCAACGAACATGGCAGTGTTTTGACAATTAATCAGGGGATTCCGCTGCAAGGGGTCGCCAATGCGACTATATCCATTGAAACTGCCGAATTAGCTATTGACTTGGAAGCAATGCTTGACAAATTAAGAATGGTTGATGGTGTGAAAAGACTGGAAGTTCTAGGTCAGGCTTAGGAGGAAAAATAATGAAAGCAATCCAGATTGCTTTGTTGGGAATGGGGACTGTTGGTACCGGTGTGGTTAAAATATTGGCCAATAACGCCCGCAGTATTCAACAAAAAGTGGGAGCACCTGTTGTTATCAAGAAAATACTGGTAAAAAATCCAGACAAGGTTAGAAATATAACAACAGAGGCGCAACTGGTAACAAGTATTGACGAAATACTACATGATTCTGATATAAAAATCGTGGTTGAAGTTATGGGCGGCGAGCTGCCGGCCAAAGATTATATGTTAGCCGCGCTCAAGGCCGGCAAGCACGTTGTTACCGCAAATAAAGATGTGGTGGCCAAATGCGGCCGCGAATTGTTTGACACTGCGGCAGAAACTCATACCGATTTTCTATTCGAAGCTAGTGTCGGCGGGGGTATCCCGATAATCAGACCGTTGAAACAATGTCTGGCGGCTAATCAAATCAGTGAGATTATGGGCATTGTGAATGGCACGACCAACTATATGCTCAGCAAAATGACCAACGAACAAATGGATTATAGTGATGTATTAGCCGAAGCTCAGGCCAAAGGGTATGCCGAGGCCGATCCGTCAGCTGATGTCGGTGGTTATGATGCGGCCCGAAAAATTGCCATATTGGCTTCCATCGGTTTTGGTGCCCGGGTTACATTAGAAGATGTCTATATTGAAGGTATAACCAATATTACCATTGAAGATATTGAGTATGCCCGGGAACTTGGCTTTGTCATCAAGCTTCTGGCTGTTGCCAAGCAAGATGACCGGGGGATTAATGTACGTGTACATCCGGCCTTCCTGCCGGTTACTCATCCTTTAGCCGCAGTGAATGATGTATTTAATGCTATTTTTGTCAAAGGTGATGCCGTAGGTGAAACCATGTTTTATGGCCGCGGGGCCGGTGAATTGCCAACTGCCAGTGCGGTGACAGCCGATATCATTGATGTAGCCCGCGATATTCGCCATAATGTCAGCAGCAGGATATTGTGTACTTGTTTTGAACAAAAACCCATCTATCCTGTCAGTAAAACCGAATCACCGTATTATATCCGCCTCTTAGTCGAAGACAAACCGGGTGTGCTGGCGGCTATTGCAGGTGCATTTGGTGCCCAGCAGGTCAGCCTGCATTCCGTCATTCAGAAACGTAAAGTGGAGTGCGCAACAGAGCTTGTGCTTATTACATACCGGGTATCTGACGAAAACATCCGTCTAGCCATGAATACCTTACTGGGCATGTCGATGGTAAGCAAAGTGGGCAATGTAATCAGAGTAGAAGCAGAGCAGATTTCATAGCAGTAAAGGTGGCGATATCATGGCAAATACCGTGAAAATCCGCGTGCCGGGAACAACGGCCAATTGCGGCCCGGGGTTTGATGCGGTTGGTATAGCTTGCACGATATATAACGAGCTTGAACTTACTTTGAGTCCACAAGCAGGTATATCACTTGAGGTAGCGGGCGAAGGTGCAGGTGCTATCCCGGCTGACGGTTCTAATGTTGCCATTAAAGCCGTTCAGATGGTTCTGAATAAAACAGGCCGGCACTATCCGGGAATTGCGCTTAAAATGGTCAACAATATTCCCCTGGCGCGAGGACTTGGCAGCAGTGCGGCCGCTATAGTCGGTGGACTGGTAGCAGCCAATGAAATTACCGGCTGTCAATTATCAAAGCAAGAAATTCTGGATATGGCTACCAGTATTGAAGGCCATCCAGATAATGTAGCTCCGGCTATTTTTGGTGGTATTACTGTCAGCATCATGGATAGCGGCTCTGCCAAATATTTGCGGTTCCTGCCTCCCAAGGATTTTACAATGGTAGCTGTTATCCCCGAGTTTAACCTGTCTACCAAGGCTGCCCGCAGAGTATTGCCGGAGTCGGTACCCTTTGCGGATGCCGTGTTTAATGTCAGCCGGTCGGCACTGTTAGTCGGAGCATTGTGCACCGGTGAATTTAAACTCCTGTTGCACGCGCTGGAAGACCGGTTGCACCAGCCATATCGTGAGAAGCTTATTCCCGGTATGGCGCAAGTATTAACAGCTGCCCGTCAGGCCGGAGCACTGGGGGCGGCGTTAAGCGGTGCCGGGCCATGTCTGCTGGCCTTTACCGACGGAGACTCCGATGAAGTGGGGCAGGTAATGGTCAAAGCCTTCAATATTCATAAGATCAAAGCAAGATACCAACTGTTAAACATTGACCGGCAAGGTGCTATAATACTATAACATATATACAAAACCTGTTCGCACATATCGCGATCAGGTTTTTGTTTGGGCAACATCGACTGCTGTCTGCCGCCAGAGGCCCGGCGTAGCCGTATTTCTTTATACATATTTGCGGTATTTCATGCCAAAATATAAAGTAGACTTAGCTTCAGGTGGGATTTTAACCCCAGATGAAGGTTAGTCATCGGATAAAGAATGGCAGCGTTATTTTGTTGCAACGGGAGTCGTAAGGTACATCCCGGAAGAAGAATATCTGCAAAATACGGGCATTGCCTGAACTATAACGGAGGTGTCCTTCGTGCCTAGAGTAGTTGTTATTGGCGGCGGGTGGGCTGGCTGCAGTGCAGCTGTAGCGGCCAAAAAAGCAGGCGCAGGTGAAGTAATTTTACTTGAACGGGCAGACATGCTTCTGGGAACAGGCCTGGTCGGTGGAATTATGCGTAATAATGGCCGGTTTACGGCTGCGGAAGAATTGTCAGCTATGGGTGACGATATATTTAATACTATCGATAAAGTTGCCCGCCATAGCAATGTTGAATTTCCCGGTCATAAGCATGTTACTTTGTATGATGTGGCGCGTGTGGAACCCGCTATTAGACAATTATTAGCATACTATGATATAAAATATAACTTCCTGGCCAGAGTGCGTGACATTACAATGGACGGGCAAAGAATTAAGTCAGTTATCACCGACAAGGACGACGAAGTGTATGGTGATGTATTTGTCGAAGCTACCGGGACCGCCGGCCCCCAATCCCAGTGCAGCAAGTATGGCAACGGCTGCGCAATGTGTATTATTCGTTGTCCAACCTTTGGCCCCAGAATAAGTATTGCTGCCCGTGCCGGCATACAAGAAATGATTGGGCGTAAGGCTGACGGCAGCTTAGGTGCCATGAGCGGTTCCTGCAAACTCCACAAAGACTCACTGAGTGAAGCCATTGTTAAAGAACTTAACACTAAGGGGGTCGTTGTCGTCCCTATACCTGACCGGCTTAAAAAGCCGGACTCTCTATCGATAAAAGCCTGCCAGCAATATGCCTTAAAGGAATTTGCTGATAACGTCATTCTGCTTGATACCGGTCATGCCAAGCTCATGACGCCTTATTTTCCATTGGACAAGCTCCGCCAGATTCCGGGCTTTGAGAACGCCCGTTATGAAGATCCATATTCCGGCGGTGTGGGCAATTCGATGCGTTTTACCGCACTCTCGCCGCGGGACAACACCCTCAAAGTCCAGGGAATTGATAACCTGTTTTGCGGCGGCGAAAAGGCCGGTCTCTTGGTTGGCCATACAGAGGCCATTGTAACAGGTACTCTGGCAGGACATAATGCACTACGTCAGGCACTTGGCGAAAAACTACTGATATTACCCGAAACATTAGCCATTGGTGATGCTATTGCCCATGTCGGCGAACAAATGCAATCAGTAAACGGCTTAAAAGTAAAATACACATTTTCCGGTGCTCAATACTTTGAGCGCATGCAGGAGAAAGGCTTATATACCACCGATATCCAAGCCATTAAAGAGCGGGTGGCAAAAGCCGGTCTAAGCGGAGTATTTGCCCGTCCGGTCAAGCGGGCAGCAATATGCCGGTAATATGCATTAAAAGCTAGCGATTACTGTTGTTCGGTCGGTGTGGAATCATCACGCTGGACTTACCAGATAACTAATAAAAGTTTCCATAATAAAACTTATAATTGATAAAACTGTTGACAATTCTCCGGAAATTAGGTACAATAAATTTTGTCAGTCAAACATCGTAGAAAATACAGCATGACTGGTAACAATGTCGGGGCGTAGCTCAGTTTGGTAGAGCGCTACCTTGGGGTGGTAGAGGCCGCACGTTCAAGTCGTGTCGCTCCGACCAGAAAAGTCCAGTAAATCCGCGGGTTTATAGATCTGCGGGTTTTTTATTTATGTAATCTTGTCCCTTGCCGCATTTTAGCGAGGACAAAATTAAACCTTGTAGATGTAGAAAGGACAGACCTTAATTGGTCTGTCCTTTTTTTATTTCTGGCTTTAATGTTTGCAAAATCCCCTGCATGACATTGGCAGAATGTTTTTCTGTTGACTGCAATTCGTGAATATAAGCCCCTATTACCAAAATAAAAGAAGGCGGCGGTTGCCACCTATTCAGAATCACGCTTTGAATCTTCTTTTTTGGGATCTTTGGGCAAGTCGGTTTCTTTATTCTTTTTGGACTTGGCTTGTTGCCTACTGCGAAACTGGTCAAGAGTTCTGCCACCCATCGTGTTACCTCCCTTAAAAATGCGTTTAGGGTGATTCTCCCTATTTATATGATGTGCTATTACCGAGAATTTATACAAGGTGAGATTCTGCGAGAGATAAAATTCTGCGGTAAGCGGCTGATGATAGGAGGACAATTAAGAACAAGTCTCATACAAATTGTGTTAGTATAAAAATTATAATAAGGGAATACTGCTGATAGCAGCGTGGTAAGGAGATGTTTAATGTAATGGATGCTTTTTTGGACAGATTGGATATATATGCTACGGGAATTTGGCTTCCTTTACTGTTTTGCATGACCGTATTGCTCTTTGTTGTGTTCATGCCCAAACGACAGATTAATTGGCTAGGTATCTACCTTACCTTTGGAGTCGTAGGATGTGTAGGTGTGCTACTTGACATAAATATTCTAGGAGAATACTTTGATCTCTTTGACTTGGGAGATCCCGGTAAAGAGGGGATTGGGGACTTAGCGTCTTATGCAATTATCCCCTCTTGTTTAGCTGTAATATTTATCAACTATTTTGATAAAAAGAACAAGTGGTTATATGTTGCAATATTTACAAGTATATCTTACTCTTATGAATGGCTGCTCACGCAGATTGGATATATGAAGTTACTGGGATGGCAAAATTGGTATTCAATACCTGTTTTCATTGTGGTTTACGGAGTATGGCTACCATGGCATCACGAGGTAATAAAAAGATTATCTGATGAAGGTGCACACCATTCTGACATGGATATTGAATAATAGTATATGTGTTTCCTCAATATACTATTTACCTGCGATGTACAAACCTATGGAATGTAGGCAATGGTGTACAACTGCCTGATATTCCGTAGGTGCTCTTATTCATAACAAAGAGATGGAGAAGCAAGCTAAGCTGCATAAGAAGGAACTCAACAAAGAAAAATCTGCTCGCAGCAAGAGCGAACATTCTAGACTATTGGCACTGCAGCCGGTACGTATTTATTAACGAAATGATAGCCGCTCATCCTTCTCATGACGGTGAGTTTCTTATTTTTCGGAAATCGTACTAATTTCGCGCAAAGTGTGATATAATAGATAAAAGTTTAAATAAAAGCTTAACAATAAACAATCATCGCGGGGTGGAGCAGTTGGTAGCTCGTCGGGCTCATAACCCGAAGGTCACAGGTTCAAGTCCTGTCCCCGCAACCACGAAATTTATACCGCCTGCCGGTTCCGGTTGGCGGCTTTTTATTTTTTTGTTGGCTTTTTGGCAATGTAATGATATAATATATCCAAATTATGGAAATAAGGAAGTGATATTGTGATTGCCGGCACGGAAGAGACACTCATGAGTAAATTAACTTCACGCATACGAGAACAGCTTTTATTAAAAGGGATTCAAGATTTTAAGATTACCGATGGAAGCTTTCATTTTGCTAATGCCAATGATAAGTCCAAAGCGAATGATATTATTCGTGATTACTTAACTTTTTTGATTGATAATGATAAAGAGTATTTAATATAGTCAGCCGCCTGCCAGGCTTATCTGGTGGGCTTTTTTATTTTCAGAGAACAATCTATATTAAGGGGAGCCTTGTAATACTCCTTGTGGCGGGTTTTCGCGACACTCTCTAATGAGAGTGTTTCGACCTGTTCACGGCAGGGCATCATCAGGTGGAGTTATTTTGTGATTGCACCTGCAAGCATTTGCTTATTCTCCAGTTTTTGTTGAATCGATTTTGCTCATTTTCTCATTCTGCCAAGGCAGTAACTGTTGTCCATAACAATCAGATCAGTCCGACATGAAAATTAATTTGATTATAAAGCACTGTTATGGAATACACTACAAACAAAATTGAATTATTCTGGAGGCCAGGTTTATGGGGCTGACTTTTCTTGATAGCAGTATAGAAATGTATATATCGGTGATTAGTTTGATAATATCGCTTACCGGTACCTTTTTTATTCTGCGCCTGGACTGGCGGCGCTATGGCCTGCTTTATACGATCGCCGGAATACTGGGAATTATACTCTGTTTTATTTTTGAAAAAGTAGGCTTTTACTCTTTTCCCTACATCTTTATGCCATTTAGCCGTATTCCCGTGATTGCAGTTCTGACCGCATTTTCTTTTTATGTTATTCTGGGTGTCAGGTACAGTCCGGTAAACTGGGTGCACAAAATAGCCTTTTATGGGGTGAGCGTAAATCTTGGCGTGCTCTTGGAAACGGTCTTAAAAAATACAACAAGGCTGATTCACTATGATTTTGAATGGGATTTCTGGGATTCATACACCAGTTGGTGGGGCTTTTTTATTTTAATGGAATGGATCGGTGGTAAGCTTATACCGCAGCATTTGAGAGCGCCCATACCGGCCGAGGCTTTCCGCTCTGAACAATGGTTTTGGTTTGTCATTCATTTTGTGGCAATTTTTACGATATTTCTGGCCGGATTGTATCTGGGGTTAACCATGCCTGATCAATAAACCGAACGCCCTTTTTTAGACTTCAGCAGGGATTTATTATCTTTTGGCGAAAGTCTGCCAAAAAAAGGAGGAGCGATATTATGGCTGGAGCTCCAACAATTTGGGTGAGTGGTGATATGAGTGAGCAAATATCAGATTTCAATGGTGAGTATACCTTAATACTAATTAGCAGCAAGCAAAGAATATCACTGGGCAAGAGCTTAGAAGCTGCGAGGGAAAAATTAAAAGAACTTGGCAGGGAAGATATTGCCAACCAGTTAAGATAATGAGCCTATAGCAAAAGCTTGCTTAAATTAAAATGCGGTGTTAAAATTAATTCAATATAATATAATAAGTTTTCTGGGATTCCGTGGCTTCGAGCCAGTCTGATCCGGGAGAAAACGCACAGTATTGTCTGTGAAACACGAAAGATAGAAGTCTGGGAGAAATTAATGATTTCTCCCAGACTTTAAGTTTTTTGCTTGCTGTGATCATATCCTGCCAGCGGCAGCTAAGGCAACAGTTTGTGAGGGGTTTAATAAGAACTGTTACTTTTCACTTTGTTTATCGTTCATATTATAAAGGAGGTCGACTGGCAACATGAAAAAAATTAAAGTTCTTATGGCCGCGATTATGCTGAGCTTATTCACTGCACCGATGATGGCAGTGAATGCGAGCGCTATTTTGGCAACGGAAATAAACTTACCTGCCGATTATTATATTTTTGATACTCTCGAGGCTGATGTAACCGGTGATGGTATAGCTGACAGGATATACCTTGCCGGCTATAAAATCCAGTCCAATTTTTCTGCTGCTAAAAATCTTAGTATTACAGTAAAAAGCGGTGCAGATAAGTCATTTATTCGTTTTCCTCTTGCTGAAGTAGGCGGTTATCAGCCCTATCTTTTCGCTGGCGATTTTTCGGGTGATAAAATAGCTGACGTCTACGTAGCGACAGCATCAGGCGGCAGCGGTGGATGGTCATATCACAATATCATATCTTTTAGTGGCGGTGAGCCAAAAGAGCTATTCGGCAGTAAAGAGAATTTTACCACTAACATTACTGGCAAGTTTGTGGACGGTTGGAAAGTATCTCTCGCCAATAATACCGATGGAACAACAGTAATCGTTGGAGTAGCTGAACGCCGGGAAGATTATTTGCGGTTAGGTATTTATGACAAAGAGGGTAAGGTACAAAAGGAAACTCAGACAATGACTGCCCCTTTTGTTAAGTTAGAACCGGTTGATATCGATCATGATGGGGTCTACGAGCTAAAAGGCAGTCAAAGTCTTTCTGGCGCTTATAGAGCAGACAGATTAGCTGAGGTAGAAACTATGTTTAAATATACAGGAACTAATTGGCAATCACAATCAAAGCTGGTTATGATCTCATCTCTGCATTAATTTCTAAGATATTATGTCACTACTTATCAAGGTGGAATATGATATAGTAAACCGAATAAGGAAGTGATGTTATGTATCCTAAGTATTCATACTTAGGGATGGAAGAACAATGCGAAGCTGTCCCCGTTACCTTTCCTCCCCAGCATCAAAACCGTCAACCCGGTATGGAGTATCTTTTGCACCCCAGACCTATCTCAGAAAATCCAAACTCCTTGGGTAGTGGCAAACTGCAGGGAAAAGTAGCAATTATTACCGGGGGCGACAGCGGCATCGGCCGGGCAGCTGCCTATGCCTTTGCGAAAGAAGGCGCCAGTATTGCGATCGCCTATCTTGATGAGCACCGGGACGCTGAAGAGACAAAAGGACGAATACACGAAATCGGTCAAGATTGTATCCTTTTGCCGGGAGATCTGCGAAACGAGCGTCAGTCCTATATTGTTGTGGAAGAAACAATGGAGACTTTTGGGCGGTTAGATATATTAGTAAATAATCATGGTGTTCAATTTCCCCAGATGAGCATTCTTGATATTTCTGCCGAACAGTTGGATGCTACCTTTAGAACTAATATTTTTGCGTTCTTTTATATGATTAAGGCGGCGCTGCCTCATATGTGCCCCTATGCTTCGATTATAAATACTACCTCTGTGACGGCGTATCAAGGAGAAAAATATCTAATTGACTATTCTGCAACTAAAGGGGCAATTGTCAGTCTTACACGATCGTTGTCTTTATCTTTAACACCAAGGCATATCCGTGTTAATGCAGTAGCCCCGGGACCGATTTGGACCCCGTTAAATCCGTCAAGTTTTCCTGCCGAGTATATTAAAACCTTTGGCGCTAATACCCCTATGAAACGCGCCGGGCAACCGTTTGAGGTCGCTCCGGCATATGTATATTTAGCAAGTGACGACTCTCGCTATGTATCTGGTCAAGTTCTTCATGTAAATGGCGGTACAATAACAGAAAGCTAGGTAAATCCCGAACAAATAAAGCTGATGGGAAGCGTTCTAGGTTCGGTTTAAAAGCAATTAATATGCGTTTTATGTTTGTCTGGACTTATGTCTAGGCTTTTTCGTTTTAGTGGTGTATCCTATATCATCCAAAAAGCCGACAATTATATTTCGGCGGGGACAATGGCAGGGGGAGTGGATTGTAGTGAATATTGATTTACCAGCTTGGCTTATACTGTATTTTGTCTGGAATGTGGTTGCATTTCGCTTGGTTGGACTGGATAAAGAGCGGGCCAAGAGAAAAACCTGGCGGATTCGTGAACGCACCTTTTTTTTCGTAGCCTTATTTTTTGGCGCCGCCGGCGTACTTACCGGTATGTATATTTATCGGCATAAGACGCTTCACGCAACTTTTGTTATGGGTATGCCGTTTATGCTGGTGATTAATTTTGTCTGCGGCTATTATATTTACATAATTATCCTCAAAAAAACTGCTTGTTTTATGATATAATATACAAGTATCTTGTTACCATAATACTTAGAAAGGATTGGATTACGTAGTATGAGAAATAAGGTAATTCTGGTTGCTATGCTCATGTTGGCTCTGCTTGTTGCAGCCGGTTGCGGCGGCGGTTCAGGTGTTCAGCGTCAGTCCGGTTTGTCACCAGAAGCGGTAATTCAGAACTTTTTTGATGCTGCTAAAGACAACCAGATGAAGGAAGCGGCACTCTATGTGTCACCGACATCGGCTAGTGACACCAAGACCGTATTAAAATACGTCACCGGAGAAAGCAGTTCAACAATTAAAAACTCGAATTTGTTATCTGTGAAAAAAGTGGCTCAGCAAGGTGATTATGCGGCAGCGGTTGTTACTTTGCAGGCCGAACAAAATTCAATGAATGTTTCGGTTAAGCCGGTAGGGCTTGAAAAAATTGACGGTGAATGGTATATTGTCGATTATGATCAGGCTCTGCGTGAGGCGAAATACAAAGTATTAGCCCAATTGCTTAGTCGTATTTAAAAGCAGGGTACCGGCTAATAAACCGGTACCCTGTTTCTATATTAATGTACAATTTACAATGACAATGAGCGGTGGGCAAGTCCTATAGCAACTTCATTAAGGTTTAGCACACCAACGCCAAAATAAACGGCTACGCAAAGATGTTCTCCATGGCGGGCAATACCTATTTTACCACCGACATTAAGGCCTACTGCCTTGGCAGAAACTTGTTCTAAGGCTGCGTGTACCGCCCCGGCAACAGCGCCTTCGCCAACATGATTGCCAGGCACCAGGTTTTGTCGCTGAGCAGCCACAACGGCCCGCTCAATGATTTTCTTGACTGAAGGGATAAACTCGCCGCCAAAATCTACGGCTACAGTCTGCAGGTTTCGTTTTGCCAATAACTGCCGAGTATCGTGCTCGTCTTGTCTGGTTTCACTGATAGCCATTCGCAGTGCGGCTCGTCCAACATCTATGCTGGTTATTTCACTCATTATTGTTAATCCCCCATCATTGTGTAGTTTGAGTGGATTTTGCAGGAATTGTGATTTTCTGAGGGTCAATTACCGCAACTGCCAGGAAAGTTACTATACATACAAGCCATTCGAGATAGATGGGGTGAGCAACTATTCTAATTTCCGGAATCAGCTGCCAGGCCAGCAATGTCAGCATGCCGGCCAGGGTGGTATAAAAGGCGGAATTCCGCCGGCATAGGCCTGGCAAAAAGATCGTACATAAAAACACAAGGGTAAATGCTGTTGTCAAGCTTAGGCCCAGCAGCAGGGTTTTCAAAATGCCCACTGCGTTAAAGGCCAGCCAAAGGGTGAAAAAGCCTAAAGCCAAAATAGTTACACGGTTGATGATGACATATTTGTTTTCGGTTAGTGCGGGATTTATAAACCGTTTATAGATATCCTGAGCAAATAAAGTGCCGGCGCCAAGCAGCAGGGTGCAGGCTGTCGACACATCGGCAGCCCATAACGCGGCAAGGGTAATACCTGAAATGACAGGATCAAGTCCCATAATAATTTTTGGCAGCGCCAGAGTTGCCTGCACTTCAGGATAAGCTACTCTGGCAGCCAAACCCATAATGGCACATAAGAAGCCGATAGGGAAAATCAAAATTGCGCCCCAGATGAATCCCCGTTTAGCAGCTTTGGCGCTTGAGGCGGCACAGGCAATCTGCACCGGGCCTTGGGCCGATAAGCTTTGGGTAATCATAACAACAAACCAGCCGGCAATGGTAGCAAAACCGAGTCCGCCAAGAGGGGTGAACCAATCAGTGCCTGGCGGCAGTTGAGCGGCGATTGTACTCAAACCGCCCTGCTGCTTAACTGTCAGTACGGTTCCGGTAACAACGCCTGCATATATCAGGGCAACACTGACAATATTGGATAAACCGGATGACCATAGTCCGCCGATTAGGGTTATTCCTACAAAAACGATAGCGCTGGTAATCATACCGCCGGTGAATGAAAATACCTCCGGCAGCATTGAGGACAAAATGGCGCCGCCAGCCAGATATTGCATGGAAGTTATAACCAATTGTATAGTAATTAGGCCGATAACACTGATAACCCGGCCTTTTTTATCATAATAGCGTTCAAAGAGTTCGGGAATGGTGGTACAGTCCATTTCACGGTATTTTCCGGCTGCCAATACGCCCATGACCAAGGCGCCGGCAGCCCAGGCAGCATTATACCAGCCGGCCGCGATACCGGCTGTGAAGGCATTTTCTGCCACACCGATAGTTGAGGCGGCTCCAACTGCCAGTCCTGCCACATTAGCGGCCACTAAGAGGGCATTCATTTGGCGTCCGCCAAATAAAAAGTTCACACTTCCGCCGGCAGCTTTACGTTTCGCATAGAGGCTGATGGCAAAGAGCAAAAAAATATAAAGGACAACAATTACAAACTGAATTGACATGAAACTATCCTACCTTTCTACATCTACAATGGCTATTGACCGGTTGGTTATTACCACCTGCTTTCAAGGCTCCTGCAATCCTGCCATCCTACAAAACCGGGTCAAAGCTGCTATATTGCAATTCTATGGTAACTAACGAGTAAAATAATGTCAATGGCGATATCTGTAAAACAATTTACAAAAAATGAAAATTGGGCAGGATATTAATCCAATTTGTTGAAATATATTCAAAAATACAAAGAGGGGTATCAGTTTATGGGGATTCTGCAGAGAAAGCTAATCATTATTATTATGCTGGCATGCGGGATTTTGGCCTATAGTTGTTACAGCTTTGTGCAAAAGACTTCAGCAGACCGGGCTATGAATACAGCAGCACCTTCACCGGAAACCTTACAAAATTCTAATCCTACTCCTGCCGGTAAGGGGGCGGAGGATGAAGTTGTAGTTTATGTCAGCGGCGGGGTTAGCAAGCCGGGCGTATACAAGCTTTTTCGCGGCAGCCGGGTGGTTGATGCCGTGGCCTTGGCCGGCGGCTTTATGCCTGGGGCAGATGCGGCAAAAATTAATCTGGCAGTGCTGCTTAAAGATGAGATGCAGATTCATATCCCTTATGCCGCTATTCCTGTAAGCAATAATCCGGGTGTGGCAGCGCCTGCTAATGCCAATACTGGCAGCAGCGGTGATAAGGTTAATATTAATACCGCTTCCAAAGAGGAATTGGATAAACTGCCAGGCATTGGCCCGGCAATAGCTGAACGGATTATTGAGTATCGCACCAATATTGAACCGTTCAGAGATATTGCCGACATCAAGAAAGTGCCAGGTATTGGTGAGGCAAAATATAATCAGTTTAAAAGCAAAATATCGCTGTGATTATGGAGCAAATAAATACTATTATTGTATTTGCCTGTGCCGCTTTTGCCGCAGGTATTTGGCAGGCAGGGATATATAGCTGGCATAGTCTGACGCTTATTGTCTTGGCTATGTTATTGTTTTTGACAGCGTTATGGCGTGTTGTTCGTAATTACCAACAGGCCTTTTGGCCGATTATCGGCCTGTTTTTTATTGCCGGAATGCTTTGTGCCAATCTGGATAGCATTGTTCCGGCCGATGATATTAGTCACCATATCGGGAAAACCGTTACGGTCACGGGAATTGTGGATGCCGTTCCTGAGATAAGCCAGGCAAATACGCACGGCAAACAAGTAAGATATGTAGTCAGAGTTCAAAATGTAGAATTGGAAAAGACAGGCGCTAAATCAGCTTCCGGTGGAAAAGTTCGCATTAATGTGCTGTATAAGGAAAACGGTGAGTTGGCAGTTTACGGTGATAAAATAACTGTCTATGGGAAAGTACGGGAGCTGCGCGGGTATAATAACCCGGGACAGATCGATATGACGGTTGCGCTTAAGCGCGAGGGTATTACAGCACGTATGTCTGTACAGGAGCAGAACATTAAGCTGAATACAGCCTATGCCGGATACTCCTGGCGTGCAGCGCTGGCTGACTGGCAAGCCGGAATTGTCCGGGCCTTGCAAAAGGTAATGCCGGTAAATGATGCCGCTATCTTAACGGCCGTACTGTTTGGCGGCTATCAAGGAATAAATAAAAGTGTTGTCGATGATTTCGCGGCAACCGGGTTAATTCACATTTTATCTGTCTCAGGTGCGCATATTGCATTGGTGGCAGGCTTGATACGGTGGTTCGGCAATCAGCTGCGGCTGGGTTCCCGGACGACTACGGTTGTGGCTGTACTGGCGATTGTATTTTATGCCTGTATCAGCGGATTTACGCCACCGGTAATACGTTCGATGATTATGGGCATAATCAGCTTGCTGGCAATATTGGTTGAACGGGAAAGCTATGCTCCGGCGGCACTAGCCATTACAGCGCTGGGAATGCTTGTTTATCAGCCGCTGCTGCTTTATGATATTAGTTTTCAATTATCGTTTGCCGCCACAGCCGGTTTGGTATTTTTATATAAACCGACATATGATTATCTGTCTGCTTTTTTGCCAGCATGGCTGGCGGGACCGTTGGCGGTGACCGCGAGTGCCCAACTGGGTGTTTTGCCGATAATTGCCTGGTATTTTAATAATTTTTCCCTCATCTCTTTTGCTGCCAATATCCTTGTCCTGCCGGTTGTTGAACTGGTAATCATCCTTGGCTTGACAGGAGTTATAATTTATACCGTTGTTCCGGTCATTGGCAATCTGGTGTTTGTAATCAGCAGCCTGTTAATCGGTTTGGTTATGATGCTGACAGCGCTCCTGGCAGCGATGCCGTACAGTTCTGTTTACATACCGTCTGTAGGGATAAGCGGGAGCGCGGCTTACTACCTGCTCCTGGCCTGGTTTTATGGCTGGCGTCCGTTAGCTGTCCCGGGTCCGGGACAGCTTGTCAGGCAGCGTCCGGGCACTTGCGCCACAACCGCCATGGTAATTATTGGTCTGCTGGCAGTGTATACCTGGTATCCGCGGCCCTTGTCCGTGCACTTTATTGATGTGGGTCAAGGGGATGCGGCTTTGATTATTACACCCCGTGGCAAGGCCGTACTGGTGGACACCGGCGGCAGTTTCAGCAGTTCAAATTATGATATCGGTGAAAGAGTGGTTGCTCCCTATCTCAAGCACTATGGCGTGACAACCGTTGATTACTTAATCCTGACCCATGGACACCAAGATCATGCAGGCGGCGCTGCCGGTATTGCCGGCAGGGTTAGCGTCAATAAGGTTATGCTGCCGCGAGAAGAATATTCACAGGCAGTACAGGCACTTGTTCACACTAAACCGGCGATCGCGATTATTCCTACATATACAGATCAGAGATTTCAACTGGATGGGGTGGATGTTGGTATCGAGCATGCGGTTGGTGAAAATGGCCGAAATCAAGCTGTCACAGGCAATGAAGTATCCAGTGTGGTTAGGGTAAGTTATGGCCGGCATAGTTTTCTTATCACCGGGGACCTGGAAGCAAAAGGTGAGGAGGCGCTGCTTGCCGCAAAAGCGGTTAAGCCCTGTACGGTGCTTAAAGTAGGACATCATGGTTCAAAGACCTCCACCACGGCGGCGTTTTTACAGGCTCTTGACCCGGAGTATGCCGTTATTTCCGTAGGCTATGCCAATCGGTTCGGGCATCCGCATCCGGAAACCATCAGACGCCTGACTGACAGGCAGACCGTAATTTACTGTACAGATACCCATGGGGCCGTAGTGTTTAAGTCTGACGGCAGGAAGCTGGAAGTTGACACCTATATCAAATAATATATAAGCTGGTGAATTATGGATTATAAAGCAATATGTACTCTCATTAAACAAAATAAGATTGCTCCTGTTTATCTTTTGCATGGGGAAGAAACCTATCATCTACGGCAGGTCGAGCAGGCTCTGATTGCCAGTGTGGTACCACCGGCAGACCGGGATATGAACCTCATTATTTTTGAAGCCGATCCAGCTAAGGAAGAACTGATAAATACTATTGAAACAATACCCTTTTTAGGTGAAAAGAACTTAATCATTATCCGCAGCACGACGCTTTTTAGTGCCGGACGCAAGAGCAGCAGCGACGAGGGGCAGGACAAAACCGATCCTGCATTAAACCGGTTAATTGCTTTATTTAGTAATATGCCTGCCTATAGTCATCTTGTATTTCTGACGCCTGATAAGCCTGATAAGCGGCGCAAGATTTATAAAGCTGTGGAAAAAAATGGCGTGGTCTTTGAGGCAGCACCCTTAAAGGGGAAGGAACTGCGCGCTTGGTTGACAGACCGGCTTTCTGAACTCAAAATCAAAATGGCTTCCGATGCTGAGGAACATCTTATAGCAGCAGTCAGCATGATGCCGCAAGTTTCTCTTGATTTTTTAAACAATGAATTAGAGAAAGTAATTTTATATACGGCAGATAAAAGGCTGGTTACCCGCCGGGATTTATTGCAAATCTTGTCTTCCGTTCCCGAGGTATCTATTTTTGCTATGGTGGAGGCGCTAAGCCAAAAACATACTTCACAGGCACTTGCGCTCTTGCGTGAACAACTGGCAGCCGGGGAACATCCTGTGAGGCTATTGGCACTCTTAGCCCGGCAGGTCAGACAGTTATGGCAGGCTAAAGAACTCACACACCAAGGCTATGGCAGCCGGGAGGTGGCTGAGTATTTTAAGGTGCCAAGCTTTATTGGTGAGAAACTGGTGAAGCAAAGCCGGGGTTTTGCTGACAGTAAACTAAGAGAGGCTATGCTCAGCCTGGCGGCAGCCGACCAGGATTTAAAGTCAAGCCGGACTGGGCCGGTAGCCCTGGAAAAAATAATTATTGAATTATGCGGATAAAGAAAACACAGCTTGCGCCGAGCCTTTGGCGAAAGCGGAAGCCGATGTTGATCCTGCTTTTAAGAAAGTTATACTTTCTGTTAGGATAAAGAAAACCCTGTCCACTTTTTAGTGAACAGGGTTTCAATTATTATTGAGATAATTAAGCTTGAGTTGCATTAGCTTTGCGAGCTAGACGGGACTTCTTACGAGCTGCGGCATTTTTATGAATAACGCCTTTGGCGGCTGCTTTGTCAATAACGCTGGCAGCAGTAGTCAGGAGGTTCTTGGCCTCATCTGCTTTACCGGTACGTGCAGCTTCTTCCACCTTACGAACAGAAGTTTTAATCGCTGATCTTACCGAATAATTGCGGGCACGCCGTTCTGCGTCAGTTTTTACGCTACGCTCAGATGCTTTAATATTTGGCAAGTAATTCACCTCCTTATGTATATGTTACTGAACTATTTTAGCATGCTCTACAGGAAAAAGCAAGCAATAAAGTAAAAGCAATTGGCTTGGTATAGCTAACTTTTTTTCCGGATAAGATAGGTTTGAAATAGTTTTTAGTAGGGGGAGAATAATTCATGGATCAAGTTCCTGCTGCAGTACGAACCGATTTGGCGTTAGAAGCGCGTGAAATGCTGACAAAACAGGTGAGCGAAGACATTCCCGGTGTTTTAGTTGAGACCAGTGAAGATGAGGATGTACTTATTACCCGGGTAAATATTACTACTCCTGAGGCTGAGCGAATGATGGGGAAAGCCAAAGGAAGTTATATTACCCTGGAGGCACCCGGCTTACGCTATAAAAATACTCCGTTACAGGAAAAAATCATGAATTTTCTGGCGGCTGAATTGGCTGGAATGGTTAATTTACCTCGCAACGCCACCGTATTGGTTGTCGGCCTTGGAAACTGGAATGTCACGCCAGATGCTTTAGGCCCGCGGGCTACGCACAAGATTGTCGTTACCCGGCATTTGCAGGAGATGTTGTCGCCGGAACTAAAAGGCGGTGTGCGCGCGGTGTGTGCGATTTCTCCCGGTGTGCTTGGTATAACCGGTATGGAAACAGCCGAAATTATCCAGGGGATTGTGAACAATATCAAGCCCAGTTTGGTAATCGCTATCGATGCTCTGGCTGCTGCTTCCAGTCAACGGGTAATTACTACCATCCAATTAGCTAATACCGGCATCCATCCTGGTTCAGGTGTCGGCAATAAACGCTTTGGGCTTACGCAGGCCTCGTTAGGAGTGCCGGTCGTGGCTATTGGCGTACCGACAGTGGTGCATGCTTCAACCATTGCTATGGATACCATTAACACTCTCCAGGAACATGCGGCTTTTGGCCGGTATTTTAAGAGCATGGCCAATTTATCTGACCAGGACAGGCAGACCATTGTCCGGCAGGTATTGCCTGACATACTCGGAGACCTTATGGTAACGCCTAAGGAGGTTGACAGACTCATCGAAGATATTGCTGCCGTTGTGGCCGGCGGCATTAATCAGGCGATGCATCCTAACATTGATTACGAGAATATCCATATGTACTTACATTGATTTGGGACTAATTGTAATATCGTTCTGCCGCCAGGCATATACATTGTATGTAAACAAAAATAGCAGAGGACAACCAATTCTGGGGGTCTGGCGGAGGCGGCAATGGTTACAAGGAAAGAGCGGAAACAAAGAAATCAAAGCAGGCATTGGTCTAATTTCTTGCGATTTTACGGCATCTATAGGATTTCCAATATAGCGTTTATTGTGGTGATGATGGTAATATCAGGAGGATTATTTTTTGGCACCTATCTCAATCTGACACAGAGTGCTATACCGGTAAGTGGCAAAGCAGTATATTACGGACAATACATGCCTGCTTTGTGGCCTAAAGGAAAGGACGTGCTTATTTCAGGCATTCCTGGTTTTTCCCTGACATTTCAGCCGCAAAGTATAATAAAAATAACGCCGGCACCCGGTGATGAAAATTTTGCCAACAAAATAGTGCGGGTATTTGCAGGTGTTGATTTTCGCGATTTGCGCTCGCTAGTTTCACAGGAAATCCCTTTTATATTGGCGTTTAAAAAGCCGGTATCGCCTGCTGTCAGTGCAACGACACTGCCGAACTTCCCGGTATTTGATACGAAAACTGTAGCAATTACAGACAAACCGCTTGTAGGAATATACCATACACATACGGCGGAAGCTTTTATTCCCAATTCCGGCGTGACGCACCGGCCAGGAGGCCAGCACGGTGAAATCGTGGAAGTAGGAGCGGCATTAGCCAAACAGTTAGAGAAAAATGGGGTAAAAGCCATTCACAGTACCACGATTCACGACTACCCCAGCTTTATGAAAGCGTATGGACCTTCCGAAATTACTGCACAAAAAATGCTTGCCGAAAATCCGTCGATTCAAATGATTTTCGATATTCATCGCGACGCTGATAAGCGCCAAAATGTAACCCTTATGGCTAATGATTTGCCGATTGCCAAAATTACTATTGTTGTAGCTACCGGACAGCAGGATTTGCCCCAACCGCACTGGCAGCAGAATCACGCCTTTGCTAAGTTAATTGACGCTAAGCTGAATGCTAAATTTCCGGGGTTATGCCGCGGTATTCAATTGGTGGAGTGGCGGTATAACCAGCATCTTCATCCCAGAGCGTTGCTGATAGAAGTAGGATCACAGGAAAGCAGTAAAGAAGAGGCCATGCGTAGTATGGAAATACTGGGAGACATACTGGCAGAAATACTTGCTGAGAACCGTTAGTCAGCGGAGGAGGGGTGGCGTGTTTGAACGGGTGGCGGCAAATGATATAGGAATTATAGCCCGAGGTCTTTTTATATTGCTGGCCATTATTGTAATTGGTGTGGGACTGGCAGAACATCAATTAACCACTCTCACTCAGCGTCCTGAGCAAGAACGCTTCTTTTATATTGGCCGCAACCGGGAAGATGTATATTCGGCTTATGCTTTTGGCTATGGCTTAACGCTGGGCAAAATATATCCTTTTGCCCATATTTCCCGGACAGACCATGAGCTTGTAGTGCATATCGCCAATCATGCCATTACTATTCCGGCTAAAATAGAAATTGACGGAAGGTTTATTGGACATTGGCTTGATGTTTGGCACCGGCAGTTTGTGGATGAAGCGTTTGCCGCGAAGGAACAGGTGCTCGAATACTGGAATCACATTAGACCCTATATTGAGACTGCCATTCAGGCAGTGAGAACACAGGCCCAAGCGGCTATAGTGCAAATTAAACAGTATATTGGCGAATAGAGGTAGCGCTTGCAGTTAACGGGCAGCTAATGGTATAATTTATAGAAATGTGTAAAAAACCTTATTTATACCAGGGAGGAGCCCCAGTCTGATGGATACATCACATATTCGCAATTTTTCTATTATCGCCCACATCGACCATGGCAAGTCGACGCTTGCAGACCGGTTGTTGGAGTATACAGGTGCTCTCTCTGCCCGCGAGATGGAAAACCAGGTTTTGGATCAAATGGCGCTTGAACGCGAGCGTGGCATTACGATTAAAGCGCAGGCTGTTCGCTTGTCTTATACCGCAAATAACGGCGAAACGTATATGCTGAACCTTATCGATACACCGGGGCATGTTGACTTTACCTATGAAGTCTCCCGCAGTCTGGCAGCCTGTGAGGGGGCGCTCTTAGTAGTTGACGCCGCCCAGGGGATTGAAGCCCAAACGCTGGCCAATGTTTATTTGGCATTGGAACATGACCTTGAGATTGTGCCGGTAATCAATAAAATTGATTTGCCAAGCGCCGAGCCGGAGCGGGTTAAACAGGAAATTGAGGATGTTATCGGCTTAGATACCTCAGATGCTGTTTTGTCCAGCGCCAAGACAGGCATCGGCATCGCAGAAATCCTTGAGGCCATTGTTAAAAAAGTTCCGCCACCTGCAGGTACTGTTGATGAACCCTTAAGTGCACTCATTTTTGACTCGCACTTTGATTCCTACAAAGGTGTAATTGCTTATGTACGGGTGATGAATGGCTGTATCAAACCTGGCATGAAAATCAAAATGATGGCGACAAATAAGGTTTTTGATGTGACGGAAGTAGGCGTATTCAAACCATATCTTGCCAACATTGACGAGTTGGGCCCGGGACAGGTTGGTTTTATTGCCGCCAGCATCAAGAATGTAAAAGATACCCGGGTAGGTGATACTATTACCGGTGCCGAGCGTCCGGTGGCCGAACCACTCCCGGGTTACCGCAAAATTACGCCAATGGTGTATTGCGGTTTATACCCGGTAGATAGCTCTGATTATGAAAATTTGCGTGATGCTCTGGAAAAACTTCAGTTAAATGATGCATCGCTGGTATTTGAACCTGAGACTTCTATTGCTCTTGGCTTTGGTTTTCGCTGCGGTTTCCTGGGACTTCTACATATGGATGTTATTCAGGAACGACTGGAGCGGGAGTATAATCTGACGCTTATTACCACCGCACCCAGTGTAATTTACCGGGTGTTCAGAACAGACGGTGAAGTTATCAATATTGAAAATCCGTCGAAATTGCCGACAACTCAGGAAATTGAACATGTGGAAGAACCGTATGTAAAAGCCACAGTTATGGTTCCCAATGACTTTGTGGGCGCTGTTATGGAATTGTCTCAAGATAAGCGCGGCGAGTTTAAAGATATGAAATATCTGGATACCACCCGGGTAATGCTGACCTATCATTTACCCTTAAGTGAGATCATTTTTGATTATTTTGATAAGTTGAAATCATCAACACGCGGCTATGCTTCGCTGGATTATGAACTGTTGGGTTATAAGACATCGGATTTGGTAAAATTGGATATTTTGCTGAATGGTGAGCCGGTTGATGCCCTGAGTGTAATTGTCCACCGGGACAGAGCGGCGCACCGGGGGCGGCAGCTGGCCGAAAAGCTAAAAGGTATTATCCCCCGGCAAATGTTTGAGATTCCCATTCAGGCCGCTATTGGCAGCAAGGTTATTGCGCGCGAGACTGTACGGGCCATGCGCAAGGATGTACTGGCAAAATGTTATGGCGGCGATATTACCCGTAAGCGCAAGTTGCTGGAAAAGCAAAAAGAGGGTAAAAAGCGGATGAAACAAGTGGGCAACGTTGAAGTTCCGCAAGAAGCGTTTATGGCTATTTTAAAAATGGATTAAGGTAGCGGACGATGAGCAAACTTGGCCTATATGTTCATATTCCCTTTTGTCGACAGAAATGTTTGTATTGTGATTTTTCTTCCTATTCGGGAGTAGAACACTTATTTACGGCCTACACTACCGCCTTGTGTCAGCAGATTGCTGATCAGGGCGGTAAGTTGTATAAGCCGCTTGTTGACACAGTATATATTGGCGGCGGCACGCCCAGTGTCCTGCCGGTTCCCCTGCTGGAGCAAATAGTAGCCAGTCTTGAGGATAACTTTACGATTGAGTCCGGAGCTGAAATCAGTATGGAAGCTAACCCGGGCACGGTAACGCGGCAGCAGCTTGCCGCCTTGAAAGCTGCCGGAATTAATCGACTGAGTTTTGGTGTTCAGTCCTTTAATGATGATTTGCTTACCGGCCTGGGACGTATCCATCAAACGGCCGACAGTCTTGCGGTTGTGGAATACGCACAAGCTGTCGGGTTTAATAATATAAGTATTGATTTAATGTATGGTTTGCCAGGTCAGACAGTAGCTGGATTTTTTCGCGAGCTTGAGCAAGCGGCAGCATTACATACGGCCCATATTTCGGTATATGGGCTGAAACTGGAAGAAGGAACCCCGTTGGCGACGGCCGCTGAACAAGGGTTGCTGGCCTTGCCGGATGAAGCGGCCGAGGAAGCCATGTATAATGCAATGTCTGAGTTTTTACCAAATCAAGGGTTGGCCCGTTATGAAATTTCAAACTTTGCCCGTCCGGGATTCGAGTGCCGGCACAATTTGAAATATTGGCATTATCAGCCTTATTTAGGGCTTGGAGCTGCTGCCCATTCTTTTTTAAACAGGCAGCGAACAGGTACGGTAACGGGAATTAAGGAATATATAAGTAGAGTAACAACAGGCAGGTCTCCGGTCGTCATGGAGGAAATATTGACCTTGGGCGAGTCTATGGCCGAATATATTTTCTTAACATTGCGTACTACCTGCGGGATGAGATTAAGTCATTTTACCCGGTATTTTGGTGTAGATTTTTTTGACCTGTTTGGCAATGTTTTTGCGAGGCTTCAACGACAAGGCTTGCTGGAGGCAGATGATGAACGGATTTGGCTAACCGATACGGGGATGAAGTTTGGCAATATAGTATTTAGAAGTTTTTTACCCGATTAGCTCATAGAAGTAGTGTACTATCTTGACATTACACCCAAGGAGTGGTATTTTTTTAGTAGGTGTTAGCACTCGCGTGATATGAGTGCTAACAACAAGGAGGTGGAGTCGATGTTAGATGAAAGGAAGCGCCAAATCCTGCACGCCATTATTGATGACTACATATCCACCGCAGAACCGGTTGGCTCGCGGACGATTGCCCGTAAATATAATTTGGGGGTCAGTCCGGCCACAATCCGTAATGAAATGGCCGATTTGGAGCTGTTAGGTTATATTGAACAACCGCATACCTCGGCAGGCAGAATACCCTCAGTCAAAGGTTACCGTTTTTATGTTGACTGTTTGTTGGCACCACCCCAGATCTCTGACAAAGATATTCAGCTCATCGACAACTGGTATCAGACAAAAGCCCGGCGGATAGACGAAGTGTTTCAGGAGACAGTTAAGGTCCTTTCCCGCGTGACCAGCAATGTTTCTATGGTCCTGGCACCACAAGTGTCACAATGTACATTCAAATACCTTCAGTTCTTACCGCTGGATGAGTGCCGGTCTATTGTTGTTATTATCACCGATACCGGGTTGTTAGAAAATAAAATAATTGAAATTCCTGAAGGCCTGAACCATGAAGACTTGACCCGTGTGGCAACTGCCATCAATTCCCGGCTGGGAGGCTTGGCGATCGAACTGATTACTACACCGGTGCTAAAAGATATTCAAAACGATATTTTGCCTGACCCGCAGTTGTATGAAAGGGCCGTTACCCTGCTTAAGCATGTACTTACTGTTGATAAGAAGGAAAAAGTGTATCTTGGCGGCACGACGCAGATGTTAAATCAGCCGGAATTCAGGGATGTTGATAAGGTTAAGGGTCTCTTAACCATGCTGGAGGAAGACCGTTTGCTATGTGATATTCTCCATATGGCCAACAGTGATGGTGTGGTTGTTACGATTGGTCAGGAAAATAAATATACAGGCATTCATGACTGCAGTGTTGTTCAAGCCACGTACCGCATAGACGGGCAAGTGGTAGGAACGGTTGCCGTGCTTGGTCCCACCCGGATGGAATATGGTAAAACTATGTCTGTACTTAAATTTATGCAACGCCATTTAGGTGAAATTTTGAAAAAGTATAAAATGCTATAGGTGGGAGGAAATCCATGAATTTAAAGCAAGCCGGCAGTGGCGCTGATGTGGATGAACGCTTAGCCGCTCTGTTAACTAACGCCAATGCTGTACGGGCAATTACTGCAGCCGTTGAAGGTACAATCGGCCCTAAAGGGCTTGATACTATGCTGGTTGACCGTTTTGGTGAAGTTATTATTACCAATGACGGTGTCACAATTTTAGATAAGATGGATGTTAATCATCCGGCGGCAAAAATGCTTATTAATACCGCTAAGGCCCAACAGGCCGAAGTAGGAGACGGCACTACCACCGCGACCATCATGGCTGGCAGTCTGGTATCTGAAGGGGTAAACCAGGTTATGCGCGGTGTACCTGTCGCCAGAGTCATTGAAGGCATCAGGTATGGTGTCGCCAAAGTCCTGGAAAACGTAAAGGACCGTACCCGTACGATTACTGAAGTAAATGATCCCATACTCCGGAGTATTGCCATGATCGCCGGACGGGAACATGAAGATATTGCCGACCTGGTGGTAGCAGCCGCTAAACTGATAGGTGTGGAAAAGCTAAACGAATCTAACTTTAAGCTGGCCGAAATTATTACGGCGGAAGCGGGCGCTGACAATGAAGTCTTTCTGGGTGTTATTGTTGATCAGGAACGTATGACCCAGGAAATGCCGGAAGAAATATTGAATGCAAAATTACTGCTTATTGATGATGCACTTGAACCGGAAGAGATTGAAGACGAGGCGTTAAGTACAGAAGCCGGTTTTAAAAGGTATATCGATCTGCAGGATGAATTTAAATCCAACGTGCAAAAGATTGTTGGTCTTGGTGTGAACATTGTTATGGTTGACCGGGGGGTACACAGCGCTGCCGAGGAAATTCTCACAGATGCCAATATTATGGTTATTCAGAGGGTATCTTCCAAAGATCTGCGCCGGGTAGCCGATCACACCGGAGCGCGGATGATAAAACGCACCGGCTTGAAAAAAGAACAGACCGATATTGAAAAATATTTGGGTGCTGCACAAAAGGTATACCAGGATGAAAAGCTGGAACAAGTGCGGGTTATTGGCGGCAGCGGCAAGCCAATGGCCACGATTTTGGTAGGTGCAGCCACCGAAGAGGTAGTAGGGGAACGCGAACGTATTGCTAAAGATGCCGCTTCCAGTGTGCAGGCCGCAGTAAAGGGCGGTTACGTACCGGGCGGTGGTTCCATTGAAATTGCAATGGCACGGGAAGTCAGCAAATATCGTGAAAACCTTAAAGGTATGGCTGCCTATGGCCTGGATTGCGTAGCTAATGCTCTGAAGCAGCCTTTGTCGCAAATCGTGGAAAATGCAGGCTTTAATCCTCTGGAAAAAGTAGAGGATGTCGTTGCTGCGCAAACGGCTCAAAACCGCGATTCTTTAGGTGTGGATTGTGATAGCGGTGAAGTGGTTGATATGCTGGAGCGGGGTGTTATTGATCCGGTTCCGGTAAAACTTCATGCCATAAAAGCTGCAGGAGAAGTGGCTGTGGCTATTTTGCGGATTGATACCATTATAAAGAAAAAAGAAGAGGGGGCTAATGCCCAGAAGGCAGGCGGTGCTGACAGCGGTATGCCTGACTTCTAAATAACCGGAGGTGGAGTTCGTGGCAGAAAAAAAACAAGAGCGATTACAAACTGAATCAGTTCAAGAAAATCTAAATACTGAAACTGCAGCAGAAGAAAATTATGAAGTTTGTTTTCAGGCAGAAGATGTAAGTCAGTTTATGGCGGCGCTGGATGAAAAAGGCCGCCTGCTTGATGAGATGACAGACCGGTATAAGCGCTTACAAGCCGATTTTGATAATTTCCGGCGCCGGACTCGTCAGGAGAAGGAAGAACTATCTATTATAGTTGCAGAGCGCATTATTTGTGAACTCTTGCCTATAGTGGATAATTTTGAGCGGGCAACAGCCAGTACGCCAAATGACGTAACTGCTTTGGCCACAGGCGTGGAAATGATTTTCCGCCAGCTAAATAGTACCCTGACACAGTTAGGGGTAGAGCCCATTATTGCGGTAGGAAATATGTTTGACCCAGCGCAGCATGAAGCCGTACTGCGCCTTGAGGATAACAGTCAGCCTGATGGTATGATTGTGGAAGAACTGCAAAAAGGTTACAAAGTTAACGGGCGGGTAATTCGTCCAAGTATGGTAAAAGTAGTAGGAAATTAATTCACAAGTAAGTTTACTTAAGGAGGAAATTAACGATGGCAAAAGTAATTGGTATTGACCTTGGTACTACCAACTCCTGCGTGTCTGTAATGGAAGGCGGCGAGCCGGTAGTTATTCCTAATCCGGAAGGCAGTCGCATCACCCCTTCTGTAGTAGGTTTCTCAAAAAACGGTGAGCGCTTAATTGGACAAATCGCTAAACGTCAAGCTGTCTCCAATCCTGACGGCACGGTTAGCTCGATTAAACGTCATATGGGGACTACGCATAAAGTTACTATTGAGGGTAAGGACTATACTCCTCAGGAAATTTCAGCAATGATTCTGCAAAAACTCAAATCCGATGCGGAAGCTTATCTGGGTGAAAAAGTAACTCAGGCGGTAATTACCGTTCCTGCGTACTTCTCTGACAGCCAGCGTCAGGCTACCAAAGATGCCGGTGCTATCGCAGGTCTTGAAGTGCTTCGGATCATCAATGAACCTACGGCTGCAGCTTTAGCTTATGGTATGGATAAAGGCAATGACCACACTATCCTGGTATTTGACTTGGGTGGTGGCACGTTTGATGTGTCGATCCTGGAACTGGGCGACGGCGTGTTCGAAGTTAAAGCCACCAGTGGTAATAACAAGCTGGGTGGCGATGACTTTGACGAAAGGGTTATGAATTGGCTGGTAGCCGAATTCAAAAAAGAACAGGGAATTGATCTGACCAATGACCGGATGGCCATGCAACGGTTGAAAGAAGCTGCGGAAAAAGCCAAAATTGAGCTGTCAGGTGTACTTACCACTAATATTAACCTGCCGTTCATTACTGCCGATCAAACTGGTCCGAAACATCTTGACATCAATCTGACCAGGGCAAAATTTGATGAATTAACGGCCGATCTGGTTGAAGCTACCATGGGGCCGACCCGTCAGGCATTAAGCGATGCCGGGATGTCTGCCAAGGATATTGATAAAGTTATTCTTGTCGGCGGTTCCACCCGGATTCCGGCCGTACAGGAAGCCATTAAAAAATCTTTGGGCAAAGAGCCGCATAAAGGTGTCAACCCGGACGAGTGCGTAGCCGTCGGTGCCGCCATCCAGGCCGGTGTGCTTGTTGGTGAAGTAAAAGACGTACTGTTGCTGGACGTTACGCCGCTGTCCCTGGGCATCGAAACTCTGGGCGGGGTATTTACCAAAATTATTGACCGCAATACTACCATCCCGACTTCCAAGAGTCAGACCTTCTCAACTGCTGCTGACAATCAGCCGTCTGTTGATATTCATGTACTGCAAGGTGAACGCGAAATGGCGTCATATAACAAGACACTGGGACGCTTTGAACTTTCCGGCATTCCTCCTGCCCCCCGTGGCGTACCGCGCATTGAGGTTACTTTTGATATCGATGCCAACGGGATTGTCCATGTATCGGCAAAAGATTTAGGTACAGGCAAAGAACAAAAGATTACCATTACTTCTTCCGGTGGACTGGATAAAGAGGAAGTAGAAAGAATGGTTAAAGAAGCCGAGTCGCATGCTGCTGAAGACAAACAGCGCAAAGAAGAAGTCGAAGTTCGTAATAATGCCGACTCGCTGGTATATAATGCGGAAAAAACCATTAAAGAATTTGGCGAAAAAGCCGATAAAACTCTTGTTGATCAAGTGCAGCAAGCGGCTGATAAGCTGAAAGAAACATTGAAAGGCAGCGATATTGAGGCCATCAAGGCTGATTCCGAAGCTCTTACTAAGCCGCTTTACGAACTGTCGACTGCTATGTATCAAGCCTCTGCTCAGGCCGAAGGAGCGGCAGAAGGGGCTCAGCCAGGCGGAGCACAAGGTGCGCAAGGTGCACCTGATGACGATAAAGTAGTTGATGCCGAATATAAAGTGGTGGACGAAGACAAGAAATAATGAGTTTGGGATGGTGTGAATGAGTAAGCGTGACTATTATGAAGTGCTTGGTGTAGCCAAGACGGCGTCAGAGGATGAACTCAAAAAAGCCTATCGCAAATTGGCCCGCAAGTACCATCCTGATGTTAATCGCGACAATCCCAAAGAAGCGGAAGAAAAGTTTAAAGAAGTAAATGAAGCTTACGAAATTCTATCCAATGCCGAGCGCCGGGCGCAGTATGACCAATTTGGTCATGCTGCGTTCGATGCCGCTAACGGCGGTGGCGGTTTTGGCGGCGCCGGGGCTGGTGGTTTTTCGGATATATTCGATATGTTCTTTGGGCAGGCGGGTTTTGGTTTCGGCGGTGGGCGGCAGGCCGGACCTGAACGGGGGGCCGATTTACGTTATGATATGGAGATCAGTTTTGAGGACGCCGCTTTCGGCTTGGAAACTGAAATTCAAGTACCACGCACCGAAGATTGCGGTACCTGCCAAGGTTCAGGTGCTGCTCCCGGAACACATCCTGAAACTTGTCCCGAATGCCGGGGCACAGGTCAGGTTCAGGTAACGCAAAACACGCCCTTTGGCCGTATGGTCAATGTGAGAAGCTGTGAACGTTGCCGGGGAGAAGGAAAAATCGTCAAGACTCCGTGCAAAGAGTGTAATGGCCGCGGCAAGACCAGAGTCAAACGTAAAATCAAAATTAAAGTTCCTGGCGGCGTTGATAACGGTTCCAGACTTAGGGTGGCTCATGAAGGCGAAGCCGG
This sequence comes from Sporomusa sp. GT1, assembly GCF_014634905.1. Lineage (NCBI taxonomy): Bacteria > Bacillati > Bacillota > Negativicutes > Selenomonadales > Sporomusaceae > Sporomusa > Sporomusa sp. GT1. Next base: position 44,960 of record NZ_BMBX01000001.1, on the reverse strand, counting down.
ACAGCGCGGAGGTCCTCCCGGGGATTTATACGTGTATCTTTTCGTAAAACAGCATAAACTGTTTACACGTGAAGGCAATGACGTTGTTTGCGAAGTGCCGATTAATTTTGTTCAGGCTGCATTAGGGGACGAAATTGAAGTGCCTACACTTGACGGCCGGGTTAAGCTCAAGGTGCCTGAAGGCACCCAAACCGGCACCGTGTTCCGCATCAAAGATAAAGGTATTCCGCATTTGCGCGGCCATGGACGCGGTGATCAGCATGTGCGCGTTAAAATAGTAACGCCGAAGAAATTAACCGACCGCCAAAAGGAACTTTTACAAGAGTTTGCTAAAGCCGGCGGTGTTGAGCCGACCTCGGAAGAAAAAGGTTTTTTTAAGAAATTTAAAAATGTTTTTAGTGTTTTGTAAGTAGTATTAATAGATGTATAAGGGGCGATGGCGCATGAAATGGGCTGAAATCAGCATTCAAACCTCCCATGAGGCTACTGAGGCGGTGGCTAATGTTTTTCACGATCTGGGAGCAAGCGGGGTTGTGATAGAAGACCCTGAACTGATTAATAGTTACCGGCGCTCAGGGACCTGGGATTATTGCGACATCCCCGAAGAAACAGAAACAGAAGTAGTAACTATTAAGGCGTATTTGCCTGTTGATGAGCTTTTGGACGATAAGCTGCGTGTATTTGAGGAAAGTGTCAATAGGCTGCATGAACATAACCTTGATAAAGGCCGGGGTTGTATTAACTGTCGTGAAGTACAGGAAGAGGATTGGGCTTCCTCCTGGAAAGAGTATTTTCATCCGGTACGGATAAGTGAGCATATTGTTATTAAACCGTCCTGGGAAGACTATGTGCCGCTCACTGATGATATTGTTATTGAATTGGATCCGGGGATGGCCTTTGGTACAGGTACACACCATACCACTTCCATGTGTATTCGCTGCCTGGAAGAGAGTATTAAACCAGGCAATATTGTTTTTGATGTCGGTACAGGTTCCGGCATATTGGCAGTGGCTGCGGCCAAACTTGGCGCAGCACATGTGCAGGCGGTTGATCTTGATCCGGTAGCCGTGCGGGTAGCCCGGGAAAATGTTGTGATTAACCAGGTGGCGGCAACTGTAGAAGTTGCTCACGGCGACCTGCTGACCGGCGTACAGGGTAAGGCTGATGTGATAGTTGCCAATATTATTGCCGATATCATTATCAAAATGCTGCCAGATGTCCGGACACGACTGGCAGATGACGGTTTGTTTATTGCCAGCGGCATTATTTCCGAACGTTTGAGTGATGTTACCGCTGCACTTATTGATAACGGATTTGCCGTTGATAAGGTCATTGAAGAAGGCGGCTGGGTGGCTATTGTGGCCGGCAGCGACAGCCGATAGGGAGGCGCGTATATGCGCCGTTTCTTTATTGAGGCCCCCATTAGTCAGACTATGGCAATTACCGGTCCGGATGCCCGGCATATGGCTGCCGTGCTGCGGCTAGCCGCCGGTGATACCGTCTTATTATCCGGCCAGGACGGAAAAACCTGTCAAGCCCAAATTACTCAGGCAACTCCGGAGGTCATACAGCTTACCTTGCTTTCCCTTACGGAAGATAATACAGAACCATCTGTTGCGGTTTACCTGGTGCAGGGCCTGGCCAAAGGGGAAAAGATGGATTTTATTGTGCAAAAGGCAGTAGAGCTTGGCGTACATGGCATTATTCCTGCGGCTACCGAACATTGTGTCGTGCGGTATGAGGCTGCGAAACAGGCAGATAAAGTGAACCGCTGGCAAAAAATTGCCCGTGAAGCGGCTAAACAATGCGGGCGAAGCCATATTCCGCAAGTATATCCGATAATCCGCCTGGCCGATGTACTTACAAACCAGGAATTTACTGATACCAATAAAATTATGCTATATGAGGGACAAGCCGCTTGTGGTTTAAAGCAAGTGCTTGTTCAAGCCAATAAGCCGGCATATATGCTTTTTATTGGTCCGGAAGGCGGTTTCAGCACAGCCGAAGTCGGGTTATGCCAAAAACAAGGGGTTAGTATTGTTACTATGGGGCCACGGATTATGCGTACCGAAACAGCAGCCTTAGCTGCTTTAACGGCTGTCATGTATGAGTGCGGCGATTTAGGGGGCTGACTATGCGAAAAGTAGCTTTTACAACATTGGGCTGTAAAGTAAATCAGTTTGAGACAGAAGTAATGGAAGGTCTGTTTAAGGCTCAAGGCTACAAAATGGTTGGCTTTGACGAACAGGCGGATGTGTATGTCATCAATACCTGTTCGGTCACCAGTCTGGGAGAAAAAAAATCACGCCAACTCATTCGGCGGGCCAGCAGACTGAATCCCCAGGCTATTATTGCCGTTGCCGGCTGCTACTCGCAAGTTTCGCCCGGTCAGGTAGCTCAAATTCCCGGGGTGGATGTCATTGTCGGTACTCAGGACAGAGCACGGCTTGTGGAACTGGTTGAGGCCGCTCTGGCTAATAACCGGACAGTACAGGTCAACGCCGTTACCGATATTATGCAGGCTAAAGAGTTTGAGGATATTCCGCTGTTTGCTATGCCGGGACGAACACGGGCTTTTCTTAAAATTCAGGAAGGCTGCACTAATTTTTGTACCTATTGTATTATTCCTTATGCCCGCGGGCCGCTGCGTTCCAGGACACTTGCCAGCATTGCCGCCGAAACGGAAAAGCTGGTGGCTGCCGGTTTTACCGAGATTGTTCTTACCGGCATACATTTGGGGGCTTTTGGCCGTGATTTGTCCAACAAAGAACAGGAGATTACGCTGGTTGATGCCGCCCGGACAGTTTTAAACGCCGGGGGGAACCGGCTTATGCGTCTGCGTCTCGGTTCGCTGGAATCGGTTGAAGTCTCTGACAGCTTGATCGCGTTGATGCAATTGGACAGCCGGTTTTGCCGGCATCTCCATCTCCCGCTGCAATCCGGAGATGACCGGATTTTAACGGCTATGAACAGACACTATACGACTGCTCAGTATCGGGAGTTAATTGCCGGTATTAGGGCGCGCGTGCCGGATATTGCGGTTACGACAGATATAATTGCTGGTTTTCCGGGAGAAACGGAAGCAATGTTTGCCAACACTTTGGATTTTGTCGGTACTATGCCATTTGCCAAAATCCATGTCTTTCCTTATTCCCGCCGGACAGGTACTCCGGCTGCTAAATTTTTGGCTCAAGTACCTGAACTAGAAAAAAAACGCCGGGCACAGAGTCTGCAAAAGTTGGCTGACAGGAAGGCAGAAATATATCATCAGTCATTTATTGGACAAAAGCTTGATATATTGTTTGAAATTAGCGAAACCGAGGGCTTACTCTCAGGCTTAACCGGCAATTATGTGCGTGTTTATGCTGCCGGTACTCAGGAGCATATCGGACTAATCGGTAAAGTTGCGATTGAGCGTGTGCACAAAGATGGGCTCTGGGGGAAAATAATAGAATAAATTTCTTGAGTAACATATTTTCGGCAGGATTTTATATAATTAAGAAGAATAATTTAGAAAGCAAATGTATATTACTATCTACTGCGGAGGGGAGGGAGTACCTATGCAGCAGGACTGTATATTTTGTAAAATTGCAGCTAAAACCATTCCGGTAAACGCTATTTATGAAGATGAACAGCTTATTGCATTTCCTGATATAAATCCCGTTGCCCCTGTACATGTATTGATTATACCCAAAAAACATATAGCTAATATTCTTGAGGCAACGTCTGATGATGCAGAGCTGCTTGGTCATATCATGGCGACAATTCCCAAAATAGCAGCAATTGCCGGAGTAGCTGAAGACGGATTCCGCACAGTCATCAATACCAAGGATAATGGTGGACAGACTGTTTACCATCTCCATTTCCATATATTGGGCGGCCGTTTTATGACCTGGCCTCCAGGTTAATATTGACAATATTCAGCGTTTTAGTGTATAATAATTAGGTGTATGTTATTCAAGTACACTTCCTCGTAATGGTTCTAGTGGAGGGAGGGAGATCAGATGTCTGAAGTAAAAGTAGGCAAAAATGAAACGCTTGACAGCGCACTCCGCCGGTTCAAGCGTACCTGCCAAAAAGCCGGGGTTCTTGCGGAAGTTAGAAAACGCGAGCATTATGAGAAACCCAGCGTAAAACGCAAGAAGAAATCCGAAGCAGCACGTAAACGTAAGTTTAACTAGTTTCGGAGGTATCAACTGAATGTCTATTAAAGACAAGCTAACAGAAGATATGAAGCAGGCTATGAAGGATAGAGAAGCTGGAAAATTTCGGCTTTCCGTTATTCGCATGGTTCGCGCCAGTATCAAAAATCTAGAAATTGACAAAAAAAGAGAACTTTCTGAAGAGGAAGTTCTGGACGTACTGGCTAAAGAAGTCAAAATGCGCCGGGATTCGATTGAAGAGTTTAAAAAAGGTAATCGTCCTGATTTGGTTGAGAACCTTGAACAAGAAGTCGACATTCTGATGCAGTACCTTCCTCAACAATTGAGTGAACAAGAAGTGCGGGCTCTTGTGACTGAAGCTGTTACAGAGTCTCAAGCTGCCAGCGCCAAAGATATGGGCAAGGTTATGGCTATATTGATGCCAAAAGTTAAGGGTCGTGCTGACGGCAAGCTCGTAAACAGCATTGTGCGCGAGTTCTTAAATCAGTAGAACAAATTTAAATCCGGCGTTTTTTAACGCCGGATTTTAGTTTATTGTGATGACTAACCTGCTTTAAGACTTCAAATTGCTACAAGCAGGGAGAAAAGGGCAGGTTAGTAGTCCTGTGCCTGTATAGATAAACATCGTAGAGGGAATAAAAAAGAAAAGACAAGCAATGCTTGTCTTTTCTGTAGTTAGTGAAGCTGACCGTTACATGTCTTGTAATTAATTGCTGTAGCTTATGCTGAGATCAGTAGATTATTGTTGATGCACTAGTGCTACGACTAATAGAAGATAACTGCTGGGGAACAACCGCAATAATTGCTGCATAGAAGTGTAAATAGTAGATGAATTGGCTGTTTATATTACTGCATTATATGTTGCATAAGCTTCACTTGACTATATTAAGACAATAACATGCATGATTCGACAAGTCAAGGCTTTTACAATAAGTAACAATTTTCAAACTTTCGACAAATAAGATTTTATTGGGAGAAAACAGGGATACTGGCAAATGATGGCGAATAAACTAATAAATGATTTGGCAAGATAATCTAATGAATTGTTTGGAGGTGAGAATATGAGGCATATTGCGTATCATAAAATGGTAATTATTGTAATGGCGGCCCTGTTTACCCTGTTCCTTGCAGAAAGGCCGATAGCGGCTGCCACCGGGCCTGTCATCAGTATATCTATCAAAGGCGAAATCGATGGCGGTCAGGCGGCGCTTGTTCATAAGGCTATGACTGATGCCGGGAGCAAACAGGCGCAGGCTGTTTTAATTGAGATTGATACCTTTGGCGGTTTGGTGGATTCGGCTGTCAGTATCCGTGATATGATCATCAACTCGCCTGTGCCGACTATCTGTTATATCAAAAATCGTGCTTGGTCGGCGGGAGCGCTGATTGCAATTTCGCATAAACATATTGCGATAGCGCCAGGCGGCAGTATCGGTGCGGCAGAACCCATACCAACAACTGAGAAGACAGTGGCTGCCTTAAAAGCAGAACTGGCGGCCACAGCCAACCGAACCGGGCGCAATCCTCAGGTAGCTGAAGCTATGGTGGATAAATCACTGGGGTTTCCGGGGTATGCCGAACCTGGTCAAATATTGGCTCTTACTGATTACCAGGCCATCAAAGTAGGTTATGCCGATATTGTTGCGTCTGACAGGGAAACCGTGCTTGCGCATTATGGATTAGCCGGCAGCGAAGTCATAGAATATATGCCAGGCTGGCAGGAAAATGTGGCAGGCTGGCTGTCTAATCCTACGGTTAAATCATTTCTGATGTCAATTATATTTTTAGCAGTGTTGACAGAAATCAAAACAGCCGGGATGGGAGTTGCCGCTTTGATTGGTCTGATTGCGGCCGTACTCTTCTTTGGCAGCCAGTGGCTTACCGGAATTGCCGGGTGGCTGGAAATTATTCTGTTTCTCGGCGGTCTGGCGCTTATCCTGTTTGAACTTTATACGCCAGGTGTGGGAGTATTTGGAATTAGCGGCATTATCGCCGTATTTGCCAGCTTGTTTTTAACACTGGGAGCCAATGCCGCTGCTATTAACATGCTGGCGATAAGCTTGTTGGTTGCCATTGTGGTGTTTTTGCTGCTCTTAAAACGCCTGCCGTCCAGCAAGTTATGGTCACGACTGATTCTAAAAGATGCTGCGACCAAAAATGCCGGTTTTAGCAGCAGTCAAGATTATAGCGTATATTTGAATAAAACAGGTGTAACAACTACAGGCCTTCGGCCTGCCGGTGCGATGATTATTGATGGTGTTCAACTTGATGTAGTGTCTGAGGGGCAGTTTGTTGAGCCCAATACATTAGTTAAGGTGGTGAATATAACCGGAAACCGTATTGTTGTCCGTCCTGTAAATTCTTAAAGATAAATAGGAGGTATTATGTTGTCAGCTTTAATTGGTAGTGCTTTATTTGTTTTTCTGGTGATTATCGGAATAGGTGTATTCCTGCATTTCGTGCCTCTGGGGCTGTGGATTTCAGCTTTGGCAGCCGGAGTCAATGTAGGTATTTTTACTCTTGTCGGTATGCGTCTCAGGCGGGTACCTCCCGCTCAAATTGTGCATCCTCTAATCAAGGCTAACAAAGCAGGTTTGGATGTAAACGTAAATCAACTGGAAGCTCATTTTTTAGCAGGCGGTGATGTGGATAAGGTAATTGATGCCCTGATTGCCGCTCACCGGGCTGAGATTCCGCTGCCGTTCGAACGTTCTGCCGCCATTGATTTAGCTGGCCGGAACGTGCTTGAGGCAGTTCAAATGAGTGTTAACCCCAAAGTTATTGAAACCCCGCTTGTATCAGCTGTGGCTAAAAATGGTATTGAGCTTAAAGTTAAAGCAAGGGTTACCGTAAGGGCTAACATTGACCGTTTGGTTGGCGGTGCGGGTGAAGCTACTATTATTGCCCGTGTTGGTGAAGGTATTATTACTACCGTGGGCTCGACCGAGGACCATAGGGAAGTATTGGCTAATCCCGATTTTATTTCGCGCACTGTATTGACCAAGGGCTTGGATTCAGGAACCGCCTTTGAGATTCTGTCCATTGATATTGCTGATGTTGATGTTGGGCGTAATATTGGCGCTGAATTACTGACAGACCAGGCCGAGGCAGATAAACGTATTGCTCAGGCAAAAGCCGAAGAACGACGGGCTATGGCTGTGGCTCAAGAGCAGGAAATGCGTGCTTTCACGCAGGAAATGCAGGCGAAAGTAGTAGAGTCTCAGGCCGATGTACCGAAAGCTTTGGCTGTTGCCCTAAAAGAAGGGCGTATCGGTGTAATGGACTATTATAATATGAATAATGTACTGGCAGATACGCAAATGCGTGAAACCATCGCTAAAGCCGGGCCGGTAACTACAGATATGAAGTCAAATGAACACGAAAAAGGGAAATAGAAATAGGTTGGTGAAGCTATGGAATCCTTACTTCCTCTGTTAATAATGCTGTTGCTGTATTTCATCCCTGAATTGCTAAAACGGCGCAAAAATCCGGAGGAATATGAGTATCCCGATATTCCCCCAAAAGTGCCAACCCCGGTTGGCACAAAACCGCAGCCAACAGAGATAAAAGCAAAGCCTGCCGCACAGCCGGCATTAACCTATACGGATTTCACTGCCCAAACTTGGGATGCTCCCCAAAAAACGACGGTGCCTATGCCAGCGCCGGTACATATACCGCACACTACAGAACCGGTTTCCCCCTGGAAGGGAAAATTATCACCACAAGTAGCACAAAACGGCTTGATTTTTGCCGAAATCCTTCAGCCGCCTCGTGCTTATCGGCCGATATGGCGGCAGCCTAAACAATAATTATGGATAAAGAAAACACGGCTTACGCCGAGCCTCAGCGAAGGCGAAAGCCGATGTTGCCCTTATCCAGGCGAAAGTTATACTTTCTATCGGGATAAAAAACCAAATTAAGCAATTCGAAATAAAACAGGGAAAATAACCCCTGTTTTATTTCTTTTGTTTTGGCGCACACTAAAATCGTTGCTAAACAAACTATCAAAGGGGGCAAACATATGTTGGAATATAAAGGACGCCTTACTTATGCAAAAGGCACCTATATGGAATTTGTCGTTGCTCCTAATCAGGATGTTGATTTTGGTGATATTTTAGTGGTTGAAGGGAAAAATAATGATAGGTTCTATATTCGGGCTTATGATTTTAAAATTAAATCACGCTGGTCAGGAATGAATGGTGTCAGCTATTTAATGAGCAAACTGGATGAGAATGGACAGGTGGTTAATCAGGAAGAACTTGATTTTTATTTAGGCGGCAACCATACGGTAAAACTTGGTATTGCTGAACAACTTTGTTACGCCGACGGCCAGGGGCAGCTATTTAATCCCAAAACCTGTCCGGATTTTTTCTGCGAAGTTCGCGGCCTGACAACCGATGACACGGCTTTGTTGAATGAAATGAAGGGTGATCTTGAAATCGGGTATCTGAAAAGCGGCCGTGAAGTGTTGAAGCTGCCTGTCGGTATATTCGGCTCTAAAGCCATTACCGAACATATCGGTATTTTCGGCACAACCGGGTCTGGCAAAAGCAATCTGGTAAAGGTCCTTTCCAGCTCTATTATCGACAGCGAGAATTACGGACTGCTCATATTTGATGTTCATAATGAGTATTATCGTGATTTATCCCTGCATCCTCGCGTGAAAGAGCGTTTGGTTGTTTATAACACCACCCCTGAACATCCTCATAATAATGTACAAAAGCTAGCGCTCAATTATAGCGAAGTAGAGCCGGAGGATATTACGGCCTGTGCTACTTTCAGCGAACCCCAGCTTGATGCGATTTATAAACTGGCTTCTGTTTGGCAGGAACGCTGGATGGACTATGTGTTACATTATGATGTGGATGATATTATTGAAGAAATAGCCGGCTCAACCGGGCAAAAATTTCAATCACGGACAATTAGTAAAATTAAAAGCATCTGCTGGAATCTGGAACAAGAACTGAATATTAGTAATGAAAGCCATTTGAATAACGGTCTTACCGCCATTGAACACATGCTAACCAACCTGGAACAAGGCAAAGTTGTACTTGTTGAACTAAAAAATATCTCTCCTGTCGGTGAACAGGCTTTATCAACCCTTTTATCAAAAAAAATGCTGCTGCATTACGCCGGTAAGTCTGAGTCTGAGCTTTCCCGGACGAAGCCGGTGTTAATTGTACTGGAAGAGGCACATCGCTTTTTGGGTAAAAAGGAACAAAGCACGCAAAATGTTTTTGCCCGGTTAGTTAGTGAGGCCAGAAAATTTAATATCGGCTTATGTGTTGTTGATCAGCAGCCCCGCTTGTTAGCCGATAAAGTACTTTCCCAGCTGAACACTTTGTTTATACTGGGGCTTGCCTCTAAAGCTGATCGAGGTAAACTGGAGGCTATGTGCCGTAAAGATATTTTACAGCAGCGTAATGAAATTAAAAACCTTGATTGCGGTGAAATGATTGTAGCCACTAACTATATGCGGTTTGCCGCTCCGGTAAAAGTGCATAAATTTGAAGAATATTTAACCCGCATGTGTCCTGATCCTTCTTTGGCGGCAGCAGTTACCCTGCCTCAGGCAACTATGGTAATGTAATTTAAGATAGTTTTTGAAATCCTCCTTATCATGTACTAATCAGCCTATTCATAGGCATACATTTGTATATGAGGGGGGATTTTCCATGTTACGCCGTAGAAGAAATTTACAATCGTTGGCTGGAATTTTAGAAATACCGCAAGATATAGTACTGGACTTACCAAGAATAACTATGCTTGGCAACAAGCAACTGCTGGTTGAAAATCATAAAGGGATTATTGAATATACCCCTTCTCTTGTCCGTATCAAACTCAGCCAGGGAGAACTATATATTTATGGTGAAACACTAACGCTTGGCAACCTGCAGGCCGAGCAAATCCTGATTGAAGGGGTAGTGCAGGAGGTTAAGTATGATATGTAGTACTAAATATCTGCATGGTGCTGTAAAAATCCAGATAAGCGGCTCCATGCCGGAACGGTTTATTAATCTTTGTATCACAGAACAGATTTTATTATGGGGTATAAGCAAAAACAATGAAGATATTATTGCCTGGATAGGATTAAGTGATTTTTTTAAAATCCGGCCATTGGTGTTGTGCAGCCGTACCAGAATAAAAGTACTGTCACATCGTGGTCTGCCGTTTGTAATCAAACGCATCAAACGCCGCAAGATGATGATCGTAGGAGTTGTTTTGTTTATCCTGGTGCTCAACATACTATCTTCCTATATTTGGTTTGTTGAAATTACAGGTTTGAAAAATATACCGGAAGAAGGGATCAGATATGTTGCCTATCAGCAAGGGCTAAAAGCGGGAGCCGGCAAAAATGGCCTGAATATCAAAAGCATTGAACGGGAAATATTACTCAATATTCCGGAAGTAGCATGGGTCGGCATAAACTTTACCGGTACCAGGGCGATTATCGAAGTGGTGGAAAAGACCATGCCCAAACAGGAAGATAAAGCACCGGCCCATATCGTTGCTGCCAAAGACGGTGTTATTACCGAGATCATTGCTTTAGCCGGACAACCGGCAGTAAAACTGGGAGATACCGTAAAAAAAGGTGATTTACTGGTGAAAGGATTTATTCCTGAGCCGGTGCCTGCGGCTGATGCCGGTCAACCTCATATAATCAGCGTTCCCGGGGAACTGATAAGGGCTAAAGGTATTGTCACAGCACGGGTGTGGTATGAAAGCTATGCCGAAGCTGAGCGCAAAGAAAAATCTGTTATCCGCACAGGCAATCGCCAGGTGGCTGTGACACTGAAAATCAATGATAAGGAGTTAACCTTTAATGCCACGCCAAATCAGCCGTTCACGGAGTTCGAAACCGAGATTACACAGAAACGCATGCCTCAATGGAGGAATAGTGGGTTTACTGTCGAATCAACTATTACAATATATCATGAAATAAACTCGACCCTGACAGAGAAACCTTTTGAGAAAGCCCGTGATGAAGCGCATGCCAAGGCTATTCAGCTAGTGCAAACCAGTATACCTGAAACAGCGCAGATATTATCACGTAATTATGAAATCCTAAAAACAGCCGAAGAGGATATTGTCAGAGTTAAGGTAAATGTAGAAACAATCGAAGATATTGGGCAGACTATAAATATTTCTCAGTAAATATGGTATTAGGGGGCATTGGTTGTTTGGAGAAACGGGTTAGCTTTGCAGACACTAAAGAAGCAGTAGCAGTTTTAGGAAGAAATGATGAATTTTTAGGGTTAGTCAGCCAGCATTTTGCCAGCAGGATAACGGCCAGAGGGACAGAAATAGTTTTCGACGGTGAACCGCAAGAAGTTGACAATCTTATCCGCTTGATTAACGAGCTGATTTATTTATATCGGGAGGGTAATCCGGTAACCAGCCACGATGTTAAATACAGCATCCGCATGATTTTGGCTGGTCAGGCGGATTTTCTTCATCAAATGTTTGCCGATACCATTCTCGTTAGTGCCAGGGGCCGTCATATTAAGCCAAAAACTTTCGGACAAAGCCGGTATTTAGATGCAATCCGGCGTAATCCTATTACCTTCGGAATAGGACCGGCAGGAACCGGGAAGACTTATCTTGCTGTTGCTATGGCAGCATTTTCCTTGAAAAATAAGCAGGTAGAGAAAATAATTCTGACAAGGCCGGCGGTAGAAGCCGGTGAAAAGCTTGGTTTTTTACCAGGTGATCTTCAGGAAAAGGTAGACCCCTATTTAAGACCGTTGTATGATGCCATGTATGATATCATGGGCGTAGATACTGTACAGAAACATATGACTAAAAACATTATCGAGGTAGCCCCTTTGGCCTATATGCGGGGACGGACACTGGAGGATTCTTTTATCATTCTGGATGAAGCGCAAAATACAACTGCTGAACAGATGAAAATGTTTCTGACCAGAATGGGGTTTGGCTCTAAAATGGTTATAACCGGCGATATAACGCAAATTGATTTGCCCTTAGGCGTTAAATCAGGCCTTAAGCATGCCCAAGCCGTACTGGACAGTGTTCCCGGTATTGCACTTTGTACTTTGGATGAAAGCGATGTAGTAAGGCATGAAATAGTCAGCCGAATCATCAAGGCTTATGAACAGTACGGTCAAAAGTAAGAATTTATTGAGTGCTGATAAAAAATAAAGATTTTGCCGACAGGTGCTCAATATTTGTCTGGAGTGAAAAAAGATGATATCGGTTAATAACAGGTTGCGAAAACTGTTTCTTAAGCCGGGAAGTATCTATACCCGGCCATTAGTGCGTCGAATCCTGATGTTTGTTGTGTTTTTTGCGTTGTATATGGTATGTTTGTCTGCTGATTTTATTCCGGAAAAAGTATCACTGCTTGTTGGAGAAGTAAGTGACAGGGATGTAATTGCACCACGGACCGTATCTTATGTAGATAGTGCTAAAACTAAAAAACTTGAGATTGAGGTCCTGGCCAGTGTGGCTAATGTGTATGACATGGATGTTGCCGTTATGGCGAAGGCGGAAGAAGATGTCAAAACTATTTTTCGTTCAGCGCAGGCTGTTTTGGCAGACAACAGCCTGACTACCAGTGAGCAGAAATTGGAGAAACTAACGCACGGTTTACCTGTAAGTCTGTCAAGTGCCGTTATTACCGGTTTGATTCATTTGGATGAAGACGGCTTAGTAAAAACGGAAAACTACACTACAGCGATATTGCGCAAATATCTGCAGCGCGGCATTAGGGATGATGACCTTGAAATTGCCAGAAAACAGGTAGTGCTGGAAGCTGAAGAATTAGGGCTTAATAAAAATGCCGAGACGATAGTAGCTGGAATTGCACAAACATTGATCAGACCTAACTTTATTTTAAATGTTCGCGAAACAGACAAACGTAAGCAGTCGGCGCTGGCCAATATTGAGCCTGTTCGGGAAACGGTTAAAAAGGGTCAGATTCTGGTAAGGCGCGGCGATGTTGTTACAAGTGAACAAATTCATGTAATGGAAGAATTAGGACTTTATGCCGGCAATGTGAACGCAGCGCGGATCCTGGGGCTGGCTGTCTTTGTGTTATTGGTTATGGGAATTTCGATGGGGTATTTATATCAATTTGCCAATAGCATCCATGCCAACGACAGATACTTGATTTTGCTCGGTCTAATTATTTTGGTCACTATGATAATTGCCAAAGTAGCCCATTATTATTCAGATTTTGCCGCACCGGTTGCCGCTGGTGCTCTCCTGGCGGCTATCCTTATCGATGCACGGGTAGGGCTGGTTGTAGGTGTAATTATGGCTATGTTTTTTGGCGTAATTGTTGAACATGATTTAAGAGCAGTGGCTGCTGCGCTTATTGGTGGTATGACAGGTGTATACAGTGTAACCAAGATGGTTCATGGTTACAGTTTAACTAAAGCCGGTGTTTCCATCGCGGCCGTCAATTTTTTGGTAATTGGGTCGACAGGCCTTATTGAGCAGCTTAACGGCAGTGAAATCTTGCTGCAGGGGCTGTCTGGCGCCATTGGCGGAATACTTTCTGCCGTAATTACAATCGGGCTTTTGCCTTACCTTGAAAATGCCTTCAATATTACTACACCGGTAAAGCTTCTGGATTTAGCCAAACCCAACCATCCGCTATTGCAGCGACTGCTGTTGGATGCGCCGGGAACCTACCATCATAGTGTACTTGTTGGCAACCTGGCTGAGACGGCTGCCGTTACGGTAGGTGCCGATCCTGTTGTTGTCCGGGTAGGGGCTTATTATCATGACATCGGTAAAACCAAAAGACCGTATTTTTTCATTGAAAACCAGGCAGGCAGCGAAAACCCGCACGACAAAATTGCACCATCGCTGAGTACCTTGATCATTACCTCACATATTAAGGATGGCCTTGATCTGTGCCGGGATTATAAGCTGCCGCAGGTAATAACAGATATTGTTCAGCAACATCATGGCACAACACTGGTATCCTATTTTTATAAGCGGGCAACAGAACACGAGCATGGTGAATGTGTTATTGAAGACGATTTTCGTTATGAAGGGCCGGCACCGCAAACGAAAGAGGCGGCGCTTATCATGCTGGCCGATGCCTGTGAAGCGGCAGTGCGGTCAATTGGCAAACCAAATGTTAACCGGATTGAGTCTACTGTGCGGAAAATTATCCGGGAAAGGCTGCAAGACGGTCAGCTTGACGATTGTAATCTTACCTTAAAAGATCTTAAGATAATTGGCGATGTTTATATCCGTTTGTTGTCAAGCATGTTTCACAGCCGTATCGAATACCCTGAAGCTTTAAAAGAGCTTGAGAGGAGAAAAAACAAGAATGGAAATAATAATAAACAACCTGCAGGAAAAGATGACGATAACGTCGGCGATGGAGTGCATGTTGAACCAGGTACTAAATAAGGCGGCTGAGGTATATGGATTAGAGCCCCAGGCCGAAGTCAGCGTAGTATTGGCTGATGATGAATATATTCACCAGCTTAATCGCCAGTACCGGGGTAAAGATAAGCCTACCGATGTATTATCCTTTGCGATGAATGATCATTGCGCAGGCACTCATGAGCCGGATATTAACCAGATTCCGGCTGATATTGAGATTTTGCTTGGTGATATTATTATATCGCTGGAGACGGCCGCCCGGCAGGCCGGGGAATATGGACACAGCTTGGAGCGGGAGCTGGCGTATTTGACAGTTCACGGCATGCTGCATCTTTTGGGCTATGACCATGAGGAGGCGGAAGAACAACAGGAAATGCGTCAGGAAGAAGAACATGTTTTATCCCTTCTCGGTATTACGCGCGAGCAATCGCTGCCGGTATGCAAATAATAGCGGCATTTAGATATGCCATTGCCGGTATTGTTTATTGTGTGCGCAAAGAACGGCATATGAAGATCCATATAGCGGCTGCTTTGCTCGTACTTGCCGCAGCCTGGAACTGGGGACTGAGCCGTATTGAACTGGCTGTTTTAATTGTTACGATTGCTGCAGTAATGGCTGTTGAGATGATAAATACGGCGATAGAGGCGCTTGTCGATAAAGTTTCGCCGGAGTTTCACCCGCTGGCCAAAGCGGCTAAAGATGCCGCTGCCGGAGCCGTGCTGGTTCAGGCATTGGCTGCCGTAGGTGTTGGCTATGTTTTATTCTGGGACAAATTGTTTAAATAGGTGGGAACGATGATGGAGGAACTGGGTAAAGCCGCTGTCAAGGCCAGAGAACAGGCTTATGTGCCTTATTCAAAATTTAAGGTAGGAGCGGCAGTACTGGGCAAGAGCGGACAGATTTTTACGGGTTGCAATATCGAGAATGCTTCCTATGGTCTGTCTAACTGTGCCGAGCGCACGGCTATTTTCAAAGCCGTATCGGCAGGAGAAACAGAACTTACAACAATAGCCGTAGTGGCTGATACGCCCGGTCCGGTCTCTCCCTGCGGTGCTTGCCGGCAGGTTATGGCTGAATTTGGCATTAGCCAAATTATTTTAATGAACCTTAAAGGCGATCGGCGGCTGGTTACTATGGATGAGCTGTTACCCTTTAGTTTTGCTAAAGTTGATTTTTATAAAGACGGTGATAATAATGAATAAAGAAAATTACAAATCAGGATTTGTGGCTGTTATTGGCCGCCCTAATGTTGGCAAGTCAACACTAATGAATAATTTAATCGGACAAAAAGTGGCCATCATGTCTGATAAGCCACAAACCACCAGAAACAAAATTATGGGAGTGCTTACTCAGAACGATGCCCAAATTATTTTTATTGATACCCCGGGCATTCATAAACCCAAACACAAACTGGGTGAGTATATGGTTAAAGAAGCGGAAGGCTCGTTGCGCGAAGTGGAGGTTATCTTATTTGTCGTTGATGTGACTGCTGAAATGGGGCCAGGAGAACGTTACATACTAGATAACCTGGCCAATGCCCGCACACCGGTCATTCTGGTTGTCAATAAAATAGATCGCATAGAAAAACCAAAATTATTTCCCATTATCGAAAAATATACCGCTGCCTTCAATTTTGCCGCTGTTGTTCCGATTTCGGCACTTGATCAAACTAACTTTGACGGACTGGTTGCTGAGATAAAGAACTACCTTGAGCCCGGACCGCAATATTACCCGGAAGATATGATTACCGACCAACCGGAAAGGCTGGTTATTGCCGAACTTATCCGGGAGAAAGTGCTGCATCTGACCAAAGAGGAGATTCCACATGCAATCCTTGTTGATATTGAAGAAATAGTTACCAGAGCAAATGAAGACTTGTATGTCAGAGCTGTTATTTATGTGGAACGTGATTCGCAAAAAGGCATTGTAATAGGTGCCGGCGGCCGGTTGCTGAAAGATATTGGCAGGATGGCGCGTGCCGATATTGAAAACCTGCTGGGTTCGAAAGTCTATCTTGATCTTTGGGTCAAAGTCAAAAAAGATTGGCGTAACCGGGCAAATGTATTAAAAAGTTTTGGTTTCGAGTAGTAAAGCCATAATAACCGTTTTTTGCGCTGCCGCTTGCGGCAGCCTGTTTTCTTTCGCAGGCTATAAACATGTAACATATATTGACCAATACGGTGGTTAATGGTATGATTTGTAAGGAGAGGTGAATTAATGAAGTGGTTTTCTAAATATTTCTTTAATGGGTTAATTCTCATTGTACCAATTACCATCACGACGTTTGTTGTTATCAATATCTTTTCATTCACTGATCGTTTGCTGGGACAATATCTGCCGATTCATTTTCCCGGCGTGGCTCTGGTTGTGGTATTGCTGGTAATTGTTCTTGTGGGTTGGTTATCCTCCCACTGGCTTTTAAAAAATGTAATCGGGTACGGCGAGCGGCTGTTAGGTTCAATACCTGTAGTGAAATTTATATATAACAGTGTCAAGCAATTGGCAACGGCAGTATTTGAATCACAAAAACTTTTGCAAAATGCGGTTTTAGTGCCTTATCCCCACCCGGGAGTCAAATCACTGGGATTTCTTATGCCTGAATTATCAGCACCGCTGGCGGAAAAATTTAGTGAAGAACATGTCTGCGTGTTCGTTCCTATGAGCTTAAATCTGACTGCAGGATTTAATATTATTGTGCCCAGACGGGACATAATACCTTTAGATGTAACTAGCGAAAGCGCATTACAATATGTTATTACTGCAGGTTCTATTATGCCACGCAGTAATGATTCCAAATAACTAGGGAGAGATGCTTTATCGATTCGCCTTTATTCAGTTTAATAAAACTGGCGGCCGTCATGCTATTGGTTTTAACAAATGCGTTCTTTGTGCTGGCTGAGTTTTCACTGGTGAAAATCCGGAAAACCAGGCTGGAAGAACTGGCTCATCAAGGCAATGGCCGGGCTAAAATAGCTTTAAAAGTAGTAAACTCATTTGACACATATCTGGGAGCAACCCAACTGGGTATTACACTGACATCTTTGGCGCTGGGATGGCTGGGGGAATCGGCCATATCTGCTTTGATAGGTCCCCTGTTACTCAATTATATTCCGGTTTCCGAGTGGCTGATTTCTACGATAAGTATTGTCATCGGTTTTATGACCATTGTTTTCCTGCACATTGTTTTAGGAGAACTTGTGCCAAAATCAATGGCTATTCAACATCCGGAGAATCTGGCATTGGCTTGTGCCTGGCCGCTATACATTTTTCACAAGGCCGGATATCTTTTTATCTTGCTGTGTAATCAAGCAGCCAAGTCGATTTTGGGTTTGATGGGGATTAAGGCTGCTAACCAAGCAGAACTGACTCACTCGGAGGAAGAACTGCGGATGATTGTAAGTGCCAGTCACCGCGGCGGGGTACTCAATCAGATGGAAAGCGAATTAATTGATAATGTTTTCGATTTTGCTGATCGTTTGGCAAGGGAAATCATGGTACCGCGCCAGGATATGATCTGCTTGTTTGCTGATGATTCTTTTGAAGAAAATATGCGAGTGGTTAGAGAAACCGGCCATACCCGATATCCGCTTTGTCTGGAGGATAAGGATCATATTATTGGCATGATTCATATTCGCGATATAATGGATTTTGATTTGCTTGTAAATAATAAAAAGGATTTAACCGCCATTGTGCGCGAAATATTGGTGGTTCCCGAAGGCATGTCGGTAGCTCACTTATTGCAGGTTATGCGGCGTAAGCGTACCCATCTGGCTATTGTTGCGGACGAATACGGAGGCACGGCCGGACTAGTGGCGATGGAAGATGTTATTGAAGAAATTGTTGGCGATATTCAGGATGAACATGATGATGTAACTGAAGAGGTGGAAATCCAGCGTTTGCCTGACGGCAGCTATGAATTTGACGGCGGAGTACTTTTAGATGATGTAACCGAACTTTTAAATATCCGATTGGATGAACATGAGGAAGACACCCTTGGCGGCTATATCTTCGGCATGTTGGGACGGCGTCCTGAGGCCGGTGACAAGGTGGATATCGGTGACTATTCCTTTGAGGTGCTGCATGTTAACGGTTTTAGGATTGTAAGAGTTAAGGCTGTGCCGCTTTTGCCGCTGCAAGCAGTGGCAGAAGCGTAATATAATAGGTTTTTGTGGCTAATCCTGCTTGTCAATATTGTGTGAAGGGATGATGTCGAGTGTTATTACGGGAAACCATGTGGGAGATTTTCTTTAGTACCGGTAATATCGATGCTTACCTTGCTTATCGTGCATGTCAAGATTGTCCTGGCAATACCTCTGAACCGGCGGATGAATCCACAGAACCGATGCTTTTACCAGCAAATTTTTCAAATCATGGATTACGTGAGGCTAGATGGCAGTAGAGTATCAGACAGAAGCCATTCTGTTGGCAGCACGCGATTGGAGCGTTGCCGACAGAGTGGTCACTTTATTTTCACGTGAATATGGAATCATAAGAGCTATGGCCTATGGTGCCCGTAAACCTAAAAGCAAGCTGGGAGGAGGCCTCCAGCCATTTACCCACTTGTCTCTGGCAATGACTGCCGGAAAAGGCATGGATGCGGTAAAACAATGTGAAGTGCAAACTTCTTTCCGGGAAATCAGAGAAGATTTAACCAAACTGGCATACGCTAATTTCATTGCCGAACTGGCAACCGGGTTATGGCCAGAGCGGCAGCCTGAAGCTGCGGCGTATGATACCTTGCTGGCGGTTTTTCGTTTGCTTGCCGTTCGCAACCCGCGTATTTCGGCCCTGGCAGGGGCATGGCAGCTATTAGCCTTAGCCGGTTTTCAACCTGAGTATGAGCGGTGCGCGCAATGCGGCAAAAAACTAATTTTCCCAGTTAGCTTTAGTTTTGCTGCCGGTGGCAGCACTTGTGCCGAATGCAGCCTGGCGAATGACCCTGTTTTTCACCAGGCCGACCAAAAGTTTTTAGAACAAGTATGCACTCTTGATTTAGATAATCCAGGGCAGTTTGCTGTTAATGCCAGAATCCTGGTAAATATCGAAACCTTGCTGTATGGGTTTGTCCGACACCAGTTGGAGCGCCCTTTAAAGTCACTGGAGTTCATTAACCGGATTAACTCCTTAGAATAAAGAATAGCTTTGCTGTAATAAGGAGAAACTAAGCAAAACTGCTTGGGGGATTATGACATGGATATTACCTTGGAGAAAATCGACCTGATTAGAGAACGCACAAGTGTTTCGTACCGGGAAGCCAAAGAGGCTTTGGAACGTAATCAGGGCAATGTGATTGATACTCTAATTGAACTTGAGGGTTTAACCAAAACTGATGGGAAGTGGACAGAGGAATTTTCAGTACGTTCTACTGAGGTTATTGATAAGGTCAAAGAACTCATTCGGGAAGGTAATGTCAATAAAATACGCGTGAAGCATGAAGGCAGGGTGTTGGCTGAAATACCGGTTGCCTTAGGTGCCATCGGTGCTGTAGTGCTGCCGCAATTGGCTGCTCTGGGTGTATTAGTGGCTGTGTTCAAACGTTGTACTATCGAGGTAGTACGCCAGGAACCTGATGCCGATGACACTGATGAAGCCGAAGCCGCCAAGGCTGATTTCCCTAAAGATGTGTTTTAGTATTTGACAAACCTGAGGACATTTGTTATTCTGGTAAAGAAAACACGGCTTGCGCTGAGCCTTTGGCGAAGGTGGAAGCCGATGTTGCACTTATCCTGTTCTTAAGAAAGTTATACTTTCTGTTAGGATAAAAAAGTATACAATGAGGCAATGCGGGAAATAAGTAACCTTGCCGTACAGCGAACCGGGGAGAGTGTAAGCCCGGTATTATCAAGGTGAAAGGCCTTCCCAAGCCGCAGGAGGAAATCGTCAGAGAGTAAAACCTGCAATAGATTAAGGCGGGGCGCTTCTATGTGCCCAATCAGGGTGGAACCGCGGGAATAACATCTCGTCCCTGTAACTTGATTAAAGTTACTGGGACAAGATGTTTTTATTTTTTTTAGGAGGGAATTCTATGACATTCCAGGAGATAATCCTGACATTGCAAAATTTTTGGGCAGAACAAAACTGCATTATTCAGCAGCCTTATGACGTAGAAAAGGGTGCAGGTACGATGAATCCGGCGACTTTTTTACGGGCGCTCGGGCCTGAGCCGTGGAATGTGGCCTATGTTGAGCCATCACGCCGCCCGGCTGACGGACGGTATGGGGATAATCCCAACCGTTTATTCCAGCATCATCAGTATCAGGTTATTATGAAACCTTCACCGGCGAATATTCAGGAATTATATTTAGCCAGTTTGGCGAAACTGGGAATTGAGCCAGAAAAACACGACATCCGCTTCGTGGAAGACAACTGGGAATCCCCTACTTTGGGGGCCTGGGGTTTGGGCTGGGAAGTGTGGCTGGACGGTATGGAAATTACTCAGTTTACTTATTTTCAGCAAGTGGGCAGTATTGATGTTAAACCAGTATCTGTAGAAATTACCTATGGACTGGAACGCTTGGCCATGTATATTCAGGGCAAGGAAAATGTCTTTGATATTGAATGGGTAAATGGTATTACCTATGGTGATGTTTTTCATCGCAATGAAGTGGAACAATCCCATTATAATTTTGAAATTGCCGATACTGAGCTATTATTCAAGCTGTTTGATTTGTACGAAAAAGAAGCCATTCGTATTGTTGAACTGGGTTATGTATTGCCGGCATATGATTATGTGCTAAAATGTTCCCACAGTTTTAATCTGCTTGATGCCCGCGGCGCCATCAGCGTTAGTGAACGTACCGCCTTTATCGGCAGGGTACGGAATCTGGCCCGTCTGTGTGCGCAAGGTTATCTGGAGCAGCGGGAAAATCTCGGCTATCCGCTCCTAAAGGGAGGTAAATAAGCCATGAGCAAAGATCTACTCTTGGAAATTGGAACAGAAGAAATTCCTGCGAAATTTATGCCAGGTGCATTGGCACAACTGGAAAATATAACAAAAACCAAATTGGCGGAACTTAGAATTGTCCACGGCGAGGTCAGGACTGTCGGCACGCCGCGGCGTTTGGCTGTTATCATCAGAGCGGTTGCCGGCAGTCAAGCCGACAAACATAGCGAAAATAAAGGACCATCTGTTAAAATAGCGTTTGCTGAAGATGGCACCCCTACCAAAGCCGCTTTGGGGTTTGCCCGGGGACAGGGTGTTGATCCTTCGGCGTTTGTGGTTAAAGATGGCTATATATACGCTGTTGTCCAGGAAGTAGGCCGGCAGACAACCGAACTTCTGCCAGAACTGTTAACCGATATTATCAACCATTTATCTTTCCCCAAAAGTATGCGCTGGGGAGATCTGGATATGCGTTTTGCCCGTCCTATCCGCTGGGTGGTAGCTTTGTTTGGCAGTGAAGTGGTGCCTTTCACTCTGCCGGGAGTAACTTCCGGCAACATGACGCGCGGGCATCGTTTCCTGGGTAAGGCTGAAATCGAAGTGAATTCGGTGGAAGATTACTTTTCCCGGCTTGACGAAAACTACGTTATGGTTGACCCGGATGTACGCCGCCGTGTAATCAGGGAGCAAATTGAAACTTTAGCGCTGAGCCGGGGAGGAACAGCGACCATTGATGCAGAACTTTTGGAAGAAGTAGTTCATTTAGTGGAATATCCCACAGCCTTATGCGGCAGTTTTGAAGAAAAATATCTTAGTTTACCGCCGGAGGCTATTATTACTCCCATGCGTGAGCATCAGCGGTATTTTCCCGTAACCGGCAAAGATGGCAAGCTTTTACCAATGTTTATTACCGTAAGGAATGGCGGTGCCGAGCATATTGACATTGTTTGCCACGGAAACGAGCGGGTATTGAAGGCCAGATTGGCTGACGCCAGGTTCTTTTTTGAAGAAGACCAAAAAGTAGCTTTGAACGACCGGGTGGAGAAACTAAAATCTATAGTATTCCAGGAAGGCTTGGGTACACTCTATGATAAAGTACTGCGTTTAGAACGTTTGGCGGCTGCTATTGGACAGATGCTGGGAATCAGCCAGGAGGAGCTTACTATCGTTAACCGGGGAGCACATCTGGCCAAAGCTGATTTAGTGACAGGCATGGTCTGCGAATTTACCGAACTCCAAGGTATCATGGGACGTGAATATGCGCTGCTGCATGGCGAAAATCCGGCAGTTGCCCAAGCGATATTTGAACATTACCTGCCACGGTTTGCCGGTGACATGCTGCCGCAAACAACCGCAGGACGATTAATCAGCATAGTTGATAAGATGGATAATATTGTGGCTACGTTCAGCCGGGGCCTCATTCCCACAGGTTCACAGGACCCGTACGCACTCAGGCGTCAGGCGCTGGGTATTGTACATATTTTAATTGAAGCCAAGTATCCTGTTTCTTTAACAGCGATAGCCGCTCAGGCTATGGATTTATTGGGTATAAGCGATAATGAGCGGCAGACTAAACTGTTGGCAGACATACAAGATTTTTTCCGTCTGCGGATAAAAAATGTTCTAACAGATGAAGCGCTAAAGTATGATATGATCGATGCCGTATTAGCAGCAGGTGTTGATGATGTCTATGATACCTGGTTAAGGGCAAAAGCCATGGCTGTCGAAGGCGGAACTATCGCTATGCAAAAAGCAGTGCAGGCGCTGATTCGTGTAGGAAATTTAGCGAAGAATGCCAGCTCAGAGACTATTGATCCAGGTTTGTTTACAGCCGAGGCTGAACACGCTTTATATAAAGCATACACCGACGCCCGGGCAGCCGTTGAAAAGCATGAAGCCGAAAAAAATTATCAGGGTGTGCTCACCGTACTGGCCGCTATGGCTGCACCAATTGATGCATTTTTCGGAGCCGTCATGGTTATGGTGGAAGATACGGCTGTCAAAAACAACCGTCTGGCGTTACTAAAAGCCATTTCCGGCCTATCCGCACATACCGCTGATTTAACTAAAATTGTCGTAATATAGTCATTTTTCGCCTGTAGGAAAAATGCGGCTTATGTAGCCTTTCTATCAGCAAAAAGGGGGGGCAGTTATTGGGTTTAACGCCGCGGCAAGAAAAAATTGCTGAGATGGTCAGAACATTAGGCCCGATTACCGGGGAACAAATTGCTGAACGTCTTAGTGTAACCAGAGCCGCCCTTAGGCCTGATTTAGCTATCCTGGTGATGTCCGGTATGGTAGAAGCCCGACCCAAGGTGGGCTACTACTATACCGGCAAAAATACTCTAAGCTTGCTAACTGAACAAGTTAACAGGATAAAAGTTAAGGATGTGCAATCAGTGCCTGTTGTTGTCACCACTGGCACAAGCGCCTATGATGCTGTTGTCACTATGTTCCTGGAAGATGTCGGTTCAGTATATGTTGTTGAACCAGGCGGCATTTTAGGTGGAGTGGTTTCGCGTAAAGATGTGCTTAAGGTGGCTATGGGTGGAAGCGACCTGCATAAAATGCCTGTAAAGGTACTTATGACACCGGTGACGAAAATAATTACAACAACTCCGGAGGAACCAATTTTAACAGCTGCCAAAAAAATTATTGACAACGAGGTGGATAGTCTGCCGGTTGTTGTTCCGGCTAACCTGCGGGGCAACAAAGTTCATGAGCATGAAGTAGTCGGGCGTCTAACTAAAACCAATATTACCAGAGTGTTTGTTGAAATTGGCGAAGGACGAGGAGGAGACAGTTATGGCTAAGCTGCCGATTATTTATGCATTATCAGATTCTCTTGGTGAAACGGCTGAAATGGTGGCTCGCGCTACGGCTAGTCAGTTTAATTCCAGTGAATTTGATATTATCCGGATACCTTATATCAACTCGGTGGAGCAAATTGCCGAAACAGTGCAGGAAGCAGCCAACCATTCTTGTGTTATTTGTCATACCTTAGTTTCTCCTGATTTGCGTGAGGCATTATTAGAACAGGCCAAAGAACATAATATTCCGACAATCGATATTATGGGTCCGATGATTGCTGCAGTGCAAGACATCAGTGGCATAACTCCCAGACTAAAACCAGGGCTTATTCATAAACTTGACCAGGAATATTTTAAACGGGTGGAAGCGGTAGAGTTTGCCGTAAAGTATGATGACGGCAAAAACCCCTGGGGGTTGCTAAAAGCCGATATTGTAATTCTTGGTGTTTCGCGCACCTCAAAAACCCCGCTAAGCATGTATTTGGCTCATAAAAAAGTCAAAGTGGCCAATGTGCCGCTTGTGCCGGAAATACCGCCGCCGCAGGAGCTCTTTCAAGTACCGCCTCATCGCACGGTTGGCCTGATTATTGACAAGTTCAAGCTTAATGAAATTCGCAGTGAACGCCTCAAAACAATGGGATTAGGGCCTGATGCCAGCTATGCCAATATTGAGCGGATACACGAGGAGCTTGACTATGCCCGGTCGATTATGCGCCGAGTGCAGTGCCCGATAATTGATGTATCCAATAAAGCTATCGAAGAGACGGCAAACCGGATATTGGAAATTGTTCAGAAAAACAAATTAGTCAATTTGTAAAAAAAATGACGTTTTACGCCAAATAGTAAAAATCCCTGGTACGCATTTTGTTGCGGCCAGGGATTTTCTTAATCACTTTAAATCATTTTAAAGGAAACTATTAAGTTTGACATTATAGCTGACAGAATCAGCTGACCAATGGCTGCCGTTTTGAGCTACATTAACATTGCCGTTAAAAACAGCTATTTTGGTACGCCAGTTAAATTCCACAGTATCGGCTGTGATAGCTAATCCGTTGCGGGACAGGTTAACGCCACCGTCAATTTTTGCCTTATCCTTAGTGCCGTAGACATATACACTGTCACCGGTAAAATGCACATCATTCTCAGTTACGGTGATGCCGCCCGAACCCCAGATTTCCAGTGAAACCGGGTTAACTTTTGCCTGGCCGGCAGTTATTATCCGGTTTTTCATCTCAATGCGGACGTTGCCATTTAGAACATAAAGACCGGTACTAATATCAAAATATGTACGATCAGCTGTTACTACCGGTTTTGCTGCCGCTGCCAGGCCTGTGAAAAGTACTAAGATTAAAAGAGTGGATAAAAATATTTTGGTTCTCATCCGTTACGCCCCTTTCTATTATATCATTATAACAAATTATTCGGAGTTGTGCTCTGCCAAAATGTGTAATACTGAGAAAAACTAGTCTCATAAAGGGAAATAATGTATAATATATAGAAAAGGAGGCTGAACATATGAAAATTCGTGAGCGCATTGAAGAACAAGAATTTAAAATATTATCCAGTTATGCTGCAAAAAGCCGGGAAGCCGTCCGGGATCATGAAGAACCGTTTTGTGATTTTCGTACAGCCTTTCAACGGGACCGGGATCGCGTGATTCATAGTAAGGCCTTCAGACGTCTTAAACATAAAACGCAAGTATATATATCTCCTGGTGACCATTACCGTATGCGCATGACGCACAGTTTGGAGGTTGCGCAAATATCCCGGACTATTGCCCGTGGACTCAGGCTTAATGAAGATTTGACAGAAGCCATCGCGTTGGGGCATGATGTCGGACATACTCCTTTTGGACATGCAGGGGAATACGCCTTACGTGACCTTATCGGGCGTTATCATCATAATGAGCAAAGCTTACGAGTGGTAGAGCATTTGGAACGGAACGGACAAGGGCTTAACTTGACTGCCGAAGTAAGAGATGGAATTTTAAACCATACAGGCGAAAATAAACCCTTTACGCTTGAGGGCAATATCGTTTGCTACGGCGACCGTATCGCCTATTTGTGTCATGATTATGATGACGGTATTAGGGCCGGCATGCTCAAGCCGGTAGATTTACCGGCAAAGGTTTCTAAGGTACTCGGTTCAAACCCCTCCAGCATGATAACGGTTATGGTGTCAGATATTATTACAGAGTCTGATGGAAAAAATGAAATTATTATGTCCGGCCGGGTTAAAGACGCTATGAACGAATTCCGTTCATTCATGTTTAGCAGGATTTATCGTTCAGATGCGCTTGAACCTGACCGGAAAAAGGCTATGTACGTTATTAGCAAACTTTTTGAATCCTACATGTCCGCTCCTGGCAATTTGCCACAGGAATTTTTGGAACGTGAAGAACGATGGGGGCTGCAAACCATTGTTGTTGACTATATTGCCGGTTTGACGGATTTGTATGCCATTAAGCAGTTTGAAAAATTATTTATCCCTGCTACCTGGGGGATACCAAAATAGTCAGCAGAGCTTACACCTTAGGCTCTGTTTTTTATCCTAACAGAAAGTAAACTTTCTTATAAACAGGATCAACATCGGCTTGTGCCGTTGCCAGAGGCTCGGCACAAGCCGTGTTTTCTTTCTAAACAAATATTATCAGTTTTGTCAAGATGTAAAAGAGGAATTTTGTCATTTATATTGAATAATAATTACTAAAGTAACTGCTGAAAAACACGGTTGCACTGAACTATGCATAAACAACTTTCTATATTTGCTGTTTTTTGGCAGGAATATTACTCTTAATGCAGAATTAAGTCAGATGTTGGAACTATTTGCAGAATCATGTATCTAAAAACACAGCAGGAGAATTTGCTCATTGCCTGGATAAGGTGAGTTTATGAAAGATGCGATTTTCGATGATTTTATCGATAGGTTGCGCTCGGAAAGTGATATTGTCAGTATTGTCTCAGACTATGTTGCGTTAAAAAAGAAAGGGAAAAATTACTGGGGATGCTGTCCTTTCCATAACGAGAAGACACCTTCGTTTTCGGTAACTCCGGATAAAGGTTTTTTCTATTGTTTTGGTTGTCAGAGCGGTGGCAATGTTTTCAATTTCCTCATGAAAGTTGAAAGCATTACTTTTTTTGAAGCGGTAAAGCTCTTGGCGAAAAAACTTAACATTCCTATGCCGGAAAAGGAAAAATCCCCGCGCGAGCAAGCCCGGGATCAGGAAATAGCCAAAATATATCAGGTAAACGAGTTAGCCAGAGATTTTTTTCATTCCTGTCTAACCAAAACCAATTATGGTAAACCGGCCCGTGATTATCTGACCAGTCGTGGCATAACTGCTGAATGTATTGATTTTTTTAAACTAGGGTTTGCACCACCATTCTGGGATAAACTATCATCAGCATTCAGTGAAAGAGGCATTACTCTTGATATACTGCTGAAATCAGGGCTGTGTGCTGCCCGGACATCAGGAGATGGCGTTTACGATCGATTCCGTAACCGTATTATGTTTCCGATAAGCGATGTAAGAGGCCGGATTGTAGGTTTCGGTGGCAGGGTTTTGGATGATACTCAGCCTAAATACCTTAATTCACCGGAAACTCAAGTTTTTAATAAACGCCAGGTACTATACGGCATTGAGAGTGCATATAAGCCTATTCGCGACTTAGGCAAGGTAGTTATTGTTGAAGGTTATCTGGATGCTATCACGCTGTATACTCATGGCATCAAAAATGTAGTGGCATCCCTGGGGACGGCTTTTACACCAGAACAGGCCAGAACCCTCCTGAAACTTAATAACCTTAATACTGAGCTTTTGTTTTCCTATGACAGCGATGCAGCCGGCCAGAATGCAACCCTGCGGGCGCTCAATACTGTGCGGGCATTAGGCGCAGCTATCAGGGTAGTAACAATACCAGATGGTAAGGATCCGGACGAGTTTATTAGGAAACATGGCAGTGCAGCCTTTGAAGAGTTACTGGCAGCAGCACAGTCTCTGTTGGATTATCAGCTTGACCAAGCGTTAAAATCAGATGATTATTCTACTGTTCAAGGCAAAATTGCTGTTGTTGGCAAACTGGCACCCATTTTGGCCGAGGCAGATAATGCGGTAGAAATCAATGCTCATATTACACGGTTATCTCAGATACTTGCTGTTGATGAAAGCGCTTTACGGAGCGAAATAACAAAATATATAGTTCAGCTTAAAAAGGATAAAAATGTAAAAAACGGGAAAACTATAAACATTGCCTTCTTATATAAACAACCGGCACCAGCAGTAGTTCAGGCTGAACGTCAACTGATTCGTTTGATGTGCGATGATTTATCACTGGTTCCTTATGTATTTGCAAAAATTTTTCCACAAGAATTTCAAGGTGTTTTGCAACAAGAGATAATTAATTTGATATTTAATGCGTATAATATGGAAAAAAATATTACACAGGCAGAACTAAATACAGTTGTGAATAGCTTAAGTGAAAAAGCCAATAACGAATTTTCACATATTATGTTAATGGAAATACAGTTTGAGGATGTAGTCAAATTAGTAGATGATTGTATAAAAACCATTAGGTTAGCTCATTTAACAACATTGTACGAACAACACCGGCTGATGGCCGACGAATTAGAACGCATGGGGGATAGTAGCTTTCTGCAGGAACTGGCGGAAAGTCAGCGAATTAAACATGAAATTAGCAAATTGCATCACTAATAAGCAGGTATGGATAAATCAACTACTGTCGATTGCCACGGGAAGGGGGGAAAACTATGGCCGATAAGAAAAATACTTCAGGCGAGCATGTCAATGAGCTATTGCATAAAGGAAAAAAACGCGGTGTGTTAACATATGCCGAAATTATGGATACTATGCAGACCGATGATATGAGTCCTGATGAAATTGATGATATGTATGAAATCTTTAGCAATAAAGGTATTGAAATTGTTGATGATGCCCCGGACAGTGAATTGATTGAAGGCCCTGACATGGCTGAGATTGAATCCACAGCCGAAGAAGTAGATATAGATCTCACCATTCCTGAAGGCATTAACATCGATGACCCTGTTCGTATGTACCTTAAGGAAATTGGCCGGGTACCGCTCTTAACCGCTGATGAAGAAGTGAAACTGGCAAAGCGTATGGAGCAAGGAGACGAGGAGGCCAAACGCCGGCTTGCAGAAGCTAATTTACGACTGGTTGTAAGTATTGCCAAGCGGTATGTTGGCAGGGGGATGCTGTTCCTTGATCTTATTCAAGAAGGTAATTTGGGACTAATTAAGGCTGTAGAAAAATTCGACTACAACAAGGGATATAAATTTAGCACATATGCTACCTGGTGGATACGCCAGGCCATAACCAGAGCTATTGCCGACCAGGCTCGTACTATCCGTATTCCAGTGCACATGGTGGAAACCATCAACAAGCTCATTCGCGTGTCACGCCAGCTGCTGCAAGAACTTGGGCGTGAACCATCGCCGGAAGAAGTTGCCAAAGCTATGGATGTTAGTGTCGAGCGGGTACGGGAAATTATGAAAATCGCGCAGGAACCTGTATCATTGGAAACGCCTATTGGTGAAGAAGAAGATTCTCATTTAGGCGACTTTATTGAAGACCAGGACGCGCCTGCTCCTGCTGAAGCAGCATCATTTATGTTGCTTAAGGAACAGCTGGAGGAAGTGCTTGAAACACTTACTCCGCGTGAAGAGAAAGTGCTGCGTCTCAGATTTGGCCTGGATGATGGCCGGGCTCGTACTCTCGAAGAAGTGGGGCAGTATTTTGGCGTTACCCGTGAACGGATTCGCCAGATAGAAGCTAAAGCACTGAGGAAACTTCGTCATCCAAGCCGCAGTAAGAAATTAAAAGACTTCCTTGAATAAATTTGCTAAACTACTTGACGTAATAAATACATTATCTTATAATAATTAACGTTGGCGATATTCCTCGATAGCTCAGTTGGTAGAGCAATCGGCTGTTAACCGATCGGTCGTAGGTTCGAGTCCTACTCGAGGAGCCATAAGCAGATAAGCAGAGAGCCAGATTTCTAGGAGCGACAGCGACGCGGAAATCTGTGCGAATCGCTTAGTTCCAAGCGGTAGCGCGGAACATCCTATCCTATACGTTTCTAACTATGTTTCCAAACAGGCTTTCTTCGGAAAACCTGTTTTAATCTCTCTAGGGCCTATAGCTCAGCGGTAGAGCAGCCGGCTCATAACCGGCTGGTCCCTGGTTCGATCCCAGGTGGGCCCACCATTTGTTCTGGCCCGTTGGTCAAGCGGTTAAGACACCGCCCTTTCACGGCGGTATCAAGGGTTCGATTCCCTTACGGGTCACCATAAGCAGCGAACCAGGTTCTCACGAGCCGATAGGCGACATGAGAACCTGAGTGATAAGCAGAGAGCCAGGTTTTGGAGAGCGAAAGCGATACCAGAACCTGTGCGAATTGCTTAGTTCTGAGCGGTAGCGCAGAACATCCTTTATTCTAATTACCCGGGCGATTAGCTCAGCCGGGAGAGCGCCTGCCTTACAAGCAGGATGTCGGCAGTTCGATCCTGTCATCGCCCACCATAAAAACCTGCGAAGTTAAGCTCGCAGGTTTTTTGTTTAGTCTAATAGAATGATTTTGCGCGTCAGCGATTTTTCTTACTATATAGGAGGAAAGGATTTTTTAGCCACCAGGCGAAATAATAACAAGGACAAACCGACAGGAGGATACACAATGAAATTGGGCGAACGATTAAAAACCATTGCAGACATGGTTCCTGCCGGAGCAACTATGGCCGATATCGGTACAGATCATGCTTATTTGCCAATATATCTTGTTACCAGGAATGTTATTTCCCGCGCTATTGCCGGAGATATCCATTATGGCCCCTATCTATCGGCGAAAAACGCGGTGGAATCCCGGCAATTGGCAGAACAGGTTTCCGTACGGCAGGGGAATGGCCTTGAGGTACTTAGCCCCGGTGAAGCCGACGTCGCTGTGATTGCCGGCATGGGTGGGGCAAATATTATTGACATTTTGACATCCCGGCCAGAGGTGACGATAAGCATTAAACGCCTTATTTTACAACCCATGATTGCTGCCGCACTTGTTAGAGAATGGTTATGTATTAACAATTGGCACATCGTTGATGAACAATTGGTGGAAGAGGATGGGCGGTTATATCAGATCATTGCGGCAGAACAAGGAATAAGCCGGCAAGTGGAGCCGGTATTATATGAAATTGGACCGCTGCTCTGGCATACAAGGCATCCGCTGTTGAAACAGCATATCGAAGAATTGATCAGTCATTTGCGTGGCGTACTTTCGGCAATGGCCGGCAGTACGGAAGCCGTTAATTCTGTAAAATACAGAGAGTTTAATGGAAAACTGAAAGAATTGGAGGACAAGCTTGCATGTCTGTAAAATGCCGTGATATTATTGCCGGGCTTGAGCAGTTAGCTCCTGGTTATTTGGCAGAGGATTGGGATAATGTTGGTCTGTTGGTTGGCAGTCCGGAACAGACTATACATAAAGTCAGTGTAGCTTTGGATGTAGATATGGCGGTTATTAGTGAAGCAATCGCGGCAGGCGCTGACATGATTGTTGCCCATCACCCGCTAATATTTAAAAAAATTTCGCAGCTTCGCACCGATTTGCCATTAGGAAGTATGTTGTCCACTTTAATTAAACATGGAATCGCCGTATATACCGCCCATACCAATCTTGACAGTGCGCCCGGGGGAGTGAATGATGTACTGGCCCGGAAACTCAATCTGCTGGCTATTGCGCCGCTGACGACGGTTTATCAGGAGCCGCTGCACAAGCTGGCAGTTTTTGTTCCTGCCTCCCATGTCGAACAGGTGCGCATGGCTATGACTGAAGCTGGTGCGGGGCATATTGGGAATTACAGCCATTGCACTTTTCAGACTCAGGGGATCGGCACATTTTTACCGCTTGCCGGGACTGCGCCATTTATCGGTGAACAGGGCAAGCTTGAATTTGTTGAGGAATACCGGCTGGAAACCATTGTCACAAAATCGCGGCGCTCTGAGGTGATTGCTGCCATGCTGGCGGCCCATCCTTATGAAGAAGTTGCTTACGATGAATATGTACTTAAAAATAGCGGCCTTCGTCACGGTTTGGGACGTGTTGGCCGCCTGACAGAGTCAATGCCTTTGGCAGAATTTATACAGAAGGTAAAGACGGCGTTAGCTGTTGAAGCAATTAAAGTGGCAGGTCCGGCCGATGCTGTAATTAACACTGTGGCGGTATGCGGTGGCAGCGGGGCCAGTTTGATTGAAGCCGCAAGTAAGGCGGGAGCCGATGTCCTGGTGACCGGCGATGTAAAATATCATGATGCCCAGCAGGCAATTGCTGAGGGGATGGTTATTATAGATGCCGGTCATTTTGCTACCGAACAACCGGTGGTGGAAAGTGTGGTCAGGTATTTAACCCTGTGTGCCGGCAAAAAAAACTGGAATGTACAAATTATGGCTAGTAATGTACAGCAGGATGTATTTAGATCCTATTAATACAGCTGTGTCTTGACCGGAGTAACTCTTGTTTTAGTACTGCTTAGTTCTTATTGATTTAGTGTTGAACAAGTGATATAATAAATATCCGGTTGATTAACCTCTGAGTACGAAAGATGATCGCGGGTGCTTGATTGCACTCGAGGAAAGTCCGAGCTCCTTAGGGCAGGGTGCTGGATAACGTCCAGCGAGGGCGACCTCAGGGAAAGTGCCACAGAAATGCAGACCGCCTAACCTTGGTTAGGTAAGGATGGAACGGTGCGGTAAGAGCGCACCAGCAGTCAGGTGACTGACTGGCTAGGTAAACCCCACCTGGAGCAAGACCGAATAGGGAAGGGATGAAGCTGCCCGCTGAGCCTTCCGGGTTGTGTCGCTTGAGCTGTCAGGCAACTGCCGGCCCAGATAAATGATCATCACCGCTAACGCGGAACAGAACTCGGCTTATTGACTACTCAGACAAGCATAAAGAAAACACGGCTTGCGCCGAGCCTTTGGCGAAAGCACAAGCCGATGTTGCCCTTATCCAGGTGAAAGTTATACTTTCTATCATGATAAAAAAACCCCGCAGGCATTTTGGCTGCGGGTTTTGTATTATTTCCAGAATAAAATTTCCGGAGCTTTTTTAGGTACTGCCGGCGGTTTGACCTCCGGATAACCTACGATGATCGGGGCTACCGCTTCATATTCCGCCGGGACGCCGAGTTCTTCCTTGATTTCAGCCAGACTTAAAAATCTCTGGGCAAAGCCAATCCAACAGGTGCCAAGGTTTTGGCTGTGTGCTGCCAGCATAAAGTTTTGTGCGGCTAAACAGCAATCCACAGTACCATTTGGAGATCCAGGCTTGGCAAAGATAATTACCAGTGACTGGGCATTGTAAAAAATATTGAAATCAGGGTTTTCAAATGCTGCTTTATACTTGTTGAGCTGCGGAAATTTATCCAGCGATGCCAGGAGAAGTTGCTTGGTGCGGTCGGAATATTCTTTGAGCAGGGCGGCATTTTGAATTACAGCATAGGCCCAAGGCTGGGAATTCATAGCGCTGGGGGCCTGTACGGCAGCGTCGAGCAGTTTTTCAATTGTTGCTTTATCTACCTGGGCGCTGGTATAACTTCGTACTGAGCGGCGGCTATTAATGGCTTCCAATAGCTCCATGTAATCACATCCTTTTCCACCGATTATAGCAATAGCATAACTGAATCAAATTCAAATGTAAAGTTTTGGGGTTGAAAACTTATTGTATTTTGGTCATACTAGTAGATGAGTTAACCTTGTTAAGGAGGAATCTTTTTGACAGCATTTATTACATCACTTACCTTTGTTATACTTGCTGAAATGGGGGATAAGACACAATTGCTGGGCATGGCGTTTGCCACTCGTTATCCGTGGCCTACCGTTTTGGCCGGTGTTTTCGTAGCCACCGTTCTTAATCATC
Organism: Sporomusa sp. GT1; assembly: GCF_014634905.1. Classification (NCBI taxonomy): domain Bacteria; kingdom Bacillati; phylum Bacillota; class Negativicutes; order Selenomonadales; family Sporomusaceae; genus Sporomusa; species Sporomusa sp. GT1. The sequence continues at coordinate 10,794 of NZ_BMBX01000001.1, read as the reverse complement.
TCTTTGCTGTAGTTGTTGGTAGTTACATAACGCTATTCATGCCGTTACAATATGTGCAGATTGCTGCTGCGGCATCATTTATTATTTTTGGCTTGTGGACAATCCGGGGAGATGAACTTAACGGTGAAGATAAAGAGACTAACCGCAGCCCCTTTTGGACAGTCACTATCGCTTTTTTTATTGCAGAAATGGGAGACAAAACCCAGTTGGCCACCGTCGCACTGGCAGCTCAGTTTGCCAATCAAATCATACCTGTTTGGCTGGGAACCACAGTCGGCATGATGATTGCCAATGCCATCGGTATAGTTATTGGTGTAGTGCTAGGCAAGAAGATTCCTGAGCGATTAGTAAAATGGGTTGCCGCTAGTATCTTTATTTTCTTTGGTGTAGCCGGCTTATATGAATATTTACCGCGCCACATAGTAACGACACCTGTTATGGTAGGTGGGGTATCTGTTATCCTGTTGGCAATGCTCCTGGTTGCCAGAATGGGGCATGGGGGAAAACAGCCACATGGACAAGGGGAATGAGTAAAAATAGAAAAAAGTAATTTAGTATCTAGACAAAAGGATTTTTTATGCTATAATAAGTACATATTTAAATATGACTGAGTCAATGGCGACTCCTTCACACCTGCAAAGTGGAGGAGTTTGTTTTTTTGCCCGAATTGGCCAGGGTCTATTGCGAGAACCTATAAGATGAATATTTTATGATGAGGTGAAGGAAATGACTAAAGATTTAGTGTATGTAATTCCTGCAGGTAAATATGGTAAAGAAGAAATTTTGAACCTGTTAACTAATCACCCGGAAATCAAGTTTGCTTCACTGGTGGGTATTGACTTGGCTGGTAATGATACCGATGAGAAGATTCCTATTGGTTTGTTCATGGAGGATATGGAAAACTTTTATGATGGCAGTGCAGTCCAGACAGATGGCTCGTCTGTTGTTCTTACCGGCATTGCAACATTAAACAACGCCAAACTGGATATGCTGGCCGATGCCAGTGTTAATTGGTTTGTAGACTATAATTATGAACATATTGATGAGGAGACCGGTAAACCTGTCGGTACGCTCCGGATTCCGGCGTTCCTGGTACATGATGGACTTAGAGTTGACTCCCGTTCCATTTTAGCGCAAAGCATGGAATATATAAAAGCGGAAATCAAGGCTCTTTTCCAAAACAATAGTAAGATTGCCGGCTTAGAACATATCAATGCTGCTGATGTAGACGATATTCTCTTTACTGCGGCCACCGAACTTGAATTCTGGGTAAAAACTCCGGCCAACAAAGCAGAAGTGGAAGAACTGTCGGCTTCCCAGGTTCTACAGGAGCAATACTGGCAGCGGACACGTGGCAATGTCCGTACTGCAATGGAACAAGCCATATTGATGATGGCCAAATATGGTCTTGAACCGGAAATGGGTCACAAAGAAGTCGGTGGCGTTAAAGCACAGATCGATGAAACCGGTCACTTAAACCATGTTATGGAACAGCTGGAGATTGACTGGAAGTTTTCTAATGCTTTGCAATGCGCAGACAATGAGCTTCAAGCCAGAATTATTGTGAAAGAAGCTTTTCGGGCAAATGGCCTGGAGGTAACTTTCAAGGCAAAACCGATAATTGGTGTTGCTGGCAGTGGTGAACATACTCATGTCGGCATTGCAGCAAAACTTAAGTCTGGAAAAGTCGTTAACCTGTTCTCGCCTTCTGATATGAAGCAGTATTTTTTAAGCGCCATTGGTTATGGTGCAATCATGGGACTCTTAAAGCATTACGAAGTCATTAACCCGTTCATTTCTTCAACCAATGACTCGCTTAATCGTTTAAAGCCCGGTTTTGAGGCACCGGTATGTATCGTAACCTCCTTAGGCCATACTCCGGCCGTGCCTTCGCGTAACAGAACCATCCTGGCGGGACTGGTACGTGATGTTAATAATCCGATGGCTACCAGATTTGAAGTTCGTTCTCCGAATCCGTATACCAATACCTATATTGCAATAACGGCTATTTATATGAGCATGCTTGATGGTATTAAAGCTGCCGTAAATTCTGGCAAAACAATAGCAGAACTGGATGCCGAGCTTTCCAAAGAAGCCGGACAAGAAGGCTTTTATCTTGAAACAGAACGGGCGTATCGCAGCGAACATGACGTATTTGATGATTATTCTGCCGAAGAGCGTAATCGCTTGTTTGGCAAACCGCCTGCCACTGTTTGGGAAAACATGCAAAATATCGAGAAATATCCGGAGAAGGTTAAAACACTTACTATTGGCGGATCTTTCCGCCCCGAACTGGTTAAGGCTTTTGTGGCTGGTGCGTTAGTTCGCTGGAAAACTGAGCTGCTCAATCGCATTATTCCGGAAAATCTCGGTGTTGTAAAAGAGGCAGTACTCTTGCATAATGCTGATTGTGCCAGTGATCTTGACCTTTCCAACTGGGATAAGATCAATGCTCTCAGAGTGGGACTTGCCAAAGACTGCTTATCGCAAAAGTGTATATTTACCCGGATTAAAGAGGCTATTCAGGCAGGCGATTATGATACTGCATCAGCCCTGCAAATTGAGATGTCAGATAAGGTTAATGAATTAAAAGTACTCTATCGTGAATACAAGAAGAATATGATCCATTGTTAATAGGATATCACCTTACTAATAGTAAAAATCCCAGTGAAATTTCACTGGGATTTTTACCCATGCTGCTTTCCTTTTATTCTGAGATTAACCTGCTCTAAGACCCCTATCTTCTACAGGCGGGAGTTCAAGAGCGGCTAAGTCCCAGGATAAGTATGTATATAATAGTGTACATAATTTAATTTGCTAATTATTCACTATATTTGATAAAAAAGTCACAAAGGAAAAAGGATTTTATCCAGAAAGATGGAATATAATCCAGTATATTATGAATTTAATAAAGGGAGGACATCCACATGCAAAAAAATGCCTGTGATATGGGCAACTTGTTTAGCGACTTGGAAGGCCTGAGAATCGCTATTGATATGGAGGCACGTGGTCGCGACTTTTACAAAAAAGCATATGAGCAAGCCAAAAATCAGGAACATAAAGACTTGTTCATGTTTCTTATGAATGAAGAAATTTATCATCATGAAAAATTCACTGCACTTTATAATAAACTTAAGGAAAACAAAGATGCGGATGCCAGCGATTACCTGTTTGACCAAGAAACTTCAAAGTATTTGACAGTTCTCGCTGAGCCCCATATTTTCCCTAAAGATAAGGCAGCGCAAACTTTGCCTGAACTTAATACCATTGCCGATATTCTGAAAGCCGCTTTACAAGATGAGAAAGATTCTATTCTGTTTTATGATGCCTTAGCGAAATGTGCTAAATTTGAAGAAGCCAGAACTATATTTAACCAGTTAAAAGCTGAAGAACAGACACATGTAGTAAAACTCCGTGAAATGCTGGATGCCTGGGCGTAAGCCAGAATCGATTTAGCAAGAATATAGCGTCTATATGGATGCTATATTTTTTTGCGTCAAAAGAACTCTATCTCTGCCCTTTGCATTTTTTAGAAAAATTTTGTAAGGGAGCAGGATTTTTATAAGAAGTATCTAATTTATAATAATATTCCACTACATATTATTATCTTATAGGAGGTTTCATATTATGGAACAAAAGACAGATTTATTGGAAAAAGGTGCTATCGTTCAGCGTGACAGAGAAACATATGCTATTGCTCCTCATATTCCCGGTGGTGTCATTCTCGATGTTAACGTGTTGAGGAAAATAGCCGACGTCTCAGAAAAATACGGAGCCAAGGCACTCAAACTAACCTCAGCGCAGCGGATTGCCATTGTTGGTATTGCCGAGGATAAAATTGATGCCGTGTGGGAAGAACTAGGGATGGATAAAGGTGCTGCTGTTGGTCTGTGTGTGCGGAGCGTAAAGATTTGTCCGGCCACTCATTTCTGTAAGCGGGCCCAGCAAGATGGTTTAACGTTAGGGCTTGAGATTGATAAATTGTATCATGGCATGGAGTTGCCAGGCAAACTCAAATTTGGGGTTAGCGGCTGTACCAATTCCTGTGCTGAGGGCTGGGTAAAGGATATAGGCCTGATCGGTACCGCTAAAGGCTGGAAAATTGTAATTGGCGGCTGTGCTGGTGCCAGAGCCAGAGTTGCTGATTTATTAACAGAACAAATACCTCAGGAAGAAGTAATCGCGATTATTAATAAAATCATTGCTTACTACAAAGCCAATGCCCGCAAACACGAGCGCATTGGCATGATGATAGATCGTTTAGGCTTAGACAATGTAAAACAGGGTATTCTAGGTTAACAGAGCAGCGCTTGGACAGCCCAAGCGCTTTCCTTTTAGTCTGACAAAAATGTACATATTTTTGGATATATATAATTTGGATATATGTAATACGGATTCTTGGTCAGGAAAGTGAGGTAGAAATCGTGAATATTGATATTTGTTTTACTCCTAACGATTTTGACGATGAAAAATACAGTAAGTACAGTGCGGTGGTTATTGATGTGCTTAGAGCGACGACAAGTATTGCCACTGCTTGTGCCAATGGCTGTAAAGAGCTAATCCCTGTAAGAACAGTAGCAGAGGCTAACAAGCTTAAAGCTAATAATCCGGATATATTGCTGGCTGGTGAACGCGAAGGCTTGCTTATTCCGGGTTTTAACCTGGGAAATTCGCCTTTTGAATACACACGGGAACAAGTAGCAAGTAAAACAATTGTAATGACAACGACCAACGGAACGTTGGCATTAACCAAAGCAAGTGCGGCTCAAAAGGTATATGCAATGGCTTTTGTTAATGCGGCTGCCATAACAAGTGCTTTACAACAGCAGCAAGACGATGTCGTCATTGTATGTGCCGGTTCGGAGGGGCGGTTTTCCTTGGAAGACACTTTGTGTGCAGGCCTGCTGGCAGAGCGCTTCAGTAAGACTGCTAAACTCAGTGACACCGCATTGGCCGCGCAGGCGATGTACCGTGATTTTGCCGCCGAGTTACTGCCAAGGGTGGCAGAATCGTCACATGCCAGCTATTTACGTAGTATCGGCTTTGAACAAGATGTTATGTTATGTTTACAACAAGATACCTTGTCAGTTATTCCGGTATTTGAAAATGGTACTATAACTGCTTGCATTAAATAAAGAAAACACGGCTTGTGCCGAGTCTTTGGCGGGCCGAATTGCTATGCCATCCGTGGCACAATCGGTATTAGCACCATCCAGGCGCGTCGCAGCGGAAGCCGGTGTTGATCCTGTTCTTAAGAAAGTTATATTTCTGTTAGGACAAAAAAAGCTGATTGTTTTTGCAATCAGTTTTCTTGTTTAATTTACCTCTATTAATTATGTAAACTATATGATAAAATGTGTTACGAATCCAAACCATTAAAGGGGAAGGAGTATTATTGTGAAAAGAAAGATAGCCGCTGTCATGTTGATGGTTTTCGCAATGCCAATATTTTCGTTGGCGATGCCTAAAGCAGAGGCTGCGTCTTTGGGAGACCAACTGGCTGAATTATCTGCTGCCAACGCACAGGCTGCCCAGATTGAAGAGTTGTTGAAAATAAAGGATAATTTTGAACAAGGCAATAAACAGGCATTGTGGGGAACTCTTGCCCAATTTGCCCTTGAACGCACCGGAAAAGCGGATATTGTTAATGATATTAGCTCAGTTGCGGCGCAACTGGCAGTCCAGGACCAGGATGTGGCTAAGCAAAACATTGCCCGGGCGGTAGAGACTGCTGTGCGTAGTAGCGTGCAGGAAAAAGTCCAAGCAGAGGTAAGTGACCGTTTAGCCGGATACCAGGATGAGGTGGTCTTGCTTTCTACGTTGCTTACTAACACTAATAACTATTTTGATGCCAAACGCAGTCAAGAATAATATTCATTTGGATCTTAATCCCGCAAAGTGCCATTGGGTTATGGTAGCTAATGCGATGTAATGTGTTAAATTAACCGGCTTTAGCCGGTTAATTTTTTTGTTGGCCTGACAGCATGTAAAATTTCATACCCTTGCGGACAGCTGCATATATTTTCTGAAGAATACAGTCTGTAAGGGGGCGAACCAGGTGAATTCCTTATGGTCGTTTAAAGTCAGGCGTTCACGGATATTTTTCGGTATAGCAGTATTAGCTATTTTAAGCATTGTTTTTAGCATTCTTGGCTTTGAGTATATGGATGAACAGGACCTGGCGGCAATTGATAGTCGGCAACCCTTTGAGGCACCTGCCGGTAAGGTGAGCATTCTAATAAAAGTTCAGTCAAGGGAGTTAGAGCTCCATAACGATGGTGAGCTTTACAAAAAGTACCGGATTGCTGTGGGTAAAAGTAAAACTCCCACCCCTATTGGCGAATGGAATGTTGTATGGAAGGATTATGACTGGGGAACAGGGTTTGGTACTCGCTGGATGGGGTTAAATGTGCCGTGGGGCACATTTGGTATTCATGGGACCAATAAGCCATGGTCAATTGGACAATTTGCCAGCCATGGCTGTATCAGAATGCGCAATAAGGATGTCGAAGAGCTGTTTGAATGGACTCCTATTGGTACTCCGGTAAGCATTACAGGCAGAAATATTAGGATTGAAAGAAATTTGAAATATAAAGCTTCAGGCTCCGACGTAGCTGCGCTGCAGCTCAAACTTAAAGAGATGGGATACTTTCAGGGACGGGCTGACGGCTTGTTTGGCACTATGACAGAAGAAGCGGTTAAAGCTTATCAAGCAGATAAAGGGGTAGCTGTTACCGGTGTAGCGAGTAAGGAGTTATGCACGGCGCTGGGAATATAATGTTTGCCTCCAATTTTTCCTGAAATTTTTAAATAACTGAAAGAAATAGACGATATGACAAGAATATACCATGATATCGAATTTGACCAAGCTTGCAATTTGGTATATTATATTTATAATGCCGAATCCTTATATGGTACGGGGGAACCAATAGAAATACAGGGGTGAATCCGCAATCGCGGTAGGGCGTTCTCACATTCTCTTTTGCCCAAACCCGACAGCTAACCTCGGAGGCGCATTGTAAGAGAGGTGAAACCATTGAAAAGAGCCTTTTGGGCGTTTACTTTTGCATTGGTCATGCTGTTTGCAGTAAGCAGCCCATCGGTCGGATTGACTGCGGAGCAGCCGGAAAAAGCGCCGATTGCTGTTGGCGCACGTGGCGATGAAGTACGAGCTGTGCAGAAGTTTTTGGCAGATGGTGGTTTTTATGCCGGCGCGATTGATGGGATCTTCGGTCCGATTACCGCTAAGGCCGTAAAAGAATTTCAACGTAATAATGACCTTGAAGTAACGGGTATTGTTGACAAAGAAACATTCGCCTATCTTGGGCGCTTGACGAGTGAACCCAGCAGATACAGCCGCTCTATTGTTATGAAGGCATCAGCGTATACGGCGCATGATCCTGGAAATGGCAGCTATACATACCGGGGCAATTATTTGCGTAAGGGTTTGGTTGCTGTCGATCCATCGGTTATTCCTTTGGGAACCAGATTGTATATTAAAGGCTATGGGTATGCAGTAGCTGACGATATCGGCAGTGCGATTAAGGGTAACCGTATTGATTTGGCTTATGAGAACCGCCGCGAGGCTTTGGCTTTTGGCGTTCGGCAAGTAACAGTATATATACTTGACTAAAGAGGCTTAGCAGAGTAAGCCTCTTTTTTTTATTCCAAAGCAGGTTATCCTGGAATATTAATAACTTCCAAGTATTATACTACACTTAGAATTGTGCAAATATACGGGGGCGTGTCTAAGTTGAACTTCATCTCAAGCGAAATGCTGCCATTGGTATTAGCGTTGGTTTCCGGGGTATTAATGGCGGTGCAGGGGTCGCTGAATTCTTCGTTAAGTAAAGTTATTGGTCTTTTGGAGGCCACATTTATTGTGCAAATTACCGGAAGTTTGTTGGTAATGATCTTGCTGTTTTTGTTTAAAATGGGTAAGGGGAATTTGTACGCATGGCAAGGAGCACCTTGGTATTCCTGGTTGGGAGGTATGATTGGCGTTGCCATAATATATTTGGTAGCTGCCAGTATCCCCAGTGTTGGTGTAGCCAATGCTACTACCGCTATAATTGTCGGACAAGTATTGACGGCCATTCTTATTGATCATTTTGGCGGCTTTGGCCTTGAACGTATGGCTTGCAGCCCTCAACAGCTGTTTGGCTTAGTATTACTTGCAGTTGGCGCTAAACTGCTGTTAAAATAGCGCGTTTTTTCATTTTTTTGCAATTTGGGTGTTAACAAAAAAATCATTATGCGGTATACTTATCTTTAGTATTTTTTTGTATTATGCGAACAATAAGGAGGCAAGGCATGGATTTTAACTTTACTCCCGACCAACTGGATCTACAAAAGATGGTAAAGGATTTTGTGGCTAAAGAAATTACTCCGCACGCTTTAGAAATGGATAAAGACGGTGTGGTTCCAGCTGATCTGTGGAAGAAGCTTGATGAAGCAGGCTTGCTCAATTTAACTGTTCCTGAAGAGTATGATGGACCAGGTCTTGATGCCCTTTCAATCGCTCTTATCTATGAGGAACTGGGAAAAGGGTGTGCTGGTGTAGCTACAACAACGGCAGCCAATGCTTTAGCTTCTTATCCGGTAGTATTATTGGGTACTGATGAGCAAAAGCGGAAGATGTTTGATGTTCTTAATAATGGTAAATTAGCCGCTTTTGCGCTGACTGAGCCAGGTGCCGGTTCTGACGCAGGAGCAGTTGCCACTACCGCTGTTAAAGACGGTGAAGATTATATTCTTAATGGAACAAAGTGTTTTATTACTAATGGTGGCATTGCTGAAATTTATATTATTTTTGCTAATACCCGTAAAACAGCCGGTATCCGTGGCCTGACTGCTTTTATTGTCGATCGCGGCACTCCGGGTTTTACAGTTGGTAAAGAAGAAGAAAAGATGGGGATCAGGGCCTCTAATACCTGCGAATTGGTGTTAGACAACGTGCGTATTCCGGCAACTAACCGTATTGGCCGTGAAGGAGAAGGTTTCAAGATTGCCATGAAAACACTGGATGCTGCCCGGCCGTTTGTTGGTGCGGTATCGGTGGGATTGGCTCAGGCGGCTTTTGAATTGGCTGTTAAATACTCCAAGGAGCGCGTACAATTTGATAAGCCTATTGCTTCGTTCCAGCTTGTACAGGCTATGCTGGCTGATATGGCGATGCAAATTGAGGCTGCCCGGCTGCTGGTTTATAAAGCCTGCTGGCTGAAAGACCAGGGTGTGGATTATACTAAAGAATCTGCCATTGCTAAATGCTTTGCTGCTGACACGGCGATGAAGGTTACGGTGGATGCTGTTCAAGTGCTGGGCGGATATGGTTATTCCAAAGAGTATCCTGCGGAGAAATATATGCGTGATGCTAAAATCATGCAGATTTACGAAGGAACCAACCAAATTCAACGTCTGGTAATTGCCAACAATATTCTGTACTAATTTATAAAGTACCTTGACTTTTATAATTAACCGTAATATAATTTACCTGAGTTGAGGGACTATAGCTCAGTTGGTTAGAGTACTACGTTGACATCGTAGGGGTCACTGGTTCGAGTCCAGTTAGTCCCACCAGAATGCAAAAAAACAGGCTCACAGAAATGTATCTGTGGGCTTTTCTGTTTTTTAAGAAACTTAGCTATTTTCGTTACTTTTTTGATAGGTTTACGTTTATTGTAATAACAAAGTGATTTTTAAAAAGGAGAGTTTCGTGATATGCAATATAAAAAACAAATTGCGGGAATTATATCGGCTGTAGTTCTTTTTGTTCCGTCAGTGTACCTGGCACAGGAAGGCTCTTATGAGACCAATACAGTGAAAACCGTTTATAATGCGGCAGGTCATGTTACCGGTGCGGCGCGCAGCTTGGCAATGGAACCGGCAAAAATTGAGCTGCCTGCCGGGAGGTATGTACTTGACGCTAAAATTGCCGATGTTACTGGTGATGCTATCGAAGACAATATCTTCTTAATTGGTCGCAAAGCAAAACCGGACGCTATATATGCCGACCAAATCGATATCATAGTTCAAAATGGTGCGACCGGTAACCAGGTGTCTACTCAATTGGAGAATTTCGGCGGTTACGAAGCTAAGTTGTTTGTGGGAGATTTTGACGGCGATAAGATCAGTGATGTTATGGTGTCGGCACCAACAGGTGGCAGCGGCGGCATTGTGGGACACGTTATCGCTACTTTCAGTGGCGCCGAACCGAAGGTGATTTTTGCTGAAAAGAATAATGGTGGAGCAAAGTTTACCGGCAGGTTTGTTGATGGCTTTAAAGCCGAATTAGTCAACGAAAATACCGGACGCAGTACCATTGTTGATCTCAGTGCTAATAAAGACAGGTATCTTGGCAGTAATGTGTATAGCCCGGAAGGTAAGCTTTTAAAAGAAGTTAAGCCATACTCCTATCCATTTTCAGTAATAGAACCCATTGATTTTAGCCGTAACGGCACCTATGAGCTTCGTGGTCATCAACGGGTGGTAGGGGCATACAACGCTGATCTGGTGGCCAATGTAACTTCCATATGGAAATATGAAGACAATGAATGGCGGATAAGGCAGATTGAAGTAGCAACAGTATTATTGTCAATGAATGAGCAAGGAAATTAACAGAATTTTTAAAGGAAAAAATAGCTTTATAGCGAATATATGCTTTTATTGAGAGTGGTGTTGCTCATTACTTGAATGGAGATATTATATGGGACTTCCAGAGGGCACAGAAAATTTTGTGTAAATAAGTTTGAAACATCTTCCTTACTGGCAAGAATAGGAATAAACCTATTTGAG